>DAVD01000036.1:23690-63587 GCA_002505405.1 Candidatus Poseidonia alphae | reverse complement strand
TACCCTTCCGAATGCGGGTGTTCGCAAGGGGCCCCCATATATTCACGGTTCATCTCAACGTTAGGCACAACAGGGTTCAGTGAGTGTTCATCTAAATCAATTTTCGATACACTTAGATAGCGAGTGTGACCCTTATTCAATTCCACTATGAATCATACATCCGAGAGAGTATCATTCGTTCAGTAAATTGAATGTACATCAATTCCGTACTAGTGCTGAGTCCTGTCGTGTGCGCTGCTTCACCAAGGTCTAGACGATCACCACAATCATCGCTGATGTAAAATTGACTTGCATAAGCTCGAGATGAATAGCCGTCAATAAGTTTAATCTCAAGTTCTAGATTTGAGTTCCGGCTAAGGTTGTGGAGATAGACCCTATGATCTCCTTCATCAACATCAAAGTAAGATACTTGAAACCCATTAATTTTCACAATATGTACAACCTTCCCAGGACCAAGATTCGTTTCAATATTCCAATCGACGGTGTAATTGCAGGTTTTGGGCACATCAAGCTGCCATCGGTGGTAATAATTAGGTTGTGGACTGACCGTTGCAGGAAAGCCAACTGCGGTTTCAAAACCTGAGGTCCATGGGTCCCGGATGGAGTATTTTCCAAGGTTTCTGTCGTAAAGATTGAGGTCGAGTGCCCAGAAAATAATTCCATCGGTGTATCTCGCAGCGTTATCGAGATAGGGGGTGATATCTGGTGTATCAACTGAGCCTACGACATCGCCTGTCCATTGATCGTTTGCCCAAAATACTTCCATGCAAGTTTGCCCTAAACCATGTGCAATTTCACAAATTGAGGAGACATATCTATCTTGTAAATCTGGATCATAATGGCCTTCTCGTTGAGGATACTTGAACAAAATACCGTCTACAATATGTGTGATAGTCCAATTTTCATTGGTTTGTGCAATGAAAGAATCGGTAGAGTGCACAGGTCTGTTTTGTACAACTCCACGGTCAATTGTTGCACTGAGGTTCGACAACTCAACTCGATCACCGTCCTGTCCTTGATCCCCCAAACGAAAATCCCACATATATGCCACTTTTTCAGTATACTTTGTAACCGAAGAAGTTCCAGTGTCTATACTGAATTTGATGTGGTTTGTACCTGATTCAGGCAAGATTGGAGTGGAAAACTTTACCTCAAAAATCGTTGACTCATCTCCTTGGGCGTTGGCCATAGAATGCACACCTACTTGTTGACCGTTTACCTCAATCACAAGATCCATGGTGTAGGGTACAGACATCAACATTTCTTGGATGATAAACGAAAGATTTGCTTGTAAATTGGCAAATTGAGGTGGCGTGTCAAATGTCATGTTCATCTCGAGCGTATCTTCGGGATAAAGGTAGAAATCTCCATCCACACCAACCGTTCCATCCGTCAGCGAGCAATGGTTTGAGTTACAACCCGCGGTACCCATCATAATTCCATCATTTGCATAGTAAATCGGAAGAGCCTCAGCGGGTATGTACGGCATGAAATCAATGGGGCTTTGGTTAGATGATGCAACATGGGCAGTATCGCGCATCTGTGTGACATCGCTTACATTCAAACCAGAATCGTTGTAAAGCGTGGTTGGAGATTGCAAGGCTTCATGAAAGTCATCGACTGTTATACCAATATCTTTGTTGTAAACCAGCGCTCGTTCTTTGGTATTGTTAATCTGCGCCAAATATGTTGTCAGATTCAAACTGTCTCTGAAGACCGTCATCGTTGTAATTTCCTCAGTACTGTTGTCAAACGCACTCAATAACCGATCAAAATTCTGCCATTCACAATCAGACGAATTTGCAACCTTGGCTTTGATGGTGTAAAGGTAGAGGTTTTGCGAAGTATTTGTTAAAGCGTTCAAGGTGTTGTTTCCATCCGCTGATTTCCAACCTATATTGTCCTGGCAGCTGTACAGATTTGTTCTATTTGGATCGCTGCTGAAAATCGGATTTGTCCAAGAACCGATCAAGCCCGGCATGGATGGTATCAACGATTCATTCATGGTTAGCCATTGGTACTGTAGGTCTTGTAAGGTTTGGTTTGTAACGTACCATCCATTCCTAAAGGATGCAATCGTTGCATTTGCATTATCCCATCCGAGATTGAAACTCCTCAAAGTTTGGTTGGTTGCATCCCAACCTGTTTGAAGATTAATTATGGTTTGATTTGCGTCTCGCAAGTTGTTTTCAAGTTCTACAATTGTACCGTTTGCTTGACTCCACTCAAGGAGGTATTCGTTGATGGAGGAATTGTAAGCGGCCCATTCCTTCTCAAATTGCAGCAAAGTTTGGTTTGCGCTCTGCCAGCCCATCTGGAGTTCCAAGATTTCTATTTGAGCCAAATCTGCTGTATTGACAGCGTTTAACAAGGATTGATTTGTTTCCTCCCATCCATTTTGGAGGGATTCAATGAAGGACAAAGATTCCTCTAATTCGTATTGAATGATTAGGATTGTTTCGTTTTTAGATTCCAGTTCCGTTTCGTAGAGGAGATCGGGTTGGCTTGTCTCACCTCCAAGGCAACCAGCCATAGGCATAGTAAGAATCAAGAACAACAAAAAGTGACATTTCATCATGTCCATGAATTGTCTTTTATCCCACCAGTATAGAAATTTATTCTATCGCCTTTAATGTAATCTAATACATCTCCACCCCCTCTATGGGACTTCGTTTCTCGGTTACAACTACCTTGCTTATTACAGGGACTGCGCTGCGAAGGTCGTGGACTGGAAAAAACACATTCGCATCGGAATGAAAGCAGCAGGAGTCATGGGGGCCATCAATCTCTTGATTTTGGGGTTCATGATGGTTATTGGCTACGATACAACCCCACTTGACCCAAGTGGGGTTGAGATATCCATTCCGTTCTTTGCAATTGCTACCGTCATGGGTGGAGGGATTGTTCCAGGATTGATAGGTACAGTCGTTTGGACGAAGATTGATGGGCGCTGGAGTGAGCAATCTCGCTACATGTTTACGCTTCTTGCTCTTGCAATCGCAACCCTCAGTACGCTTCCCTTTACCAATCAACGCGCTCCAACCGGTGATGCATACGTTCTGACTTCAGTGTTGCATTACTCCACGGCAATTCTGGGGAGCTTGTTCATACCTTACTTCGCAAACACGGAGTAAGTCATACAATTCGGGTGAATTGGACAACGGGAGTACATACGCAACTCGGTGGTCGTGCTCGATTGAGCAGTTAATTTAGGAAACAATGGGCAAATGTTTCACTGAAGGCGCTATTCCCAAATCCTCCGGGAAAAACATTGTTGGCTCAGGCACAGGAATCGGCGATATTTCTCGCCCAACAAGGGCGACTCGGCTTGGACGTGAATCGGAGAGCACCTCGCGGTTGGTAAGCGGAGAAATCTTGTTCGAGAACTCCATGATGTCATCGTGACTCGGCATGTTTTCCATGGACAGGTTTTCACGACTGTGTCCGACGAAGACGTATCCTTTATTTTCAATGAAGTCGGGGTCAGCGCGGTTATCAAGGGCTGCGAATTGTGAGATATGTTCATCGCTCATGTTGATGCCCTTCATCAGCGTATGGCGGCATACAATTCGTGTGTCAAGAGATGGAAGGAGGTCAATGGTCTTCTCAAACTGTTCCCATGCGCCATGATTGTATTTTGGCCGGCAAACATCGTCAAACACTTGCTTGTTTGGAGCATCGACCGAAACATACAGTTGCGTGGGAAGGGTGTCCAATTTCTCGAGTACCTTCGGAAGCGTCCCGTTGGTCACCAGCATCGTTGTCATTCCATGTTTATGGCACAAATCCATGTATTCTGAAAGGCGTGTGTAGAGGGTTGGTTCTCCGTTAAGGGAGATGGCGACATGCTTCGGGTTTTGGGCATCGAGCCATTTTTCCCGAGGTACTTTGGGGTTGCCTCCGAAGCCGGAAAGAAGGCGTCGTTGAGCACGAACGGATTCGTACAGTAGGTCAAGCGGGTCTTGATCTGTGAGTTCAAGTGTGTCCATATGGGGTTCTCGCCAGCAGTACGTGCAAGCGAGATTGCATTGGTCAACAACGGGCGACATCTGCATGCAGTTATGGCTTTCAACGCCGTAAAATTTCCCTTTGTAGCACTGCCGGTCTCGAAGAAGCGATTCTTTAGTCCAATGGCAGGTTTTCACACCGCCATGCTCACCAACAATGTGGTAACGTTGCTTCTGTAATTTGGCTTTGAGTTGAGGGTCCATTCCTGCCATGCAATCACACCTTGAGTCGTTATCCTCTGTTGGGCACAGGCCCTGTTGGGAGCGGCTCGGTTGGTAACTCGTCAAGTTACCATGCTATCAAGGCCTCGCTGAGAACGAGCCGTTAGTTGAGGTCGCGGCGAGCAGCCCTGGGGGTTTTTGACCCAAAAGGCTCCACCTCGAAATTTTTACTTCTGTACCTCGTTGATATTTGCCTCTTGGAGAACACACGTCACCTGCATTGAATGTCCATCATTTAGAACATGGCGGCCATGCTTTTGCGATAACAAGCGTCTTGATCGAAGACTGACTCAATCAAAACTCATCTGTTGAGGATTGGGAGGAAGGCATTTGCGGCCTTTTCACAAGCATTAGCGACATCGTCAAGACGTTGCAGGACCCGGTACATGTGCATGGCTGCAAGCGGGGAATCTTCTCCGTTGGTGAACACGTAAGCTGCCGCCATTGCTTCCACTCCATCCGCATCATTTTCTTTGATGTTGACTTCTCTGATGAGGTCAGCCAGTTTGGTTTCTGCAGCCTTGGTTTGACCGCTGATGGTGAAGTCTCGGAGTGCTTCTACAGCATCTTCGTACTTGGCAACCGTCTCAGCGACAGCCTTCGCCATCTCTTTGAGATTCTCCTTGGCTTTCTTGTCATCGAACAGAGGGCGGAAGGCCAGTTGCTCTGCGACATTTTGAGCATAGTCAGCAATCCTGTCCTGGCGCGTGACCATGTACAAAAAGTCATCAAGGCTGAGTTGTACGCCAATTCTCATGTCATTGAGAGCCAAACGGCGAACTTCAGTCTTGACGTTGTCCGCCGCAAGTTCAGATTCGATGGTGGATTGAATCGCTTCGCTTGCGTCCTCTCCATCGCATGCAATATTGACCGCATCAAGCATGTGTTCAACCGTCTTCTCCACCGCTTGTGCGTGCGCATGGAACAGTTCGAACGGCGTCACTGAATGAGCCGTTCCGCCAGCATCAGAGAGGGCATCTTCAACATGGACTTCACCGCTGCTCTTCCAGATGGCGTAGCCGACGGCGATGAACGAGAGGGGAAGCAAGACGATCATGTTCAACGGTTCGCCTCCGGAGGCTACGAACAATACAATGGCCCCAAAAGCCGCAGCCGGAACGCTTGCGACCCAAGATGCGGCAATTTTCCCAAACACTCGGAAGTCAACGGCTTTGGCGCCCCCGGCTAATCCAACTCCAACAACTGCACCAACGAGGGTGTGAGTTGTTGAAACAGGTACGGCCAAAAATGGCATTGAAAACACAAGAATGGTGGTCGCCGCCCCAAACTCTGCAGCGAAACCGCGAGTTGGAGTGATATCGGTGATTTTCTTTCCAATGGTTTCCATAACCCTCCAGCCCCAGGTCATGACACCGATGGCGATTCCAGCGGAACCAAGGAGGATGAGCCAAAGAGGAATGTCTGCTTTGGCCGTTAGCGTACCACCGTCGCTGCTGAGGACCTGCCAGACCGCGGCCATTGGTCCAATAGCGTTGGAACGGTCGTTGGCGCCGTGAGCAAACGCAACGTAAGCTGCAGTGATGATTTGCAACCAAACGAAGATACGCTCAACGCCACGGAAACCGCGCTTCTCTTCGGCGATGTCAATCCGGCGTAGCACGAGGTAGAGTACCAAACTCGACAAGACACCTATCGTGGCTGCAAGCATAATGGAGTTGATTGGAATCCATGCATTGACTGCCCATGGGTCGAAAACACCGTCTTCCTTGGCTGGCAGCCAATCGCGCTTATCGTCAATCCAACCCCTTCTGTCCGCATTTGAAATGAAGCCCTTGAGCGCCTTGAATTGAAGCGCCAAACCGAGAACGAAGAACGTGGGGAAAGCAAGCAGAGGTGCGAGCCATCGTGAGCGGTCGACTGGGTTCTCGTTTTCCAAGATGAGTTTCTTGATGATCATGAACGAGAAGAAACCAAGCAATCCGCCCATAACCGGGCTTGCAACCCAGGAAAGCACCACTTTCTGGACAACCTCCCAGTCGATTAAGGAGGTTTCATACTTGACTTCCAAAATGAGCCCAACACCAAGGATTCCTCCGATGATTGAATGCGTGGTTGAAACCGGGAGGCCCATTCGTGTAGCAATGGTGAGCCATGTGGCTGCAGCCATCATGGCGGCAATGAATCCAAAAGCAATGTCTTGGGAAAACGCAGGGTCAATGAGTGGGTCGGCAAAATCAACACTGAGAATGCCTTTTCGTACCGTATCCGTGACCGCATCGCCAGCAAAGAAAGCCCCACAAAACTCGAACACTGCTGCAATGATGACCGCTTGTTTGAGGGTGAGTGCTCTTGAGCCAACGGAGGTGCCCATGGCGTTGGCTACATCGTTTGCACCGATGTTCCAAGCCATGTAAGCACAGACTACGAGTGCTAGTCCAATCAGTACGATCGTGATTCCTTCCATGGGACTCCCTATAGTAACTCGGTATATATCCGAATTCCTGTATACTCTATATAGTGCTATTTAGTGAGAGGCGTGTTCACATGGTATTAGGACCTGGCGAAAACGAAGTCCGCAAGTTGCAATCCACTGGCGGTAGCACCTTCACAATCAGCTTACCAAAGCCTTGGGTGCTGGCCCAAGGCCTCAATGCAAGAGATTCGTTGAGGATGGATTGGCGGCCAAGCGGCGCCCTTCGAGTCACTCCTTTGGATTTGGCTACGTCGTTTGGAAAACATGTATATTTTGATTTTGATACGCTACCGGAACACAGCCTTCATGACCATTTGATGGGCGCATACATCTCCGGGGCTGACCTGATCACGATTGAGTGTGGAGAGGGGGGGCGTCAAATGATAAATCCGCCCATCCGACGCTTCCTGCGTGCAACGCGCGGGTTTGAAATCATAGAAGAATCGGATACTCGCTTGGACTTGCGCTGCCTCCTCAACGCCGGCGACATGCCACTTCATTCAAGCCTTAATCGAATGTACCTGCAAGTTACATCTCTAATGCGAGACGTGATCAACGTGTTTGAGGGGGGCGATTCAGAGTTCATCAGCGATGCTGAAGAACGAGAAAGTGAGGTGGACGCTTTGTTGTATTTGATCGAGCGCCAAGTCCGAATTCTACTTGATTCTCACCTGGTAGCAACGAAATTGAACCTCACTCGGACTCAGGCCCTTGAATACGCTAACCTTGCCCGATGCCTGGAGCGTATGATGGACCACGCATTTACCATGGCGCAATTCATTATTGAATACCCGCAGATCATTGAGCAGAATGCCGAAGAGAGTCCGATTCACCATGTACCTGAATGGCAGTCTGCTCTGAAGGAATTGATGATCAACATTCGTACGAGGGACTCCACGCGGATTGAAGAAGCGCGGCATCAGTTGAAAGCCCTGCAAAAAACACTCCTGGTCTACGAACACAACATACTGAGCGAGAGGGGTGCTGGCCAATGGATGGCGCAAAACTTGAGTCTGTCAGAATCCGTGCGTCGTCTGTGTGCATATTCTCGAGATTTTGGAGAAATTCTTCTGAATATGAAGGTTTCTACCGAGATGATGCGGGTTCGCGAAGTGGTGTTGTGAAAAACAGTTAGTTTATATTATACACCTTTGTGTTGGCGAATTCACCGCTGCTTGATATAGGGCGGAGTGCAACTATAACATGAGAACAACTCAGAGGATGAGCCCCATGGACAAAGAATTGGAAACCTACGTAGAATTGACGATGACCGCCCAAAAATACCGAAACGGTATCTTTGGCTCGATGCTAGATCGCCTTGCAAACGCCATTGCATTTTACCGCAGCGGTGTTGACAGTCGTGGGGCTTACCACGCACGAAAGGGGGCGTACTGAATGGACGATTATCTCGAATCCTACGTTGATGAGGCCATGAACGCCCAGGTTCTTCGAAACGGTATCTTCCGTACTTCAGCGCTTTCTTGGGTCAAGGGCCTTTTCTCTAAGAACTGAACACAGGCTTTACAAGAAACGGGGATAACACTCCGTTGATGAGAAAGCTCTGGCTCCCTCACCTTCTTGGCCTCGCAACGCCGGCGGCATCCCTTGTTGGACTCTGGCTCGGCGGTTGGTGGATGGGTTTAACGCTCCTCCTGCTGTTGGCCGTGTATCCGCTGCTTGATACACTCCTAGGCATCGATGAGGAAACCGACCCGCTTCAAGAAGGAAGGCCCTACGACGTCATTCTCCACTTTCACGGCGTCTTGGTTCCGTTGACTGTTGGGGTTCTTTTGTGGCGCATATCCGTTGAAGGGTTAACATCATTCACTGCCCTTGGGATTCTCTCTGTTGGACTGAGTAGCGGAGCCTCAGGAATCGTTTCTGCACATGAGCTTGGCCATCGAAAACCACACTCTGGAAGTTGGTGGCTCGCTCGTCTAAGTTTATTTTCAGTCCTTTACTTGCATTTCACGACCGAACACAACCATACCCATCACAAACACTGGGCGAAGAAGATCGACCCTACTTCGTCGCCATCGGGTCGAAGCATTTACCGCCATTTCATCACGACCGTTCCGCTTCAAGTTCGTGGAGCTTACCGCGCCCGACCTGTGGACACCCGGCGGTCGCTGATGCTTGAACTCGTGTTCCTTGTAGCCCTATACGCCCTCAATCCTGAATGGTTGTTGGCCTTTGTCGGCCAAGCCTTCATCGCTGTGTTCCTTCTTGAGTTTGTAAATTTCCTTCAGCATCATGGATTATCTCGTCAAGATGGGGAGCGGGCTAGCGCAAAGCATGCTTGGGAAAGTCGTCACCGTCTGTCTCGTTGGACATTGCTTGAGTTACCACTTCACCCGGCCCATCACATGAAGTCCAGTACGCCTTATCATCATCTCAAAACCCATGATGAAGCGCCTCAACTTCCATACGGGTACTATGTTATGTTCTTGCTGGCATTGGTCCCGCCGTTGTTCAATCGCGTTCTGAAGAACCGTTTTTGACCCTGTATTTACCCGGGCTGACAAAAAATATGGCCCGAACCGATTATCAACAGTTGGCCCTTGAACCGAGTTGAGGGGGAGCAATGCGAGACAACTGGCCACCTGCAAAAGTCGCTTTATCGCCCGGAAAGCGAGTCTTGTTCCTTACAAAAGACCTTGAACTGATCAAGCAACAACTCTACGAAGGGTTAAACCTCAAGATGGAGGATTTGAAGATTGAAGATCTGCTTGACGACATCAACACCGACGTCATGACGCCTGCATGGGTTTGTTTTGACCATGATCCTGCTGAAATCGCCAAGAATGCCTACGCCGGACTCATGCACAACGGGCTTCGCGTGTTTCGTGAAAATGCTTTGAAAGACGGTGGTTTTGAAGTCATCGTTTCAGGCCAACGCAAGGGTACCGGTTCAAGCCGTGAAACGGCTGCTCAATGTGAGCGGTGGGCGGGAATTAACATTGTCATCGCAGCTTCATTCGCACCAATTCACGAGCGCAATAACATCAACCTTGGCCAACTCATGGCCGGACACGACGTATTGAAACGATTGCAGGACGGAGAAGAAATCTCACTCGACGAATTCACTGGAGTCTACGACCCAGTAACTCAACTCATCCTTGAACGGGGAGGGCTGTTTCCTTTTGCAAAGGCACTTCAAGCCAACGAATTGGAACTCGCCCCACTCAACACACCTCTCAAGCCCATGACCATGGCAGAACACATCATCAGTCGCAACTTGGTCGGACAGCCAGAAGGTCAGTGCGTTAAGCCGGGTGACCCGGTCATTGCCCAAGTTCAGGGAGGATATTCACACGAATTCACAACGGCTCAAGTTCACACGTTTCTCCAAGAAGAATACGGAGTGGACTACTCGCTTCCTAACCCGAGCAAGTTCGCGGTTTTTGAGGACCATCTGCTCTATGCGCATCACAATCCTAAATTCGTCCCGTTCATGCACAAGGTGCAGACCTTGCGCGATTTGCAAGTTGCCTTCCAGCAACATGCTGGCGTCCGGGATTATTCTGCAAAAGACGGCGTTTCTCCCGGGATCTGCCACCAAGTCGCTCGTGAGGAATTTATTGAAGTCGGAGATTTCATCCAAGCAACCGATTCCCACACCTGCATGGGTGGAGCGTCAAATGCACTCACATGGGGCGTCGGCGCTACAGAATATGCGAATCTTGTAAGTGCAGGATTTACCTTTGTCAAGGTACCCGAATCCATTCGGTTTGAACTCGTTGGCGAACTCCACAACGGTTGCACTGCAAAAGACGTTATTCTCGCCATCCTCGCCGACCACGCTCGCGAAGAATTAACGCTGAACCGCAGCATGGAATTCGGAGGACCTGGGCTTACATCGCTCTCCATTGACGAGCGAGCAACCTTGTGCAACATGGCTACTGAATGCTCAGGAAGAACCGGTATTTGTGAAGCTGATGACGCCCTTTATGATTGGATGGTTTCGGCCCAACCGCACCTGTCGATAGGGGGACAAAAAGCTCGGTCCGTCCATCCCGACCCAGGCGCACATTACGATGGAGGCGTCCACACCATTGACCTCTCAACAATTGTCCCCATGGTTGCTCACCCGGGCGACCCGGACCAAGGCGTTCCAAGCGACCCTACCAATGGAGCAAACATCAGTGACATTGGACAAGTGAGCATCAACATCGCCTACGGAGGCTCGTGTACTGCCGGTAAAGAAGACGATATTGCCTACTACGCAGAAGTCTGCAAGGCTGCTCAAAAAGCAGGCCTCAAGGTCAAGGAAGGCGTTGAATTCTTCATCCAATACGGTTCTGGCCAGGTCAAGCAACTCGCTGAGGACAGGGGCTGGCATGAACTCTTCCAAGACGTTGGCGTCAATCTCATTGACCCAGGGTGTGGCGCATGCATTGGTGCTGGCCCAGGCGTTTCAATCACGCCTGACCAGGTCACTGTTTCGGCGATCAACCGCAACTTCCAAGGTCGCTCAGGTCCAGGTAAATTGTATCTGGCAAGCCCCCTAACGGTTGCTGCATCAGCATTCACCGGAGTTATATCAGCCTGGCACCCGAAACTCTTTGTTTGATTTCCGCGTCGGTTTTTGACCCGAAAAGCGCGTGACTTCATCCCAATCCTACTGCTTTCTATATGTACCCTCAAAGAAGCGGGTAAGCCATCTGTCGGCCCGACGTCATCAAGACGAAGGAGGACCGGTCGGGTGGTGTGCGCATGTCAGGAACTGCAGAACGGATGGCGAAAAACCAAAAGCAAGTCGCGATTTCTGAATTTTTCGAGAAAAACAAGCACTTTCTAGGGTTTGATTCGCTCACCCGATCGCTGATCACAGCAGTAAAAGAAGCTGTAGACAATTCATTGGACGCTTGTGAAGAGGCTCGTATTCTTCCCGAAATACGCGTGCAAATCACAAAAATTGATGACAAAAAGAACATCGTTGAATTAAAATCAGAAGATAATGGCCCCGGCATTCCTCAACGGAGCATCGAGAAAGTGTTCGGACAGTTGCTGTTCGGATCCCGGTTCCATGCCATTCGTCAATCAAGAGGGCAGCAGGGGATTGGAATCACTGGCGTGGTCATGTACAGTCAACTCACTACAGGTCGCAAAACTCATGTTCGCTCAAAAATCGCTACTGAGGCATCGGCTGCCATCGTCGATATCGGCCTTGATACGCGTAAAAACAAAGCAACAAAATCCAATGAAAGTCGTGAGATTTGGGAGCGACCTGATGGCTCCTTCAAAGAGCACGGACTTGAAGTAACGACGCAAATGAAAGCGAAGTATCAGAAGGGGCGTCAGAGCGTTTACCAATACCTTCGAATGACCAGTATCGTCAACCCTCACGCTGATATTACCTTCATTGACCCTGAAGGGCAAACACACCACTGGCCTCGTGTAACAGAACGACTGCCCACGAAAGTCGAGAGCATCAAACCTCACCCGCACGGCATTCACCTCGGAACATTGCAGCGAATGTGTACCGAATCCACGGATTCACGTATGACCGTGTTTCTAAGAAACAATTTCTCTGGGATGTCAACCCGTGCCGCAAAGGAATTGTTGGAAGTTGCTGAAATCAATGAAAAGGCAAAACCTAAATCCCTCAAACCAGATCAGTATAGGGCGCTTTTAGAAGCATTCCAGGGTGAACGAACGTTGAACAACAAACCCGTTAAACTCCTTAACCCGCCAACGAATTGTCTTTCACCAATTGAAGAGCTTCTCATCAAAAAAGGTCTTTCAAAGACCATTGATTCTCGTTTCGTTACCACGATGACGCGGGCGCCTACAGTTACACAAGGAAACCCGTACCAGGTTGAAGTCGGACTGATCTTTGGAGAGGGAATGCTAGCCGACAAACCTGTTGAAGTTCTTCGGTTTGCTAATCGAGTACCTTTGATGTATCAACAAGGTGGCTGCTTGCTCACCAAGGCCATTGAATCGGTAGATTGGCGGCAGTACGGATTGGACCAGGCCGGTGGGAGAGGCGTTCCGAAAGGGCCTGCGGCAATTCTTGTTCACCTCGCCAGCACGAACGTCCAATTCACATCAGAAGCAAAAGAAGCATTAGCCGATAACAACGAGGTGCTGGAAGAGACTCGAAAAGCGCTCTTAGAAATGGGTCGCGGACTGAGAAAGCATCTTGAAAAGAAGAAAAAGATGGCGAAAACTCAAGAAAAGTTTGAGTTGGTCAACGACATCATTCCCGCCATTGCAGAAAAATCTGCTCAGATTCTTGGCCGTCCTGTTCCCGAATTAGCAGGTTCGATTACCAAAATCATGAGTGCTGTCATTGCAGAATCCGAAACCGTTTGGAACAAGGAAACGAAGAATACTGAAGTATCGATTACACTGTTCAATTATACCTCCCGTGCTCGTTCTTACACGCTCTTAGCCTCGTGGCCAGAACGTGAAGGTGCTTCCATGGAGAACAACGAGACCGGGGGAAGAAAGGAAGCGACCGGCGTATGGGCTTGGAAACTAGAGACGCTTGACCCGGGCCAAACCTACGTCATCAAATACACGCTTACGGGACTGGAAAAAGGCGACTGGACCGATACGGACGTGTTTTTCAGAGGAAGTCAAGATGTCATCGGAGCCACAAAGATGGACGAGAAGTTATTGGAAGAAATCCGTAGGCAAGAGGCGGTTGGAAATGCCGATGAAGAGGAAGGGGATGGGGAATCTGAATCTGAAGAAGTTGCCGAGGCGTTAGCCGACCCAGAAGTTCCTCCGCCCACCGGGCAACAAACCTTGTTTGGGGGTGGTGAATGATGTCAAGAACACATACGAATGAAGAAACTAAGACCGCACTGCATGAAGTGGTTGCTGAAATGTACGATAAAATCGTCAAAGGAGAGGCGCCCACTATGACGCTTCCAGTTCGAACCAAAACCAACATCGCTTTCGATGATAAATTGGGAGTATACAAGTACGGAAAGAAGCGCTCAACTCGTGATGCTACAAGCCTTGGTTCGGCCAAGCAACTGCTACGAGCTCTGCACGTCGTTGAATTTATTGAGGAAATGATTGATGCTGGAAAGTCGTCAACTCTGAGAGAAATGTACTACATTTCGGAAGCGTGGGGTCTCGGGAAATTCGGGTCACAAAACGAATCAAACAATCTTGCTGAGGACTTGGAAGTTGTTACCAAGTGCCTTCGTGAAGATTTCAAACTCCGTCCAGAAGAAGATGGCGCTCGTATGATTGGAAACCTCACCTTGCGGGAGCGAAACCGACGGGGTGAATGGATGCGGATCAATGCCCGGGACGATGTCGGAGATTCCGGTTATGGCGTACCCTACAACGTTGAACTCGAAAAAATCGAGTTGCTTGAGCACGACATCAAATTCATTATGGCCATCGAGACCGGTGGTATGTTCGACCGACTGATAGAAAATGGTTTTGATGAAGATTACAATTGTGGACTTTTGCACCTCAAGGGGCAACCTGCCCGTTCAACGCGTCGCATTCTCAAGCGCATGAGTGAAGAATGGGATTTGCCTGTCGTCGTCTTCCTTGACGGCGACCCGTGGTCGTTCCGAATCTTTGCATCCATTGCCTACGGTGCGATCAAGACGGCACACATTTCAGAATATCTTGCAACCCCCAGCGCCACATATCTTGGAATTACTGCGGATGACATCATGGCTTACGACCTCCCCAATGACGACCTTTCACCTCGAGATATTGAGGCCCTCAAAGCGGAACTTTCTGACCCGCGATTCGCTGACCCATGGTGGCAGGAACAGATCAACATGATGTTGGAGCTAGGGAAGAAGGCTGAACAGCAATCTCTAGCCAAATACGGCCTTGATTTCGTAACCGATACTTACCTTCCGGAGAAATTGGCTGACCTCGGCTTGGCCTGAAGCCCATGAGCGAGCCTTATGGGGGAAGAGGGTGTGGAAACCACCATGCAAGCCCCGCCGAAGGAGAAGGGTTCCCCCTGGCCCATGCGCCTTATTGCAGTTGGAGGAGCGATGATCCTCGTTGGTATGGTCTTGCTCATGAGCCAATCTTCCCATGTCTCGGAAGCATTTGACCCTAGAGAAAACCACCATGGCAAATACACCGGAGAGGGCATTTTCACTACGGGGGCTGTTGAAGATACATGCTACCGGTTCTACCAGATCTCTGGGGAGGAAAGCATGACGGTTGAACTGAAGCGGGTGGATGGGGCGGCTCCGGTTGGAGACACTATTGCGACAGCGAATTGTAATCTTGATTTCCAAGCGATGTCCGGGGACAACACCGACTTCGTAGAAGTCGCTTCTTGGAAACTGAATGCCACAGAAAAATACATGCTTGAAATTCAATGTGAAGGTGACTGCAGTGAAACGGACGGTTGGTTTGTCTCAATCGATTCATTTCAAAGCGAATTCTTCTCTTCAACGTGGCTGATTGCCGGGGGCGCAATATGTTGTTTCGGTGTACTGATTACTCCCATCGCCCTCATTGTTTATCTCGCATCAAAGCCAGGCAAAGGGCCTCGGGTCATGATGATCAATGCGGATGGGACCATGATTCCCGTGACCGATTTCACACCGGACCAGACCGTAGAATTTTCACAGAACACTGGCAGCCCCTCCAACATCGATGAAAGCGTTGCTCCACCCTTTGCCGACACAACCGCAAAAAGTCCACAAAGTGAAGATTTTGTAGATGGGAAGCCGGATGTTGCTGCGGGAAACCTCCTCACAACAGAACAAGTTTTTGCCTTAATGAAGGGCGATGTGGAAGCGGCTCAAGACCATGCCAGAACCGATCGATACCAAGGAGAACAGCCCGAGCAAGTTGAGGCTGAAGCTGCAAACGCGGCAGCCATATTTTCCTGGGATGAAGGGGTTGAGGCGAATGAGGCTGTTCCTGAAAGAAAGAAGGAAAAGCCTGCTAATCGACCCTCTACGGATACCGCTGTACCGGCTGAAAACGATAACGGTTGGAAAGACTGGGATGAGCAATGAGCAAATCGGTGAGTTCATAGAGGTCTGAGCATTACCCAACCATAGGTTGAGAAGATGACGGAACTTGATATGGCCCTTTATTTGCTTCAAAACAAGACCCGACGTCACATTGTTGAGCGATTGGTTCGAGAGCCGCATTACGCCATGCAACTTTCACAACTCATCGGCGTGAGCCAGCCCGCAGTCGTCAAACATCTATCGGAATTGGAAAAGGGTGGACTGGTTTCGAAGGCTAAGGTCCCATCGGAAAAAGGTGGGCCTCCACGGACTGTTTACAGTGTTGATAGAGCATTTTCGCTCCACATTGACCTCGGCCCCGACCTCTTCCGTTGTGAAACACGCAAACTCCCAAAGGGTGGGCCAATGCGCCTTTCCCCTAAATTGCCTAAGGCATCTGTGCAAATCGCAGAATCCCTGAGCGGAAGAAAGAAAATCGCTGTTGCAGAAGGATTGGCGCACTTGCGGACTCTTGCCCAAGTCATGGATGACCTGGACGCACAACGCGATGCTTTGGTTTCGCTTCATCAGCACATCCGACAACGTGTATCTGCTGGGGTCGAAGCCGACTTTACGCAATACGAAGAACGCACCATCGTCCAATCCATGGTTGAAGCCAGCGGGGAGCGGCTCGACATTACCTCGTTAATCCGAGACGAATTGGTTGGAGAAGCCAACGTAGGCGAGATGATTGAGACCATCCGTGCACAGCTTGAACGCCAGATTGCACGTCGTTCAGGCCACATCATTGCGGCTCCACTCAACACAGAGCTGCGCTGGTACCTTGGACCCGGTTCCAACTAAGCCCGAAGGCTGTTTGTGCCTTATACGTCTTCTTCGGAAAGAACCGAAACAAGTGAGGATTGTTCTGCTAGGCGCTTGTTGACGTCTTCACGGCGCCCCTTACCAACAAGGTAAACAACACCGAGCAAAGCAACGGTAAGAACGATCACGGCAAACGGCAGTGCTGTCTTTCCAACGACTTCACCAGCCACGTCCAAGAACGGGCTATCGGATTCAAGAGCCTCTCCTACGGCCTTCACGTTATCACGTTCGTCCGACTCAACAATTTCGTTCATTGGGTCAACGACGACATAGATGCCCTTGCTTCCTGCGCTAACAGGGTAAAGGAGGTAAAGTTCGATTTCCTTTGCATCTTCGGTAGCATCAGGGGCCAAAAGGGCTCCAACAACTTGCCTCATGACGATGCGCTCTTCGTCGCAGCCATTCTTTCGGATTTCCTTGATGATGTCTTGGTCGTTGACCTTGTCGTACTCACAGAGAACGATTTCAATGTTCGTTGCGTGGACGTTACCGGTGTTCTGTAGAATGATTCCAATGGGGATGGTTGAATCTACTTCACTGCTGAAAGATGGAGGGGAAATGATTTCCTTGATCTCCAAATTTGGTGCCCTTAGACGAAGTGTAACAATGAATTCGTTGGTATCAAAGTCGTCTCCACTCCATTCAGGTGATTCGTCGTGGTCGCCATTGTTCTCCATGTTTCCGTGCATCGAAACGACCTTCAAACCAAGGTTTCTCGTGTCAAGTTTAGCATTGACTCCGATGGACACTGCAGCAACCACAGATGCGACTTCATAGGGAGCCATTTCTGGAAGGCGGTACTCATTCAGGTCGGTCAAGTAAACACAGGAGTCTTCAGGGAAGGACGAGGCGGTCGAAACTTCTTCAACACATGCTTCTTCAACAACGACATCAGAACTAATTTGCTTGAGCATGTACCATTCAACACTCCATCCATCGAGCATGTTCATGCCCGGCAGAATCTGCCAAACCAATTCGTCACCATCACGTTGAGCTGTGTGGTTGTTCATGGATGGAACATCAGCCACGTTTCCGTTGTTGGTGACATTGAAGGTGTATCTGACAATTTTACCTGGTGCAGAAGTCTTGACTGCGTTATCCACACGAGGATCCATTGAGATTTGCATGTCGTGGAATTCGTTCACGGTAACCGTCATTTCAATGGTGTCACGCAAACGGGTTTCTCTACCGCTTGAATCGGGGTAGGCTTCCTCGGAGTATGCCTGAAGGATCACCGTGTATTCGCCAGCATCCACCTTGTTTGGAACGTTCATGAGAACGTCAAAGGCCTGGTAGGAATCAGGTGAAAGTTCCATCAAACCATCGCGAGGGATGTCAATGTCCCAGATGACATCAACGCCAAAGGCGTCCGTCACACGAGCAAGTCGGAAGTCGAAGCGGTCAGGTCCATTTCCGTCATTTGAAACAGTAATCGGCAAGATGATTTGCTCTCCAGGGTTCACCTCAATTGAAGTTCCAACGTCTGGGTCAATGCCTGCATCGAGAATGTATTCGTGGATCACGTTGGTTGACAAGATGACCGAATCCGAGATACGTGGGTAACCCTCAAGGTATGCCTTCAAGGTAACAGCCGGTCCAAGACCTGCTGTTGCGTTGGTCGGGGCACAAACATCGACAGTCACCGTCTTTGTTACGGAATCAGCTCCACCTGCAATGGTCCAAGGGAGCGGCACTCCAATAGCGGCGTCAGGATTGTTTGAAGCATCCGAGAAGTCAACGTCTACGACCCAGTTTTCAATTCTCCATGCATCCATATTGATGCCGTCTGGCTTAACCTCAGGTGCTCCAGGTGTCACAAAGACGAGGTCGCCAGAATCGAAATTCTTGGTAACTGGAATCTCATACGTTGCGCATTCTCCGGGCAAGATGTATGAACCGGTATCTTTCGTTTTGTCAAATTCAATGTTCCCGGTTGAACGGATGGAAACAAAGACACTCAATTCGAGGATGTCGTACGTTCCTTTTTCTACCGACTTAATCGGTTCACCTTCAGACCAGCCCTTGACATAAATTACGAAGGCTCCAGGGTCTTCTGTGGTTGGGACGCTGATTGCCAAATTCTTGGTTACAGACTGTCCTGGATCAAGCTCTACACGGGTAGGGAAATCAATCTGCCATCCAAACGGTAAAAGCCATTCTTGTTGGCCCTCAAGACTGTTTGAATCCCAGAATACGAAGGCGTCGTTGACGTTTCCTGTATTGGTGATGGTAATTGAGAAAATTGCTGTTTGACCTTGTTCAATGTCCGCCATACTGTGCGACGTATCCAAATTGATTCCGTGAACGACGTCCATCAAGGTGAGTGTGGTAATCTCGTTCTGGATGGCTGGATCCTTGTAGGATTGTGCTGTGACCCTAATCTCGCCCAGTTCGTCTCCATTTGCTTGGTAGATTGACGGTGCTTTCACTCTCATGTAGAAGCGGATGTTTTCTCCCCCTTCGAGGAAAATTGGAGTGTCAGGGAAGATACTGGAGTGGTTGGAGGCGAAGTAGAGGTTGGCAGTCCAATTCAGTGGAACACCGGAGATGTTCAGCCCATAGGTGTCTGCAACCAAGTCCTTCGGCCCAGGTGTTGAATTGTTCATCGTCATGTTGTAGATGGTTTGCTCTCCTGGTTCGATCACGTGGTAGAAGGTCTCTCCTTCCTCGTAATCAAGGTCAACTTGTCCAGTTAGTACGTGGGAGTAACAGATGGTGAAGCGGTTGTTGTTTGCCTCATCGCCACACTTGTTGGTATCCGACCATGCGAGGTGTGCGCCGCTTCCCAAATCGTTGGAAAAGGCGGGTGGCATTCCAATAGCTGGCTGCCGCCCACTGTTGGGACCTAATTTATTCGAGTTCCAAGAGGTGACGGGTATAGCCTCCCACGGATCAAGGGCGGTGAGACCGTCCCCGGTCAAGTCGGTTTGATTTAGACGAACGTACATGACTTCCTCGTTAGCAGATAGGTTTCCTGAGTCAACCCAAGCGATGTGGATGTTGTTCTGATCGTCTGTGAGCAACGATGGGAACACGGAATTTCCTGCATACGGTGATGCTGGAGGGAGTCCGTTCTTTCCTTCGACATTGGAGATAGCGATATCGTTAATCTTCTTGATGGCGTACGTGGACAAGCCTTCCTCGGCACCGTCCCAAATTCCGGCTCCTTGAAGGCGGAGTTTTGTGTAATAGACTTCGTAATTGGTGTCCTTCTCAAATCCATAATCACGGCCATCCATCCAAGCGATGTGCGTGTTTCCTTGCATGTCTACGCCGATGGAAGGGTGGAAGGAGTAGGCGTCATCGATGGTAACGCGGGTGTCGTTAACGACGACCAAGTGTCCGTCTGCAGCAGGGCCAGTGTCTTCGATGTAGGTCTGTCCGCTGACGGAGTGACCGTGCTCTCCTGGAACGAAGGAGGGATCGTTGTTCATCTTTGCATACGGGTCAAGCACCGTCATGAAGATTTCACGAGAGTTGTTGGTAGAGATGTAGACCATGGCTTCAACGAGAAGGGCCATTTGGTTGGTACCGCTTCCGGAAGGGAACTCGTATGCCTGCCCACCTGAGTCGGTGTTCGCAAGAGTGTTTCCTGGGCAGTTTCGTGTGTTCGTGGAGACGATGCCGTTCGGGCACTGGACCAAGTCCATGAAGTGAGATTGGATGTTGCCTGCTCCACCGTATCCTTGTCCATAAAGGCCGACCGGGATAACTCCGGCAAGGAGACAGTTGTCGTGGGCTTCCTGGATTGCGGATTTGTCGTCGGCTTGCTGAGACGGGTCTCCGTCCTTGGGCCCTTCATCGGAAACAGGAATCACGATCTTTGTTGCGTTCGGGTTCCAGCGATGGTCGTCACCGGTTGGGGGGTTTCCTGGAACGTTACCTTGTGCGTCTTTCCATGAAAGGCAAGCCCAGTTTGATCCTGGGCCCCAGTCTTCTCCAGAGTATCCAGAATAGGTGTTTCCGTTGTAAACGGTACCTGGGAGTTTGCGAATTCCACCGGAATCGTCCCCGGGAGTTTGTCCCAGAGGGATGGTGCGAGGTCCAGCGTTTTGGTTGTAACCTTGGCAGTTTCCGGAGCTGGCTGCACCGGGTAGGGTGTTGCCGAGGCCGTAGATGGTTTCGTAGACGGTCATGTTTGCTACTTCGAGCATAGGCTTGATTCCTTGGAAATAGCTTCCAGAGGCAAAGTTCCCACCGTATACAACGGTGCAAATGTCAGCCCATTCAGTGTACATTGAACCCGATGTGTCGACGATGAACGCAAGTTCAACTTTACCACCGCGAGTGTCGTCCCAAGCAATTTGAACGTAGTCGTTTGCGTCAACGACGACGTCTGGGTGTCCCTTGTGTCCAATAATTGGCGTGAGGAGTGTGTCGTCAAACAACGTGACGATGGCCCGGGATGAAATAACAGGTTGAATCATCGAGTAATAGATTTGAGGTTGGTTGTAGAATTTTCCGAGTTGGTCGTAGTTGTCTTCCCAGACGATGTGAACGTTGTTTTGGCTGTCAATATCAAGGGCTGGCCAATCGCGGTTTTGAGAGCGGCGTTCAATGATGGTGTCATCAATCGCCGTGATGGTTCCGTCGTCCGAAGCCGTGCCGTCCATAGGTGCGGCCCATGGATTGAGTACGGTATACATGATGGCGTGTTGGCCCGATTTGTCAGCCCATACAATGTGAACTCGGTCAAGGTCATCGACCTTCATGTCTGGGTGCCAGACCTTGTGAAGGCCGGGATTGGTGACTTGTGTAGCATCGATGAGTGTGTCTCCACGAGGAGAGATCATCGAATAGTAGAGGTGTTGATTGTTGCGAGTCCAGACGACGTGAACGTTTCCAGAACTGTCGGAACCGACTGCGGCTTGCGCATCAGAGGAAGTTCCACCGTCTACGATTTGCACGGCTTCGGTAATCACGACTGTACTCGCTGCTACGCTAACGCTCGCAACGAGCAAACTGGACATGACGGACAATACCATAAGGGTTGCAAGGCTGATAGACTTTGTTTTTTGATTCATAGGGCCACCTCTAATGAAAGAACAAATGCAGGGTGTGTGTCTTCCTACTTAACCGCGTCCCCTTTCGGTCTTATTTATCAAAGCCCAGTGACCCGTTTTAAGGTCAAAATAATATTTTGGAAGCCGGTGATTTTAAGCCCATTCCGAGGGGTCAAATCCTGACCCAAATGACATCTTTTCATCGTATTCAATTTGTGGGGTATCCGTTTCACTGGCATCCGCAGGTGGGCGGTTTTGACCGTTTTTGGCCTTCTTCCAATCGTCAACGGGGCCGGGTTTACCGACCCCAGGGCCGTAGGAATACTTGATTTCGTGAATGAGCGCAAGTTTTGCAAGCCATAATTTGCGTAGGCTGTTCATGAATTCGTTCTTGGTTAACCCGTCAAACCAAACGGGCAGACTTACGTTGAACGCTTGCATTGGGCCTGGCTTCTTCTCCTCTTGATGGCCCATGTGAACCACCCAATCAACTCCCGAACGTATCAAGTGAAGTCGGCTTTCATGGATCCATTCACCCCAATCGCTCTCTTCATCATCCATGTGTTCTTGCATTTCTTTTTGTTGACCTTCGTCAACACGAGTCATGCTTGAAACAGCAACGAGGTCTCTACCTTTTGGAATGACTACGGCAAACATATGCCCTTGCTTCCCTCCAGGATAACGAACGAGAAAATGAGCGGTGGCCCTTGGATCGTTTTGGGCCTTGGCCGTGAGCCGCTCTTCAGTAAACCATTGTTTGAGTTGGTCGGCTACTTCATCAGGCGTCATGGACCATCCCAAGACTTCCTCCCGTTTGAACCGAACCCTTGGGGATTGGTTGCAGTTTCCTAACGCTCAAGAAGGTTTTTTAGAAGACGTCCGAGATTCTGTCGGTCCTCGTTCTTCATCCATCGCCGCCGCCATGCTTTACGGGTGTCGACGTAATCATCCCATGACCAAGAGAAGGTCTTCCCACTGAACCAAAATACAGGGAAAAGGCCGAGATAAGCCAGAGTCGCGGCCGTCACTCGAAGCATTCCAGAATCTCCAAAGGCACTTCGCCAATCAAACCCAAGAAGAGAGGAAAGGGGTTCGTGGAACATGAACCCCGCACCAAGCCACAACGCTGCTATGACTGGCCATATCAGGAGGGAACCGAAAAACGCCGCCAGGAACTGGTAACTGGTTCTGGCGTCTTGCCCTTCATCGGTTGAATCACCAAGAAGACGGCCTAAGGCAACCTGCAAGCCTAACGACGTAACAGAAAACGGGAGGAACGTCAAGAAGAGGAGGAAGCGTAACAACGCCGGTAGCAGGTGAATTGGGCTCGCTCGGCGTAATCCATTACCGGTTCTATTGAGGTCTCGCCCGTCCAATCCATGGCTTTCGAGAATGCCGGCTGCCGTGGTTGCATCAGCGATGCGCTCACCCTCGAGTGGAGCAGGGTGCAGGGCGTTCGATGGTGGTGAAATTCTATTTTTCACAGCACGAGCAGCGTGAACTTCATCCTGCCATGTTTTGAGAGGGGCGTCGTTTATCCTGGCGTCTACATGAGCGAGCAGGTGGACGGCTCGATGTTCTTCCCAGGAGTCAGTATGTGCGGTAAATGTCGGCAATTTTTCTTGTAACTTGTCGCGGACGGCAAACACGATTTCTGCGGGAGGCTCTACCCAGCTGCCTTTGGCGACAGCCTCAACCAAGTCTTGAGGAATGCTTTCTTCTGACAACAGAAGCGGTTCCCCAAACTCGATGTACTGGTCGGTACGGAAGTATTCGCGGCGGCGATAGTGCAACCCTACGGGGAGCAATGTTGGCATAGGTAGGTCGTTAGCTTTTGCAAGAGCTGCGGCGGCGAGAACGGTCCGAAACGGTCCGGTTCGGAACCGTATCATGTGCGAGTTGTCATGGCTCGTTCCTTCGGGAAAAAGAACGCAGCCAAACCCGTGGGTGATTCCGCTTGCAAGTGCAAGCAGTGAACGGCCGTTGATGTGTTGGGCTTCCTCTTCGGTACATCCTCCCCGAAGCAATTCTGCTTTTCGCACCACGGGCTGTACCGCAAGTTTTCGCGTCCACCACCCAAGTAAAGGTCGTGTTACGAGGTCGTGCCGTCCACCAACAACAAATTCCTTCGGATGGTGGAGAAAAACCCCCAGGGGGTCCATGAGTCCGTTGGTATGCCATGCACAACACATTGAGCCCCCGCCCCCTTTCTCCAACGGCGTTTGGCGGGTGGATGATGTTGTCCTGAATTGGATGGCAGCCACTCGCCTGCACATCCAAAAGGCCACCTTGGTCCATAAATAAGAACCTGGAATAGAGGAATCGTACGTCGGCAGAGGCGTGGCGAGGAGTTTGTCCATTCGCATATTTTTTGCCGAGGATGAAAGGATGGGGAGCGTCTCTCCGTTATGCACCAATTCTTCCTCTTCGGTAACGATTGTAGCCATTATTTGCTCCCTCCATGCAAAGCGGAAGAAAGACGTGCGAGGTCAGGATGGTTTGGCTCCCCAGGACTTTGTGACGGCCACATCGCCATCAAGGTCGCCCCACCGTCACCTTCAGTTCGAGGAATGACATGGATGTGAACGTGAGGGACTTCTTGTCCAGCCAACGGGCCGTCGTGAATGCAAACGGTAAAATCGGTGGTGGAAAAATACGCCCCAAGTACCCGTTGGACCTCTGTAACCCCTTCCATCAACGCCGCCTGCTCATTGGAGTTCAATTCGCTTAGCCGCTGAACACCACGACGTGGAATCACCAAGGTATGGCCAGATCGTCGAGGGAAAATATCGAGAAAGGCAAACCAGTCTTCTCCTTCTGCGACCGTGTGCGAAGGAATTTCACCCCGCAAAATTTTCTCAAAGAGGGTCACCATTGCCTCAAGCGAGGACTACGATGCCTTTCTTCATTGTGGAGGAAGAACCCAGTGGCCACCCTCTCCTTTCTTGAGAGCGAGCGTTCCAATGGACCCAAGATGGTCCACAGTATTGTGGTGGAGGAGGTCTTCGTTTGATGCTTCGAAATCGCTTCGTTGGAAAGCACCCCTTGATTCCTTACGGGCCATTCCAGATTGCGTAGCCGCGATGAGCATTCGCACCGAGGCTTGAGTTCTGAAAATTTCCAACAGGTTCGTATTGGCTATGAGCGAGGTTTGGTCAAGGTGAATTGACTCAGCCGCAACCGCAGCAGATTCAAGTTTGGTCAAGAGGGTCGCGAGGGAATCATCCGTGCGGTTTGAACCGGTAGCAAGTGCTGCACGGACGGAGGCCATGACGGTTCCACAGCGAACAACATGAGTCCCCTCTCCATCGCCAAGCATTGCTGAGAGGTCCGCAGTTGATTGTTCAAGGGACGATGTCAGTGCGTCTGCAGAGCCAAAGGTACGGCCCTTGACCCATTGTCCCGCATGAGATCCAGCGGCAATACCCGAGCATAGGCCATCGAGCATCCGATTACCGGGAAGGGCTGCTGCGCCATGCATTCCAGTACACGCCGCATCGCCGGCTGCATAAAGTCCAGTGAACCAGCGAGCCCAAGTGTCTACGACACAACGGCCGTTAAGGTCAACCGGCAGCCCACCAATTGTATGGCTGACAGCAGGCTCCAATGCAACCGTTTGACGGCTCATATCAATGCCTGTACGTTGCTGGACAAGGCGGAATATTGACCCCCACCATTCAGCGCTAGCGCCCATTTCTCTTGCGTCAAGAACAGGTTGAACGGCCGCTTCGATGGCCGCACAAGCCTCGATAGGACTCATTGAGTTGACTTCGATCGGCGCGCCACTTCCTTCGTGAACGCGCGCTCCATCTCCGAGGAGGTCAAGAGGGAGGAAGAGATTGGTTCCCTTGATGACCAGAGGGTGCTTCATGACGAATTCCATGTCCCGAAGTGAAACGCCAGCCCTGAAAGCCAGATCCATGCCCAAACCGGAGATCCCACTGGAGTACGCTCCTTCAAAGCCTTCGTCGGCGATGATGAGGGCTTTGCATTGTAGACCGATTACTCGACCGTTAACCATATCAAGCGCAATCATTCCAGTTACTGTTTGATTGTTGTGAACCAGTGTGAGGGGGATTTGGTCGCCTCGGCGGATGACGCCGTGGCGCATGCATTGCTCTTCGCTGATTTGGTGCAATTCACGAGCAGTGGTGCTCCCGGCGCTTACATTTCGGGGTTGTGAATGGCCGAGTGACTTTCGGACCATGGGTAGGCCTTGGGCATCTCTACGGAAATTCACGCCCCTGCGTTCAAGCAAATCGATGATTTTGACTGCTTTTGCCGTGGTGGATGATACCATGTCTTGGTCGGAAAGGAACTCACTGCAACGGATGGTGTCTTCTCGGTGACTGCGGTTGTTGGATTCTTGGAGCGATGCGGAAAGCCCAGTGAGGGATGCCATTCCAGGCTGACCAAGTCCTGTTGCTGACATCAACAACGTGTTGGCTCCTTCCTTTGCAGCTTCGGCAGCAGCATGCAATGCTGCGGGGCCGTCTCCTAAAACGATGACATCCCATGCTTCCATGACTTCACTTCCGACATTTTTGCCGAAGCATCGGCCCGCCATAAGGAGCGCGCTTCATTTGCCTGCAAGATCGGGTTATTTTTGCAACCGGTTTTTGTTCAAGAATGGGTTTTAGGAAGCGGTTTTGAAGACCATGAGCGTGCTTGTTCCAACTTCTTGTTTTTCTGCCTGTAATGGCTGCTGTTACGGTTTTTCACCACGGTACGTAAGACCCGTGATTCAATGACAACGCCTTCATCATCACGAAGAATAACTTGGACATACCGTTCACCCTGTAACTTCCCACCCCAGGCCACTCCAAGCCACAAGACAACACCCTTCTGAAGGTAACGTGGCACCCAATCCAAAGCATCGTCTTCTCCCGTAGCGTTGAGTTGGACGGAATGACGTGGCGGAGGGCAGGGTTGGAGTTCGAAGCGATGATCTCGAACAACCGGTTCTCCGCCGGGACAAACAACCTGTATGCGTGCAACAGTGGATTTGAACGATTGGTTGTTCAGAGCGATAAAGAGGTGGCCCGTACCTTCATCGCATTCAGAATCCAAAGCCACATCCATTCTCCACGGTGAGCGAAGAAGCATGGGCGACCCTGATAACAAATCAAGTTGAAGTCGCTCAAGGAGTCGGAAGGCGCTCGGCTGCCATACTCGGGCATGTTCAAGGAGCCGTTGGAGGGAACGCCAATTGAACTTGGACGATTCGTCGAGCAAGATCTCATTCAAGGCATCGGGTCGAATGAATTCTGTTAATTCCAGCATTGCTTTTTCATCATTGAGTTCATCGTTTGCGTGGAGATGAAGAATGTACAATACCCGCTCCCATGATTGGTCTTTATCGTACCCAGGGAGGATACTTTCTCTAAACTCATTCAGCCATTCAAGCCATTCCAAGTAGAGGTCGGGGTCGAGATGGAGAACGATGAGTTCTCCTAAAATGGAGCCGAGTTGGGTGGGGTGGTGGGTTGGTGCATGATGGACCAGGCAAGGCATTTTGTCGCCTTGCTGGCGCACTGCGTCGGTGGTGAAATACGAATGAAATGTATGGGCGAAACCAAGCGTCATGGCCACGAGGAACGAGAGGTTCCAAACCAATGAGTCTTCAGCAATAACCGTCCCAAGGCCAAGCAAAAAAACAGCACTGAACGCCAGTAGGGCATTGACTGAATTGTGCCGGCGAACATCTGTTAATCCCTCAAGAATACGGTCCATACCTGGCTGAGAGCGTAGCGAGAGTTTTCCCCCGATGGCTTCGTCGTCAATTTCTCGAAGAGAAATTCTTGCTTGAATGGACTGCCACATTGCTTCTCCAGCGAGAAGCGGCGGGAGGATGCAAAGTGTGAGGGGAGCCAGCCAAAACAGTATCACATATCCCGGGTTGGGTGGAGCTGTCTCTGGAAAGAGAACGGAGACAAGAGCAACAATGGCCACACTTAATCCCAGCAGCAAACGAAGCAAGAGAAGGGTGCGCCTGCGTGCAAAGGTACCGACTTTCATTCGGAGTTCTTCTTGCCGTTGCCACTTCTCAACCGTTCGCTGCAGTGGATTTTCACTTCGAACGAATCCGTGACCGTAGGGGTCGGGTAAGGCCGCGGCGAGTTCAACCTCTTCTCCCGCCTTCACTTCGCCACCGTACCTGCGTACGCATTGTTCAATATGGCTCTTGTCCAAATAAAAAGGCGGGCGTGGCAGGATTCGAACCCGCGATCTCCGGCTTAGGAGGCCGGTGCATTATCCAGCTGTGCTACACGCCCATTCTCATGTGATGGACAATGTTTCAAGATGCTTCCGATGGTTATGGCTCTGCGTATTCCACGCCGATCTGGGCAACTCGATGCAGGAATGCTTCGAGCTGAATTCGGCCCTGTGCGGAGCGTTGGAGTGAGGTGTCGCACAATGATAATGCGTTCAAGAGTGCGGTTAACAAGTTCGCATCAAAGTGAGAGCGGCCCGCCGTCAAAAAACGATGAAAGCGGTCCACAACTTCTCGAGAATCCATGTCGTGAACGTTCATCATCTGGTCAAGTGCCCCCATGGCTCCTTTCAACACTCGACTGTTTTTCTCGCCTTTCTTTTCCCATCGCCAATCATGGACCCGGCCTCGAAGAGCTTCCTCAAGAATGAGTTGGACTTCGCGAAGTGAAGTATTGGCCATGAGCGTTTGAACATTTTTGCGATCGTTCAACAAATCCCGCTGAGCGAGGAGTTGGGTCATGAAGATGGCCTTCCGGAGGTTTCCATTGGCCACGTGAGCTACATCGCCTACTAAACCCAGAGCCGCATCATGGTCTTCTTTCCCAAGAATCTCATTCAATCGTTGTTCGATCATCACCCTTGAAAGTGTGGGGATGCGCACGTGTTGGACTCTGCTTCGCAGCGCCTCAATCATCCTCGAAGGCGTGTGAGTAGTGAAAATAAAACGTGCACTCCGGCTGCTCTCTTCCATCATTCTTCGCAAATACGATTGCCGTGCATGGCCGAGGTAATCGGCGTCCTCAATAACAATAATTCGGGACACTGGGGCTCGTCCGGATGACGGGTCGCGTTGCGATTCTTGGCCAGACGGCGGCGGAGTTCCGCCCCCTACCAAGCTCATGGAATGGTCAAAGGCGTCAAGACTTGTTCGTCCGGCAAGTGTGTCTTCTGAACCCGACCCTGCTGGGCGTAAGAACGCCTCAAACTTGGCCATTGCTCCTGCAGTTTTGGCTAAATCACGGGCTTGAAGCACGTGTGTTGTAGACGACCAAGCCGGGCCGAGAACTTGACGGCACACAAGACGATAGGCGGCAGTTTTTCCACAGCCTGCTGGCCCTGAAAGCAAAAGATGGGGGGGGTTGGATCCGACGGCTGCGCGCTCAAGCGTTTGAATCAAACTTTCTGGAGCGACGAGTTCCGAAAAAAAGCGTGGCTGGTATTGCTCAAGCCACATCGTCATAATGACAGCAAATTGACCAAGGTCTTTCAACTCTGCGAGAAAGTTAATTCTCACTCAGCGTTGATGCGCTTGGTGCCGTGACGGCGGAGTTTCATGAAAATACGGGAACCGCAGGCCTTGCAGCTGATTCCGTTTCGCTCTCGATGGAACGATTCCAGGCTTCCACAGTCAGCGCATTTGTAATCTACGAGTTCAACCATAATGTCTCTCTCCATTCACCGCGACCGTGCATCCCGTTTTGAACCTGTTTGTTGCGAACGGCTACGAATAAGTTCATCCAACGTCGCTGGAGCCATCACGAAAAGCTTGCCTGTTTCGTAAAGAAGCGTTATTCGAGAACGGACGGCTGAAGCCGTACGCTGATGCAAATGTGCTATTTCAATCAGGCAGCATTGGCTCTCAAGATTCTCGATGAGATGATCGTCTTCCGAGTCAGACCAAGGTCGACCGCTTCGAGATGACATGTGTGCCTCAGCAGAGGTTGCCACCAACCAAGCCGGGCATGAGGCGGATGCGGCTGCCTGCGTCAATGTTCATGGCGGCCACGTCAGCGGTGCTGACGAGTTGGTCGTTCACGAACACCCAGGTGCCTGGAGCGCTCTCAGCCTTCTCTGCGATTTCAGCTTGGGTCATCACCACTTCAGAGTGGCCAGATTTGTCTGCAATTTCGACATTGAAGGTCGGGGCGCTGCCACCAACCAAGCCGGGCATGAGGCGGATGCGGCTGCCTGCGTCAATGTTCATGGCGGCCACGTCAGCGGTGCTGACGAGTTGGTCGTTCACGAACACCCAGGTGCCTGGAGCGCTCTCAGCCTTCTCTGCGATTTGTTCTTGTGTCATCTGAACCACACTGTGGCCGGATTTGTCTGCGATTTCTACTTCAAATGTATTGTCCATGGTTTCCACCTTTGAGAGGAAGAAACTTCGACCACATATAAACCTCGGAAAAATCCGAGATTATTTGAAGTGGGGTTCGTTTCAACATCACAGAAGTTGAAGACCTTAAGCAGATATAAACATCAAAGTTTGAGGTTGGCTTGTCGACTCAAGAGATGGATTTGCATGCTGTGTTCAAGGATGGCTGCATTGGCCCATGCTTGATCGAAATCTGCGCCCACTGCATAGGCACCGTTGCCTCGGACAACAACACAGCGCATGTTTCCTTGAGTTAGCGCTTCTCTAACTTGGCGAAGATAATCTTCGGGCTGCTCTTCGTCGGGGTCTACGATAATGATTTTACCGATATGGTGCTTACCGATTTCATCGATTGGATTGAGCAATACAAGGTCCTTTTCGCAACTGGCCGTGGTCGTGTGGGGAGCATGCATGTGAATGACTGCCGCAGGACCACCGGTTACAACAGATACCGATGCCAGAATGACTTCCATGACGTGCCAGTCTGAAGGAGCGCCTCGCGGTGAAGTGCCGCCAAGTTGACCAGCACACAAACTTCGTTCATTCATCCTTGGAAGCATAGCCATGTGGCGGGTAGACACCATGATGTTGGGTTGGTCTGGCGAAATCATAGCCAGACTCCCCATGGTTGCTCGAATCAAATGTTCTCGGTCCAGTTGCCTCCCCATACGCACAAAGTCTGAAACGACGTGTGCAGGGATGACAATGTTGTTTTCAACAAGGGGGGGCATGGGAGGCTCCTCCAATTGTTCGATGACTTCGGTTGCTCCGACGACCGATTGACGCAAGCGAGCATTCTCCATGTGAAGCCGTTCAAGCTCCGCCTCCTTTTCCGCAAGTGCGATGAGCATGGCCTCTGATGGTTCTGGAGCCGGCGGTGTGATTTCCAGTTCTTCGGAAGGCCCTTCAGCCAAGACGGTCGTTTCTTGCGGTTCTTCGGCTTGAGGTTCAGGGGTCGGTTCGGATTCTTCCTCAGGGGATGCTTCGGTTGACTTTGGGGCGCTTTCAGCCTCCGATACATCCGCTTCAACGACAGCGTCAACAACCGCTTCAACGGTTTCTTTAGCAGCAGGCGTTTCGGTTGCGGGTTTCTCTGGCTCTTCCTTTGGCTCTTCCTTTGGCTCTTCCTTTGGCTCTTCCTTTGGCTCTTCTTGAGGCGGTGAAGCGTCGGGTGGGCCGCTGGGCGGGCCGCTGGGTGGACCGCTGGGTGGACCGGAGGGTGGGCCGCTGGGTGGGCCGGAAGGTGGGCCGCTGGGTGGACCGCTGGGTGGGCCGCTGGGTGAGCCGCTGGGTGGGCCGCTGGGTGGGCCGGAAGGTGGACCGCTGGGTGGGCCGGAAGGTGGACCGGATGGAGGCATAGGGTTGTTCTCGACCGGTTCTTCAACAGGAGATGAGGGTTCGGGCGCCTCATCGGCCACTTCTGAAACGGGAGGTTCGAGTTCTGCGGGGGGCTCTTCGTTCGCTTGTTCAGGCTGAACTTCTTCTTCTGGTGCCTTTTCAAGACCTGAGATGTCCCCAAAGGCGCCGCCCAGCATGTTCTCTAATTGGTTATTTTCAGCTTCTTCTCGTGCGATTTCTGCTGATGTTTTCGGTTTCGCCATGGTAGCACCCAATTCCCCCACATGGCGCGGCTTAAATAGCGGTTGCGCCCCCGACGGGTTAAATCTGCCCGCTTGGTGTAGAGGTTATCATGCAGGATTGTCATTCCTGCGACCCGGGTTCAATTCCCGGAGTGGGCGCCTCACTCTTCTTCAAGGAGAGTTTCGTATGTCTTTTTATCGTGGTTTATGGGTCGTGCGGGCAGAAAGTACCACATCAATGGAAGTACAAGAAGTGCATCCAAATTCTTCCCGAGCTCGATGTTAAAGGTTGACTCAAAGGCGACAAAAGACTTCGCTCCCGTTTCATTTTCCTCTGGCGGCTGTTCAATAACTGCAGCCCTGTCTTCTTCATCGATAAGTCCAAGATCGTAACCCGAGAAGTCCGCTTGAAGTTCAAAGCCAAGCCATATCGGCCTCAGTCTGATGTCCTCAGTGGAATGAGCAAAGGATCGTGTTTCAATTTCGGCCCCGGGGGCACCTTCTGTGGCTGAGCCCCCCCCGTCATCATCGTCGCCGCCGCCATCGTCTCCACCTCCGAGGCTTGCGACGTAGGCAATGGGGAACATAGAGAACGCAACGAGCGTCATCGCAAAAGCGAACACGCGCAGATAATGGCGCCACTTCCATGGCACCATCATGAGAAGTTCACTCAGAACGAGGAGAATGAGAGAGGCTTTGATCCAATTACGACCTATTTGGAGCCAGTCCCGATCGCTACCACCTGATTCATCTGATTCACCTGAATCATCTGATGGTGAACCTTGGTCGTCATCCCCAGTTGTATTGACGGGCATCCTCGCCGTATCGTCCCGTTGCAGCGTGTAGAGGGCGAAGGCCGTCGCCCTTTCGATGCGAACATCGATGAGGGTCTGTTCGTTGTCAATAGCGACGAGGGAGTGGAACTCTGTTGGCGAAGGTCTGCCTTCGGTGTACGAGGCCTCTACAGATGCTACAAGCCATGCTGAAATGAACACGTGAACCGCAAGCAGTACAGTGATCAGAAAGCGGACGCCCCCGGCAGCTGCAAAAGGACGCGGACGAGGCGGCTTCACAACCGCCCCTGGGCCTCGTGCTTATTGATTCACTCGTTGCCTTCACGGCGAGTGGCATTGCCTGCTAATGCTGCAATACCAACCATTGCAAGAACGCTCAGAGGAGATAAGAACGGAAGGAGGCCTGCATCGTCTGCAACTTCTTCAGCAGTATCTGGCGCACTGGTTCCATCGCCGTCAGAGGTTCCATCTTGGCCGAGGTCCAAGGTCGAAGTGTCTACTCCGGCTTGTTCTAGTGCGTCTTCAAGAGCGCTGAGGTCGTGGTCTTCAATGTCAACGATGTCGGAAAGGTCCTCAAAGTCGGCCATGGTTGTTTGAGCGGACTGAGCGGGTGTGCCGGTCAAGTAACGAATGGACATGAACGTCATTGGGAGGTCTTCACTGTAACCAGTGGTTTCAGGACCTGCGATGACGTACTTATCCCCGTCTTCATCCACTGCATAGAGCCCCACTCCGATGATGGTAGCGTGCTCGGTACTCCATAGTGGAGCCCACATGCCGTCGGTGTATGGGAATTCTGGGGCTTCATTCTCTGACACTTCCTCAAAGGTACTTTCAAGGTTTTCACCAAAGTTCTCCATAACGTTTTGGAGACCGGAGTCGGCAATTGCTTCAGCGATCGTGGTGAGGCGCTCGCTTGGGTCGCCCTCTGTAGAAACTTCTTCGCAACGTTCTTCTTGCCAGTAAGCTTCTGTTTCACCTGGGGCCACAAGAGCTACGATGACACAGTAATCCCCTTCGGTTGAGACATCAAAGGAGTCTTCCACATACGTAGCGGAATCGGTCTCATCAAGAGGCAACGTTTTGGATTGTATTACTTGTTGCCCGTCTTCAGGGACCAATCTCACTACAATTTCCACATCTGATTCGGCATCCTCGGTGCTGTAGTGACTCACTCGAGCATCATAGTTCAATGTCATTCCATCGCTGTAAACATCCATCCAATCAATTTGAGGGCCCATCCATATGTTGTCACACATCATGGGTTGCTCATAGACCGAGTTGCCGTTGAGCATGATGTTGCCTGTGGTACACATGACGTTTTCACCAAAGTTGAGGCCTGGATCAGTCATATCATCGTGTCCATAAGAGAACGCAGATCGTTCGTTACCGCCCTCCGGTGTAATGTCGCATGCGCCGCCATACCAGGAATCTCCTCCTCCACAAATTGTCATTGTATCGTTGTGGTACAAGATGTTTGCATTTGCCATGGGGCCTTCAAGCAGTGTTACTTCGACGTGATAAATTTCATTTGTGTTTCGTTCATCTGAACCGTCTTCGCATTCAGTGTAACCGTCGTTAATGTCATCCCAATCAACGGTTTCCACCATATTAGGCGTGGATGATTCGCATTCGTATGTGTTAACGTCCCCATTGGCGTATTGGGGTTCATCGGATCCGTCGGCACAATCGGCGGCGTTGCCGCCGTCATTGACGGCGGTCCACATGATTGTGGTCCCATCGTCACAAGTGAATGTTCTGTCAGTGAACGAAAGGTCATCCGCATACACGGCACCTTCGATTCTGTGAACTTGTTCACCGCTGTTCCAGTCTTCATAGGACTGGTAATTGGCGCCCAAGGTCATCTCATCTGACCCATCGTAGCAATCTTCGTATCCATCGTTCACATCCCATTCGTAAATCCACTGGCCACTGTCGCATTGCCACTGGTTTTCGTACGGGTCCCAATCGTCGCCATCGCTGTTGCCTTCTGCGAGGCTGCTTGCCCATTCATTGAGGAATGTGTCAACGATTGAATCTTCAAAGCTAGCTTCAAGGTCGTCAGCAATTTCTTCTCCGAATGCAATTGATGCGTGGCCAAGCACATTGCCCATCATCATGAACATGATTGGGTTTCCTGGAGGGCAGTCAACACACGCTACAGCATCAACGGTCTCTCCGTTTCCGAGGCTGACCTCGAAGTCTTCTCCTTCCATGTCAGACTCCATTCCGAAATCAGCACTGGCGTCAAACTCTCCGTCGTAGTTGCCGGATTGTGTGAAAGCGTCAGACACCGTCAAATCAAATTCTCCTGAGTCAAGGCCAAATTCTTCGGTTGGGAGTCCTGTGAAGTAGATTTCATAATCTGCAGAACCGGTGTAAGTTCCCAATACATCTCCACAATAATCCCATACTTCGGCTTCGTAACCTTCATCCCAAACGCCGACGTCGTCGTCGTCGTCGGTGCATCCCCATCGTGTTTGTTCATTCTCTGAAGCTTCAATGTAGATTGGGCTTTGACTCTGAAGGCGCCACTCAGCGTCGGTTGACTCCATGCTGTAACCAAAGTTAATTCCGGTTGCAAAGTCAACGGCGAGTTCTTCGCCACCACCTTCTAGAGCGATGTCAACATCAAGGGACATGTCTACGCCAACGGTCATGTCAATGTCCATGTCTGCGCCAACGAGTTTGTAATCGTCGGTGAGGTACTCGGTGTAGAGAATGTCAACGGTAAGGACGTTTTCAAACTGAGTGATGACGTCGATGTCAATGGAATTGTCGTTGCCTCCGAAGGATGCTGTTTCATTCCAATCTGTGAGAAGCACGCCGTCAAAGAGAATTCCGTGTCGTAGAACGACGTCGCTGGTCCGACTCCAAACCTGAACGTCGTCTCCGTTTCCGTCTTGGATGGTTTGCATGGTGATGTCTTCTGTTTGGTGAACATAGACATTGGTTGAACCGGTTGTCAATTGTCCGATGTCCAAATTGAATCCAGCACCTTCTGCGTCGTCCATGATTTCAGTGAGCAACTCATCGATGTGAAGGCCGCTCACGTTGGCGAAGTCATCATCGAGACTTTGCCAGTCGTATTCAACACCGTAGTAGAATTCTGATGGGTTAGTTGGCTGTGCTTGTACCATGGTAAGGGGGGCAAGAGCAGTCAACAACAGGAGGGTCACAAGCAGGCCGGATTGAGAGCGTCGCGTAACGGACATTAGCCTCACCGGCGTTTTTGTCCATATTAAGTCTATTGATTGCAGAAAAGGCTTATTTCTGGAGGTTTTCTTTGTTCTCCCGGCAAACTCGAACAAAGTTTTCAAACATCTCTTTTCCAAATTCAGAATCGTTTACCTCAGGATGGAATTGGAGCCCGAAACGGTTTCCCGCCTCGTTTTCCATACCTTGAACCTTACAGGATGGACTGCTTGCTGTAATGAAAAATCCGTCCGGCACTTCGTGCACTTCATCGTTGTGAGACTCCCAGACCGTCTGGGTTGGTTCGGTGCCTGCAAAAATCTTCCCGCCGCCTTGTTCAAGATTGATTTCCATCGCCCCAAATTCCGGCTCTGGAGACTCCCGAGCATCTCCCCCATAGTGTCGAGCCATGAATTGATGGCCTGCGCAGATTCCAAGAATTGGGATGTCCAAATCCAAGAATGCTCCGCAATTCCCCAACTCTCCGGTCAACCCGACTCGTGCAGCCCCGCCCGAAAGAATGAGTCCATCAAGTTCACGAATTTCACTCACCGGCGTGGTGTTTTCAATGATTTTAGTATCAACTTTGAGATACCGTAGCATACGCCATTCTCGGTGCGTCCACTGTCCACCGTTGTCAACAACATCAATCACAAGAGGTTTTTCTGACATCAAGGCCACCTTCCTTTCTTGGCGGTAGAGGGACGACCATGAACATGCCGATGCATCAAAGAGGGAGGGGGTTTTCCGTAAATCATGCGCACGGGACTCATGATAGGGGTGCTCCTCTCTCTATTGGTTGCGACATTACCGCCTGCAATGGCGTGTGAGACTGAAGTAGAGCGGGTGCTCAACGGCGGATTTCCCTCCCCAACCGGCATATCTCCCAACAAAGATGAATCCATTCGTGAATCGGTAAGGTTGGCCGGCATCGGGCAAAACGTGGCTCGTGAAATGTTGTGGCAGGTTTTGATGGGCGCTGAACTCAGTGAACGAGCCATCGCGGATGAAATCGACAGGGCCATGATCGAAAACGGCTCCAACCCTGACTGGCCTTCCTTTTCCACAATTGTGGCATCCGGCGCCAACGGAGCCATCCCCCACGGCGACCCAACAAACGATGGCGCTGGTCCAAAGCAGGTGCAAATTGGTGATGTTGTTGTTGTGGACCTTGGCGCAAGAGTCAACGATTGGGTCAGCGATGTCACGAGAAGTTACGTCGTCGGTGGAACAACAAATGAAACCATCATCAAGGCTTACATGGCCGTTTACGATGCTCAAAACCTCACCTTTCCACTGATCGAGGCAGGTACGCCTGCATGGGCTTTGGACGATATTGCTCGCGCCCACATTGAAGAGCAGGGCTTTGGAGAAAACTTCATTCATTCTCTCGGCCATGGATTTGGAGTCTGTGTCCATGAACCTCCTTTGCTCTCAGGTGGGACCGACGACCCATTGTTTGGGCTTTCATACAATCAACAACCGCTTGCACCGTACGATGCCATCACCATTGAGCCTGGAATTTACCTGGATGGATGGTTCGGAATTCGAATCGAGGATGATTTTTTGGTCAATCAAGAAGACCATGAATTCATGACTGCTGATTTGCCTCGTGATTTGGATTGGTTTATGATTGAACCAGATGCTTACGACATCTCGATGGCATTCAACCCTCCCGTTGAAGAAAGCATTGATTCAAATCAATTTTTACCGGTGCCGCTGGGACTTGTCGAAATACTCTGTTTAGTCGGACTAGCAGGACTGCGCCAAGACCGAACGGAAGAACACGATGAATGATTCAAAGCCGATGGTGGAGCGTTACCGTTCCGCAAACTCGGCACCAAACCTTGGTTCCGTCCTTACGAGGTGTTGCACCGGCGATGTCAATGCTTGCTCCGCATTCGCACTTCACGATGTTGTCCATGAGGCTCCGAAGCGGACGGGCTTCATGAAGTGAACGCTTGGTTCATATTGTAAAACGGCATTCAAATGCGACAAAACACTTTGAAGTTGAAAACCCTTTGATTTCAGAGAGGGTGGCCTCAATTTCATTCGCCCCGTGATCGCTTAGAAGTTGCCGGAGGGCGTCTGTATCTTTGAGAAGATGTTCACGTTCACGGATGGCCCAACCTCGAATCATAACGGGGTTGCCAGGTCGCAAAAGCGGCAGGAGGGCGGGCAGGTGTTCCAAGCTATCATGGGGTAAATTGACCAGTAAAACGTCTGCTTGTTCACGAAGGGTTGGGTTTTCGCCCCACAAAAGGGCATCTGCACACATGATTTCTGTCCGTTTCAATGGGCCGTCCGAACGCTTTGACCCCCAATATTCAACGTTCATTCGCAAGAGTTCAACGGCGTCAGGATTCAAGTCGCCAACAAGGCATCCGTCAATCAAGCCTGGCTCTGCAAAAAGAAGAGGGAGGGCCGGCCCCACTCCAGCATAGGGGTCGGCGAGAACAAGGGGGCGGCCAAGGTCCCCCCTTAATTTTCGAATGGAGGTTCGTGTCTTCTCTCGTTCGCTTGACAATCGCGTTGAAAAATAGGCTTTTGCTGGGTCGACCCAAACCAAATGGCTGTGTTCTCGTACCCTCGTCCGGGTGTGCTCGGTTCCATCTCGACTTTTTAGAACGGTCAATTCACGAACGCGGAAATCTCCCTTAACCCCTTCATCCGCGCATACGAGCCGAATGTTAGGCAGTTGTTCCAACATGGCTTGAGCGATACGTTCTCCATGTGGTGATGCAGGTCCTTCGAGTTTGACGATAAGGACATCGCCTTGTATTTCATAGGCCGATGGCCATGTGTCCAGAGGCAACTCTTGCAATTCCTCTGGCAAACGTTCCGTCCAATGAACCGGCCCTTTGCCTTTCCCTTCCACCTCGATGTGCGAATGTCCGTCCCAACAGAGGTCTGCCTCCTTTGGCGCGTGTTCTGCAAGTGGAATTCCTCTGAAGTCGCCTTCTAAACGAACAACTCCAGCGGTGGTGAGCAACCAATTTGACGTGCGGCACAAGGCCAGCCAATCTTGAGTTTCCGCACTCGGCACTCTCAAATGACGCATGGCCTTCGCTCAAGCCAAGCGAACGGGAGGTTTGAGCATGGCGGAGAGTTTCACAACAACGCAAAACCTTCCTTCAACCGGACTCCTTCTTGTTGGAATGGGCCCTGGGAGCGTTGGCGCAATGACGCTTGAAGCCGTGGAGGCGGCCACTGCCGCCACGCATCGAAGGTATGAGGCCTACACCGCTTTGTGGCCGGATGAGGAGCTCGACCTGCTCGAACAAACCATTGGCCCAATTCAGCGCGTCATGCGGCCTGAGGTTGAGCAACCAGAGGATTTGTTCGCACTCGCATCCACTTCGCTCGTGGCCCTCTTGGTCGTGGGAGATCCTCTTCAAGCAACCACTCATGTGGATTTGCAACTTCAAGCGATTGAAGCAGGCATTGAGTGCCGGGTGTTTCACGGCCTCTCAATTACCACGCTTGTCACCGGCGCAATCGGCCTCTCAAACTATCGGTTTGGTCGCCAAACAACCCTTACTTATCCTTACGGCGGATGGGTTGCAACATCGCCTCTTGAAACCATCGCCCTCAACCGATTTACTGGGCTGCATACACTGGCTCTCCTCGACCTCGACCCTACCGGCTTAGGGACTGGTGACCAGCGTCCAATGGCTCCCAGCGATGCAGTTGAAGCGATTGTATTGATGCGTGAGAAAATTGAACAGGGTTTGTCTGAACGTGAGTTTTCAAATGACAGCCCTTCGGACATGATGATGAAAGAAGCCTTGCATTCGTTTGTGGCGGAAGATGTGCACATAATGCGAGTTGTGCTGTGTTCTGATATGGGTACTGACGACCAAACCATTGTTTCGACAACCGTTGAGGGATTGAGGAGCCAAGCCGGCGGTCGTCTAAATTGCCTTGTTTTTCCAGCAGCGACGGGTGAAGTTGAAGAGAAAGGGTTGCTTCGTTGGGCACGGGAGTAGAGAGGGCCATGTCGGAAAGTGTACTTTTGCTGCTCTCTTTTTTGCTCTTTATGCTTTTTTTTGCTGGCGTTGGACTTGCCTCAATGCGAGTTAAGGAAAATACAACGGACGATTACCTCGTAGCTGGGCGAGGAATGCATCCTGCACTTGCAGCATTGTCGGCGGTGAGCACCTGGAATTCGGGCTACATGTTCATTGGATTCATCGGTTTTGTTATCCTTCAAGGATATTCTGCAATCTGGATTGCCGCAGTTTCTACCATCGGGCAACTGGTTGCATGGATTTGGCTTTACAAATACATTCAGAAAGAGGGGGAAGCCCGTGGAATCCGGTCACTCTCTTCTCTGGTTTCGAGTACCAGCGGCTCGCCTGAAGCAAAACTGGCGGGCGTACTTTCTGTGCTCTTCCTCTCGATTTACGCTGCTGCGCAACTGACCGCCGGAGGTGTTGCTCTCGAAACAATGCTAAATTGGTCTCCAACGATTGGAATTCTCATCGGTTTCGTGCT
>DAVD01000036.1:15228-23631 GCA_002505405.1 Candidatus Poseidonia alphae | reverse complement strand
GCCTTCTTCTTGGGTGGATTGGGCGTTGCTGGACAGCCTCAAGTGGTGTCTCGAGTGATGACCCTCAAGGACGATAAAGCCCGTAAAGAAGCGATGGTTTGGTTCTTCGTTTGGCAGACACCATTCATCATTTTGATGTTCCTCATCGGCTTGTCATGCCGTGTTTTGTTGCCTGAACTGGGCACCAGTGGGGCAGAAACCGGCCTTCCACTCCTCGCCATGGAGAAATTGAGTCCGTTCCTCGGTGGGCTCATTTTGGCCTCAATTTTTGCGGCGACCATGTCCACTGCAGACAGCCAAGTTCTTGCCTGCACCGCAGCCATCACCGATGACATTCGGCCGGAATGGAGCCAAGACCACAAGACAACGAAGCAAGTGACGCTTGCTGTTGCTGTATTCGCCACACTGATTTCCCTTGTTGGACAACAATTCCCTGGATTTGGGGATTCGGTGTTCAAACTCGTTGTCCTTGCCGTCTATGGATTGGGTGGAATCTTTGTCCCACTCATCTTGGTGCGAATGATGGGTTACGAGCCAGATACCTTCCACTCCAGCACAATGATGATGTCCGCCATGAGCGCAGTGGTTGTTTGGACCCTGCTTGGATACGGTGGATCGGATGGGATCTTCCCCTCCGTACCTGGAATGGGTGCTGCATTTGCTGCTCACTTCCTCATGTGCGCTCTACGTGATTCCTCAATAAGCAATCCCTTCGGACGCTACGCTGTTCCGAGTCAAAACGGACTCATCATCGGAGGCGTTGTTGTCTTGCTGCTCACGGCCACCGTAGAAGCCAGTTACATGAAGCTCGGACCAAGTTCTTCATCGTCCTCTGGAAACGTTGTTGGCGATTACCAAGTGAACGGAGAGCTTTCCTATGTGTTGCTTGATTCAGGTACTGAATACGTCGCAGACGGAACGCCATGGAATGAGACCTTTTCCACTGATTCGGTCGATAACGCAGATGCCCTCAACATTGTGGGCCTGAAACTAACGCTTTCATACGGCGAAGATGAGGAGTCCCAGGGAGGGGTTTGTCAATCGGAAACTGCAGCAGATACCATTTCAGGAACGGTCTCTCACCTTGAATTCTCTTTGAACGCTGCGGGGCAAAACAGCGAAGAGAATGACGGCCATGAGGTTGTTTTAGAATGGTACAATTCCAGCATGATCGGTACAAATGTGTCAGGCTTGACAATCAATGAAATCATTGAGCAGATTGATTCCATGGGCGCTGGACTTGGCGAGCACACTACAGAAATTTCTGTTGCTGCACAAGGTGATTCGTGCATCATTAGCGGAAGCAACGAAGACAACGGTGAAGAAGTGACATACACGATTGAACTCGTTGTCTTTGACTACACGATTGAAGCCGTCACAGCGTGAATTGCTGGCCCTGCTTTGCTACACCCCAGCCCATGGATTGGACCTTTCGTGACGCTTCGCTGTTTTCATCATGAAGCGGATTGGTGTGGTTCAAGTGAATGAAGAAAATCTCCGGGTCGCCTTCTGTGCGATTCCCAAGACGGTTCAGTGTGTCACAAACTGGAGGATGGGGGACGTTGTTTTGTCGCAATGCTGGAAGTTCATCCATGTCCCAAAAAGTACCGTCGATCAAAGCGATGTCAACCTCAAGAACGTTCAACCATTCGCGAATTGACGTGCATTGATGTCGTTTTAGTGTGCTGTCCCAGTCGTCGTGGTCGGGCAAATAGAGGAGGGAGTGGTTTGGCCCTCGTACAACAAAGGCGTGCATGTCGGAGAGTTCCGCTCGATGGGGAACATGGACCGGTTCAACCCTCAATTCATCCGACAAAACGATGCGGTCATTGTGCATGAAGACTTGTTCGGAAAAGACGCCTTGAGCAAGCATGAGGGCCCATTGTGGGGTTTCCTCCATCAGATGAAACATCGAGGATGAGACGTGGAGGTTCAGGCCGTGTGCATTCATGGTCTCCTTGCCAAGAAGGCCCAGCCCGTCAACGTGACCAAAGTGAGCATGGGTCAAAAAAATAGATGAAAGCGGGGGGTGCTTCCAGATGGACAATTGACCGGCTAAATGGCGTGTCGTATCGATGAGATGTCCGTTCCCTTCTTGGTCAACCAACCCCAAACTTACAGGATAGCGGTGTGCGCTCAGAGGCAGGTCGATGCAGCACTGTTGCTGACACCCCGCTTGAGGGAGTCCGCCGTCTTGAGCCGTGCCAAGAAGGGTTGCAGTCACCATAAACAGGGGTATATGCGCTACATGATAGTGCTTTTCAAAGAGAGCCTCATCAAGAGAAGGCCTCAAACGCTCAAGCCTGTCCGGAGAAAACGGGAGTATCATGGCGGCACCATCCAAAGTGGAATTTCCTGGCCAGAAGAAACAGCGCATGAAAATGCGTGGGACGAAGCAGGCCAACGAGGCCACGGCGAAAAAACTCGCCCGGCAACTCAGTGCGTTCCAAGAGAGCCCTCGTGGCCACTTGCCTGCTATGAACTTCAAAGGAAGATTAAGTTGGGGGCGTACCGACCCTGTCACAAAAACCCTGAGGGAAATTGAGCGCATCATCAAGAAAAAGAATGACCTTGGTTGGCTCTCAAAGCGAATGATGGCGCGTCGAGGCGATCCTGTCGCTAAGGCTTTTGCAGGCTCACTCCATGCCACCCATGATGAACAATTTACACTCGTTGGACAATTCAACTCCAGCTCATTTGGTTCTGCGTCCTATGTCCGAAGAGGGGATGGAAAGCCGGGTTATCTGGCTGGGATACAGAACTTTTCCAACCTCACCCTTCGCATGCTCCCATGGGAAGACCACGCAAAGAAAGGAATGTATTTCTTCAGTTGGGAAGGAGGGTTTGTTTGCACTGGCCCAAACCCGAATCCACCAGAAGAATGGCTTGCGGATGTACTCAAACGCTCACGGTTTGACATGACCAAATCAACCGTTGACGATAAGACAGTATGGGTCACTGAACGGCTGGACCCCGCTGCTGTTATGGAAGGAAAGGGAGGCGAAGAAGGATTTGTAACGCTGCGTTTCCATCACGGCCCGGTCGTTGGAATTGATTTTGATTCCCTCAACTCGTTCTCGAAAAAAGATGCATCGTTCATTCACCACCTCGCATTGTCCATGCTGCCGCCCCTTCTCCCGTCCATTTTGTCGGTTGAGGCTTTTTATCTTCCCAAAAAATGGCCTGAAGGTAAAGCGTTACCAGCGGCGTGCAGCGAAGGGATCGAACGTGTTGTTGACGCCTGGCAGGGGCTGACCTTGAATGAGGGGTTGATCGCTAACGCCATCAAATCTACCACGCTTGAAGGGATTGAAGATGGCCTCCTCATCGATGAAACTTGGATGCCAGGGGCCGATGTTGAGGCGATTGCCGAAGCTTTGGAACCCCTTGCGGGCTCACCTGACGAACGTACCCTCACCGCCCACATTCTGCGCGCTGCAATAGAACACCCTCACGAGAACAACGATTCGCTTCGAATTGAACAAAAAGGAACGACAGAACAACGTGAAAGTGGTGGGATTCGAGTTCTCAAAGGCGTGACGTGCGGCGATATTCTCTCCGCATTTTGGGAGACTCATGGTGAGCAAAGTCTCGCTGGCCTCGGCCTTGAAGGGGACGAAGCCACTGCTATTTGGGAACAGCAACATTCAACGCCGAAGCCTTTTGGTAAATTTCTCAAAGGTTTGGATAAGGCTACAGAACTCGCACGGCAAAAAGCACGATTCCCATCGTTGGAATCAAACGACGGTCCTGCTGCAATGATCCACATGCTCACGGTAAAAGGACTCACTTTGGGTATGGGGTCGGTTGAACGAGAAGCCACGGGCCGCCACGATTCTATCGACCGCTCTGCAGCAGCATGGGCATGGCTTGTTGCTGTCAATCGTTCAACAGGGCAAGAATGGCATTTTGATTCAAACGCACGCGACCGAGGAGGAGTATGGTTTCCAGCGACAAAGCATCTCCACGAAACCGGGCAAGCCTTGCTGGCTGCCGGCGATGATGATATTGGCGTCTGCCGGGATGCATGGCATGAGGCGTTTTCAGCGCTTCGCGCATTGATTGGAGAATAATGCCTCAGTGAGGCATGACAACCCAAACGGCTACGAGAACCAGAGAAAGGCCGAGACTCATGTTGAGTCGCTTTGCATTTTGAGGTGAATTGAGCATGGTGCTCAGGCGGGTTCCGAACATGGCCCAAGTCAGTACTGCAGGGTATCCCGCTAAGGCATTGACTGCAACAAGGATGATTTTGCTTCCAATTCCCTCGCCAAATAAGGTCCCCCATGCTGCCATAAGGGCCAGAAAATGAACCCATGCCTTTCCATTAACAAGTTGCAAAGCTGCCCCAGTACGAAATCCCAGACGTTGCGTTTCTTTGGCATCCCCTGCGGATTTGGCTTGGCTGCGGGCAATTGAAATTCCAAGGTAGGCAATGTAAGCCGCTCCGGCATACGTCAATGCATCAAATACCGCTTTGTTTGACTCGATTGAAGCCGTAGCCATGCCCACTGCGATTCCAAGTGTTGACCATCCAACGACCATTCCCCAAGTTAGAGGAAGAGTCGCACGAAAGCCGTGCTGAGCGCCATGTGCGGCGCATAGCATGTTGTTAGGCCCCGGTGAAAAACACATGGGGATGATGAAAACCAAAAGAGCCAAGAATGCAGTCCAGTCCATTTCAGCACGCCCTAGAGGGTTGTTCAAAGGGTGTTGAGAGCGTCGTTGATGTCCTTCCAAAGGTCTTCAACGTCTTCAATGCCGATACTGAGGCGAACAAATCCCGGTACGGCGCCTGCTGAATGACGTACATCTTCTGGGACGAACATGTGGCTGGAATTAAACGGACATTCGATCAGCGATTCAACGCCACCGAGACTTGTTGCTTCGTAAATCATCTCAAGACCTCTCATGAACTTCAGGGCCGCATCATCTCCACCTTTGACAACAAAGGCAACCATTCCCGCCCCTTTAGGAAGAATGCGTTTTGCAACCTCGTAATCGGGGTGAGACTCAAGGCTGGTGTGAAGAACATAGTCAACATGGTCGTGTCCCGTGAGGCGTTCTGCAAGCGTTGCAGCGTTGGTACAAATGCGTGGCATTCGAACATCAAGCGTTCGCATTCCTCGCTCAAGGAGGTAGCATGCGTGCGGGTCTGGGCTTCCTCCGAAGTGAACCTTGCGCATGAAGATTTGAGCGATGAGTTCTCTTGAACCGACGACGGCCCCGCCGATGATATCGGAGTGGCCACCAAGGTATTTTGTGGTCGAGTGGATGACCAAATCAACGCCCATAGTAAGGGGTTTGCAACCCCAAGGCGATGCGAAAGTGTTGTCGATGACGACCATCACATTGTGCCGTCGGCCGATTTCAACCATAGCAGGGATGTCGCACACCTTCAAAACAGGGTTTGTTAATGTCTCAATGTAGAGCATCTTGGTGTTCGGTTGGATGGCTGCTTCATAGGAAGACGGGTCCTGCATGTTCGCCATACTTACTTCGATTCCAAAACGGGTTAACTCTTCGGTCAAGAGCCCGTAGGTTCCACCGTAAACGTCTGCGCTGGCCACGATGTGGTCGCCTTGATTGAGGAAGGAAAGCATGGTTGCTGAAATGGCTGCCATCCCTGAGGCGAAGGTTTCAGCATCTTCACCTTCTTCAAGCGCCGTTAATTTCTGGGCTACTGCATCTGAATTCACCGTAGAAAGTCTGCCGTAAAGGAGCGTGTGTTGAGCGCCTGCAGCCCATCCAGCATATCGCTCATCCGTCAACTTGTATGTCGAGGATTGAAAGATTGGCGTGTTGACTGCGTCGCCAATGTGTTGTGTGCCGCTGTGAACTGCTTTACTAGCAAACCTGTGGTTCGTGTTATCGTTCGACATGACCATCAACAACCTTCCCACACATGGGTTCTCCTTCAAGGGTTCTCCTTTTCGGCTTCGTCTTGTGGAGTGGTCAGTTCAACCAAAAGGTTGCCACAAAGAAGTACAGAGCCCCCGAACAAAATCCACCATGTCCAAGGGACGAGGCCAAGACTGAGCCCAAATATAGTCGCCCAAACCGGTTCAAACGCATAGATGATTGCAGCTTGTACCGGGTGCATGTGGCGTTGATACATATTGAGCGCTAACAGGCAGAAAAATGAGCCTCCAACTCCAAGGAGAACAAGGGGTAGAAGGACGCCTTTGGTAGAGAGAATTGTGGGAATCATCGACCGGATTTCTCCAGAGGCGGCGAGCATGATGACCCAAGCCCCAGCGCAGACTACCGCAAAGGACGTGAGTGAAAGACCAACAGGGTCAAGGCGTTTCGTGAGGGTTTGAGTGAACACAATATGAAGGGCGAAAAAGAAGGCTGAAATCACCGTGACAATTTCTCCCCACCCCCAAGAAAGGTGCGGGGGGCCTCCGATAAATCCGGCTCCGAATGTCGCAAGAAACACGCCCCAATAGAGCGTTGCCCGGGGCGGGTGTTGGGTCATCCGAACGCTGAGCATCGCAGTCATGACAACATAGAGCGAAGTAAGAAACGCCGATGTGGAGGGGTTGATCTCTTCCAAAGCGACCATCTGCGTAACAAAGCCAACGAGCATTAATCCACCCAGCAGTGCGCCGCCGCGCCACAATTCCTTTCCCTTGATGGCCGAACGTGCATTGGAGAAAAACAGCAACATCAGCACCATGGCGATGAAGAAACGCGCCCCAACTAAAAAAGCGACAACCGGGACGGTCCCATAAAGTTCCAATTCGCTTTCAAGGGCATTCAATGCCTGCTTCATCCAAATGAATGTTGCACCCCAAACCAGCGTGACGCTGAACAAAACAAGTGCAGCAGTTCTCCGCGTCGTATTTGACAGAGAAGGCGACTGTTTTTCCCGCCCCCCCATGCTCGCTGGGTGGTTCGTAGGGGTCATGAGCATGATGGTTCATCTTCATGGACAACGCATATCCTCAAGGAGTGCCCCTTCTGTGGGACCTTCATGAGCGGTACATCTGCTGTTGAGTCAGTTCCCTGGAACAGCCCCATTGATACGGGTGAACTCCCTAAAAACGGAGCTTCATTCGACTCGATTGTTGTTGGAGGTGGACCCGGTGGAGCGTCCGCTGCAGGCTATCTAGCCATGGGTGGTCAACGCGTCTTGTTGATTGAAAAGGACATTTGGCCAAGAGACAAAATTTGTGGGGATGCAGTTGGTGGTAAATCTTTGAGTCACGTTCAAAGGTTAGGTGTTAAGGAACATCTTGAGCAAACCCCTCACTTCCGCGTCACAGGGATTCTCTTTTCATCACCAAAAGGGCATGAGGTTCGTGTCGCTCTTCCCGAAGAAGATGTTGCCCGCCTTGAAGCGGGTTATGCCCTGCCCCGGGAACAATTTGACACGCTCTTGTTTAGAGAAGTTCAGGCAACGGTTCGAAAAGCAGGTGGGGCCGTGATTCAGGGCGGAGAAGTTCGCCAAGTCCTCTACGATGACGGCAACGGTGGCGAAGACCCTGGGCCAAAAAGTGGCGATGCTCGCCACGGTTCAGGAGTTGTTGTACGAATCGGTGGAAGGGGTGGAGAGGAGTTGACGTTTCACGCCTCAAACCTCGTTGGAGCCGCAGGTTATCGTTGCCCCGTCGCTAAGTCAATGCTTGAGGAGACGTACGAGGAACCCATGGTTGACCGCGACCACTACTGCGCCGGTTACCGTGAATATTGGACCGGTGTCAAGGGATGTGAGGCTCAAGTCGGCGACATTGAGATTCATTTCGTCGACTCGGTTCTGCCCGGCTATTTCTGGCTCTTCCCGGTCTCTGAAGGCGTTGTTAACGTTGGAATTGGAATGGTTATGTCCGAAATGGACAAGCAAAAGATGAAGCTCAAGGCCTTGCAATCGGACGTGATTGCAAACCACAAATTGTTCAAAGATCGGTTTGCTGATGCGACCATGATCGAAGGTTCTGGTCGCGGTTGGCAGTTGCCCTTTGGCTCACCACGAAAGAAGGCCAAATTGCAACCTCGTAGGTCTGCTGCGAATCGCGTGTTCTTGGTCGGAGATGCCGCCACATTGGTTGACCCGTTCAGTGGCGAAGGCGTTGGAAATGCATTGGTTAGCGGGGAGTTAGCTGCACAACACATTCTCGATAAGAAGGCCCCGATGGACTATCAGAAGGCCCTTTGGGATGCTTTGGGTCCAGAACTCACCAATTCACACCGCATGCAACGAATGAGCCGAAAGGCATGGCTCCTCAATTGGTTCGTCAAGAAGGCTTCAAAGAAACCTGTCATTCAAGAAATGATGACGGAAATGATCGCCAGTAAAGAAGCGCAAGAGAACCTGCACTCGCCATGGTTTATGTTCAAGACACTGATGTTCTGAGGGAAAGATATGGACGCTCAACTCAACGAAATTGACGCTGTTTT
>DAVD01000036.1:0-15183 GCA_002505405.1 Candidatus Poseidonia alphae | reverse complement strand
GAGGCGTTTCTCCAACGCTGCACAGAACGTGGTGTGCGCCGATATTTTTTGTCCAACAACTCGTCCAAATCTGTTGAGCAATATTTGAAGAAATTGCACGGTTTAGGATTGGAGGCAAAAGCCGACGATGTCCTTCTATCAACGCATGACCTTCTGGCGTGGCTCAAGAAAGAGAACGTGACGGAAACGTGGATGGTCGGAACCGAGGGAATGCGAAGCATGCTTGAACAGCAGGGCATAGCGACAACGAGTTCTGCGCCTCAATACGTCGTCCTTGGCTACGATACTGAATTGACGTATGATAAAATTTCAATGGCTAGCATTCACATGCACTCCGGCGTACCATTGGTGGCCAGCCATCCAGACATGGTGTGCCCAAGTCCTGATGGCGGACTTCCCGATGTCGGCGCCTACCTTGCGATGTTCAAAGCCACGACCGGCCAAGACCCCGTTCACATCACGGGTAAACCAAATGCTGGAATGATTCTTCACAAAATCGAAGCCCTTGGCTTGGAACCTGGGCGATGCGCCATGGTCGGTGACCGATTGTATACCGATATGGCGATGGCTACAAGGGCGGGAGTCGTGGGCGTGCTGGTCTTGTCAGGAGAAGCAACTCGTGAAGACGTTGCAGCATTGGACCTGGACGCTGAACAACGACCAACCTTCATCGTGGAAAGCGTTGACCAACTTCTTCGGTGAACGGCATGAATTGGTCCCAGCGATGGAAATGGTGGCGCCAGAGAAAGGTTTCATCGCCTCCTGACGACATTCATCGTGCTGGTGAGTTGGCTGAACAACGGTTGGCTAAAATCAGCAGAGCTGCGGGAAAAACCAACGGATGGAACGTCTTTGAATCGGTGCGCATCCCCGATATTGAACAAGGTGGAAAGCGGGAGATTGACCTTGTAATTGTTGGCGGAGGAACGATGCTGGTGGTTGAACAGAAACATTGGTCCGGTTCTTTTACCATCAACCACAAAGAAGAATTTATTCAAGAACGGAGCAACGGAACAAGCCACAATCACAGCACCGTAAGTCAGCGTATTGAACGAAAAGCCAAGATTCTCCATGAGATGTTCAAAGCACGCCATCCAGATGGTAAGGAAATCACGGTCCGTGTCCTGTTAGCATTCACCCACCACAAACTCGAGTGGCCAAACAACGTTGGGATACTCAATTCGGATGTCAGAAATGAAAATCAATTCATCAACTTGTTGGAAGAAGAAAACCCCGGCCCCCTCAACCAAGACTTGTTTGATTTCGTCAACGGGTTTGGGACGTGGGATGAGATCGAATTGAATGGGGGATTGATGCTCAAGGGGGACGTCCTCGGATTGGGGCTTGGTGACGACATTGCTCGATGGCAGAATTCGTGTGAAGAGCCACTTCTCGGTAATGCGAGTCACGCCCGCTCATTCTTTTCGCTGTGGTCAAAGGAGCCGTCAAACGTTGAATTATACTACGGCCAACAGCATGTGAAAGCATCGCTTCCATACGGTAAATCATTGCGAATGCATGTTGTCGGACGAAAAGAGCCTGAAGATGTTCCTTGGGCCGGTATTGTTCGGCTCAATCTTTCAAAACCTCCATCAAGCCCCTGAAGGAGCCTGGGAGAGGATTCAAACACCAAGAGCGTGGCCGCTTATTTGTGGCAGAAGCATGGATTGAGGCCATCGGTTTGTTGGCCGGGGTTGTTGGAATCATTGCATGGGTTCCTCAAATCATTGAAGTGTGGAAGCATAAACGTCACGAAGGAATTTCGCTTCCTACCTTCGCCGTTGTTTTCGTAGCACTTTCAATGTGGCTGCTCTACGGAATACTTGTTGACTCCTTGGCGATGATCGTAGCGAATGTCATGACCCTTGCTGTCATTCTCACCGTAATCATCGGCGTTGTTCGTGCTCGAAAGGACGAGCGAGGAACTTCCATTCAATAAGCCGCTTTTGTGGTTGAAATAATCACGGAACCGATCTTGTAGGGGTCCCCGTTTGAGGCGGGACGGCGGTCTTCAAGGCGACCTATCCAGCCATCATCTACCGTGCTGATGGGCACGCGAATTGATGCGCCTCGATCCGAAACACCGTACGAAAATTGGTCAATGGATTGGGTTTCGTGCAGGCCGGTCAAACGGAGTTCGTTGTGAGCACCGTATACGTCCATGTGCTTCTTGATGTTCTTTCCAAATTCTTCACAAATTTTGTTGAAGAGTTCTTCCCCTCCCTCGTCTCGCATTCTTCCATCGCTGAAGTTGGCGTGCATTCCTGAACCGTTCCAGTCTCCCTTGACGGGTTTTGGATGGTATTCAATGTAGTACCCGTAGCTTTCTGTCAAACGGTCGAGAAGGTAGCGTGCAACCCACAATTCATCACCCGCTCGCTTTGCACCCTTTGCAAAGACTTGGAATTCCCACTGGCCACAAGCAACTTCTTGGTTGATTCCTTCAAAGTTGATTCCTGCATCAAGGCAAAGGTCTGCATGTTCTTCAACAAAGGCGCGTCCGTGTGTGTTTCTCCCACCAACTGAACAATAATACAATCCTTGAGGGCCTGGATATCCACCGACTGGGAAACCAACCGGGAGGGTTGTTTCAACATCCATGATGAAGTATTCTTGCTCAAATCCGAACCAAAAGTCTTCGTCGTCATCGTCAATGGTTGCCCGTCCGTTGCTGGCGTGAGGTGTGCCGTCTGCATTCATGACTTCACACATAATCAAGAATCCATTGAAACGTTGAGGGTCTGGGAAGATTGCAACCGGTTGAAGCAGACAATCGGAGTCTCCACCTTCTGCTTGGAGGGTTGATGAGCCGTCAAAGCACCACACTGGACAGTCTTCGAGTTCACCGGAAAAATTGTTTTTCACCAGTGTTTTACTGCGCATGTTTTGCGTTGGTTGGTATCCATCAAGCCAAATGTACTCTAACTTTGCTTTATCAATCATAGTATCATATGCTTCGTTGATAAGACGGTTTATGAAACATACGCTCATAATATTATCTTTTTACATAATCATTTGACTAATTAAGAAATAATATGCAATTCTTTTGATTAATTGAAATCGTCATTCTTTCAATTGTATGCTCGTATGCCGTGTTTTTCGAATTATTTTGCGGCATCCGAATAGATTCTTTACCCACCCGTGTACAATCAATAATGTTCGTTCCGAGGGATGCAATGCAGGGAGAAGTAATTTATTCTGATTCCATTATAACAGATTCATGCGAGGTTCGCCGTGTCAAGTGCGCCCGCGTTTTATGTTCCTCGCCCTGCTCAGTTTGGTGTTTGTACTTCTGTGTGCCCCAAGTGCCCTTGCTGATGAGTCATCAGGGAGCGATATCGAAGATACAGCAAACTCACTGGATTTGAATGTTCTTTCAATGGATTGAATATCCTCATTCCTGGGACGTTCACCATCGAACTCAACGACTACTCGTAATCACTGGTTGTTGGCGGCATCTTCACCTTGCGGGGTGAGCAACATGCTGCTTCCGTCCCTCGTAATGTGGTCTACCGTGAGCATTCCTCCGTTCACAGTAACGGGACAAAGAAGACCGCACGCTGGTGCGAGGTAATCCTCTCCTGTTTCGGTGAGGACAAGGCGGATTCCGTGCCCTGCGGGTAGGTTGGCGTCAATGGCCTGAAATTCCATCAACATGGTCAACGTTTGACCGGGGAGGACGGTTGTTGGGTCGCTTCCACCTTGATGGTAGCGGATGTCCATGGTGGCGTGGCCAAGGCGAAGTCCGGTTTCCGCATCTTGCATTTCGGCAAAGATTTGCCCGCCGTCCATGGCGGCTGTTACATCTAGATGAAGTCGGAACAATCCTGACAGGTGGGCATCTTGGTCGGCAAAGAGAGCGGGGCATTCGAACGTTACGCTCATTGCACCGCCGCCAGCAACGCTTGCTCCCACAACACGCTGGCCGTTTTGCGTGCAAGCGTCAAGGGGTTGTTCCAATGGTTCTGCATCGAGTGGGGGCCAAGTGGATTCAATTCTCCACTCGCCGTCATTGCGTTGAATTTGAGCATGAAGTTCGGGTTGAGGCCCTACGCCTTTGAGGTAGTATTCAAACCACTCAAAGAGGTCTTGAGCCCAATCCCAACGCGTCATGTTTTGAATGGCTTCTCCGCCGTATCCTGAATCCTGATTGTTGTGTTTTGTCCACTGATCGGGGTAATTGTGTTCCCACTGTCCAAGCATCCCACGAACTTCGAAGCCTTCATCGATAAAGGTCTGATACCACGGGAATACTTGATGGGGGTCAACGTTCCAATCCTGCATTCCCTGTACCCAGTATACGCTGCCCTTGTAATTCTCCAAGGCTTTGGAAATGTGTTCTCGCTCGTCGTAATAATTGGCCATGTAAGGGTCGAGTTCCCCGGCGCCATAGGTGACGGGCCCTGCAAAGAAACCCTCGATGATGTCCGGGCAAATATTGTCAAAGTCGTCCTCGTTATAGTCGACGGTACTGCTGAAATAATTCATGTGCATGACTTGGCTTCGTGCTTCTGCACTACCGTTCTTGTAGAGAAGTGGGTGGAGGCCTGTTGTGCCTGAGATTGGAACGATGGTCGCCAGGTATTCGCTTCCAAGGGCCGCAGCTTCCCACTGTGTTGCGCCTTCATAGGATTTACCATAGAGGCCGACTTTGCCGTTGGACCAATTTTGTTGGCCCAACCATTCCACCGCAGCGTGAATGCCCCAGCCCTCACCTTCGCCACGATAATCAAAACAGCCGCTTGATTCCTCTGTTCCGAATACCGAGACCTGGGCAAAGGCGTATCCGTGTGGAACGTAGTTTTCGTAGATGAATTCGCCCCGGCCCGCTCCAACAACGTTGGTCGCTCCGCTTTCCGAACCGGGTTGTCCAAAGGAAAAGTAGGGGCTGACAACGGCGATCACGGGAACCGATTCACCTTCAAGGGTGTTCGAGGGAAGCCAGTAGGAGAGGTGGACGTTTGAGGTCGCGGGCCCCGTTTCCCAAACGCCCGATGTATCAACTTCAAACGTTGCTTCTTGGACCGCAAGGGCTTCGTAGGGTCCTGGTTCGAGGACATAAGAGATCGAACTGGTCCAATTCCAATCCAATTCGTGACGGTCCCAAACTGACGGGTAAAGCCCATCCATGCCTTCCGCATCACCGTTTTTTTCGTCGCTTAAGCAACCTGAAAGCGGCATGAAAAGCAACAGGACAGCAAGAAATAACGCCTGTCGCATGGGTGGATTGGCGCGGCGGTCCATCATGAAGGTGATGTTTGTTTGACAAAACGCCACGCCGCAAGGATTGAGGGCAGGGTCGGTTCACCTTGGGTCATGGAAGCCGCAACAATTTGGGGAGAGCGATGGAAGTCGGCTACCAACAGCATGGCCAAAGAATACATGGAAGTTGCATGCCGAAAGCAGAGTTTGGTATGCCTTGCCGCCGACAAACCAACCATGAAGGAACTTGAGGATCTCATTGAGAATGTTGGACCCTATATCGCAGCGTTAAAAACCCACGTTGACCTTGTAGAGGATTGGACTGCTGAGCGCTGGGAAGCGTTCTGTAAGCGTGCATCGGCACACAACCTTTTGATTTTTGAAGACCGTAAATTTGCTGACATCGGTAAGATCTCTCGTCACCAAATGGGCGGAGTGTACACCATCGGTTCTTGGTCTAACTTGGTCACGGCGCATCTGATTTCAGGTCCTGACATCGTGGACGGCCTCCAAGCCGGTTGGAGCGATTATGGGAATGAAGGTGGGGTGCTGTTGCTTGCTCAGATGTCGAGCCGTGGAAACCTACTCAATCCAAATTACACGGATGAAGTCGTCAGGCTCGGCATTCAACACACTGGCGTCTTTGGATTCATCGGCAATGGGTCCCGTCCCGAGGAACTCAAACTCTTGCGGGCTAACGTTGGAGTGGAAAAAATGATTTGGACTCCGGGAGTTAATTTGCAAACCGGCGATGGAGCCATGGGTCAGCGCTACGGCGACCCAACTGAGGCTGTACTTGCAGGTTCGGACTGCATCATCGTCGGTTCCGGAATTCACGGCTCTGATGACCCCGCATCTTCTGCGAAAGCATATGCCGATGCATCTTGGGCGGGCTTGTTGAATCGTTAGGCACATCTTGATGTCCTCCTGCGTGATGGAGGAGCCATGGCGGTGAATGTTTTCTTGGGATTATTCATCGCAGGATTAGGCCTTGCATTTCCTCTTTGGTTGATTTGGCGCGCCTATTCAACATCAAAGAAATTGGAGCAGGGGTTGCTCTTTGGAGACCCTGCCCTTTTGGAAAGCGACCAGTTCAAAATTGACCGAGTGACGCTTGGGCCTCAAGGAACGCAACTGATTGAAAATGTTGATTTTGTAATGGCTCCTGTGCAGCAACAACCAGTCGTACAAGGAGGTGTAGATTCTGACCGAATATATTGAAATTGAGCGGCGTTTTTTAGTCGACGGGCGTGAAGAAAAACCTTGGCGCACCAATTCAACGGCCTCAGATATCAAGCAATATTACCTCCCTCAAGGGGCGCTTAGCCTGCAGAAAGGAGTATTGCTTATCGGATCTATGGCCCTTGTTGAGCCCAATGAAGAAGAGACAAGAGTGTGGGCAAAAGTTCAGCAGTGGATGGCCCGAATTCGGGTTCGCGATGGCGTCTTTTTTCTCACCTGCAAGTCAAAAACATCACACGATTCCGCTTATGAATTGGAATGGATCATCGACGCTAGAACAGGAGCAGTTCTAATTGAAGGAGGGTTTTTCCCCCACGTTGAAAAAATACGTTATGTCTGGCCTGGCCCAGATGGAAAGGTGTGGGAAGTTGACGAGTTTGAAGGCACCCTCGCTGGACTTATATTGGCCGAAGTTGAACTTCAACAGACGGAAGAAGAAGTGACTATCCCTAAGTGGATTGGGCAGGAAATCACTGGATTGTCTTCTTGGTCAAACAAATCACTGGCAGACACCATCGGTTCATGAGAGGGTTGTTGTCACCGCATCAATGATGCGCTCAACTTCATTCTCTGTCAGTTGATGGTGGATGGGGATGGCTACCAATCGAGACGCTACGTCGTCTGTGACTTGGAACGTAGCGTTGTGTTGCGGATGCTTTGAGTAAACCCCTTGGCGGTGGCACGGTTGAGCGTAATACACCCTCGAGTCAATTCCTTTCCCGTCCAATGTTTCTCTCAGTGCATCGGGTTCATCGACCAAGAGGCAGTATTGATGCCAGGCATGTTGTGTGTTCTCTCGGATTTTTGGGAGGCGTATGCCTGGAAGGTTGGAAAAAGCTTGAGTGTAGAGTTTGGCTGTGGCTCTTCTGCGTTCAAGCCACCCCTCAAGCCGTTGCAATTGCACGCGGCCAATGGCCGCGGTGACTTCTGACATTCTCAAATTCGAACCCAATTCGTGCGATTCAAGGCGGGCATCTCGGCCATGATTGACCAAGGCGTCCATTCGTGCAGCTAAATCGCTTCGTTTTGTCATCATCATGCCGCCTTCACCACCAACAGCAAGATTCTTTGAAGGGAAAAAGGAGAAGCACGCAATGTCTCCCAGGGCTCCTGCTTTTTGCGACCCATTTTGAGATGCTCCGTGGGCTTGTGCGGCATCTTCGATGTAGGCGATGTTGTTGTTCTCGCACCACTGCTGGAGTTCTGGAGCGCATAATTGTCCGAAAAGGTGGACGCCGATGACCGCTTTTGTTCGTTCGGTTCGGGCCGCTTCCAACGCATCAAGGTCAACGCACCAGTACTCTGCTTCTACGTCAACGAACACGGGAGTTGCGCCAACCAATGAGACGCATGTTGCTGTTGCGATGTAGGTGAGAGACGGAACCAGCACTTCGTCGCCTGGACCGATGTCCAACAAACGGAGGGCTCCCCACAAGGCCACTGATCCGCTTTGACAGGGTGTGCCTTGCAAGGCACCACAATACTCGGAGAATTCTTTTCCGAAGGCTTTGGCTTGGGGCCCTTTGACCCAATGAAGGGAGTCAAGGGTTTTTATCGCAGCATCCCGCATCTCATCGTCCCACGAAGGTTTGGCCATGGTGATGCGTTCCATGGTACGGCGATGTGTTTCTCCTCCTTGAGTCTGCGTCTTCACCCTTGTTCCAATCGCGCCTTTCAAAACCTCCCACGCTTCTGCGCGGTCATGGAGTCGGAAGATGGGAGGCCTACTTGGGCTGACGATTCGCCGTCTGAAGGCTCCGGTAAAGGAAAGCTTGCCGACCTCGTTGGCGACCTTTTGAATTCCACTGAAGAAGTCAAACCTGCTTTGATTCGAAAAAAGAAGTTCAAGCCAAAAGGATTGTTTCTTGGTGCGCGAAGAGACAATGGAGAACCGATTGACATCAAACCCCAAATTCTCGCACGTCACGCAGCCATGCTCGGGTCAACCGGTTCGGGAAAAACGGTCATGGCCAAGGCCCTCATTGAGGAGGCCGCTCTTGCTGGAATTCCCTCGCTCATTATCGACCCGCAAGGCGACCTTGCCCGTCTAGCCATGGGAATTGACCCGGATGACCTTGAAGCCCAAGACGGAGACGTGGCTCGTGCGAAGCAATTGATGGAGAAATGTGAGGTGCGGATTTGGACTCCGCTGCGTAGCAAAGGACTTCCTTTGTGCATTGACCCGTTTCGCGCACCCCCATCTGACCTCGACCCCGAAGAAGCGATCACCGCTTGGGACATGATGGCTGCAGGGTTCGCAAACTTAGCAGGCTTTGATGTTGAGAAGCCAAAGGGAAAGACGGTGAAGCCTTACCTCTACGAAATATTGGTTGAAGGAACGCGATGTGGGTTGGACGTAGGTGATTTCCAAGCGCTCGCTCGAGTTGTTCGTGAACCCCATCAAGAATTCATTCGCCATCTGTATCCTGAATGTTTTGAAGAAGATGTTGACCCTGAAGACAAAATCAGCCCACCGACTTGGAACGAGGTGATGATTGAGCACAGGTTGACTGATTTCGAAGAGCGTCTGCCAAAATCAACGAGAGGTGAGTTGGCCAGAAGACTTTCAGCGTTTTCCTCTGGAGTTAACCAGTTGTTGTTCTCAAACGGAGTCCCGATTGACATTGACGCTTTTGTTGAACCCGCCATGCCCGGTAAGATTCCATTGAATATTGTCTACTTGAATACCATTCAGGATGAAAATCAAAAGCAGTATTTCGTCCAAGAATTGTCCCGTGAACTCTACGATTGGATGCTTACGCAACAACCTGCTGAAGGTGAGTTGAAGTTGTTGTTCTTCATGGATGAAGTCGCTCCGTATCTCCCTCCATATCCACGGAACCCCCCTGCTAAGGACTTGATTAAATTAATTTTCAAGCAGGCCAGAAAATACGGCGTTGCATGTGTTCTTGCGACCCAAAATGTAAGCGATGTGGATTACAAAATCCTCGCCCAAGCCAATACGACGTTCATCGGTCGTTTCACTCAGCCGCAGGACGTTGAGAAGGTGCGCCATTTGCTCAAGGAAAGTGGAGGTGACCAAGACTTGGTCGCCCAATTACCAACCCTTGGTCCGGGGCAATTCCAAATGGTTGCTCCTGACGTCGACCCAAATCCTGTTCCCATTCAATGCAGATGGCTCTACACGGACCACGGTGCGCCACTGAACGAAGACCAGGTGGAGGAAATCATTGCTCCCGAAATACGTGCATGGGCCAAGACTCGTTCGGCTCGCGGCGGGTCCACCCGGGGTTCAGGCGCGGCGCACGCTGCCAGCCGGGGCTCTTCGTGGACCGGAGGGGGTGAATGGGAAGACGGCGCCGCCCAGAGCATTGTTGAAGCCGCTCGCATCAAATCGGTTGGCGGTATGGCGGCAGCAAGTCATGGCGTCGTGGATGATTCTGCGTTTGAAGTTCGGTTGATGGGCGGCTTAGCGGTACTTCGGGACGGTCGTGACCCGCTCTACACCATGCAAGCAGTGGTTAATGTCGCAACCGTACTTGCTCTTGGTTGGATTCTTTCTGCCCTCATGCTCGCATGGCGTGACAGTTCCTTGTCGGGATGGTGGTTGCTTGCTGGTGCTGTAGCGTGCATCGCCGCGGCTGGCGTGTTAATTCTTGAGTCGGTGCTTGGCCATGATGCCGAATTGCTCGCAAAGATCAGTCGGTTCGCCCATACCTTCCAGTTGTTGCTTGTCGGATGGTTATGGTCGCTGTTAGCATGGACGACGTGGGGTTCCCTTAACCTGCGAGGGGGCGAGGCGTTGCTTGAAGTGGTCGTCGTTTGGATCACTCTGTTTACCGCCATTGAATACCTCACTCGGTTCAAGCTTGGGCGGATGCGGTGGAACGGGGGCTCAGCGCTGGACAAAATCGCAGGTGTTTCTGCATTGCTTACCAAGTCTGAATTAACCGAAATGAAAGCAACCTCACGAGAACTTCTCAGTTCCATTCGGTGGATACTCCACGGAGTTACCTTGGCGTGGTTGTGCGTCTTGCTCTCAATGAGCAGCGGGGTTTTGCCCGCTGATTCTACTGCGACATGGGGCAGGCCAACGCTTTGGTTAGCATCGGTCTACGGGTTGATGTTTTGCAGTGAGGCATGGTTGCGCCTTCGAGGAAGAATGCCGCCTGAAAACATCGCATAATAAGCGCATATACTGAGGGCGGGGCATGGGTGAAGAACTCGAAGAACCGGCGTATGACATTCTCCAAAATTACGGTAGTTTTGAGTTGCGGCGTTATGCCTCCACCATACAAGCCCGGGTTCAAACCACAGGCCCTGGGCGACGCCCATCGGTTGGTGGTTTTCGGCGAATAGCAGGTTATATTTTTGGCGGAAACCAAGACAGAACTTCCATTGCAATGACGGCGCCGGTTGAAACTTGGGTAGAAGAAGGACGCGAATGGATGGCGTTCACCATGCCTTCTGCTTACACGCTTGATACACTACCGCTACCGGTTGACAGGGGGGTTTTGCTAACTGAATGCGAAGGACGGGATGTTGCTGTGCTGAGTTTTTCAGGGCGGTTTCATCAAAGTAAAAGTCAGAAGTTAGGCCAACGCCTGAGGTCCATGGTCGTTGAGCAAGGACTTAGGCCAACTCAAGAGCCGATTCTTGCCGTTTATGACGGCCCGATGACGTTGCCCTTCAAGCGAAGAAATGAGATGCTTTTGCCCGTTGAACGCGTCTCCATGCGATGACCAGAAGTGATCCTTGTGGCCGCGCCCTGTTCGGGTCGCGATTATGAACCGACGCCCTCAACATCTGCACGAGCATCATGCCGGACCACCCGTTTGTACCGTTACAATGGAACGAAGTGCCCCCCGCAACAATGCTCGAAGTGGCTGAAGCGAACTATGCTCTCATGAAAACAAGAAGAACGACGCGCCACTTTTCCTCACGTCCTGTTGAACGGCGTCTGATCGAGTTAGCGATCCTAGCGGGCTCAACAGCGCCAAACGGCGCACACCTCCAACCTTGGACGTGGGTTGCAATCAGCCAAGATGAATTGAAGGTGCATCTTCGCGATGCTGCTGAAACAGAAGAACACAAAACATACGATGAGAGAATGCCGGAGGCATGGTCCGAAGTATTGCAGCCGTTAGGCACAGACGCTGTCAAGGCCCACCTCACCGATGCTCCATGGGTTGTTGTATTGTTTAAACAAAAGAAACGTCAGAGGAGCAACAAAAAATGGGGCCCAACATACTACGCCACGGAATCCTGCGGCATTGCTGCTGGAATGTTCATTCAAGCGGTCCACACCATGGGGTTGGTCACCCTTACCCACACCCCCTCTCCGATGGGCTTCCTCCGAGAGATTCTCGGTCGGCCATCGCATGAAGAAGCCATGCTCGTCATGCCCGTCGGGTATCCTGCTGAAGATGCTGAAGTGCCCGACATACATCGTAAACATCTCGATGAGGTTGCGGTATTCATCGAATGACGGTACCTGTCCTGTCGCGGTGTTGATATACGCGGGGCGAGAGCCGAACTTGCCGCAGGAGTCGCCCAGCTTGGTCAAAGGCGCTGGGATGAGGTCCCAGTCCATATCGGTTCGCAGGTTCGAATCCTGCCTCCTGCACCATCATACGCCAAATGGAAAGGTTCATTCGCGCCCAAGGTGAAGTAAAAATAACTTTAACCAAAACGGGTTATTTCCCGTCATGGAATACCGCTTGACGGAATGGGATCACATCGGCACTCAATTTTCAAAAATGTTCTACGGGCTTGGGGATGTTGTGTTCACAACAAACTCCCTCTCCTTCTCTTCGACTGGCCCCGTGGTGGCCACTGGAATCGCATTGACGAAAGAAGGAGGGTTGGTCGCAAGCATGCCGTTGCACAGCATTGATTCGTGCTTTGAACGGGTTTTTTTTGGAGAGGATTTTGAATCAATACGCCTTGTTGGGCCTGCGTTTGATTATACGTATTCCATTCCGTTGGAGATTCTTAGGCTTCGTGAGTCTGCTTGAGCAATGGGTACCCTCTGCTCATACGTTCAAGCAAAGGGTGCCCTCTGATTAGTTGATCTTCATTTCCCATTTGGCTTTGCGATTACTTCATATTGGCTGACTTACTGCCCAAATTATGCTCAACTCTCATTCAAACCACATTGAATTTTACGAAGAAAGGGCTTCAAGAAAAGAAGATTTCTTTCTCAGTCTATTTTTCATATTCCCGGAAATGATGCTGTTATGGATAATCACAGATCTGTATTCCAATGATTCACATTCCAACATCATATTGGGATTTTTGCATGAAAATTTTCACCTCTTACCCATCGTATGTAGCATATTCAACCTCCTCATCATGTTCGCATTTACCCAACAACGCATTTCAACCGCTAGAGAGGCGTTAGGCGGGACGCTTATCGATATCGAACCGAGATATATAACTTCGAAAGGAGTAGGGATTCTCACGAAGGTGCACCCGAAAGATTTGGGAATAGGAAAGCCAATTCACGAGAATTTCAATGATAATCTAAAATCAGGTGATTTTCTCTTCTTGAATGGAGCTCGTATAACTGAAGTAAAGGAAGAAGAATACACTTGGACTGAAACTGTGTCAAATCATTCATCATATGATGAAGGTGAACGTTATGGTTACGGCGGAGGCCTTGGTGCTTCGCAAGTAATTTATGGAACCTCGATAAGGATCCACACGACATTGATGCATGACGGAACCACATACTCCGGAGGGAATTTCAATGCCAAGGAAGAAGATGTTCTCGATGTTATTGTTAAGATTTCAGATATCAATGAATCTGGTGTCAGAGTACGTCATTGTAAAACACTCTCATCAACATCTAGTGATGACGAAGATGAATGAACCTTGCATGAATCTTTTCATTAAATCTGAGGGTCAATGCACAAACCCACTGATTCGTTTTAGCCCAATCGAAGGGCTTGCAGTGGGTCTTGTCAGACGCTAGGCAGTGTACTGGGGGACCGAGCACCCAATGTGTTCTTCCATAATGTCTTGAGGGATTTGTAAGAACCCTTGCGAGTTCATGGAAATGATATGTCGGTTCTCTAAATCAACAAAGATGATTTTTGTCAATGGTTTAGAAACACTCTATTTTTTCCATTCCTCAAGAGAGATGTTGTGTTCGTTGGTGAACACGCGCTTGCCTAACCCTCCACCATAACGAGGCAGTTTGTCCATGGCCTTTCTTGGCACACAGGTTTCGATCGCCTCCATGTCTTCTTCACTCAGGGTGTAAGAGAGCGCAACAGCCGTTGCATTTTCTTCCATGTGCTTAGGGTTGCCCGTGCCTGGAATTGGCACGATGCCAGCGCCGTTGAGAGCATCACGGCCTTTTTTGTGGACCCAAGCCAAACTGAGTGTACCGAGAGCGACGTTTTTTTCCTTGGCTAAGGATTCAAGCGACGTAGCTAAGTTGCGCTCGCCTTCTTCGACAGCGTAACCTACACCACCCATCTTTCGGAAGTCCATACGTGACATCTTCTCTGGGTCGAGTGAGGTATCGGCCAAGAGGCCGCGGCCCATCGGAGCATAAGCAACGATGCCAATACCGAGTTCAGCGCAAAGTGGAACGATTTCGTCCTCCAACTCACGAGAGTAGAGGGACCATTCCATCTGCACGCATGTCAATGGGCACACGGCATGTGCTCGGCGAATTGTTGCTGCGGAAGCTTCTGAAAGGCCGACGTACTTGATTTTCCCTTCAGCAATGAGTTCGTTCATGGCCTCCATGGTGATTTCAATGGGAACCTTTGGGTCGACTCTGTGGACGTAATACAAGTCTAAACAGTCAATGCCCATGGTCTTGAGAGAACGGTAACACATGTCCTTGACGACTTTTTTCTTTCCTGATTTCATCACCTTGGTGGCAACCTGCCATTCTCCCTTGTGTTGCGAAAGCCCAAGTTTCATTCTTTTTTCGGCGGAATCGGCGGTTGGAAACCACGAACCGAGCATCATTCCAGACAGGTTCGTGTACATCTGAGCAGTGTCAAAATGGGTTACGCCAGCCTTGATGGAACGTGAAATGAGTTCGGCCACGCCTTTTTTTGAGACATCGTTCTTCTTCCCATAGAGGTCTTGTTTACCCATGGTAATCCCGACTGACATCATGCCAAGGCCTTGTTCAGATGTGGTGAAGCCTTGTGTTCCAAGTGGTATCTGTTTAATCATCATGAATCCCTTTACTCTCGTCCAGCCTAACTTTTACTATAAGATAAATAGTTACAAGATTGTGGTGCAAAAATTATTCAATCCTTCATTGAACATTTATGCCATCAAGACCATAATGAAGCAAGCCATCTAAAATTGGTTTTAACATTTCAAATAAATCAGTAAAGTGATATTCGACATTAAGCTGAGTTGTAGAGAGATCATTTCTCACAACAATACCAATTTCTTCGAGTTCAGCAAGTCTTCTTGCCAACGTAGTTGAATCTGTGAGAGATGATTTCTTTATTTCCGAAAACCGCAGGCCACCTTTACCAGTACCAAGCGCATACAATACATGTAACATTCTTGATTTCGACAACACGCGAAGAAGTTCTTGTATTCTCTGAGATGCGAGTTCATTTTTGGTTTCCCATTCGGCGAGTGTTGATTCCCCCATGGAATGAAGACGGTGGTGTTCTATTCAAGTTTTCAGTTACAATAATGCAATTAAACAACAGAACATCTATCTAGATTATTCATATTCTTGAGCAGAAAGTCCTCTGTATACCCACTGTACATACAGTTCACGCGTCGGTA
>DAVD01000047.1 GCA_002505405.1 Candidatus Poseidonia alphae | reverse complement strand
GAGGAAGTTGACCAGGGAGCGGCATGGATGCGACCATATCTTGCACTTCTCGTTGTTGTTTTCGCTCCATACGACGTTGGAGTCGAGCATTGCCCTCCCCGTCTTGCACTTTACGCTCCAATTCTTGAGCGAGGGTCGGGTCTTCGACGATCAAGTCCTCTTCCATGACCGCATTGATTGAACCACTCACAGCGAGAGCAGAATCATCAGCATCCACAGAAAGGAGGGGTCCATCGTCTTGTTCTGGTTGTATCATGATCTCAATGCCATCGTGTTGGACATCCCCCAAAACGAGGATTGCATCGTCCTCTTTCGAATGGGAACGCCTTACAGCAACAACAACCCCAACGAGGAACAGGCTGATGGTTAGGACCGCTACTGCAAGAATGATTCGCTTTGTAACATCTGTTCCAGGTAGTGGACCAAGAAGCAAATCTAGAATCGTGCTTGATTTAATTGAATCCTGGTTCCCTGCAAGCGATGCCTGCTTGTTGAGTGAGAACTCTCCACTGGTAGAACTCGAGCAAAGCAAGGTGTCTTCTTCCATTGATCCAATGCCAAACAGGATCCCACCAATGAGTAAATTGGACAGGCCATTTACGGCTTGCCCTTCGTCGTCAGCCAAAAGCCCCCAACGAACGACTGGACCGTAATAGTTGATTTCATCGTGGTAAAGGTAAGTGCCTTCTGAACGCATTTGAAGATGAATGGTGGTTGCACCTTGAGACAACAGACGGCTGGGTTCGCTGACCGACCACACTGAATCGGTCACAGCAGAGACTACGGTGGCCGATTTGCCCATTCCTTCAATCCATGCTCCGACCAAGCGGTCCTCTCCATCAACCACGAGAACTTCTAAGGCCACCTCTCCTGCATGGTCACCTACGGAGGATTGAAACGTCCACGAGGATTCTGTAAACTCGCCATGGGTATACATCAAACCTGCTCGTTTGATGCCGGTCACATCTTCTCTGTATTCGTGGTAAAGGAGGTGGAGGTATTCATTTCCTAGTGCTACGCCTAGCGAAGGGGCGTCAACGTTGCTGATGTCCACATCAGCAAGTACCGTGATGGCGTTACCCCACGAGGGGCCCCGGTCTGGGGTAGAGGATGAAAGAACGAAGATGGAAGTGATGTCCTGCCACGAACCGCCAGTAGAAAGATCCCGATGATATCCAGCAAGAACCATCGTTCCGTCGTATTCGTCGAAGGCAAATCCGTGATAGGTACCTTCTGTGAGCTTCAATGCTTGCATGTGGTAGTGTTTTGCGGTTGTTTTCCCGGCAGCCGATATTGACGTCATGGCGATGTCCGTAAGTGTGTAACCTTCCGCATTGATGCTGCGCCGACTCCATGCAGCTTGGACCAGGCCGTCTTCACGTAGGTAAACTGCTAATTCACCACCCCAATCATCATCAAGCAGAATATCGCCTGGCATGGACAAGGACGATGAAATGGTCCGAACATGCAGTTCTCCATCGCGAGTTGTAAAGAGCAACCCTCCGTCAGGAAGGCCCACAAACTCAAGAGGAGTTTCCTTTGTGGCCAAGGAAAGTGTAGACTTTGAACCTAAATCGAAATAACCTGCTGTAGCGTTGAAGCTCAGTACACTGTGTTCAAGTTCAACACCTGAGCCAGTGAGGGTTGCACGATACGAATACACTCCAGCCTCGGAAACCACATCGGCAAAACGGGCGATGCTGTAGCCAGAACTCGTTTCCGAACCGGGAACCAGCGTAACGGTTTCCTCACCGATTGGTGAATTATATCTGCCGTCTTCCATCGATTGCCTTGAGAGACTTATTTTGAGATTGGTCGCTTGGGTCTCGCCAAGATTGTCCACTCGTATCTTGATCTCAAACGGAGCATCTGGAGTGGGAATCACCGGATCCAATCGAGCGGAACCGGGTAAGAAGCGGAGCATGGGTTCAACAGGTCGGACATCGACCTGGAACGGGAAGGTGTAGGTGTTGTCTTCGGGATAGGGGTCGTTTTGTGCATCACTGGGGTCGATCAAAATACTGACATCATGGAGCCCGGCTTCGGTAGCCCACCAGTAAAGCGTGGCCTGAACTGATTCTCCTTTTGCAAGGCTGGAAACATAGCCCTCAGAGGGATAAATGGTTGAATCCTCCCCTGGGCCATCCAATCGGACGTAGATGTCATTGGCATCCAAATCCCCGCTGTTGCGTATTCCAAAACGTATCTCGAGAACAGTACCTTCCATGGCGGAACTCACCTGAAGCCCGCTGTCAAAGATCTCCACTGCTCCAGTGAAGGAGAAATCCGGAGCGGGGGGGATGTTGTCAACGAAGTAAGAACGCATAGAGATGTTACTTTTGATTCCTGATCCATTGAGTGCACGGATTTTGATGTCCACTTGTCCATCGTCGACGACGGTTGAGTCCCAGTTGAAGTTCCAATCAACGCTCTGTCCGTTTTCGTTGAAAACATCGGTTGCAAAGGTCCAATCACCTCGGTCAATTTTGTACTCTACGCGTTCTGCTTCAGCACCCTCAACCTTACCTGAAAACTCAACGAATCCCGATAATTTCGTACCCAATGAAGGGCCGGTGAAATTGATTCCCATAGCCACCAGGGGAATCTCATCGGCAGCATCTCCATCACATTCAGTTGCACCTAATGCAAAATCGAGGGCACATGCAGCATCAACAAGGCCAAATCCCCACTTGTTGTTCCATCGTTCTGAAACCGATGGCTCGGAGGCAAGCGGTTCACCTGACTGGCGTCTTGATTCCGATGAATTGCGTAACATGTCTTTAATTTCCTGGGGCGTCAAGTCTTCATCGGCTTGGAGCATTGCAGCAACGATTCCCGAAACCACAGGCGTAGCCATGCTGGTTCCGCTTTTTGATTCATATTCGTTGTCTGCAAGAGGCCGCTCAGGTTGTCCCGGGATACTTGTCCCTAATGCGGCAGTGGCTGAAATGATGTTGCTGCCAAAGGCCGTGATGTCAGGTTTTAGTTCATCCCAGTCGTCGTCATCTCCATCATCCAAACGAGGGCCGTAATTGCTGTAATCTGCGAGTATATCGTCCGTTCGGTTGACCGTGTTTCGGTCGTCCACCGACCCGATTGAAATCGCACCGTCTGCGCTTGCTGGTGAGGGAACACGCTGGTTTCCATCGTTCCCCATGGCAACAATACAGGCAATTCCCGCATCGGTAGCATCGTTAACAAGACGGGCTTCTGCACCTGAACCATTGTCACCGTCGTCATCAGGGTTGAGTGGAGACGATACGGACCCAAAGGACATCGATGCGACGTCAATACCTCGTGTTGATTCGTTAACACCCCAATCCGTGTTGACGTTGTTGATCATCCATTGCATTCCACTGATGGATGCCTGAGAATTTGTACCTCCCGAATCGGTCAGGACTTTGATGTCTACGAGATACGCACCCATTCCAGTCCCGGTGTGGACGCGATCTGAACTCCCGGTTCCAATCGCCGTGGCAGCAACGTGAGTGCCATGACCTTGCCCGTCGTCAGGGTCTTCCGTGCCGTCTGGGTTTGGATTGGCAGCGGTTGCATCAAAACCAGCCACCCATTTCTGGTCGGAATAACTGGTAGCGTCCTCATCGGGTTCATCATCCAAGTCATCAAAATCGTTGAGAGCTCTATGCTCGTTGTCTACGCCAGTATCCAAGACGGCCACTACAACGCCTTCACCGTTGAAGCCTCGTTCATATGTTGAGTTGGAATATGTGTCGGAGGGCATCGATTTGGCGGCCTTAGAGGCAACTCCATTGAAGGGAACCATCACGTTTTGCATTTCGATGACGACAACTCCTTCAAGATGATAAATGTCCATGAGCGCACTCACTGGGACCTTATCCAAGACGATCGCATCCAGCGAATCCAGCACTTGATACCATGCACCCTGTTCTTCCCCAATCCAACCGTGATGGTCAAGGACAGCGTCCAACTCCGAGAATTCTTTAGATTGAGGATGCCAGGCATAGTCAACGACAATGGCAACGGTTTTCCTTCCATCATCGCCGACTATCGACGTTGGAGAGATGGACTCTTGACCGTCCATTACACGCTGCAATCGGTCATCCATGCCATTCCAGTCCAAATCAGGACCGTATGCAAGCCACCACATCGGCTCTTCCGATGATGGACGGTCGCCTCGGTCAATCACGCGTGTTGGGCGGAGGCAAAGTTCCTCACCGCACATCAATGGGGGAAGGGAATCAATCAAAATTGGGTCTGTAAAAAGCACCGCATCATCCTGCGTCGTTTCTTGAGCGAGGGCCATCCCGCTGACATCGGCGATTAAGATGATGAGGGCAAACAAATATGCGGCTCTACGGTGCGAATTTATTACTGAAGATGTTGTCTTCAATCGCCTCACCATTTGTTGGATAACAACCCCCCCTTTGAGTCTATCCACTTCAGGGTCTTTGGCGTTGCGGTTTCAACTCAACGGAAATGGCGTGGCCAAGGGGGACCGAAAGTCGCATTCAAGGCGAAGGCCATTCAAAATGTGTGCTCGATGTTGAACACTGAAGTCGTGGGCCAGATTGCCGCTCCACCAACCCGAGTGTGCCGTTGCAAGTTGGGCACGAGCCTGCATCTGCAATGTGTTCCATCCAAGCCATTCGGGTTTCAGGCTCGTCGCCTGCCTGAATTAAGTTCTTGAACGGTTCCCGCAAGTGCTTTGGAATTGCAATTCCACGCTCTGTCCAAGGATCTGCGAGTTCATCCAGCGAGACCATCGTGGCTTTCATTTTACGAAGACGGGCCGATACAGCGTCTTGACCGCTTGGCCCTCCATCAACAACCCCAAGTTCGACCGGACCCCCACGTGCAATGAGGGGTAAAAAGGCGTAAGCGGCAACAAAACCACCGATATGAGCCATGTGTGCAATTCCGCTGGATTGTCCAGAATCCATTGTTGAGAGCGCTCGAATAAGTTCCATCCCAAAGTACAGAAGAGCAATGAAAACGACCGGCCATGGGCGAATTAAAAGGAGAGGAAATGGAATTTCATCCTTTGGCCATCCAGAAAGATAAGCCCCTAACAATCCAAATGCTGCCCCCGACGCACCCAGAGCCATGGTAGTTGATCCCGCGTTAAACACCGTCCAGCACAACGAACCACCGAGAAGGCCAACAATGTAGACCAGAGCAAAGCGCCCTCTTCCCAAACGCTGTTCTAAGGGGACGCCCACCAAGGCAAGGATAATGACATTGCCGAGAACGTGCGTGAGGTCATATTGGCTGTGAAGAAAACCGGCTGAGATCAACGTATGCCAGAAGTCCGGACCTCCATTCGTTCGGGCAGGAACCAATACAAAATCAGACCAGACCCAAAAATATACCAAATCCCAAGAAGCCAAGACCGACCATAGCACTTGGACTACCGACCCGAGGAGAACGCTCACGGTAATTCCCATCGCCAAGGACGTATCTGTTCTGAACGCGTAAACAATCGGAATCGTGATGACCATCATCCACAGAACCAAAACGGACAATTCCGCAGGGCTGAAGACGCTCACGGCAAAGGCCATGCCTGCCCCTTGAGGTGGTCCTCTTTGGAGTTGATGCATGATTCCAAGCGAATAGGAGGGTTCATCCTTAACACCCAAGTGCAAGGACCATGGCGAAGACCCTCTTTGAAGCGGTCGATATTGAAGTTCGTCGAGGGATGGGCATTGTTCTATCCGACCATCATGTTGAATTGAAGCAAGGTGATGTTATGATTTTAGAAGGCCCTAACGGGTCAGGGAAGTCAACCCTGATTGAGGCGGTTGCGAGACTCCTCCCTCTTGAAAAAGGGCACATCTCGCACGCAGGCACGTCGGTTGTGGACCATGAAGGGCGGCGAAAAGCCTCACCAATCAACGTCACACTCGTTCTCCAAAAGAACGGGTTATTGGGTTGTGAACGGGTTCAAGAACACCTCCAACTCGCCATGAAGATGACAGGGGCAAGTGTTGACACAAATGCCTTTCTTGAAGCGTTCTCACTCACCCATCGTGCAAACGATAACGTGTCTCATTTATCCCAAGGTCAAGCGAGGAAAGTGGCTGTTCTTTCAGCACTCCTGCCTGCATTTGCAAGTTCCGAACCTTGCCTCGTCCTCATGGATGAACCTGACGCAGGTTTGGACGATCGCTCCATGGACTCTCTGTGTGAGTGGATTTCCGAATTGCATCAGTTGGGCCACGGCCTCCTCATCAGTACGCACGATGACCGCATCAAATCCTTGGCTACCGTCCGCCACCACCTTCCAGATGGAACCACCACTGTCCTCGGAAAGGACGTTGAGGGGCCGGCCTCCTCCGACCGTCCAACGACCCCTCAAGCAAAGGTCACACCGGGTCAATTCGGTTGGAACATGCAGTGGCGAACCTTGGCTTGGTTGAATCAAAATGCCATGGCGGCTCTGCTGACCCTCGGGATTCTTCTCTCCATGGGAGATTTGAGTGGCGACCTCAGCGAAATGCAACAACTGGGCTTCATCCTAGCACCTGCCTTAGCGGCCGGACTTTGTGGTGATGCAATGGTGGCAATGTGCAGAGAAGAACGAGCGGGTTCGTGGTGGTACTGCGTCAGTACAGGAACCCCCCATTCGGGGATGCTTCCTTTTGTTCTCGGCGGAGCGATTACACTTCTCTCCAGCCTCGCATTCACCGATGGCCTCGCGGTAGAAACGGTGGTAATTGGAGCATTGTTAACTGGATTTGTCGCTCACCTGCTCCGATTTGCTCAACAAAGCACAGAACGTCTCGCACGCCCACAAGCTGTGTTCGTTGGTCTCCTCACTCCGGTCCTCATTTTGCCTTACGCCTTGTTGCTTGACCTGTTGACCCGTTAACACAACCACCTTCAAGAAGGGCGGCCATCCCCGTTAAATCATGAAGATGAAGGTCGGAGAGGTTCTCCTTATCTTCGGATTCACCGGCATAGCATCCACCATGGTGCTCGCGTTTTTGTGGGCCCCAAGCGTGTCCATCAATGCCTTTGAGTCGCCAGCCGCACAGCGCATTTTTTACTGGCATGTCCCTTCAGCATGGGCTGCGTTTATTGCCTTCGGAGCACTCTTTGTGGGTTCTGCCGGCTGGATGTTTAAACGGTCTGAATTGATGTGGAGAATTCACATCGCCGGAAGTGAAGCAGGATTGGCTACTGGCCTGATGACCGTATGGTCCGGTTGCGTTTGGGGTGCTGCTGAATGGGGCACTCCATGGGATTGGAGTGATGTGCGATTGAACACTTTTGGGCTACTCACGCTCCTCGCCATCTATCTTGTGTTGGGACGAAGCAGTCAACCGGATGGGGTCGAAACCCGAGATACATTCGCTGCGTTCGGACTCTACGGTTTCATCTTAGTACCGTTTACCTACGTCGCAACCCGGATTTGGTCCATCCGCCATCCAGGTCCTGTCATCGGCACCAATGACGGCGGATCTCTCAATGCGGACATGGGGCTTATCTTGCTCTTTGGAACCCTTTCGTTTACGTTGCTTATCTTCGGTCACATGCTCACTTCAATGCGGATTACTGCGTTTGAACAGCGAATAGAAGCACTTCAGATTCAATTGGATGGAGGAAAATAAGATGGAAGGAATGACCTATCTCGCTGTTGCATATTTCGGAATGATCGTCGCGGTAGGCTTGTGGACGTATACCGTCGTTCAGCGCAGCCGTCATCTCTCTGAACGAATGGACGCCCTCGAGGCGGCAGTCAAAGCAGCCTCACGGGAAGTTGTAGAAGATTGAATTTCAATGCCCCGGCCAAGATATGGGCCACAATTTGAAAGGGCAAAGGGCAAACCGAGGAACGAGTGAGAGAGATGGACAGCCGGCTTGGAGGTGAATTTTGTTTGGTCTGTGGGGCTGAACCTCCTTTGTTTGGCGACAGAATGTGCGAACCTTGTCTGCGAACTCGTACTCAACTCGCAAAGGTTCCACAAAACATTCCTTGGGTCCGTTGCGCACGCTGTGGCATCGTTGAAATTCAAGGGAAATGGGAGAACGTTACCGAGACCGAAGTTTGGGATGAACTCCTTCATCGACATTTGGAAATCCACCCCAAGGCTGAAGACATCAACCTCGGGATGGAAACGGTAACGGTCTCAGACCGGCATACCCTCCTTCACGTACAAGTTGAAGGCATCATTGATCAGTTGCTGTTCAAAGAAGAACATACGATGCGAGCTCGCATGGCAAACGGAGTTTGCCTTACCTGCACCAGAAGGGCCGGGAATTATTTCGAAGCCACCGTGCAACTTCGCTCAAGCGGCCGACGACTCACCGAAAAAGAACTCACAAGTTTGCGCGGAACCCTTGATGATGTGTTGGAGAAACTCTCGGATGACCCCATGTTTTTCATTACCAGCGAAGGTCCCGTCACAGGAGGTTTTGATGTTGTTCTCGGAAGCAAAGGCCTCGCCCGAACATGGGGCAGGCACATGGTGACCGAATACGGCGGCATGATTGTCGAAACCAATTCTACCGTGGGTCGAAAGGACGGAGTGGATGTCACCCGATTAACGCTCCTCTACCGGAAACCGGGTTATGAAATTGGAGACGTTGTCATTTGGAGAGACCGCATGTGGAGACCTTCATCTTGGACAAAAGAAGGAGCCCTCATGGAGCGAGTGGACCGACAGGAGCGCACCGGCGCATCATGGAGGGACCTCGAAACCGCTCGAGTTGTTGCACAGCGGCATGAATTCACAACCGTGGATTTCATCAATGAAGATGCATCGGTTGGCGAATTTTTAGACCCTAACGATTGGTCCATGCAATCGGTACGACTTCCATTTGACCATACCCCTGGAAGAAAGGGCATTCTCATACGGCGTGATGGTGAGTGGCTTGCTCTGCATCATATGGGCTTAGACACTGCTTCGCCAGAACCTGAAAAGGAGGACTAATCGATGGACGAGCCCCAAGAAGAAAGAAATCTGGTTGACCTCGCCCAGCAACTTGACCAAGGAAACATGTTCGGGTACGTCCAGTCTTTCGTGAATGACCTACAAGGAGGATTTGCAGCGGTCAGCAATGGGCAATTTGAGTGGTTGGAAAACCTCCGCACCGTCCCATGGACGGGAGTGTTGTGCCTCGGAATGGGTGGAAGTGCCGCAGGTGGACAATTCTTGTCGACACTCGCAGCCCACCATGGGAATCGACCCATTATGGTTCAACGCGACTACACGCTGCCCTCCTGGTTTGATGCCTCATGGCTGGTACTTGCGACCAGTCATAGTGGCAATACAGAAGAAACCATTCAGGCCGTTGAATCTGCATTGAAAACAGGCGCTACTGTCATTGTCATCGCCACGGGAGGAATACTTGCTGGACTTGCAGAAACCTCTCCAAACTGCCATTTGATTCCGAGCATCGGCGGACAGCCACCAAGAACTGCATTTGGTCATATCTTTAGTCGCCAACTCGCTTGCATGGAGGCACTTGACATTCTCCCGAAGCAAGGCCGTGAAGAACGAGAAGCTATGCTTCAACGATTGACGCTAATCAACGACCAATTTGATGTGCTTCAAGACCCAGAAGGCGATATTGCACTGCTTGCATCCACGATGATGGACCATCCCCTTTCGGTGGTTGGCCCTACGGAATTGACACCTGCACTTCACCGCTTCAAAAATCAGATCAATGAAAACGCTGCGAGGTTCATGCGAGTCGGAATTTTGCCCGAGATGAACCACAATGAGAGCGTTGCATGGGGTGGGGTCGGCGAACACGGAGACTCAACGAACCAAGACCACGTTCTTCTGTTCCTCACGTGGGGAGAGATGCACCCGAGGGTCCAACAGCGGTTGAACTGGATGGTCGCTCACTCCCCTACAGAACTTGCTTGGAACTTGGTTGGAGAAGGCGAATCCTTGCTGGAGGCGCTGCTTTACCACTGCATTATCATGGATTGGTTATCGATTACGCTGGCGTTGCTTCATGGAAAGGACCCAGAAGCGATCGCCCCGATTGTTTCACTGAAAAATCACTTGCAATCCGTTCAGTAAAGTGGACCGCAAATGAGGCGCGGGTCAGGATACAATTCCAGAGCCTTTTGACGTTGGCTTGATTCAACAACGCCTGGAAGGTCGCACTCCTGCGGCGGCTCAAGCGACATCTGTACGTGAACATGGGGTGGCCATCCACCGTTTTCCTCTTCAACACCAAGGGCTGCAAGTTGTTCACCGCGAACAAACGATTGACCTTTTTCCAAATGCTCAATGCTCTGAAGACTCAAATGTCCATAGAGAACCCAGAAGGTGACCGGAGCACCGCTTACTGGCTCCCCAGGATTGGACGGAAGGGATAGATGGTGTTCGGTGACGAGGGTTGGTCCGTAAGAACCGTCCTCGGCGTTGACGCCGAGGTCATATACCACCCCGT
>DAVD01000032.1 GCA_002505405.1 Candidatus Poseidonia alphae | reverse complement strand
GTATCACCGACGAGTATCTCCATGAATGATCCGGAGTTACTGGCGGACGATCCGCTGTTGATATCAGCCACCTGCCATGTTGTTCCGTTGCCGTTGGTTGTGGTGCCTGAGCCGCTACCGGAACCGCTGCCTGAGCCGCTTGCCGCACTGGCGTTGTACTGGAAGGTGATGTTGGTCATGGCCTGCCCAACTGTAAGGTCAGCACCTTCAACGCTCGGTGTAAGTTCAAGGTAAGACGTGGAGAACCACACGGCCGTCTGGAAGGTCGTTCCACCGATGACGGCGGTCACATTGTAGGACGTGTTTGTCGTCGCAACCGTTGGTGTACCGCTGATGGTGCACGTGCTGCTGTCGATGTTCAAACCGTTTGGTAGGCTTGGTGAAGCAACACAACTTGTTGCACCGCTTGCTGCACTGGCGTTGTATTGGAAGGTGATGTTGGTCATGGCCTCATCGAGGATGAGTTCTGCACCTTCGACACTTGGCGTGAGTGGTAGGTAAGCGCTTGAGAGCCATACCGTTGTCTGGTAGGTTACGTTGCTGATGTTGGCGGTGACCGTGTAGGTCATGTTGCTCGTCGCAACCGTTGGTGTACCGCTGATGGTGCACGTGCTGCTGTCGATGTTCAAGCCGTTTGGTAGGCTTGGAGAAGCAACACAACTTGTTGCATTGGTGAGGTTGGTCATGAATGAATTCAAACTCAGGTTGAATGTTCGCGAATAGGAAGTCGTGGAGGAGTTGGCATACACCGTGTATTGGCCTGAGCCTTGGGAGCCAGAAGGTGTTCCAGTGATTGTCCCTGTGATTGTATCCAGCGACAATTCACTCGGAAGAGCGGGCGAAATATCCCACGTGATTTCACCGACATCCATCAGTGTGGTAAAATTCGATGCAGAGAGGATTCCGTCGTATATGTACAGGTCATCAAGAACACCATCAAAGTCTGTGAGAAGGTCTAAAGTCCCTGACGTTGATGTAAATTGAGTACCTGATGATGTTCGCGTGACATCAGACGACCCATTCACGTAGAAATTCACCACGTAACCGCTGCTGTACGTTGCGGATACGCCAATGTGATACCACACATCATTCTCGAGTTGTATGCTCGAATAATGGTCGTTCCACGCTCCGTTGCCAGTTTGACGTAATCTGAAGTTGATCTCCCCGTTTGCATTTAATTTTAAGTTGTATTGTGGATGGTTATTGATGATCGTTTGCTCTGTCCCAACATTGGTTGGCTTTACCCAAAGAGAGAGTGAAATGCTGTTTGAATTGATTGCCAATTCACTGCGATTTGTCGCACTCCAACCGTAAAGAACTTCATCATCCAGGGCGTGCATTTCTCGGCCGTGTCGGTCGTAGGTGAGGTTCGAAGTGGTTGAGTTTTCCATGGGCGTGGACGATGTGTCGTTGAACGAATGGTCGAACGGGAATGTCACCTTTTCATTGGAACTCAGATTACTTGGGAGGGAGAAATTGTCCCATTCAAGAGAGAATTCAATCGGTGTGATGGCTGTCCCATTGATCATTTGAGTGGCTGAACCCGATGTGTTTCTCAGTCCGATGTTATTGACGAAACTCGATTGATTTGAGCCACTGCCAGAGCCGCTCGCCGCACTGGAATTGTATTGGAAGGTGATGTTGGTCATTGGCACACCGACTGTGAGTTCCGCACCTTCGACGCTGGCGGTGAAGTTGCTTGCGCCCGCGCCTCCCGTTTCGAGAACGTCGGTGCTCTGGTCCAGCGTTTCTTCGCCGTTTGTCCACGGGTTCATGGATTCAAGATAACCCACTTGGGTCATCATCATCATCAAGAGCGATAAAACGACGGCTCGGTTGAAATTCGCGTGGCGTGCGCTGGACATAGACAAGCCATTGTCTTACGCGCTTAAGGACTAATACCGTTCATGATAGGTGGGCGTCCAAAGTCATCTCACGGCTCGGTTGTGAACGCATGAATGATGGTCGCTTCAGCAGACTGTAGATGCTCACTCACTGTGGCTTGTTTGATGTCGAGAGAATTGGCGATGTCTCGTTGAGTGCAGCGGCGAGGTCGGTCATAATAACCCATTTCAATGGCCTTTTCCAATACCGTTCGTTGACGCTCTGGAAGCAACTCAATAAATTCTGGATTATGCAAGGATTCAGCGCCTAGCTTCATCTTAAATCCGTCTCCAAGAAGGGCATTGAGATCTTCACGCGCTTGACGTAGAGCGTCTCTGGTGCCTCGGAGCGTCAGTGTCATTCCTTGCGGATGGACAAATGTAGGCGTAACCCACCACGCATGATCAAGGGTAGCAAAAACAAGTGATAACGGTCCTGAAGCCAGGACCTCACAAAGGGCGGAATGGGCGTTTTGATCTAAGATTTTTAAAATTTTAAACGCATTTTGTTCTTTTTCAAGAATTGAAGCGTCATCGTAATCGACACGGATAAGCGCATTAATTCCGTCTGAGGAGGCGCTCATTCTTGTTAGAAACTCCACTCTATTGAAATCGCTTGTAAGTACAACTCCTGGTAGGTATCTTCCCGAGTCGAGGGTGATTTCAATTTGCATGTATCGCAAATCCACCGAGTCCATACCTATCATGAACGGGACCCGGTACATTAAGTCACCTCTTCTTCAACTATCCCCGGCTTCGAACATGCTCAAGACACGGTTCAATTCTCTGAGGGATTCTTCCAAAGTATTGATTTCGCTTCGCTCCAATTCAGGGTCCTTGAGTTTCTCGGTGATGGCTTCAATTTCCCACTTCGCTTGTGCGCGTTCGCGTTCAAGCGCTTTGTCTTCCTTAATCATCTGCAGTCGAGCACGGCGCACGTTCGTTGCTTTGCGTTGCTTGTTGTAGGACTCCTTATTGTCCGATGCGATTTCAACCGCCGTTGGGAACGGTATGCCAATGCCTTCCTCGGCAAAGCTTTCTGCGATATTTTTCAACAACCAATCCTTTGCAACGAATTCATCCGAATAGTCCTCAACCCACCCGTACAGTCGGAAGACCTTGGCGAAGTCTCCAAGTTCATTAAGGAGAACTCGGGGTTCTGGAGCCTCAATGACATAGGGGCATTGTCGCATCAGTTGAAGAACGGTATACTTGACGTGAGAAATGTCTTCGTCGTATTCTACGCCGATGTCCATCACCAAAGAAATTCTCCGACCTTGCCCATCTCCACCGCCACGGGCATGGTTGACGACCGTGGAATTGATCAAATTGTTGTTGGGGATGACAACAAGGTTTTCTTCATTCGTGAGAATCTTAGTTGAGAGAATTCCTACGGAAACAACAGAACCTATTTCGCCGTCCACCTCGATGCGGTCACCGACCTCGAAGGGTTGGTCCAGAGCGAGCATGAAAGAGTTGATGATGTTTCCAAGGGTCTGCTGCATGGCGAGTCCGATGATAAGGGAAAAGACCGCCAGAGACGCAAGAAGTCCCATGAGTTCGAAACCGAGCACATCCATGGCCAGATAGAGCCCCCCAAACCAGACCGCCGCTCTAAGAAGGAAGATGACCAACGAATTACTACCCGATACAGTAACTGAAGAGGGGTTGGAAAATTTATCAAAAATAACGGGAATCATAATCTTCAGTGCAACACTTACGAGAGAGGTTGACAGAAGAATATACACCGCTTGAAAGATTGGGTCTAAAGCTACATTGAGGTCCTCATCTTTGCCCATAACCCAAAGCATGGTGAGTTGCAAGCCGGCGAAAATGATGAAGGAATACATGCGTTGTGTGACCGGACGGTACAACTGGTCATCCCAGTCAAACGAGGTTGCTTTGACGAAGTCAAGTACGATTTTCTTCATCAAAAAGCGGACAATGCCCACTGAAATCAAGGTCAAGAGAAGCCCTGCTGACCATTGCATCCAGGTATCCATGGCATTTGCTTCATCGATAATCTCGTTCACTGTTACCATGTTCTACGCCTCGTGCTCTATGACATGGATATTGACCCGTTCATAATAGGTTTGCCAGCGTTCATACAACAGCGTAAACACCTCTTGTTAACGTCTACTCCTCTTCGCCCATCGGTGTAGAATCTAAAATAACCGTTTGATTGGGCACCTCGCCCTCAATTGAATAATTCAGTTGAGTTAGGTCAAGCAATTGTCTAACCTTTTTAGGAATTGGCCCTTTGGAATTCACTCCAAAGGGGGCCAGGAAATGCGTCCATGTTTGGCCCGAGCGTTTTTGTTCCCCCGAAATGAGACCCCAAAAGACTCCAAAATCTATCGGGGTTCCGCGTTCATGACCTTCAATCACTGCGGACCGCCAAGATTCCAAGAGTTCTTCCGGAGATGGTTGTGTGTTGGCCGGACCCTCTGTGCCTTCTGAAATTTTTGCCACCTCAAACTTTGGAGAGGAGCCCGTGATGATTACCTTTTCAGAAAGATGTTCTTGGATGGCTTTTTTCATCCCTCTTGGAAGGCCAAAGAGTTTCAAAAAGTCGGTCGTTGTTCTTTCTGAGATCCCTTGACCCTCCATGTAGGCGACAATTTTCTTTCCAATTTCAGCGATCTGAATTGGTTCGGTAGTGAGAAAGGAGAGAATGATTGTCCGGAATTCTTCAATAGAACGATGAATTGATTCATTGGCCCGTATACTTGAGGAAATGGTTCGTGCAACTTCGTGCTTAGGGGATACCCCAGAGATCATGACCTCTTCTGCAAGGTGAGTTTCGAGGGCTTTTTTCAGGCCTTTTGGTAAGCCGTATAGATTCAGGAAATCTGTTGTTGTCGAACCTGACATTCCCTGAGTATTCATGTAATCCTTAACGTGATCTCCAAGATGAGAGATCGTGATAGGGGTTGCGGTTAGAAAAGAGAGAACCACAGAACGGAATTCCGTCATTGGGCGCTGGGTCAATTTGGACTTCAAAACATTGTCACTTTGTTCAGCGGCAACAACCTCTTTGTCACGCAGCGTTGTTTTTTGTTCGGTTTGGTTCTGAACGGCGGCGGGCTGAGCAGTCGCAATCGATTTCACTTTCGGGGGCTCTTGATTGACATTGTATCCAAAAAGGCGGTCAAGTACGGAGATGAACATCCCTTTCCTCTTCACTTTTTGGGGAATGTTCTGCTTTCTTTCCATCCTCTGACGAGTACCCTGTTTGTAATTTGGTAAATCTCCCTTCTTCCATGATGAAAACCGTCCGTATGCGTTGATAAGTTGTGCTGGTAGTTGGCGTCCTGAGAAACGGTACATGAGGAACTTTTGATGGATTAAATCCACTTGACTGCCGGCTGATAGTCCATCATCGATGGACAGTTCAGACCAAAGCAAGTATTCTTCCACCATGGCCCAGTTTCCGGGATAATTTTTGAAGTAAGGTGGATGGCCGAGAATGGCTTGCATGACGAGGTTTCTTGCGTTGTTGCAAGCAAGACAAAACTGAATCCTGTTATGATCGGTATTTTCCCCTCCAAGTGCCCTTGGATGGATGTGCTCGGTGTTATGGTTCCCACCCTCAAATTGAATCCCGCAGTGTGGACATTGTGCTCTGTTTTTCAACAATGTGAGCTCTCTGCCATCGTTGATAGAAGTACCGTTTTTTGCTTTCCCTGATACGCTCAAAAACTGCCTCGCTGAAGACAATTGTTCCTTGTAACGCACAGCCAAATCCACAGAACATCACCGTTGGGAACCGTCTACCCTCGCGGGCAGTCATTGAACTCTGTGCAGGATGAGTCTATTTAATGAAAGGAAAGTTTGAAAAAACATCACTTCAAAAGGTGAAGCCTCCGAGTTTCGTCCATGGAACGACGATATGATCGACTGGCAGCATGGTTGCTGCATCGTCGGAAAAGCGTCCACATCGCCATATTTTTACTCACCCTGCTCATGATTCCCGGAGCGATGACGGCCCTGCAACCCATCGACATGGAATCGTATGAAATGGAATCACCCGAACTTACCGCCCAAACCGTAATTGACGATGAATTTCCTAATTCTGAGATCATTTTGGGGTTCCTTGTTTCTGCACGCGATCCCACCCAAGTTCCGCCCATTGAATCGTGGCAGCCGGTACCAAGGATGGAAGACGGGGCTCCCGACTACGCTTCGCTCGTCCCTCCAACCGAAATGCTCGCTGCGGGAGAGCCATGGGGTGGTATTGATGCGCCAACTGGAGGCATCCTCAATCTCACGTTGCTCCAAGAAATTGATAGCAAAGTTGACCTCGTGAATCAACACGCTCTGGCGCCTGCTCTCAAGCCCCTTGTCAACGACGTTACGGGCCACCAAGCCCCAGGAGCAATTTCACTTTCGGACCATTTTCGTGGATTCATGAACGGCACCTCTATCCTCACCCAACCCGGACTCACAGCCTTAGGGGTCGTGACCGAACCACCTGCAAACTGGACGGACTGTTTTCCACTCGATTGCCTTGAGTTTGACGATGAAAACGTGACTCAGGCTCACATCGACATGGCCGCACACCGAATGGCAGAAGCATCGGACAACAACTTCCTGCGCTGGCTCTCGCTTGACCGCGGGTTCAAAGCCGATTACACCGCCTTCCAAGAGGGGCCTATCTCGGGCGTTTTGACGGGCAATGGGACGTGGGAAAATGCACTTTGGGGCAAGGGTCGATGGACAGCGTCATCAACGTGGCTCTTGGTACAACTTGACCGAACCAAACTTGAGGCCATGGGTTGGGAAGTCGTATGGAAAGAGGCACACCAAGAGAAAAAGGTCCAATTCACCGATGAAGGCTTCCGCGTGGGTGGCTACCGCCTCGCGGACGGACAACTCGTCCTTCATCCACCGCAATATACAGAAGCCAAATGTGCTGAATTGCAAAACGAAGGAGCCGGATGTTCAACCGAATGGTCTTTCATGGACCTTGAAGGACTTCTACGCAGTCATGACCGAGCAACGGTAACGTTGCTTCTCGGGCAAGGCGTCAACGTCGAAGTCAATCGGGAGTTGCAGTCAAGTGCTGGCCTCATCGTCCTCATGGGTTTCGCCATCGTTGCTCTGCTGTACGTTAGTTTACGACGATGGTCGGATGTTGCGATCGTCATGGTTGCGCTGGGGGCAGCGCTGCTTTGGATGCAAGGACTCATCGGGCACTTTGCGACAGCGACAGGCTGGTTTGGCCTGAGTCTTATCGCACGGTCACAATTCTCGAATTTGTTACCGATTCTCGTCTTGGCTTTGGGCATTGACGATGCCTTGCATGCTCTGCATCGCTACAAGGAAGAACGGGCTGCTGGGAAATCTTCCGAAGAAGCCGGAAACATCACGCTCTCAAGAGTGGGGCGAGCCATCACCCTCACTTCCATCACAACGATGGCGGCCTTTGCAGCCAACCTGTTCAGCGACATCGCAGCCCTCCGTTCGTTTGGAATTGAAGCGGCGTTGGGAATCTTCGCTGCCTTTGTGTTGACTGGGATGTGGTCGCCAATCATCCGCGTGAGCGTTGACGACTGGTTGGCAAAGCGAGCCTTGAAGAGCGATGAAAAGGAAATAAAATCGTTGGTGAATCCCGACTGGCTGCGAAGGGTCACTCACGGTTCAGGACAACGGAAGACGGCTCTTCTCATCACTTCAGTGGCTCTATTGCTCACCATCCCAGCTGCCTACGGGATGGCCCAACTCGAAGGGGATTTTGCGGTTGAGGACTTTCTCGACGAACGGTCGGATTTCGCCATTGGAGTTGACCAGATTAGCAAGCGTTTTGCCGATGAAGGTGAACCTGCAAACCTCCTCATCATGGGCGATGTTCTCGACCCCGATGTCTTTGCTGCCATTGACGTATTCCGTCAGGAAATGGATGCTCTTCCAGAAGGCGTCCCGAACAAGATCACCAGGCAACCCGACGGAACCATTGACATCCTCGCTCTTGACGAGATGGTCTTTGCTGCTCAAGGCAGTTTGGTCTTGAACAGTACGCCCTTTGAAGCCGCTGGATGGGAACCTGATACCGAAGGCCACGGGATGAACTGTTCTCTTGCAGGAAATGGCCCACTGGTGGACACAACCGACCGAGATTGCCTCGCATTCTTCTACGGATTCCTCTCCATTTACGGCGTTCCTGGCGTGGGGCCAATCCCTGACATCCCTCCAAGTATCGTTCAACTGTACATCATGCCTGTCACCCAACTGAACAGCAGCCAACCTTGGTTGGACGTCAACGATGAACCCGCCCGCTACGACATGATGCAAATTCGATTCGGTATGACCTCGCCTGAGGACTTCCCTGGAATGAGAGGCGGAGTTGCTGAGGTTTGGAGGGACCTTGAGGTCTTTACCAATCTCTCAAGTGGAACCTATGAAGAACGCGGTGAAACCGAAGAAGACAAACCTCTGACGTGGGTTATGCTCACCGGCAGACCCATTACGCGTTTCACAGCCTCGACCGCCATGCAGGATGAAATGCAATCGTCCCTCATTCTTGGCTCCGTCTTTGTGTTCGGATGCCTCACCGTTGGATTCCGTTCCCCAAAGCAGGCCGCTGTGACCTTTGTTCCGATTCTCTTGGTGGTGGTTTGGCTGTACGGTTTGATGTATGTTGCGGGTTCTTCTCTAAACATTGTCACCGTGACCATTGCTACCATCTCATTGGGAGTTGGCATTGACTACTGCATCCACGTCACAGAACGCTATCGCGAGGGAAGAGAAAACGGTGAATCGCACAATGATGCACTCGCCGCAGTCGGTGGGGCATGCGGATTGGCCTTGCTCGGCTCAGCAAGTTCAGACATCGCCGGCTTTGCCGTCATCGCTCTTTCTCCAATGGGTCTGTTCAGCAACTTCGGAATCTTTTCCGCTGCGATGATCGCCCTCTCCTTATTGGCCAGCCTGATCTTAACGACGGCTGCATTGGGACTCATCGCTCCATCAAAAAACAAATCCGATGAAGAAGAATGAGTTTCATCGGTGCCTTCATCAAGGGTTGAGCCTGCCGACTGTTTGCTGTCCTTGGGGTTGACCCCGGTAGAGTGGTGAGAATTATGACCGATAACGAAGGCACGCGGCCCGATGAGGACGACGAAGAAGATTGGATGAAATACGCGGATGCAGGATTTGGAGAAACCGACTATTCACTGTGGGACGATGAAGACGCAGCACCAGCACAGGATGATGTGAATCCCGAAGTTGGTGACCTTGCGTTTGACGACCAACTCGACTCCCATATGGAAGAAATTCCACGCGCCCCTTCGCCGGCCGGTCACAAGCACCTGGTGCGCCTTGGAACATGTGATGCGTGCCTCGGGCGCGTGGGTGGAAAAAAGCGATTTGGACAATCTCTTGAAGAATCGGGCGAGGAAGTCCGAGCTTCAGTTCTTGAGCGTGACAGCCATCTTTCATCCGCTCGTGAAGAGATACCGCTTTGTCCGTTTTGTGAAAATCTATTCGAGGAAGTGGATTTGCTCGCAGACATCATTTATGATGCGCTCAAACCCTATGAATTGAAGCGATTGCAACTCGGTGCACGTTTCCCCAAGGACCAAACCGAAGGCGAGGACGTGATGAGAAAGCAATACGGCGCTGGTGGTTCAGACCCGCTCAAGAGTTCCTTGGTTGCGCAAATTTGTCGCCGCCTCAATGAACGACTTGGAGGCATTGAATTGGTCAACGATAAGCCCGATGTATTGGCGCTTATCGATGTCCTCACGCTTACTGTAGATTTGGATATTCGTGCGGTCTATGTTTACGGGCGCTACAAGAAATTAGAACGTGGAATCCCGCAAACTCGCTGGCCTTGCCGCGCATGCAAAGGACGCGGATGCAAGCGCTGTGATGAAACTGGATTGCAGTACAAGCGAAGCGTTCAGGACTTGATTGGAAATCCCCTCCTTGAACTGTTTGAAGCCAACGAACATTCGTTTCACGGAATGGGGCGAGAAGACATTGACGTCCGTTGTATGGGGCGTGGCCGGCCCTTCGTCATTGAATTCAAAAATCCACGGAAACGCTCCGTTGACCCTCAAGTGATGATGGATCGCATCAACAGTCTTGCAGAAGGCTCGGTTGAAATCACCTCCATGCGCCCTTCAACCCGCAGTGAAGTGGTTCGAATCAAGGATACACCAGCCGAGAAATCCTACACCATCAGATTTCGCGTGGAGCCCATGAACGAAGCAGAATATGAAGTGCTGACGGCTCCCGTGGATTTGACCAAAGAAGACGTCCAAACACGAAGTACGAAGAAGCGACGACGCCAACGAAGAGGGGACCGGAACAGCGACCGTACCAAACCTCTTGAAGCGGTCCTTGAAGTTCCTGCTGCTAGCCCGACTGAGGATGAATTAAAAGCGATGAAAAAGGATGAATTGGTTGCTCTTGCCGTCAAGCATGAACTCAAGAAAACCGGAAAGAAAGCGGAACTCGTTGAACGTATTCTCGCTGCTTTACCGCCTGCCCCGAAGACCTTTGATTTGCCCGATGACGAGACCATCATTCAGGTCATTGAGAATTTGAACGGAGTCAAACTGGCTCAAAGAACGCCGGAGCGTGTTGCCCATCGGCGTGCTGATTTGATCCGTCGGCGCACGGTTTACCAGGCTCACCCCCCTACCATTGAAATTGCCGAAGATGGCGTTCGTGAAGTGGAGGTCACGCTGCGATGTGAATCGGGAACTTACGTCAAGGAAACCGTACACGGGGATAGCGGACGGACCCAACCTTCCATTGCCTCTCTCATCAAAGCCAAGTGCAACGTCGTGTGGTTGGACGTGGGAGATATTCACGCAGACTGAACCAAACCCCATTCGTCGTGCAGAGATATTTCGTCGCGGTGCTTATATGGGGATGGTCGGTCGGCAAAATGCTCCGAAGATGCGCTTATGCTGATTCGGACGGAAGGAGGCGACCAATATGAAGCGATCCAAGGGACAACGCGTAGGAACTCGAAGCATCTTGCGACGACGAAAGAACGAGCGAAGCCGCTTGAACATTCGCCGCGTCATGCACCACTATGAAGAAGGCGACCGAGTTGCTATCGTTCTTGACGGTGGACAACAAGGCGGTATGCCTCATCGCCGTTTCAACGGCCGAACCGGATTCATCCAGAAGCGCCAAGGCGTCGCTTGGATTGTTGCTGTCAAGGACGGCAACATGCAAAAGACGGTCATTGCCCGTGCAGAACACCTACGTCCACTCGAGTGAGGAATTACCATGTCAGAAGAAGATACATTTCTCGATTTCGCAACCGTCCGGGACATGCTCCTGGACGCTCAAGGCCGCCGTGGACAACTCAGTTACGAGCAGAAAGCAGCACTCCAACATGCTGAATGGGCTGCAAGTGACATCCGCAACGGTTACCGAACTGAACCCGCTATGTTTGAAGAACTGCGCAGTGCTCTCCTCAACGTTGAAACGCTCTCAAAGCACCCAAGCCTCGCTGCAAAGTTGGCCGAACTCATCCCACTTCACCCCGAAGATGTGCGAGCCGTTCTCGGCTCCAAGCGCATCGCCATCGATGACTCGGAAATTTCAGCGATTATCGATATTGTAAAGCAAGTCATTGGCTTTACCGAATGAAGCAAATTTTCCCATTAAGTAGAGGCGATACCTATGACTGACCCTCGGCGAAGACGCCACATTAACGCACCTTCTGCTCCAAAGAAGAAGGAAACAAGTCCTGATTCTTACAAGATGTCGCGCCCGGCTGAAGGACGCAAAGAAGTTCCTAAGCCGAAGCCAGAACCCAGCCGGTCTGAAGGTCGCCAACAACAAGGAAACCGCAGCGGTGGCCAGCGAACCGGACGAAACCAAGGGGGGCGTCAAGGGGGCGACCGTCGTGGTGGACGCCAACAACAAGGCGGACGGCCACGCCCAGCAAAGCCTGAACGTCCAAAGGCACTCATCGGTGAAGACTGGGCACGAGTGATCGAACACGATACCAAGGAAGACGTCGTTACCGCAATGAGCGAAAAGACGCTTGGCTTCTGCCGACTCAAGGTCAAGTCTGGAGGAGAACTCCTGATTCCAAGTCAGCGCCTTTACATCGGCCTTGACGGTGCACAACGAAAGGAAGTTGTCAGCATCTTGGGAATGGCTCGCCGCGACCGAATGTCAAACATGGCCAAGATGGACATGCCCCTTGTCGTGCAAATGTTTGTTGAAGAGCATGCTTCGTACTTCGTAGATGAATTTTACAACAAGGCTGGCCCAATCTCACTCAAGGTCCATGGATTTGAGTTGCTTCCTGATGTCGGCAAGAAAAAGGCTGCACAGATGGTTGAGGCTCGCAACTCAGTAGGCGTATTTGCCTCGGTTGAAGAACTCAATACAGCCTGCAACATCGACGCTGCCGAACTCCTCGCCCGTCGGTTTGTGTCAGAGTTGGAAGACCCGGCAATGGCTCCCCGTCTAACGGAACTGCTCTTGCCGGTGGAAGCATGAGAGGCGCCCGTTGGCTGGTGGATTCGCTTCGCGGGAAGCAACCGTTCAACAAGGCGCTCGGTCAACACTTTCTCGTTCACGATGATGTTCTTGAACGCACGGTTGCTTGGGGTGAAGTCACCAAAGACGACCATGTGTTGGAAGTTGGCCCTGGTCCCGGTGTCCTGACAGAGGTTCTGTTGGAAACCGGATGCAAGGTCACTGCTATCGAACTTGACAGCGGGGCTTGTGAACACCTTCGTTCCGTATTCATTCCCGAACTTGAGAGCGGAGCATTGACCCTTGTTGAGGGAGATGCTTTGAAAGCTCGCTGGCCAAAGGACATCACCCGAATCGTCGCCAATATTCCGTACCAAATCTCATCTCCACTCATCGATGCACTCACCCGTCATCACCGTAATCCACACACCCACCCGTTGGAATCCGTAGTCATGCTGGTTCAGGAAGAATTCGCTGAACGAGTGGTGATGGAATACGAAAGCGATGTCGGTTCACTCGGAATGGTTGTCGCATTGGATTTTGAACCCGAAATGGGTGAACGCATCGGACCTCACGTATTTTCGCCCATGCCAAAGGTTCACTCTCGTTTGTTACGGATGAAACCTCACGATGAAGAATGGCCCTGTGACCGCCGGCTGCTTGTGATGATGATCCATGCTGGTTTTTCCCAGCGAAGAAAGAAATTAAAGGCCACGTTACGTTCTGCTCCAAAACGCATTTCTCGTATACCTGGATGGCATGCTGGTCGTTGGAAGAGTGCTTATGCATCCCTCCAAGATGACCCGCGACTTGACCAACGTCCGGAGACCTTTGATATCGATGACTGGGCTGAACTTGGTGCTGATTTTGAAGCCGGCGACCAAGAGGAATGAGACTTCAAAAGGGCTGGATTGAGTGAACACTTGCGGCAGAGGCTTTTCTTAGGAGTGTCTGCTCGCCTAGACTTGTCGGAGGGGATGTTATGGCAAAGAAGGACACATACTTAGCGCTATTACGCAGAGGTATTGACGATACAACTGCAAACCAACTTGCTGATGCAGGATTGAAAATTGGCGATTTGAAAAAGATCGACAAGGACATGCTCGTTGAAAATTACGGGCTCAAGGAAGAAATCGCACGTGGTGTCATTGACATCATCACCGCTGGACCTCAATCTCACGGAAAAGAACGTTTTCTTTCCAAAGTTCTTGCTCCAGAAAAGAAGCAGGAATCTCGTATTGAGGAAATCAAATTCAAGCGAAAGCAGAAGGACGTCCTGACTGAACTTGCAGAGCAAAAAGAGCGTCTGAAGATCGCAAAGGTCGAAGCGTTCCGTGCTCAGAAACTCATCATGAACCGACTCGGTAAAACCGTTGAACTCATTGTCAAATTGGAGAACAACCTCAACGATGAAGGCAAGGACGATCAGAAGGTCAAGATTCGCGACCAATTGGAAACCCGAGGCCTTGAAGCCGCCCGTGACCACGAAATGCTGGAACTCGAAGGCACGCCCCAGGACATCGTGGATTTCCGACGCAATCACGTTCCTTCACTCATCTTCCACGCTTGCCCCGAATGCGGTGACGAATTGGACCCCCGACAAGCTCGAGACCCGGACCAACCCGAATCTTGGGCGTTCATATGCTGGGAATGTGAAACCAGTTTCACACCACAACTGACCCTGAATGTTGAATCGATCCTTGATGGCGAAAAGCGCATTAGCGTTGACCCCGACAAGGCACCTCGCAACCCCGTTCCGCCCAAGCCAGCAAGCATGGACTTCTCAACGGTGAACGATTTGATTCGTCGTGATTTGGAAGAAACCGGAGCAACCGCCGACCAAATGACTCGTGCGGTTGAAGAAAGCGTCGTAGCAGGTGGGCTCATGGACATCAACGACTGGATTGACCAAACCCTCGCAGCGAAGAATTACATCCAAGCGCAGGAAGACCGTGAAGACTTCATCCTACGAACCGGAGCCGGTGCTACAAAGTTCAACAAGTGGATGAAGAAGGCGGGATTGTTCTTCAACAAACAAACGGGTCGCTGGACGCGTGAAAAGGGACGATGAGGTATCTCCATGTCCGCTGGCACCACGAGCCTCCAACTGGACGATGACGGGGTAAAAATCGCTCCGTCAACAACACCTGTTATTCGTTTTCTAAAGGGAGCGGAATTGCTTGGCCAATGCCCAGTGAACCCCGGTGAAACCATTGTTGACCATGCAGAAGCATGCGGCATCTCACTTCCAACCAACTGCACGTCGGGAACCTGTGGAACCTGTATGGTCAGTTTGATTCTTGGTGAAGTTCCACTGCCCGAAATTCTACCGCCTGGTCTTGATGACTTCCTTGTTGGAGAGGGCGCTCGCTTGGGCTGTATTGGAAAGCCACGTGGCGATGTTGACATCGATATTCGTCCACCCTTGTGAGGGAGCAATATGTTTGACGGATGGGGGCCGACCGATTGGGCCATCGTCATTCTTGATGTCATTGCAATTGTGATCGTTGTCTTGTTTCTCAAAAAGAAAATTCAGAGTAAATTGAAGGAAGTTGAACTGCGTCAAGACTTTCACCTGCAACAAAAAAAATCCGCCCGCAGGGATAAGAAATCGCCCCCATCCCGCGACTGAAACCATTAGGTGAGAGAAACGCGAGGGTCGTTCATGGCCGAACTCCGTTTGTACACGACCGAGTCGGGCCGAATGGCTACCGACTCCTTTACCCTCAAAGGGCTTTTAGAAACCGTTCAGGGACAAGGGATGGCCTGGTTGGACATCGATCAACCCGACGAAGAAGTCAAAGATTTTTTGTCATCGGTTATGAAATTTGATGAATTGGCTGTAGACGACGTTTTTGGTCATGCGGACACAGCATCCCTACGGTTTGAAGACCACCGATTTATCGTCGTCACCGCACGGGATGGAGACCATCGTTTGGACACCGCTCCCGTGGCTGTATTCGTCAAAGATGACGTGCTCATCACCGTGCGCCACACTGAAATCCCTGCTTTAACCACCTTTGCACGGCGGTTCCTGACCAGTGACGAAGAAAACCGTGCGCTTGGAATTGACTACATGCTCTATGAGTTGTTGGATGCTATCGCTGACGATTGGTCTCCAATTTTTGGTCGGATTTCAAGCGACCTTGACCACCTTGAATTTCGAGTCTTTGACCCGTCTCAACGTTACGATGACCTTCTTGAAGGTCTTCACGACCTGAAACGGAAATTGCGTGAGGCCAACAAATCGGTTGAATCCCTTCACGCCGTTACCATGCGACTCCTCAAGCCCTCGGAACGACTCATCAGCGAAAATGTAGAGCGATACATCAACGACTTGCACCAACTGAGTATCGCCTTCATCAAGCGTGTTAACAATTATTCAAGCGGTGCTACTTCAACGCGGGACACCTATCTGAGCAACATTAGCCTCCAACTTTCAGAGTCAAATGCAAAACTCACAGAAGTGATGACGACGCTCACCATCGTCGGTGCAATCATGCTTCCACTCACGTTAATCGCTGGAATTTTCGGGATGAATAACGACGACTTGCCCATAGAGCGCGTTGGCGGGTTTTGGGGCATCATTACCATCATGCTCATGTTTGCTGCAGTCATGCTGACCTATTTTTGGCGTCGCGGTTGGCTCAACAACCTCCGTTGAACTTCGTCCCGAGTCAACCGATGCTTCAAGAACCCTTGACCTCAACATCTTGTTGTGTCATCAGGGCCGCATACCACAACCGGTCCGCTGCCCATTGGGCAATTTGTCAAACTCGTTCAGTCAACGGTCAAGCAAGACCCGTTATTCCAGCACCAAGCCCTGCGCGGAGAGGTTTCTCAATGGAACGTACACAACGGAAACATCTACTTCAAACTCCGCGATAATGACGGCCAATTGGACTGCGTCATATGGCGAAATGCGAGGCTTACCGTCGACCCCTCAATCAAAGAAGGAAGCGATGCAGTCGTCATTGGAAGTTTGGATTTGTGGCCCAAACGAGGGAACCTCCAGTTGGTTGTACAGAGAATAGAACCCGTGCGAACCCTTGGTGCTCTTGAAGAAGCAAAGCGGGCTTTGATTGAATCGCTCAAACAAGAAGGTGCGCTTGATCGCCCTCGAATACCACTTCCAGGCATGCCCAAACACGTGGCCATCGTTACGGGCGCTGGGTCAGCTGCGCTTTCCGACATGAAACGATTGATTTCCAACCGTTGGCCGGGTTTGAGAACAACGGTGATCGGCGTGTTGGTTCAAGGCGACCGAGCCGTCAATGAAATCGTCCGTGGACTTGCGGTGACCCGTGCGTTGAGCCGTGCTGAGGTGGCCGACCGTCTCGGTTTACCGCCCGTTGATGCGGTCATCGTTGGACGAGGTGGTGGCTCGGTTGAGGATTTGTGGGCGTTCAATCTTGAACCGGTTGCCCGTGCGATTCTCGCCAGCCCCGTACCCATCATTTCCGCAGTGGGTCACGAGCAAGATGTTCTCGTATCGGATTTGGTAGCCGATGCTCGTGCCTCTACCCCATCAAATGCTGTTGAGATCTTGGTTCCTGACCGCCACAGTGTCATGATGATGCTTGCCGATGTTGATCTCCGAATTGGCGAAGCCGTGAAGCGAAGATTCGGCGAACTGCGTCAACGTTTGATGTTGCTCACCACGCAACTCAAACATGCTCCTGGCAAAGGTGTTTTCCGGGCCAAGGAACAACTTGCTGGTCTTGCGAACCGAATGAACAGGAGCGCAGAACATTCAATTTCAATGCAACAACAACGCTTGGCCCGTCTTGAGGCAACGCTTGCTGCAGCACACCCTCACCGCGTATTGGAACGCGGATACACCATGGTTCAGAACGCCGATGGTGAAGTCCTCACAACCTTAGCGAGCCTTCAACAAGGGCAAACCGTCAACCTTCAGTTCGCCGACGGTCGTGCCGCAGCCGATGTTCACACCATTGAACCCAAGGAGGAAGACAAATGACCGATGAAAAAATAACCTACGATGAAGCAGTACTGCGCCTGGAATCCATAGTTGCTCAACTTGAGCGCGGTGGAAAAAACCTCGATGAAACCCTCGCCATGTTTGAGGAAGGAACCGAACTTCTACGCCAATGCCAGACCGAACTCGCTGAAGCTGAGGGCCGGTTAGCAGAACTGCGACTGGATGAAGCAGAAACCACGGTTGCCGAAGATGCGTGAGGAATTCTTGTGGCCGGGAGAAAACATGCTGCGCTCCAACGACGGGTGGCTCGCGTTCTGTCCACATGGAAGGACCCCCACAACGACCGACCTTACCCCGAACTTGACATCATTCAACACATCAACATCGCCGAAGACGGTGAGATCAACCTCTCCGTCAAACCCTCACGGCCTCACTGCCCCTGTTGCCTGCTTGACCTCGACGCCCTACGCAAGCGTCTTTGTGAAGTCAAAGGCGTCAGTTTTGTTCATGCAGAAGTTGTCGGAATCCCCGGTGCACCGCGTTGGACCCGCAGCATCAATCGCTGATGGCGGCTCGTTCGTGGACCTTTCTGAGGGCCAAGAACGCAGGAATGGACCATCCCAACACAGAGCCAAACCAAGCGACCAGTGTTCCTAAAACCACTCCATATGCAGGCAGTGACCACATGGCGAGATTCGCATAAATAGCAACACTGACACCACCCAACATCATCGGTCCGGCCGCACCCTGCGGAACAGTTGGCCCTTGTGCGATCCATAAGGCGACCATACTGGTGAGGAAAATGGCAGGGAAAACACTGGCTAAACCAGCCAGCAAGGGGAAGCCCAAACCAGCCAGCCAAACCGCGATGCCAATGGCGACTGCCGCCATCGTACCTCGAGAGACCAGCACCGTTTTGGAAACTGCTTCGCTTCCCTTGGGTGTTGGCTGAGGTCGCCAGTTGAAGGCTGCGGCGATGATCACCAAAAGGATCAGTCCGACTGCAGCAAATTCCTGTTCCGAAAGGAGTATGCCGACGACCGTGTTTTGGAGGAGAAACCACACGCCTATGCCCATAACACACCAAAAGGCAAGGGCGCATATGGAGGTCAAAAGAAGCGGATGGGAGGCGTTAGAAAACCAACGTGGGAGCACCAGCCACGCCCCCAAAAACAGCGCGTTGAGCAACATTCCAAGAGGCACCACCATCATGCTACTGACGATTTCGTCTTCGCCACCGGCGAGGTACATCCCAATACCTGCAGGAACAATGGTAGAAGGAGCCGTGCCGAGGAAACCGCCAACAAGGCCGCCCCATTTCTCAATAGCAACGGTGACCGCTGTTGCAACCAGGCCGGCCAGTAGTGCCGAAAGAAGAATGGAAGATGCAAGCATTAAATCAACCCTCATTCTCAATGCACGTCATCAATCGTTCAACTGTGCCACCTGGCCATTGGTCAACCGGTGTACCGTACTGGAACAGTACGTTGAATGGAATGAATGAGATGTGTTCGGTCCACTGGTGATCCCTGCAAAATTGCTGCCCGACCTTTGAATCAAGGTCCAAATGAACAACGTTGAGGAGCGCTTCGATTTTGGATTCCGGAACCCACTGGGTCAACACCTCCCTCCATGCTTTGCAGTCGTCGCAAGAATCGCGACCAATCACGACCAAGAGAAGGGGTTGGGCCGCCAAATCGCTGTAACCGGCTTCTGTAAGTTCATTTTGTTCCATGAGACCACCCGTTTGGCACCCTTACAAGAGTCAAGCGAAGGGGTCAATGTGGACAATGTCTTGAAGGTCAATCACTTTCCCATCGCGTTCTTGTGCCTGCGCGGCTGCTCGTGTGAGCATTGAGCGCATCCATCCCAGGGACATCATGCCTCGCATTTTGTTAATGGATTCAATGAAATGCACTGGATTGCTACCGAGTTGGGCGTGCTTCCTGATGTCTGCTTCCAGTTCTTCAAGCACCATGGTATAGGTGTCCAGGAGTTCTTCAAGAGCGTCTTTTGTAACGGTCATTTTCGCTATGCTGCGAGCCATTGAGAGCAAAGATGACGCCGTGACAATGCCTCCGCTTTGACTGGCGACGAAATCCATTGTTGCGGTTTCTTCTTCTTCCTCAAGCGTACCTTCAGAATCTTCGTCATCAAGGCCAAGTCCGGCTACCGCTTTCTCAAGGTGGCGAGGTTTTATGGTGGCAACTCGGTCTTTTGTAGCCGCATCCTCTGCATGACGGAGGAGTTTGGACAGATGATTTTCAACGTGTTCAATGCCAGCTTGAACGGCTGCTGAGCCTACGGAGTCGATGTTGTTGATTCGGTCGATCATCAATTCCCGAGTTCGGTTGTAATTCAATCGGCTGCGTTGAGGGTCGTCAAGCGTTTTTCGCTCTGGGTCTTGGTTCAGTGTTTCCTCTTCCATTTGTGGAACGACTCGGTCCAATTCCTCACACAGCAATTCAACCAGACGCTGTTTGACGGCTCCAGAAAGTCGCATCTCAGTATAATGAGAAGCAACTGCTGCAATGTGACTTGGCGAGTACGGCTTGGCTACCATGTACCGACTGGGACTCCAGCGAACCTTGAATGATGTGGTCGTCAGCGATGGCTCATTCAGTCAAGCCGTCGTTTCGCCCCATCACTTGGCTAAATTCCCAAGCATGAAGGCATTCATGGCCTCCAAGGAATCCACCAGCTTCACGAGATGGGCCGATGAATTCAGCCGCACACATTTGACAAAACACATTGACAATGAGTTCGTTGAAGTAGGTCCCGTTAGGGGTTTCTCGCTTGACAATCCGCTTACCCACGTCTTCATGCGTCCAACCCTCTGTCTTCTCGCATACATCGTCTTCTGCTTGTTCTTGTGTCATTCTTACCACTCCATCAACCAAGGCAGGCCGCCACCTGCAGTAATCGGGTTCATGCCGTCTTCGTCGCGAACCCACGTATCTTCTGAGCCAACGCTTCCTTCAGCGTAGACGACTTTTGGCTCAATCGCCATCGTTCCTCCGACCGGCAAGGGACGGTCAAAACCTGCTGCGACGACAGGCGATTCGTCCAATTGCAGGCCGATTGAATGCCCAAGAAAGCGACTTTGGTCTGGATTTGTACCCATCAAATGGTCGCTATAACCCAGTTCAACGGCCAAAGCATATCCATCCTCCCACGCATCGCTGCACGGTCGGCCTTGGTCAAGAACATCAACGACGGTTTCTTTCACCGCGACCATGTCTTCCAAACGTTGATTCCATTCCGGTGAAAGCGAACCCGCAACAAAGATTCGGGTGGCATCGACCATGTATCCGCGGTGTGCATGAACAAGGTCAACCAAAACCGGTTCGTTGGGTTTGACCTTGGTAAATCCAGAGCCCATCCCCGAAAGTGGGTGAGCGCCTGTCCCTCCGACTGCTGAATCAAAGAACGATGGAATGCCTCCAGCGCGCCCTGCGACGATGACACCACGGTCGCATTGGAGCGGATAACGACGCATCTGAACGTTGCCGCCAAACCCTTCGCTACGGCTGACGGCTTCAGCCGCTGCTACCATGTCGAGTTCAGTCATTCCTTCTCCTCCAACCGCATGGACTGCCTCAAACATTCTGAACTGGACGGCCGCTGCGGTTTCCATTTGTTCCAATTCCCATGTGGATTTGATTTCACGTTGGGCGTGAACGATTGTAGTGATGTCGGGGGCGTCGCCAAGCGATGATAGAGCCGCTGCAAAGCGAGCAGTGAACGTACCTGGGGCTTCTCCGAATTGAAGACCTGGAACGTCGGTAACGCCTCGCTGCTGCAATGTTTCTGCAAGCAGTGAAAGGCGAGGAAATGGAAGAACTTGGTGTGGGGCATCGTCGCCACCGGCCTCGTGCTGTGCTCGCTTCAGAGAACGACGGACGAAACTAACCGGGCCGTCGCCACCCGCTTGTATGCTGCCGCCAGCACCTGTTGCGGGAACGAAGAAGGAACTGTCTTGCCGCCCTCCGGTATAGTAGTACAAATCAACGGGGTGTTGAATGAGAGCACCAGCAATTCCCGCATCGCGGAGCATGTCTGCAAGGCCTGCTTGCCGGTGAGCAAGTTCGGAGACTGGGACGCGCCAATCCTCACCCTCGGGGCCAACCAAATCGTCGGTTGTCCAAGTCGTCATGCTTCGATGTGGACGGCGACCGTTCAAAACCCAATCGGAGCAATCAAGTAGGCAGAAGTTGTAAAAATACTGAAACACTGAGTATTCTTGAAACGAGTATGGCTGGAAAGTGGGCTGGCTATCTCACGGTAGGAGGGTCGATTTTCATTCTTGCCTTTTTCCTTTTGGCGGCTACGGGATCATTGGAAGGTCATGATGGATATGAAACGGAGAGCGATGAAAACAATCCCGCAGTCAAAGGTCCTGAAGTTGAACCGGCCCCGGAGCCTTCACAACCGTCAGTACCTTGGGAAAATATTGAGCAACTCAATGAGTGATCTCGTCTAAAACGAACGGTTCTACCTCGTCCAAGCGTCGTTCTGCTGTTGAACAGTATTCCTCTGAAAGGTCAACACCGATGTAGTGCCGACCGTGTTGTTTCGCCGCAACGCATGTAGTTCCCGAGCCGTTAAAGGGGTCGAGGATCACGTCTCCGACAAAACTGTACAGTTCAATGCAACGCTTTGGCAGTTCAATCGGGAACGGCGCAGGGTGGTTGACTCGCGATGCTCGCTCGGTTGGAAACGACCAAATCGATTTGGTATGCTTGATGAAATCATCACGAGGCACGGTATCAACACGCCCTTCTGCCCGCTCGCTCTTTGTTCGGGGAAGTTTGTAATTGCCTTTTGAAAAGACAAGAAGGTATTCGTGAACGTCCCTTAGGCATGGGTTTGATGCCGATTGGAACGAGCCCCAGGCACACGACGAACCGGCGCTTGCCGATTTATCCCAGATGATTTCACCTCGCATTAAAAATCCTATTTCGTGCATCATGATGTTGATGTGGGATGAAAGAGGGATGTACGGTTTTCGGCCCAAGTTGGCGACGTTGATGACCATCCGCCCGCCTGGTGTAAGAACTCGATAGCATTCGGCAAAGACATCGTGAAGAAGGCCGAGGTATTCTCTTAGGGAAAGGTCCTCATCGTATTCTTTGGAAGCATTGTAGGGTGGAGAAGTGACGACAAGATGGACGCAATTATCCGGAAGAGGGAGCGCTCTTGAATCGCCACATATGAGAGAATCAAGATGCTCTTCAGGGCAGTTCTGGGCGTCTCCTACCTCTCGGGAAGCAACCAAGCCCTCGTTGAGACGGCTGTTGTAATACAACGAAGCGTCGTGGCCTTCACGCTTGGAAACACCGAAGGACGAAGTTGCTGTACCGGCGCGACGACGAGCACCGTCCAACGACGATGATTCTTCGGCTGGTTTTTCGGCCATATCGGGCAGTGCTGTTGGTGGCTATATCACCTTTCGCGCCATTGAGCGGTTCGGGACGCGCGTCTTGGGACCCAATCGACGGGTCCGGAGAACAGAACCTCGTCGGCTGGAGCCGTGATTCAGTATCGCTGTGTTTAAATCAAAAGCCACAGAGTCCCAACCATGTCAATCATAGAAGCATACAACGAAGCCTGGGACAATGCAGATGCGGACGCTCTTGCGAACATCATTCACGATGATTGTGTGTTCAACCCACACGTTGGTGGCTTCACCATGAGCAAATCCGATATTTTGGGCTTTGTATCAGGCAACAACACACCAACTTCAGAGCACAACCGTATCCTCTTTGAAAACGATGAAGTTGGCGTTGCCCATTCCATCGTTCACTTTGCTAACGATTCCGACTCGGAAGCAGTCCTTTCATTCATGCGCTTCAAAGACGGTCAAATCATCTCCATGGAAACTGGAGCTACGCCTCTTTCTGAAGATTACAAACTCATCGGCACCGATGAGTAAAGGGTCGTGTGAGGCCAAAAGTTCGCCTGGTCATCAAGCCATCCGGCCCTTTCGCTTATGCGTCATTTGGCCTTCAAGTGACCTCGGCAACTCAAAAGACAGCGTCAAGGTTTTTACCACGATTCAAAAGCGGATTTTATGAACGGGGGTGAGAAGGGTCTTCAAGCGCTCAGCCTCATCGCGATTGTCATTCTCTCTATCGTGGCCATTGACCTTCTAAACGAACCGGAACAAGACCCTGAAATCGTTTACGTACTCATTGATAACCGAATCACCATCGATGAAAATTTCACCGCTGAAGAACTGGACCGAAGCGAGGTTGCACGCGTTGCTACATTCAACATCAAGGTTTTTGGTGACACAAAAATGAGCAATGTTACGGTCGTTGCAGAATTGGTAGAACTCTTCCAGGACTACGACATGGTAGCCGTCCAAGAGATCAAAGACATCGACGAGGAAGTTCCGTACTTATTCCTGAATGAATTAAACGGTATTGCAGGTCAAGAAAACCTCACCAACCAATCGAGGGAATGGGAGATGGTGCTCTCTGAGCGCAGCGGCATGCAAGATGATGACAAGAATTCTCAAGAGCAATATGCGTTTTATTACAAGCCTACGGTATTTACGTCGATGGACAACGGAACCTTGTACGATGACAGCACCAACGATTCCTTTCAACGGGAACCGTTCCTTGCGACCTTCATGCTTTTGGACACCAATGGAGAAGAAACCGGCACGGACATCGTTTTTGTCAACATCCACACCAAACCCACCCTTGCGGTTGAGGAACTGGGAGCCCTCGGCGACGTGCTTTCATGGGCACAAACCAATTATTCCGATGATGACGACTACGTTATTCTTGGTGATTTCAATGGCGATTGCTCTTATGCATCTTACAACGAATTGGTGGACCTGTCCATCTCCTCAGAGAATTATACCTGGCTGATTCCAGATGATGCCGATACAACAGTGGGCAACTCACGTTGTGCCTACGACCGGATCGTGACTTCAAGTCAATTGGATGAGCGCCTAACAGGTCAGTGGGGCATTGACGAAACCGTGAGCAGTGGAGCGGTTTCCGACCACAAGCCGGTCTGGTTTGACATCAAGCGAATTTGATCCTGCTCGATGAACCCCTTGCCTCAATAGACGAGTTGGACATCCGCTGCAGTGGCCAAGGCAATGACGCCAGGTGGGCCGCTCCATTCAATTCGGTCGTCAGCAACAAAGAGGGCGCCGTCTCCTTCACTGTGGCCGAGGACGGCTTTCACTGAAGCAAAGGAACAGTAAAGCGTTGCTCCAGAAACAATGACTTCCATGAAGTTCGTAATCATGGATGTGTCGGCTCCCATTTCTGCATCGAGTTCTTTGATGTATGAAGGGTCGAGAAACCGGGTCCCTGCAGCAGCAAAGAAGACGCTCACTTGGTGCCCGTCTTGAATGGCTTGTGCTGCACATGCAAGTCCAACAATGGATTTGATCGTGTCATTTTTCGGCTCGGATACAAAGTTTACAAAGACGCTTTTGCCCATGCTGTAAAGAGCAGGCCGCAAAATATCAATGTATCTCATCCTCAGGGAAGTGAAGCCTCATCGATTGAAACAGTGTTTTGTCTCAGCCGTAGAGTTTCCATTCGGTACCGGTCCACCAGTAGGTGTTTCCATTGTCCATGGACCTCCAGGTATATCCACCTTCATCGGTCCATTGCCGAACCACTGTGGGTTCAGCCACGACGGGTTGTACCGCCATCGGATGGGGAATGACCTCAACCGTCTGAATCGGTTGAACCGCCTGCGCGGGCTGAGCAACGTATGCTTGGGTCGCAACCTGTTGGGCCGGTTGGGCTTGTTGGGCATATTGAGCGCTGTAGTCAACGGTTGCAGCAATGGGTTGAGAGTTGGTAATGATACCAAGTTCGGAGAGATCCTTCTGAACTTCTTCGTCAGAGGCTCGGGACCTCAAGAAAAGAACGGCCCCTAGGGCTCCAATTAGGCCAACTGCAACAAACGAGATGATGGTCATCAAACCGCCTTCATCGTCTTCTGAGGCTACACCGTCTCCAGACGCGTCGTCAACGGCTTCTTCGGGCGGCATGAGAACGGCGTCAATCACGTGGATGATTCCGTTTGATGTCATGACGTCCGCTAGTGTGATGTTGGCTCCGTTGATTCCTGTTGTTAAAGAAAGGGTCGTGTTATCGCCGTTCACCATTTGCAGCATCATGCCTTCGCTAATGTTCGAAGCTTGGACTGAGCCAGAATGGACGTGGTAAAGGAGGATGTCGGTAAGGGCCGCTTTACCTTCTGGTGTGTCAAGCGATGTGAGGTCAATGCCTGCGTCAATGAACGCTTGATCGGTAGGTGCAAACAGAGTAAACGGACCGTCGCCCTGAAGCGTTTCAAGCAGTTCTGCTTGAATGACGGCAGCAACAAGGGAGTTGTGGATGCCGGTGCATTGAGCGGTACGAGGGAGGTCGTTTGGTGTTGAGGTTGGCGTCAAGACCTTGTCAATGACGTGAATGACACCGTTGCTGGTTGCGATATCAGCGTCGACGACGGTTGCTCCATTGACCATGACGCTGTCGCCAACGGTAAAGGAAAGCGGGTTTCCATTAACCGTTGGAGCAGACATGCAATCGGTCACGTTTGCTGCAGGCACTTTTCAGTCGTAACCTACGGCCTTACCGAAGACGCTCGACACCTCGCTCCATCGATTCAATCCATGTACGACTGGATTGTCAAACGCGACATCAATATTGTCATTTGAGCACTCAATATCGCATCAATGGGCCAACCAACGATGGATTGCCGTAGGTGCTAATTGCGTTTGAATGGGTAGGCTATGACAAGGCCCACTGCGAGCCCTTTGATTTGGTCAAAACGAATCAGTGGGTTTGTGCATTGACCCTCTGATATGATGAATGCTAAAGCGGATTATGGGTTGATTCGTTTTGTCAAGGGTACAGAGAAAAACGTTCAAATCGTTTCTCGCTAACGGTTCCTTCATGGCTGAGCCGTTTTGGAGCCAACCCGAGGCTGTCAACGACGAAGTTACCGTTCAGGCAGACATGTCCGTGCCATCAGTGCCTCAGACAACCGTAGGGGTCGGTGAACAGGTCATTGAAAGTGATCCTACAGCGCTTCAAATTGGTCTTGGCCTCCTATCCATTATTTTGGTCTTCTTGGTCATTGACGCCCTCTGGGGTTCGCCTGAATCAATCAGTCAAGTAATTGATCTAGTCTTTTTGGCCTTCCTATTTTCCATCGCCGTCTCCATCAAGGGGCTCTTGGACCGCAACAAGGTCATGGTCGTGTCGTGGGATCCCGTCTCGCACCACCTTAACGTGGCCTTTGCCTCTCGAAAGTTGGAGAGGAGGAAGACCTTCTTTGCCTTCGACATGCAGCACGGCGACGACCCCCGGTTTAGAGAGTACACCGGTGAAGGCGATGACGCATCCACCTCGTGCTGGTTCGAGGTTTATCGTCGCGACGGGACGCTTGTAGTTAACACACCCACTTTTTCATATCATTATTGGCTAAATCTCCGCCCAATAATCCTCGAACTACAAGGAAAGGTGAATGCTGCTGCAAAGCCGAAGGAAGTCGATTCCGTTCAAGTATCGTCTTGACAGGTCCTAAATAGAATCACAGTCGTTTGCTTGGCAACTGTGACCCTCTACAGACAAGGAATCTGTAAAAAATCAGGCTCAACCTAATCATAGGGGCCCCTCTGATTACCCATCGCGTCAGAGGGTAGCGTCTGACAAGACCCACTGCAAGCCCTTTGATTTAGACAAAACGAATCAATGGGTTTCTGCATTAACCCTCTGATTTAATTGAATAACGAACCAATCAATGCCTAATCTAGTCGAAAAAAGAGAAGATTGTAGCGATG
>DAVD01000038.1 GCA_002505405.1 Candidatus Poseidonia alphae | reverse complement strand
TCCACTCGGGCATGCGTGTTCCTTCTGACCGACTCCTCAGACACCGACGCAGAAGGTTTGTGCTCGGTTTACGAAATCCGGCCAAAAGGATGCAGAACCTACCCTTATGTTCTCAACGAAAGCGATGAAGCCATTTTGGACAAAGGATGCCCGCACAGGGAACAATTTCCAAAGCCCCCTGACGACATGGCGTTTACCCTCCTCAATCTCGAGGAACGTATCTTGCAAGAAGGATCAGACGACTGAGACTCTTGTGAACATGCTCAATATGGGCTGATTTGGGCATCCATCCGCACGACTTTAGCAACAGCAGAAGTTCGGGCCAGGATCCGTTCAGCAATTCAACCGCTTCCTCGAACCCTACCGGAAGGTTTGGCCGTTCACCCATTGGTTTGATCGGCAGAATGAGAACAAAACCGGCATCCTGTGAAGCCGTTCGGTACGAACTCTCCAGCGTCGCTTTCAACAAGGATTGAGTGTCCATGCTCCCTTGTGAGTTTCTGCCGTAAGGCGGGTCAAGAACAAATCCTGAAACCTTTCCATGCCAGTTATCAGGGAGAGCATCGCCGATTCTCGTGGCGTCTCCTCTTTCGATGGAACACGTTGGATGCTCATCGCTCCCGTGCGCCCAAGCAAGGTTTCGTCTCGCCCCTTCTACCATCTCAGAGTGAATATCAATTCCCATGCCGTCCCGTCCACTTAACGAGGCTTCGATAATGAATCCGCCAGTTCCAGTCATTGGGTCTACAACGGGTCCAGTTCCAAGCGGGCCAGCGGCAAGGTTGACCGCAAGCCGAGCAAGGCGAGGGTCAAGGCTCACCGGCTTGAAAAATGGACGTTCCGCAGCGCGCCGTTCGCCGCTTCCAAATGATGCATTTCCACCCCCCTCCATCCAACCGCATGCGAGCGATGAAGAGGGTCCATCCGCGATGAGAGCGAGCGTGTAATCTGGAGTTTCAAGGTCAATGTCGTACTCTGCCCGTACCATGATGCCTCCAATCTTCCCAGCCAAAGAACTGGTACTCACGCCTGAAATTTTACCTTCTTGACGCCAGGCTTTGACGGCCACTGAACCGCTAACAGGGTGCTGGATTAGATAAGCCTCGACAACGGAAAGAAACCCATGTTCATCGTCCCACGGATGAATAAAACCATTCTCAAGGAAGCATTGTAGCCCGCTGGCTACTCTGAGCGCTTCGTTGCGTTGAGGCGGTGTTGAAGCATCCACGAACACCCACCGATGCGATGATGTTGGCCGAATGCTTGCTTTGGGCAAGAGCGCAGCCAATTCAGCTGCAGCGAGGGCGGGGTGCCATCCTCGAAGACACGCAAGGTGTTCGCCCATGACCCCGCCTGTGGCTTTGCCTTCTTGATGCTCTCGCAGGCCAACCCCTACATAGGGTGACCCGCTGCTTCTTTACATGGGCTGTAATTTGAAGGATTTAGCACCGGCTGAAACCATCAGATTGTCTGAACTAGCAGGGAAAAAAGTAGGTATTGACGCCTTCCTCACCGCGTTCCAATTCCTCACCACCATGCGTGACCGCTCGCCTGAAGGTGACGGCCTGCCCCTTCGGGATGCGAATGGAAACCCAGTGTCTCACCTGATGGGATTCCTCCACCGGACGACCACCTTGTTGAGCATAGGGATCAAGCCCGTTTTCGTCTTCGATGGCGATTCACCCGAGTTGAAAGAAGAAGAACTTGCGCAGCGCCGTGCTCGGCGAGAGGAAGCCGAACGCATTCACATCGAAGCGTTAGAAGCAGGTGATTTTCCTCTCGCCCAAAAAATGGCCCAACGCATCGTCCATTATTCTCCGCAGATGGTAGAAGAAACTCAACGGTTGCTTGACCTACTCGGAGTTCCCTGGGTGACGGCAGCAGCTGAAGGCGAAGCCCAAGCAGCGGTTATGGCTGCAAAAGGGCAACTGGATGTTGTAGCAACACAAGATTGGGATGCGTTACTGTACGGCTCCCCAGTCCTCGTTCGCAATCTTATGGACGATGGAGCAAAGCGCTACGGACGCATTGTTAACGCTCAACAAATCAATTTGGAATCCATGCTGGATGACCAAGATGTGTCCCGCGAGCAGTTGGTCGATTTAGCCATTATGATCGGTACGGATTTCCACCCGGGCATCAAAGGCATAGGGCCAAAGACGGGCTTGAAGTTGATTCGCGAATACAAGACCATCGAAGCGGTTTGTGAAGCAAAAGGCAAAGAATTACCACAGCGCCTTGACGAGATTCGTGAAATTTTCCTTAACCACCCGGTAGTTGAAGTCGATGATGAACGCCTGGTACAGGGTGATGTTGACCGCAAAGGCTTGGTGAAGTTTTTGCAAGAAGAGCGCCAATTTAGCCAACGCAGAATGGACCAAGCCTTCGAGAAACTGACACAAGCCGGCCTTCTCCGAGGGGCGGGTCAAACCTCGTTGTTCTCGTTCTGATGAAACCGTAATGGGCTAGCGAGAACTTCAACTCCATCAACGGCTACAACAGCTTTTCGGGCGATGGATTGAACATCGTTCAGGGCTTCATTAACGGTGTTGACAGGCGCACAGGGAATCCCCACCAGCATGGTTTCCAATTCATCGCGCGAATGATTGGCGATGTGCGCTTGAACCATACCTTCGACCGCATCACGTTCAGCAATACGCGCATTGTTCTCCCGCCATTCGTCAGGTGCATTAAGTCCCAGAGCCTTGACCAAAATATTCCATTGCCCGGTCGACCCAACGCCAACAGCAAACCATCCATCACTGGCTTCAAAGACACGATACGGGACAAGATTTGGGTGTGCAGTCCCCATACGCTTCGGCGTGACTCCAGTCAGTGCATTATGCCCTTGATTCACCAGCGCTGCTATTGCAGTGTCCCATAATGAGATGTCAATCCTCGACCCCTCTCCGGTCCGTTCCCTGTGATAGAGCGCAGCAAGAATTGAACTGACGGCATTCATTCCTGTCATCACGTCAATCCATGCTACACCGACTTTTGCAGGAGGGCCATCAGCCTCTCCGGTGATGGACATGATCCCAGACCTTGCCTGCATGGTGAGGTCAAATGCTGGTTCGTCACGACGCGGACCGTTTTGACCGTATCCGGAGATACTGCACAGGATGATTCCCTTTGGAAGTGAGCCAAGATACCGTTCAAACGTTCCAGGTCTGAAATTTTCAATGACAACATCCGATTGTTCGATCAAAGATTGAATGTGCTCTCGGTCTTCCTTGATGTTAGCAGATTGGATGCTTTTACCTCGGTTGCAGGACAGGAAATAGGATGCAACGTTTTCACCGTCAAATCCTTTTTGGAAAGGGGGACCCCATCCTCGTGTATCATCGCCCCAAGGGGCTTCGATTTTCGTGACATTTGCACCGAGATCACCAAGCGACTGGGCCGCATGCGGCCCTGCTAGAATCCTGGAAAGGTCAAGAACGCGTATTCCCTCAAGTGGACGAAGCATGAGCAGGGCTCGTGCGTGGTTCAAATGAACGTATCCACTAAGGGCGTTGTTCGAAGGGCAATGCTGCCCTAAAAGAAACGAACGAACTCAGTTCTTGTCTGCTTGGACTTGCTTGCGCACGTCCTGTGCAGTGTTCTTTGCAGCTTGCATGGCCTTGCGAACGCGAGTACCAGCTGCGGAGTTTCCTTTGTCATGCTTTGCAGCATCACCAAGGGATTCGGTCAAATCGTCAATCATCTTCTGTACCATAGCCTCAACGGACATAAAGCCGGCTCGGAAAGTCGGTTCTTATGTATTGCCGTGGGATAGCATGAGTATTGGCTTCTAACGAGGCATTTTTCTTCACCCAGAGAAGTGAATGAATCAGGCGTGCTGAAAGGACCTACTTTTCCGAGGGGTTGAAAACCCTCACCATTGAGCACTCCCCAAGGGGGGCATCAAGTGGGCTTTACGCGACGGTCAACACAACCAGACCCCGATCCTGTTTCAACACGAGAATGGATGGATTCCATTCGAGCCGTGAAAGAACAACTCGGGGAAGAAGAAGCACGACGTCTTCTTCACGCAACCCTCAGTGCTGCCCGTGAGGTTGGGGTTGATGTCGACGTCGTCAATACGCCGTATCTAAACAGCATTCATCCGGACGACCAAGGTACCTACCCGGGCAACCTTGACTTGGAAGAGCGCCTTCATGGAATTCTACGGTGGAACGCTATGATGATCGTCACTCGTGGAAACAAGTATTTCGAAGGTATCGGAGGACACATCTCCACCTATGCTTCAGCATCCCATGCCTGGGAAATCGGCTTCAATCATTTCTTCCGAGGTAAGGACGGGGACGGTTCTGGCGACCATCTCTACTGGCAAGGACATGCTTCCCCTGGGATTTATGCGCGTGCATGGCTGGAGGGGCGCCTTACGCTAGAAAACATGGAACGGTTCCGACAAGAAGTCGCCGGAGGAGGCCTTTCCTCCTACCCCCACCCTCGCCTGATGCCTGATTTTTGGGAATTCCCTTCCGTGAGCATGGGCCTCGGTGCGATGACGGCCATCCATCAGGCTCGCTTCAATCGCTATCTGGAAGACCGTGGCCTTGTCACAACAGCCAACTCTCGAGTTTGGTACACAATGGGTGACGGAGAGTCCGATGAACCCGAATCACTCTCTCAATTGTCGTTGGCGGGAAGAGAAGGATTGGACAACATTGTGATGACGATGAACTGCAATCTGCAGCGGTTGGACGGGCCCGTGCGCGGGAACTCAAAAATCGTACAAGAGCTTGAAGGTCGATTCCGAGGCTCAGGTTGGAACGTGATCAAGGTCCTTTGGGGCAGTTCTTGGGACGACCTCTTTGCTCGCGACTCAGCGGGTTTGTTGGCGTCTCGCCTCGCCGCGCTTGTTGACGGAGATGAACAACGAATCATGACAGCCGACGGCGCCACCATTCGCAAAGAACTGTTCAACACTGAAGGACTGGCGGGTCTTGTTTCGCACCTCAGCGACGAAGACCTCGTTGACCTCTGTGCCGATGTCGGTGGACATGACTTCGTCAAGTTGCATGCAGCATATGCGCAGGCTTCCGCTCACAAAGGCCAGCCGACGGTCGTGATTGTTCGGACCATCAAAGGATACGGGCTCGGGCCAGCCTTTGCAGGACGAAACACAACGCATCAAAAGAAAAAGGCGGGAATGGAAACGATGCAGTTCATGCGCGACGATCTCGGACTTTCATTCACTGATGCCGATTTGGAATCCTATCCTTATGTTCTGCCTGAAGACGTTCCCGAATTGGTGGCTTACGCAAAGGAACGCCGAGCAGCTCTTGACGGATTTATGCCTACAAGAACCGTCCCCGATGAAACCATTACTCTCCCTGGAGAGCAAGCATATGCAGATTTTGATGAAGGTACGAAAGGAACGTCCCAAGTCTCCACGACCATGGCCTTCGTCCGTGTTCTTCGTTCACTCATGAAGGACAAGGAATTCGGCCAGCGGGTTGTACCTATTATTCCCGATGAAGCCCGTACCTTCGGTATGGACCCCTTGTTTTCCGAATTTGGAATTTACCATCCTGACGGCCAATTGTACAAGCCAGTTGACCACAAGGTGCTGATGAAGTACAAAGAATCGGAACAGGGACAACTGTTGGAAGAAGGAATCAATGAAGCCGGAGCAACCTCAACGTTCATCGCTTCTGCGACATCCTATGCGACCCACCACTATCCTACCGTACCGTTCTACACCTTCTATTCCATGTTCGGATTCCAGCGGGTTGCGGATTTGATTTGGTCGGCTGCAGACCAACGGGCTCGCGGCTTCCTCATGGGTGCAACATCGGGTCGTACAACCCTCAATGGAGAAGGGCTGCAACATCAGGATGGCCACTCTTTGCTCATGGCTCATACCAATCCGGCCGTGCGTGCTTGGGACCCAGCATTTGCCTACGAATTGGCCACGATCATCCGGCATGGAATCGATGAGATGTATGGCCAAAACAAAGACGTCATTCACTACATTGCGGTTTACAACGAAAATTACCCGATGCCACCCAAGCCAAAAGGTGTAGACGAAGGAATTGTTCGCGGAATGTATCTGTTGCGTGGCGCCCCAAAGGGCGATGGGCCCGTCGTTCGCCTCATCGGTTCAGGGCCGATCATGGTTCAAGTGTTGGACGCAGTTGAGAAGTTGGAGACCTTTGGTGTTCGCTGTGAAATCTATTCTGCAACATCCTATGGAGAGATGCGTCGCGACGGACTCGAATGCGACCGTTGGAATCGTCTCCATCCGAGTGAGGAGGCCCGAAAACCATGGATTGAAGACCTTCTTTCAGAAGCACTCCCGACCGTTGCAGTTTCGGATAACATGGCTGCCGTCCCCGACATGATTCGACAATGGGTGAGTGGGCATTATACCGTGCTAGGTACGGATGGATTTGGACGCTCAGATACCCGAGAGGCGCTTCGCCGATTCTTTGAAATTGACGGAGCAGCCATCGCCCTCGCCGCTCTTTCTTCACTGGTGAGGGACGGTTCTATTGAGGCCAAGGTTTACTCAAAAGCAGAGAAGGATTTCGGCATTTCCACTGAACGAAACGACATCACAGAATTGTGACGGACAAATACCCTTTTCGAACCGGATGTTGATGTTGGCCTGTGGTTCTTTGGAATCATTCTGCCCTATCGTGGCGGGGTGGTCCTGCTCATCACGAATCTGAGCGATCAAGTCAACGCTGTTCCCAAAGACGGTTCTATCGGCGCGAGTTATGCTTCGGGTGGCTTCCATGTGCCTGCTTCCTTTGCAAAATCCAGAAGATGGCAGTAGAGCGTGACCACGTTCGTTCGGTGGTTGCTCACTTCAAACACCTCGTCTTGTTTAAGCGGGGCGGGTGCGGTGTTCCAAGCCTTTTTTGCTATGAGTGAAAGAGGAAATCGGAAGAGAGCAGGACCGGTTACAGGCAAGCCAAACCTCGTTCTCCAAGGGCGTTCAATCATCCCTGCTTGGAACATTGCTGAATTCACCGACTTCCATGACCCACCTCCCGTCTTGTGGCGCACCAACCAAGAAGGATTGACCGATGAATCAACGGTATATCCGTGGTCGGCCAACACTTGGGCCATCCACGGCGCGATGTATCCGTTTGGGGCTCTAAAAAAGGGGCGAAACGAAGGGCCTGCCGATTGTTGAAGAAGGGCCGTTGAAGTCGTCAACATCGCACTAAACCCTTCAACATCTTCGCCCCAAGCCGACCATGAACGGTGACTGTGGCCGTGACATCCCACGGTGAGTCGTTCTCCAAAGGTGTTGAGCAATCCCTCAAGAAGCGAACAAAACCCATCGTTTTCAAGCAAGTCAGTGATCAGAAAAAGGGTCACTGCATAATCGTGATGTTCCATCCAACGGCGAAACCCTTCAACGCCAATGAGAAACTCATCAGAAAGTTCCGTGTTGGAATGAAGCATCTGCTTCTTGCTCCTCGTCGGGTGACCTTGGTACTGGGGCAGATGCCGGAAATCGTCGCTATCTACGGTGTACCACGTTCTCATGACGCCTCACCACGCCCAATATCGACGAGGTGAAGATGGTGGGGGACGGTCCGTTCGTTGAATTCAATTCCAATAAATTGTTCGAGCCGTTCTCCGTTCCAGCGGTTGCATATTGCACTTGCAGTAGCCAGTCCTGCTTCGTTGTGGGGGTGAACTGCGATTTCCACGACAACGTCGCCCCCACGGTGCTTCAACCAATTGAAGACGGCATCAACACATAGGGTTGCAATGCCCTTCTTCTGATGGCCTTTACGAACCCAGTACCCCAGATTGTACTTGGCATGCAACGATTGCAGTTCGTCTCCCAAGCCGAGCAAACCGATGAATTTCTTGGTCTCAGTCTGGTGGATGGACCAGAAATGAAGTTGGTCCGTCCCGTTTTGTGCTTGGATGTCAAAGAGCATATCTCGAAGTTGACGGCGGATGTCTTCGTTTGGGTTCAGCCATGGAAGGGCTGTTTGAGCGGCTACAGAATCCTCGTTGTAGGTGTCCAGAAGGTCGGTCAAGATGTTGTTTTTTGCAGGATTGAGGGTAATGCCGTTTTCCAAACTCAGTGTTGGTGTATGAATCATTTTATCCACCTAATTGATCACTTGAGACCGTGCGCGCAAAACTTCTGGATGGTTGGGGTGGACATAAGCAGCCATGTCGAGCGTCCACTTCACATGGTCGTGACGGCCCAAATGTTGCATGAGGACCGATATGTGCAACAACATGTTCAGGTTTTCATGCAGATGCGGCCCCAGCGTGTCGAGCGTCGTCGCTGCTTCATTCATTCGTCCGTGTTTGATGTGCTCCATCGCTTCTACCACTTCTTGGTACACCCGGTGTTCGTCCCATGGTTGACCTTGAGGCCAAGGCCAAATCCGATCGTTATCAATTGGTGGCGCAGGCGTTTCTTCCTGGGCTTGTGCAGGTGGTGTCGCACCGGTCGGTTGAGCAACTTCGTCATCATCAGGCAGTTCAGGAAGAGCCATTTCTTCGTTCACAGGGGTTTGAGTGACAGCAGCTGCCTCGGGCTTTGAGGCTTGGACCGATTGGCTTGGAGGGATGTCGGCGGGCAACTCCGGTGTAGTCGCAAGTTCAGCCTCAATGGCGGTTGCTTGTGCAAGAGAGGAACGTACCGGCTCGTCATCCGGAAGGTCCGGCAGGTCGGGAGTGGTCTCACCAACATTTGGCCCAACACTTCCCAGCAGGTCGTCATCGTTCGCTGTTGGTGTCGATGGAGAATACAAACCACCCTTGCCGGTGTGAACCGGCTCTGCAACTTCAGCGAAGGGGTCCGTCTTTTCAATTTCAAACATCACAGAAGCAGCAGGAGCGTCGCTGGGTTGCAATTCCACTTCTTCCTCTTCTTCGCTGGAAACAGTTTCCGAAAGGGTAGGTCCGTCCCCTTCAATGAATTGAAACGATTCTGGGATATCTTCACCGTCTTCATCGGTTTCGGCCTTAGAAATTTCGTATTGGTCAACATCAACGGTAACATCGTCAAGCGAAAGGACTGCTTCGACTACTACTGCATCCTCTTCCAGAAGCTCATTGTCTCCAAGGAGAAGGCCCATGATTTCCTCTCCGGTAGCCGTAGGTTTCGCCATTGGCTGTTCTCGTGCTGATTTATTCAGCGAGTAATAGCATTGGACGCACGTTTCAGCCCCCTCCTGATTCAAAAATTCGCAATAGGGACAAGGGTGACCATCGGCCTCCCTCTCCTTCTTTTTGCGACCGAACATCAACTCACCCAGTCCTCGGCCGTAGAATATTGGTTTAAGAATGCGGGTTTCCCGATTACCTACGGCTTCATTCCGAAGGCATATGCTGATGAAGCGAGGCGACTTGGTTGACGCCATGGGACGAAAGGGTTCAGTGCATCGGATGAACAATGCCGCAGTGCCGGATGTTCCGATGGCCAAAGGAGAACCCATGCCGGACCGTTGGCGGAAAAGCCAAGACCATTTCCAACGCTTTACGGAACTCATCAAACAAGAATTGGACGATGAAACCCAACTGGTCGAAGAACGCTGGAAAACTTGGACCAAACAACGTCTGGTTGTTGCTGGCGTGGCCATGTTTGACCTCAGTGCAAGGCCACAGGGCCGTTTCTTTGGCGATGACATCATCGTCTTTGAAACGCAGCGTGGTGACCGAATGCCGAACCATCGGTTTGGCCCCGGTGACATCGTGTTGATCTCACGTTCAAGGCCGTGGGGGGAAAAGGTCGTTGAAGGCCTTGTTTTGGACCGCGGTCCAACACGCATACGAATCGTCGTTAAAGAACGGCCCAAGGATGTCAAAAAAGGTGGATGGCGCCTGGACCGCGGAGCAAATCGTGTCGCCCATGACCGAATGCATGAGGCACTCATTGGATTTCACTCCACCGAAGGGGAAAGTGGGACCGTGCTAAGGGACCTTCTTTTGGCCAATGTTTTGGACGTCAATGAAAGCGCCTCTCTCCCTCCAGACATTCGAGGAAAACCATCCCTTCGCGCCCCCCGCCCAAATGTATCTCACCTCAATAAGTCACAGCAACAAGCCATTGAATGGGGTCTTTCTCAACGCTTGACGCTCATTCAAGGCCCGCCTGGGACGGGGAAAACCTACACGGCAGTCCATCTTCTCAACACCATGGCCCATTTGGGCAGTGGCCCATTACTGGCGACTGCAGAATCCAATGTCGCAGTAGACAATTTGCTCGAAGGCCTCCTTGATTTGGGGGTCAAGGCCTTGCGTATTGGCCGCCCAGTAAAGGTGCGAGAAGCATTGAGAGATGCAACCCTTGACGCTCTCGTTGAACAACATCCCATGCAAGAGGAACTCGCTTTTCTTCAGGACGAACAACGTCAACTTCGCAAGGCTCTCCCTTCGCTAAGAGGTAAAGAAAAGGGTTTGATGCACAAGGACATCAGCATCAATCAACGGGAAATCCGTCGAATTGAAGCAAACATGATGGCGAGTATTTTGGATGAAGCGGAAGTCATTTGTGCCACGACCATCGGGTGTGGGCATCGATTGTTAGGGTCCAGAAAATTCCCAATCGTTCTCATGGATGAAGCCACTCAGGCCAGCGAACCGAGCGCTTTGGTCCCCATTGTGAAGGGGTGCAGGCAATTGATTCTGGTCGGCGACCATCAACAACTCCCGCCGACGGTGATCAGTCGACGTGCTGAACAGGGTGGATTGAACCGTTCACTCTTCGAACGATTGATTGCTTGCGGCCTGACTTCCACAATGCTCACGACACAATACCGTATGCATCCGGTCATGCGCGAATATCCAAGCGCTCGATTTTACGAGAACAGACTCGAAGACGGATGCGCACCGGCCGACCGCCCTGCCCCTGCAGGATTTTTATGGCCCGATTGGGACCGTCCAATGGCCTTCATCCCGATTGAAGGGTCTGAAGTTCAAGATGAAGAAGGGAAAAGTCGTTCCAATCTTGACGAAGCTGCAAAAGTTATCGGTATCGTTGACGAATTGCTTGCGATGGGCGATATTCAAGCCGCCGAAATTGGAATCGTCACGCCATACAACGGCCAAGTTCGTTTGCTCTCATCGCTGTTTGAACAAGCAGGCGGTTTGGAACCAGGCCAACGGTATGGGGGCTTGGAAATCAAGAGTGTCGATGGCTACCAAGGCAGAGAGAAAGACGTCATCGTATTCTCCACCGTCCGTGCAAACGATGCCGGCGAAATTGGCTTCCTGTCAGACCATCGCCGTCTTAACGTTGCGATTACCAGGGCAAAGCGAGGCCTGATTGTTTTGGGCCATCCAACAACATTACGCCACGACCCAACCTGGCGAGCATATTTGGATTGGGCCGATGAGAGTGGATTATTTGCTTGGCATTTGACGCACAGTTAGAAGCGCAAATTGACAAAGGAGAACCCACGCCTAACACCATGGCCGACAGTCCCATTACGATGGTTCAAGGTGGCGGGACGCTCGCTCAAACCGTCTTGGCCTCTGCACCAGAAGGCATGCTCATCGCTCCAGCATGGAAGCGGGTTGCAGCCTTTATGCTCGATGTCGTGTTGATCAGTGTCGTCCTCTCATTCGCCACCGGCGGACGGCTTTTGGCGGCCCTGTTTGACCTAAGCCTTCTCACGGTTGACCTGAGGACAGGAGCCTTTTTCGCTCTGAATTGGTTTGTCTTCTTGTCTGCATTTTATCTTTATTTCAAGTACACCGGCCAAACCATCGGAAGATCACTTGCTCAGCGAGGGTTTAGAATCGCCATTGTTCATGACAACGGGACGCTCCTCGAACAACACCATTGGGGTCCACGGGCCATGGCCAAACTGATCTACCTCATACCAGCTGTTGGATGGCTGTATTTTGGACTCCGGGACGCCTACAACGCCCAATCATCGAAAGAAGAATACCGAACCAAGGTTGACCTTAAGCACCATACTGTTGCGGCCGTAGATTGGTCGTTGCCGGCAGAAACTCGTTTCGGTCTTCGCTGATTTTTATCAAGTTCAAGCATGATATTGAAGTACAGCCACCTCTCAGTGCCGGTTGGTGAGAATGCATGAGCGATGACCACAGCGCCCGAGCAGGCTCCCTGAGCACTTCCCTTCAATCGGTCTCGATGGAGATTGATGATGATGATGAAGACATCATCATGGTCGTTATTGAATTGACGAATGAATCCGCCATTCCGGTCGGAGGTTTATCCGCTGCTCTGGTGAGTGACAAAGGTCAACGGTTTGAGCCCATTGATGGCATCAGTTCCATCGGGCCTGGATTGACACGACAATTCAAGTTTGAAGCTTCGATTGACGCCGGAGAATGGACGTTTGAATTCAACGGGGGCGGTCATGCGATTTCATTGGGCCCATACGCCGCCGACTTTGAATTCCAGGCAAATAAGGGTCGGAAAATGGGCAATGCGATCGGCTCGACTCTGTTCAGTGGAGCATTTGATAACCATCTCGATGATTTTGGTACGACCGAAGAACGAGGCATTATTGATGCTGAAACCATCACGATGACGTCGTATTTTGGTGAAAACAGTGAGGGCGGTTCAACAAAGGTGATTCTTGGTGAATCCGGAAGCGCAGACGAAGAAGACGGACCTCGAACGCCACCGTGGCAGAGCGAAAAACCTGCAGCGGTTGAACCAACACCGGCCGCCGCTGCCAGCCGTCCAGACCCACTGCTTGCACCGCTCAAGCCGCTGACACCTTTGACTCCCCCTACGCCACCAGCAGCTGAGCCAGAGCCAGAGCCTGAACCAGTGCCTGAGCTTGAACCTCAACCGCTTAGCGTACCAGAGCCCGTTGAAAAAGCAAAACCAGCCCCTGCTACAGCCTCTACCCCACCCCCACTTCCCTCTTCACCAAAACCAACTTCCAGCCCACCCAGCGGTCCTCCGTCCGGCCCCCCCAGCGGTCCACCTTCCGGTCCTCCGTCCGGCCCTCCCAGCGGTCCACCTTCCGGC
>DAVD01000018.1 GCA_002505405.1 Candidatus Poseidonia alphae | reverse complement strand
AAGACGGACACGATGACCACGACGCCCACGACCATCTTGAAGCAGAAGAAACAGAGAACATGACCGACTGTGCAACAGAAGCAGTCCTTTCAATCTTCCACCTAGAAGAGGGCCAATATGTCCTTGAATTCGAAGAGAGTTCTTTGGAATCGTTCAACATTGCCATACTCAAGATGGGCGGCGGACATGCTGGCCATGACCATGGCGAACACGATGACGACTCCCAGGAAGAAGGACCCGTCTGCCACGACATGGCAGACCACCTCAACACCAACCACTCGACTGAAGAAGAATGTAAAGCGGCAGGCCACACATGGATGGAAGGAGACGACCACGACGGCCACGACGGCCACGACGGCCAAGATGATGACGGGCACGATGACGAACTTACCGCAGAAGAAGCCATGGCTATGGCCGATTCCAACAATGATGGAAACCTTTCTTGGGATGAATTCTGGACTATGATGAGCCAGGACGACGACCATGATGACGGCAACCACACGGACGACGACCATGACGACGACCACGACGGCCATGATGACGCCAACCACACTGATGACGGCAACCACACGGACGACGACCACGATGAAGAGATGGAGTTCCAAATGAACTTCTTCATGAACATGTTCAACGAATCAGACCTTGATTCCAACGGACTTCTCAACATGGTGGAACTTAGAGGTTTCATTGAAACAATGGACTCAATGGAAGACGATGATTCCATGGGGGTTGAATACATGATTATGATGTACGACCTAGATGGTGATGGTGAATTGTCATTTGATGAATACAAAACTATGTTTTCAGCGAACGAAGACGGGCACGATGACCACGACGAAGACGGCAATGGAATGATGGACGACCTTCTACAACTATTGTTTGATGAAATGGATCTTGATATGAACGGCAATTTGAGCGCTGAAGAACTCGAAAGTATGTTTGAGGATGAAGAAGAACATCATGCGGCATACGCTTCCCTTCACGTTCGTGCTGAAGGTGAATACGGATTCGCACTTCCTCACGGAGTTACCATGCACATTCTAGCAAACGGCGGTCATGATGACCACGGCCATAACGATCAACATGGTTCGATGGTTTGCTATAACATAAACACTCACACCGTTGACAACATGCTTACCACAGAAGCTACTTGTGAAGATGCTGGCTTGATGTGGGCTAACCCTGATAACTTCGTGCAACCCGGAACCGGCGATGACCACGATGAGGACGGCCACGACGAAGAAGGCCACGATGAGGACGGCCACGACGAAGACAACCACGACGAAGAATCCTTGAATTTCGACCCGCACAGCTGGCTTGACCCTGCTGCATTCAACGCTCAAACCACTGTAGTCATGGATGCTCTCATCGCTGCTTTCCCAGATGGTGAAGATGCTTTCAAGACCAATGGTGCTGCGTTTTCGGCTAAGTTGGTCACCCTAGATACAGCCTACGATGCTGCATTTGGGACCGGTGGACTCTGCATGACGGGCGGACATGAGAAGAAGGTAAGTGCAAATCACAATGCCTATTCCTACCTCTCGGTTCGATACGACATCCAATTTGTGACCGTTCACGGCCTTGACCCTGAAGGCGAGCCTTCTCCTCAAGACATTGCGAAAGTAGTAGAATTCATCAAGGAAGATGGCATTACTGTTCTTTTCGTTGAAGAGTATACTGACCCAACATCCGTTAAGAGTATTGTCGATGAGACCGGTGTGTCTATTGAAACACTCTATACCATGGAATTGTCTCCAAGCGATCCAAGCGATGATTACATGTCAATGATGGAGAGTAACCTCGCAAACTTGATCTCAGGAATGGGATGCTGAGTACTCCGTTTCTAGCAAGAGATGAATATAACTCGAGGGTTATTCCAGCATAAAGGTGAGATGATGCATTCAGTTGACATTATACCGGTTTTTTTCGTAGGGGCGATATTCTTCGGCCTTTGCGGAAGATTAGTTGTTGGATACATCAAGGCGCGAAGTGTTTGATTCTTGGTGTTCTATTCATATAACATGCTATCCGGCAATTAGATGGTCGTGGATTCTCATGAAGCCTTTGGTCGTTGGAACTCTATCTGAGGATGAAGTCATCCTTGATGTCAAAGATTTATCCGTCAAACGCTCTGGAAACCTGATTCTTAAAAACATCAATTTCAGCATCAAGCGAGGAGAATTTGTCGGTCTTGTTGGCCCGAACGGAAGCGGAAAATCAACGCTCCTTCTCACGCTGCTTGGAGTGCTTAAATCCCATCAGGGATCGGTGACCGTCTACGGGCATCAACCCCTTTCAAGCCGGCTCATTGGGAAGATTGGCTGGGTTGCTCAGGCTGCTGCGAATTTACCGAAAGACATTCGGATCACCGTTCGTGAATTGGTACGGTTGGGTACCATTAACGGGAAAAACATGTTCCGTTTTGCAGATGGTGGTCGTCGAAAGTGCGTGGATAAGGCCATCAAAATGGTCGGTCTTGAAGACGTCGCAAACAGAGACATTGCCCGTCTATCGGGAGGTCAGCGTCAACGTGCAATCATCGCCCGAGCACTGGCTTCAGAATCTGAGTTTATCCTGTTGGACGAACCCCTTGTCGGTATTGACCGCGAATCACGAAATTCGTTGTTGAAATTGCTTGACCAACTCTGCCATGATGAAGGGAAAACCATCTTGATGGTTTCTCACGATCTCACAGCCATTCGGCAAACCGCCCATCGGATGATGTTCCTTGAGCAAACCATCCGTTTCGATGGAAAAAGCGATGAGTTTCCGGATTTGGTCAAACTTGCAGACCTGCGAGGCATTGGAGCCGTGCACGATCATACCGAACATGCCGACCATCACCACCATCCTAAGGAGGAAGAATGATGGGTCTTGGTGTTCTTCTCCTTGACGTATTGGGTCCACTCATGGAAGCGGTTTCCACATTCCTCCCTGGTGACTACTTCCCGTATTACTTCAGTGCGCCTTACCTTCAACGCCCTCTTCTCGCTGCAATTATGGTCACTGTGGTTGCAGGTATTCTCGGTTGCTACCTCTTGATTCAACATCTTGCTCTTATGGGAGATGGACTTGCACACGTAGCATTTGGAGGTGTTGCAGTTGGTATCGTCTTAGGCGCTACCTCGCCGCTGTTGTATGCACTTGTATTCAGCGTCACTGCTGCCGTTCTTATTCATGAAATGCAGTCGAGAGAAATGCTGACTGGTGATGCTTCAATTGCTATTTTCCTAACAGGAATGTTGGCTCTGGGGCTTGTGATTCTACGGCTCGGAGGCGGAGCTCTTACTACCGATATTGAATCGTTTCTGTTCGGAAATCTAAACTTGATTGACGAGGCGAGTCTCGATTTAATCGTTCTAATATGTCTCGGTTCGCTGGTTGTTCTCGGATTCATCCGTCAAGGATTACTCGCTTGCGCAGTTGATCCCGTTGCAGCTCGTGTCCAAGGACTTCCCGTTCGAAACATCGGTTTGCTGTTTAGCGTCACTACAGCCGCAGTCGTGGTCGTGATGGTCCAAGTTGTCGGAACCTTGCTGGTGACTGCCCTGCTGGTTACCCCTGCAGCAACCGGTCAATTGCTCGGACGAAGTTTCCGACAATGCATGTTATGGACTCAGGCGTTCGGATTTTGCTCTGTCATCTTGGGCCTGTACTTGTCGGCTGAGTACGATACGGGAAGCGGTTCAATGATCGCGTTGGTTGCAGCAGTTCTCTTCGCTATTGTGGCGGTCGGTCAAGTGGTCATCAGGTCGTTTATTCAGTCGGATGAAAATCTGAACTGAAGCGGGCCAGGTCTAAACTGAATCGTTATTGAGCCAGTTCCTGAGGATTTGCAAATGGTCACCCGCGAGTTCCAACTCACCAGAGAACACCGTTTCAATCGGCCAAAACTTAGCGTCAGCAGCATCGTCACCGCCCACGGGGTCTTGTGTACCGTCTTCAGTAATTTCGTAAACGACGCTCACGATGTGCTTTCGAGGGTCCCGGTTGGGGTCGCCCATCACCATGATGAGGCGCGGTGAATGGCCGTCAATCCCCGTTTCTTCCTTCAGTTCACGAACAGCTGCATCAATCGGGTCTTCGCCTTGGTCGACAAATCCTCCCGGAAGCGCCCACGCACCGGCCATGGGCGGATGTTTACGTTGAATCAAGAGGACGGTGTCGCCTCGCCTAACGGCAGCGTCAGCAGCAAGAGCAGGATTGAGCCATCCATTGCACGCATCGCAGGTCGTCATGTCACTCACCGTACCGTCGTCCACGATCTTGGTAGGTGCGGATGGCCTTGAGAAGGTCCTTCTTTTGGAACGAGGGCCAGAAGACATCGGTGAAATACAATTCAGAATAGGCCATCTGCCACAAGAGGAAATTTGAGATGCGCTCTTCTCCGCTGGTACGAATCACCAAATCAGGGTCGGGCATGTCTGCAGTGTAAAGCCGGTCGGAAACGGCTTGTTGGTCAATGTCCTCCAGTTCAATGTCGCCTGAAGCGAAGTCTTTGGCGATGGTTTGGATGGCGGTAATCATCTCTTCACGGCTTCCATAAGCCAGACAGACCGTGAAGACGTAATCGTTGTAATCCTTGGTTTTTGATTCGGCATAATCAATGGCTTCAATGACATTTTCAGGAAGGAGTTCCCTTCGTCCGATGATGTGAACTTTGACGTTGTGCTCATGAATTCGTGGGTCGTCTGCAATATCACGGAGCCCTTCAGCATAGAGTTTGAACAGAATGTCCAACTCTTCTTGAGGCCGATTGAGATTCTCGGTAGAAAGGGCGTAGACCGTGAACCAAGGAATCTTGAGTTCCAAGACCCAGTCCAAGACCCGTTCGAGTTTTTCCTTACCGATTCGGTGACCGATGCCTGTGGCGAGTTTGCTCTTCCAAGCAAAACGGCGGTTGCCGTCCATAATGATGGCAAGGTGATTGACTTGAAGGGGGTGGTCAAGGACTTCTCGCATCAACTTTGCCTGAACCGCGTGGCCCAGCACATCGCCCATACGTTCCGAGATACCCATGCTTCGCCTCCCTTCTCTGCTGAGGGCATACGGTGTTTGATTGCTTTCCTTACAACTTGACGGTGGCGGCATCATCTTTGAAGGGGAGAATGCGGTGCGAGTAGCATGGTGGATGAGCCGGTATGGGAGATTCCCGTGCATTCACCCAAGACGGCTCAATCCAAAAAACCGAAGAAATCTTCTTCGCGGGCAGAAGGCGACGGTTCAACCGATGTTGCGGATGCCGGGCTGCTGCCGTGGTATCCATCAGGATTGACTTCTGAGCCTCTTGATTCATCGACTCTTGAACTTGGAATAAGAACACCTTGGGGCAGAATTTGGGGTTGGGATTACAGCGAGGCATTGGACGCGTCATGGTGGCGGGAACCTCAAGGGTCGTGGTGGGGCGTTTGGCCCAAAAACGTGGATTCTGTTCGCGTTGTAGCACATACTCAAAACAAGATCATTGTTGCCCTTGGCGAGGACTTTATCGCCCACATCTATCCGCTTCAAACCGGTTCTGATGTTTCTACGCTTGTTCGTTACAAGCCATGGGGTGAGATTCTCAAAGAAGAGCGTGTCATTCTTCCAATCGGCGGGTTGCAAAACGATAACGGTGACCAACTGTGCATGTTCCCTTATCATGAGATTCACACGCCGCAAGAGGCGGCCCTAAACCTTCAGAACCGCAACCAGTTGCATGCTCTTGGCGGTGCCGTTGGGCGCCTTCATTCAGCGTTGAAGCAGGAAGCTACTCCGAATACTGAATGGCGTTGGAACGCACGTCTCAAAGCCATTGAAGGGACCTTGAAAACAACCACATTATGGCGGGCACCGCATACAAAACACGTTCAAGGTCTCCCGCCGTTTCACATCAGTCTTGATGGGATTCTATGGGACGAAGATGTAACTCTTGTACCTCAGCCACGGCCTTTGGTCGACGATCTGTTGTGCGAAAGCGAACGCATGCCCGCCATCGCGACGCTTGCAAATTTAGAACAAACCATCGCTCTGCGAGGTGGATTCAGCGAATCCGTCCCGCGTGTTTCGTTCTATGCTGGCTGGGAGGCAAAAACTCCACCCACATGGGGCGGTCGTTTTCTTCGCACGCTCAAGGGTGGCGTTTGGATTTGGAGGTACGAGGCAATTCTGCTCGAACTGGCCAGAGCCCGAGCATTCAAACAACCCGAGGCAGAATCCATGTGCACGGGCTGGCTCAACGATGTGTCCCGTATCCAAGCCAAATTAGGAGTGCTGCGAATGACAAATTTGGGGGCCAAAACTTCGTTGATGTTGTTCTTGATTTCACTTGGTACGATTTTCTTTGCGGGTGGGCCGTTCACCGATTCTACTGGAGGAATTGGGCGAATGATGCTGGCGACCGTTGTCCTGTTTTTGGCGGTTGCACTGTACCGTTATACCGAGCAAAACATTCCTGAGCCGTATTGATTCAGCGTTGCTGACGGACACGGCCATCGTAGAATTCAATGCCGAGGTCTTCTGCAATGTTCTTGAGGCGGATGATGAATTTGGCTCGCTCTTCACGCTCTTCCACGCCACCCGCAACATCCCAGTAGAGGTTCAGGTCAACATCGAGCGATGTCGCTGAAATCATACTGACTTGACAGAATGACGAGTCTTCCTTGAGCGTTTTTGGATTCTCTTTGATGTCGTCCATCACGCGCTCGCAAAAGCTTGCAACGGCGTCACCGTCAGCGTTGATGTCGAGATGGAATTTTGTCTGCCATCGGCGCCATCGGCGCTTGCCCCAGTTTTCCACGGGGGAACTCACCAAATTGGCGTTGGGCATGGTGATGATGGTATCGGCTGAGGTCCGAATCAAGGTTGTTCGCAGGTTGATTTCAATGACTTCACCCTCAGCGGTTCCAACAACAACCCAATCGCCAATCTTGAACGGTCGGTCGAGCAGAACGGTGATTGCACCGAAGAAGTTGGAAATGGAGTCCTTAGCAGCGAGGGCCAAAGCAAGACCGGAAATTCCCAGCCCTGCGATGAGGGAGGTGAGGTCAAAGCCCATGGAATCTGCTACGAAGACCGCCCCAACGAAGATGATGACGAATCGCAGTGTGCTTTGCACGGCCGAGATGAGTGTTTTTTCCGTGCCGTCAAGAACCTCGTCGTTATCGAACAGCGCGACGACATCCTGAACGATGTTGACCAATCTAAAGGCCCATACAACCAATGCAATGGCAACGATAAATTGCAGAACTCCCGGCAGGAAACTTACGGCTATTGACGGCATGAGAATAGGCGAGCCCGTTCGTTCCATATCTTCGATCATGATGTTGATGACGACCATGGCCATCCCAACACCAACAGCAGTTCCAAGTGCCTTGTCAGAATCTTGGACTGTTTTACCTTTGATGGCCTCAGAACGAATCATGGTTCGAAGAACGGTTGGGGCGAACATCATGGTCAGTTGCCTGATGATGAGAATGCCGACCAAGATGCCGAAAATGAGGGCGAAAGTATACGTGGTAAATCCGAGAAATTCATCGCGAAGAGTGGAGTCGGCTGCGGGCGTCCATAGGTCTTCCATGACGAGGCCACACGGTTCTATGGGTTGTGCTTTTCTCTTGATTTTCCTCTCCCGCGTTATAATTTCACGGAAAAACCTCTCTTTCAAAGGCACGATTCCTTCAAGAAGTCAAGCGGTTTGGAGGGACTGATAGCATGATGCCGACCACGACTCAAACATCCCATCTCGCAGCACCGCGTCCTTCGCTGGGGTTCTTGATTTGTCTCCCTCTTCTTCTTTCACTGGCGAGCCCTGTTGCAGGGAGTATTGCCGTTGCTGAAACAGGGATTGAATCAACCCCTGAGAGCACGTGGTCAAGCGAATACGTCGCTTATGAATTCCCTTGGGGTGGCGATGAAGCCATCCAATTCAAAGAGTATCACACCTATGAGTCCATGCGAACACGTATGCTTCGCCTCGCAGAAGACAACCCTGACATCGCCTCGTTCCATGAAGGGCTCAACGGCGGAATGAACGCAAGAGGTCAAGATACCACCGAGGACACCTACAAGGGCTGGTATTACGGCCATGCTTCACCGTGGATGAAAATCACACTTGGGGTACAAGACGGCGAGTACAACGAGTTCAATGGAGATGCAGGCAATTACGAAGACCGTGAAGACGTTCTCATTGTGGGCAACCACCACGCTCGTGAGTGGATGTCGTACGAAGTTCCAATGTTCATGATCGAGACGCTCATTTGGTCCTACGACAACATCGGTTACGATAACGACGGCGATGGCTTGGTCGATGAAGATCCATGGGGCGACAGCAACGGCGACGGAGTTCTAGACGATGATGGCGACTGTCTCGCTTTGGACGAAGGCGTTCAAGACAGCGATGGTGATGGAATCAAGTGCGGACCTGGAGACCTGGGTGTTGACGAAGATTTCTCCGAGCAGACGCTTCATGACCTGGTCAACAACCGTGAAATCTACGTCGTACCGATGCTCAACGTCGACGGTAACCGCTACGACCGTGAAGTCTTCTGCGGTGAAACCGCTTGGGAGAACTGCGCAACCAGTGGATGGAGAAAGAACCTCAGGGACAACACCGTGACCGGAATCACTCCTTTGCCAGATTTGGACGAACAAGTCGATGAGGGATGTGACGGTGTCGATCTTAACCGAAATTATCAGTTTGAATGGGGTGCTCCATTGGGCGCTACTGGACCACTGATTCCGGGAGCCTGCTACGCCGGTCAAAACAACGACGTCTACAACGGCCCCGTTGACACGGTTGACCAAGACGGCGACGGTCGCCTCAATGAGGACGGCGTTGACGGAAAAGATGACGACGGTGACGGCCTGGTTGACGAAGACTGGCTTGGCGGTAACAGCGAACCAGAAACCAAATTCATCCAAGACTTGACCGAAATGAACGATGACAACGACAACGGTGGGTCCGACTTCCCCGTGACGCTCACCTGGCATTCATTCTCGGAATTGATCCTCTACCCGTGGGGCCACTGTCAAAACTGCGACAACCCCGACCAAGATCAACTCAAGTACCACGGAGATGTCATGGCGACCATGTCAAATTACGAAAACATGCAATCCTCTGGCCTCTACCCAACCAGCGGAGACTTCTGCGATTGGCATTACGGTTTGTTCAACTCCTACTGCTACACCATGGAAATCGGAAATGCTTTCCACGAACGCCCAGAGAACATCGACGACATTCTTCTGCGCAACGTCGGCATGGGCATGTACATGATTGAAATTGCAGACAATCCGAAGGAACGAGCAGATTTGGCCATCGCCAATATTTCACAACAGAATTACTTGTTGCAACCGACCATGCTCACCATTCCAGACGAAGGCAATGTCCCGATTGACATTTGCATCAACAACCTCTTCCCGTACAGCCAGGAGAACAGCGAGGTCAAGTGGCGTATGGTCAAACCAAGTCGCCTGCAAAGCGACTACGGCCCTCGTGAATGGTCAACCACGGAATGGACCACTGCCTCGGTCAAACGCGTGGATGAAGCATGCACAACAGGAAACGGTAACGGAACCGTGCTGCGGGCCATGATTCCTGTTTCTGAGTCAACAACCGGCGAGTTGCATTACAAGGCCATGGTTTCAACGCTCAGCGGTGCAGATTTCTATCAATACCCTGCAAACGGTGAATACTACACCATGCAAATCACCTATCGCGCTGCCTTTGGCAATTTCTTTGGGGCCATGTTCATGTTTACCGTCGTAGCAACCTTCGTTTGGGGTGGTTTGGCAGTTGCTTTGCGCATCATGCTCAACCCTGAAGAGAAAGAAGACGTCGTGTCCGAAGGTGACTTGCGTTCTGCCGTTGAAGGAACACTTGCTTGAGGTGATACCATGTCAGATTCAGACCAGTTCAACGGCCGTATGGGCCTCATCTTTGCATCCATTGGTGCAGCAATTGGAACGGGAAACATTTGGCGTTTCCCCCGGATGGTCGGAGCAAACGGCGGAGGAACCTTCCTCGTTCCTTGGCTCATTTTCTTGTTTGTATGGTCGATTCCACTCGTGATTGCAGAATACGCTATGGGTAAGCGAAGCCGAACTGGAACAATCGGTACCTTCCGTATCTTCGCAGGACGTAGGTTCGCTTGGATGGGCCTGTGGACCGCTTGGATTTCCACCGCTATTGGTTTCTATTACGCTGTTGTTTCAGGATGGACGTTGAAGTATTTCCAACTGGGAATTAGCGGCGCACTCACTGGAGAAAAAGTAGATACAACGGAAGTATGGAATGCCTTCCTTCAATCACCCGGCCAGGTCATCTTCTTCCAATTCATCGTCGTTGTTTTGGTACTCGGTGCTATTTGGAAAGGTGCAAAAGCCATTGAGAAAGTCAACTTTTACCTGATGATTTCACTCTTTGCTTTGCTGTTCCTCACCCTGTTCCTTTCGCTTTGGATGGACGCCTCTGACGGTTCACTGGATGGAGCTATGTTCATGTTCACAATTGACTTTGACATGTTGTTTGAGCCGGAGGTTTGGATCAACGGGTTATCTCAATCGGCGTGGTCATGTTCAGCGGGAATGGGCATGTGCATCACCTACGCCGTGTACATGCGTAAGGACGAGGATACCGTTCTCAACGCATTCACCATGGGACTTGCTAACAACAGCATTTCCATCATTGCTGGACTCGCAGTGCTTTCGGCCATCTTTGCCGTGAACCCTGACCCCTTGGCTACCGTGACCGGCGGTTCTTCCGCCATTACCTTCCTCGCCTTGCCCGAAGTCTTTGCACAGGCTCCTGGGGGCGCTATTGGCCCGCTCTTTATGATGGCAGGATTTTTCCTCGCCCTTTCGTTTGCAGCGATTACATCCATGATTTCCACGGTTGAATTGTGTGTTCGAAACTTCGTTGACCACGGCTACGACCGAGAGCGCTCCGTCCTCATCACAGGGATTGCTATCTTTTTGTTCGGTCTACCTTCCGCAGTGATGTGGATTAAACTTGACAGCGCAGGAGTGGCTTTCCCCGAATTTTTGGAAGTCCAAGACCACATTTGGGGATACGGACTGATGTTCTCTGGACTGTTCATCGCTTTCTCCATCTGGAAGTACGGTTACATCAAGTGGCGCAAGCAGGTTGACGAAGGAACTGCACCGGACGGCCTTGCTGGCTACATGGGATTTGGCGTCTCAGCGTTCCGTGACGATTTCATCAACACCGGTGACAACGATTTGGAAGTTGGCCGTTGGTGGGACGTCACGATTTACCTTGCGTTCCCCATTCTCTTTGTCGTCCTCATGGGATCGTACTTCACCGATATGATCGCCAATACCGATAACGTTTGGGATCCATCAAATCCAAAGGGACTCAGCATCATTCTTCTGTTCTGGGGCGTTGTTGCTGTGACCTTTATGTTCCTCAACAAATTCCTCATTGCTCGCCCCTTGTTCCGTAACATTCCCGAAGGTGCTGATGTTGACATCTCATCTCTACCTGGTGGCGATGATGAACTCGTTGTTGCTCTTGGAGACGTCGTGCCAGGGTTTGAACACCTCGCTGCAAAAGAGACAATCCTTGAAGCAGAGATTACCGGTTGAGGCGGAGACTTATGGCAGAATTGTGGGAAACCCTCACCATCGGCCTTATCCTTTCGGTCCTCTTCATCGGAGTGAGTTACTTTTTCTGGCGGCGCTATGACCGTCCTACGCCTTTGATGGTTGAACGCGATGAAGAGAAGCAGCGACTGAAAGCAGAACGCAAAACATGGCGCCAAGTCGAAGCCAAAATGGAAGCGGAACGCCTTGAAGCCGAATCAAAGGCGCAATACGACCAACGCAAAGCACAGGAACGTGCTCGAGCCGAGCCTCCAAAACAAGAACAGGTCGCCAATGCTTGGGGTGCGCTAGGTGTCGGGACACCAACGCCGGCAGCTTCGACGTCCGATTTTAAAACGGACGGCATCGATGCTAATGCATTGCAGCGTGCAAGTGTCCAAGGTGGGCTTGAAGTCGAGGAAGCCAACGACGATGATGTTCTTTCCGTTGACGAATTGGTTCAGGTTCGTCAAGACCCAGGCGTGGGTGGACGAACCGAAGAACCGGATTGGGAACTGATCGATAAAATCACTGAAATTGCAGAAAAAGACAACCTGGAGGTTCCAGAAGTACCAGATGCCCCGGATTTACCCTCGGTTGATGAACTCCTCGCCCTCTCTCTTGACGCTCCGGCAGAACCCGATGAACCCCACGCCCTCTCTCTTGACGCTCCGACAGAATCCGATGAACTGGAAGTCCATCCAGAAGCGCCTGACATCGAAGATGCGACCGATACCAGCGACGAGGTCATCTGGGAATCAAGCGATAACGACGACCCTTGGGCCGGTGCTCAATGGTCTGAGGAATGAGCCTTAGGAAACACATTTTCCGACGTCAATCAAGCGAAGGGGTGATGAAGCCTCGGCGGCTCGCCAAGAACAATGGTACAACGTCCACGCGGCACTCGAGATTTCCCACCAGCGGCAATGAATCGCCGTCTTGCTTTGGAGCGCTTGCTGGAAGATGCTGCTCAGCGTCACGGATTCTCTCGCGTCCAGACTCCGGTCTTCGAATCTCTGGAACTCTTCACCGCTAAATCCGGTCCTGGTGTCATCAACCAACTCTATGCCTTTCAAGACAAGGGCGAGCGAGAATTGACACTTCGCCCCGAATTAACAGCCCCAGTCATGCGAATGGTCGCTGAAGAAATGCGCATGGACACCAAACCGCTGCGCCTTTCCTACTACGGTCAATGCTACCGATATGAAGAATTCAAAACAGGGCGCTATCGAGAATTCTTCCAGTACGGGGTTGAGTTGATCGGTGCTTCTGGGCCGCTGGCTGAAGCCGAAGTGTTGGCGTTGGCCGTCAACATGCTCCACGCAACGGGCCTTGAGGACTGGGAAATTCGAATTGGGCACGTCGGCGTGTTGAAGGATGCTCTAACCGGTCTTGGGTTATCGAGTGAGGTAGATGCAACCACCGGAGAGCCACCGATTGCAAGCGCCATGCGGTTGCTTGACAAAGGCGATGATGCGGGCCTTAGCGGACTGTTCACGGCTCACGGACTTGATCCAGCAAACACCGAACCCCTGCGCGCTTTGGCGTCGCTTGAAGGCGGTTTGGAGACCTTGGGACCTGCTCGGGAATTGCTCTCGAGTATGGACGGTGTCTCGTTGGAAGCGTTGGACGAGTTGGAGACGACCTTGACGGCGCTTGCGGCTCTTGCCCCTGCTCCACCTTCATTGGCCGTTGACTTGACCGTCGCCCGAGGACTTGACTACTACACCGGAATGGTGTTTGAGGTCAAGGTCGCTGAACTGGGCGGTGAAGGACAGGTGCTCGGTGGTGGTTCTTACAAACTCCTGCACCTGTTTGGACTGCCAGACCTGGACCCGTGTTGCGGCTTTGGACTGGGCTTTGACCGCGTTCTTTTGGCCCTTGAGGCCCAAGCGAAAACCTCGGGACGTGAAGAAGTCGTTCCGGGAGAGGCAGATGCCCGTCCTCACATCGCCATCGCTCCAAACAAGGCCGATTCCATGCCGCTCTTGCCGCTGGTTGCTTCGTTACGAGAAAAGGGTGCCCGTGTCGAGTTGTTGCTGACCAAGAAGAATTACGGACGCATCATCAAATGGACCGAAGGCATCGGTGCCAGCCACCTTTTGGTGGTCAAACCTGAGGATTTGGAACAGGGTACAGGACGGCTCATCAATTTCAAAACGGGCGACCGTACCGATATTGAACTCAACGCCTCATCCGTGCTCAACGCTCTATGAGCGTCCTTAGCGCTGGCTTCACTCGGTGCCTTCGTTCTCTTTGCGATGGTTGACGAAGAGGGCCATGCCAAGAGCGGCTGAGGCTACAACGAGGGTGAACCCTGGTGTGTCTTCTGTTTCCATCATGTCATCTCCAGCTTGGAACTCTTCGCTCCAGCTGTCGTCGCTGATGGGCAACTCAAATTTGCTTTCCATACCGAGTTTGATGGCGAACCATGCGGGTTCATTGGTCGTAACAAGAACCCCCCCCGCTGTTGATTGCACGGTACCTTTCAGTTTCATGGTGACTTCAATGATGGGGCTGTCGTCTCGACCGTCCCATTCAGCATGGTCTTCGGTCACAGTGAAGGCGAAGGGAACATTTTGTTCGCCCTCTTGGATGCCGGTGAACTGGTTGGTCCACACTTCAGCACCGCCACGGAAGACGGTGATGTTGAGGTTCTCGCAATCGTTGTTGCAGGGTCCGTTGTTGTCGCCGTTGGTCCAATCGCCGCCGACGTCGATCTTGAAGTTCCCACGGAATTCTCCGTCAGCGGTCATGAGCAGGCGCTTGTCAAGGTCGGGCTTCATGCGGAATCGAAGGTTGATGTCGATGACGCCGTTGTCCTTTTCTTCACGAAGTTCTCCTTCTTCAGTGGATTCGGTATCGTTATTTGCAAAATGAGACCATGCGTCAGCAAAACCATCGTGGTACATGTACATCGTGGTGTTGTTGGCATTGGGTTGTTTGGGGTCTTCCTGTTGTGTTTGTTGAGCACTGACGTCGCCTGCTTGAACGGGAACGAGCAACATTGCAACCAAGACAAGGGCAATCACGGATTTACCACGCATGATAAACGCACGCCGCGCCTTACTTTTGAAACCTTCTCGGTACTTGTGCGCCGAACAAAAGCCTCATTCAAAGCGATGGAAGTCCATGTTGTTGGCTCGGTCACCTTGTTGCTGGCGTGTAAGTCGAAGGGCGTCACCGAGGGCATCAGGTTGCATTCGGGCGACGTTGAGCGTGGTTCCGCCTACGCCGGTAATGATGGCCATGACCTTGATGGTGTCTCCAAATCCAGCATCTTGTCGGGCACCCCAAATGACGTTGGCGTTATCGCTCACCTTGGCGGTCAAGAGGTCCACGACCTGATTGGCTGCTTCAAGCGTCATGTAGGGTCCGCCTGTTACGTGAATGAGTACACCGGTCGCTCCCGAAATGTCAACGTCCAAGAGTGGATGGTTGAGTGCTTCGTGAACCACTTCTTCGGGACCACGGTCGGATTCACCGTAAAGCATCATGGTGACGCCGCCGTTGGCCATGATGGCCCGAATGTCAGCAAAGTCCAGGTTGATGAGGGAAGGCAACGTGATGGTCTCGACGATTCCTTTGACGATCTCTGCAACCAATTGGTCCATGATGGAAAACGCCTCATCCAGAGGGAGGTTTGGTACAAAGTGAAGCAAACGGTTGTTGTCCAATACCAAGACGGCATCGGCACATCGACGAAGCGATTCCAATCCTTCCAAGGCTCGGTTCATGCGTTGACGGCGTTCAACATGAAACGGCGTGGTCACGATACCAACGACAAGAGCGCCAGCAGCTTTTGCTTCTTCAGCGACGATGGGACAGATGCCGGTTCCGGAACCTCCACCGAGACCTGACGCAATGAATACGAGGTCTGCGCCGGTCACGATTCGCTTGATCATTTCACGGCCTGCTTCAGCACAACGGCGTCCTGTTGACGGGTCGCCTCCAGCACCCAATCCCCGGGTGATGTGTCGGCCTACGAGCAACTTTTGCAGGGCGCGTGTGTGGTCGAGATGTTGTTTATCGGTGTTGATGGCGACGGTGACAGCGCCTTCTACACCAAGGTGAGTAATGCGGTTGAGGGTGTTGTTTCCAGAGCCGCCACAGCCAACGATGAGAATTCTTGGATTCGGGACTCCAAACGAGCCAACTTCCTCATCCATGAGGGTTGTAGCGCCGCGATGAATGGCATCATCTTTCAGACCCTGTATCATGTCGGCGAATGCGTTATCGTTACCGCTCGCCCCACCGTTTGTACCACTAGAAGCATGCCCAGGTCCCATCCTTTCACTCCTCCGTTTGCGAGCCTCTCCTTACCCTACATAACCGCGACCCTTCAAACGATGGCGAAGATGGCGATTTTGGAGGTAAATTCTCGGCTCCGTTATCTCTATTCGGAACAGAGTCCTCAACCTTTGAAAAGGCTCCCCTCCCTATTGGTGAAACGCTGGGCAAATCCGCTCGTTCCATTGATGAGGGTTAAGTACTGGAGGCAAGTGCGACAGAATACCTCGCTTAGCTCAGTTGGTAGAGCACCTGACTGTAGTTGTGTAAAAACAAACGTCTCAGCAGACATCAGGGTGTCCCCAGTTCAAGTCTGGGAGCGGGG
>DAVD01000040.1 GCA_002505405.1 Candidatus Poseidonia alphae | reverse complement strand
GCATTCGACCTGTGAGGATTTTCAATGTGCGGTATCTTTGGTTATATCGGACATCAACCCTCCCTGCCTATTTTGGTCGAGGGATTAAGGCGGCTGGAATACCGTGGATACGATTCCACAGGAGTCGGACTCCACGATGGAGAATCCATCAGCGTCTACAAGACCGTCGGAAAGGTCAATAATTTGAAACATGTTTTGCCTGAGGAAGCAAATGCAACGATGGGCATTGCTCATACACGTTGGGCAACACACGGTGGAGTGACGCAAGAGAATACACATCCACACGCTTCCTACGATGGCAGGGTTTTGCTCGTGCACAACGGTATCATCGAAAACTTCCGACCGCTTAGAGCGAAACTTATCGCCAATGGAATTGAACTTCAAAGCGAGACTGATTCAGAAGTTCTCGCCCACATGGTTGGGCTTGAATTGGAAGCCGGTGCATCCCCTCAAGATTCTGTTCGTAGAATGCTGAAACGAGTCCGAGGCACGTGGGGCATCTGTGTCATGTTCCGGGACCACGATCTCTTGCTCTGCGCACGAAACGGCTCGCCGCTGATCATCGGCCAGGGCGAAGGTGAGATGTTTGTATCCAGTGACCCCCACCCACTCACCTCCCACACTCAGCGTGTGGTTTACCTTGAAGATGGAGACATGGCTACCGTGACTCGTCATTCAATTAAAGTCGCATCAAAGCAAGGTCGCTCCATTCAAACCAACCTTCAAACGCTTGAAGATTCTTGGGCAGAATCAGAACTTGGTGATGCACCTCACTACATGTACAAGGAAATTTATGAACAACCCGAGGCTTTGCGCCATTGCATCACCGGAAGAGTTGACCGTGAAATGGGGACAGGAAGGCTGGGTGGAATGCGTTTGCCCCATTCGACCCTTGTTCAAGCACCTCACGTTCGATTGCTTGGATGTGGAACCGCTGCATTTGCTGCTGAAATCGGTCAGATGCTGATCGAGAAAATGGCTCGTATCCCGGCTGTGACTCACATTGCAAGCGAATACAGGAACAACGACCCAATCATCAATACAAAAGCAATTTATCTCGCTGTATCTCAATCTGGAGAAACAGCCGATACCATTTCTGCCATCAAAGAGATCAAACTGAAAGGAGGTCAGGTCTTTGGAGTGGTCAATGTCGTTGGTTCTACCATCGCTCGACTGTGCGGTCAGGGCGTTTACATTCATTCAGGCCCAGAACAATCCGTGGCTTCAACCAAAGCCTTCACCAACATGGTCGGCGCATTAACCGTATTTTCGATGCAGCTTGGTCGAAGTCGAAACATGTCCAAAGAACAAGGTCGTGAATTGATTCAACAACTCCAACAAGCCCCGCATCTGATGGAGGCCTACTTTGAGGATGTTGGGCCGATCGATGAGGCCGTTGACCTTCTGGCCAACGCCAAATCCGTGTTGTACCTCGGCCGTGGTCTTTCAGCCCCTGTGGCCAAAGAAGGCGCCTTGAAACTGATGGAACTTGCTTACATCCCATGCCTTGCTTATCCTGCTGGAGAAATGAAACATGGACCAATGGCTCTCCTCGAAGAGGGAAGCCCAGTTGTCGTCGTCGCTCCAAGCGACCACCTCAAAGAGAAAACGCTCCTTGCCATCCACGAATGCAAGGCACGCGGTGCAAAGATTATCCTGATTCACGAGAAAGGAGACGCTATTGCCGAGGAAGGTGACATTTCCATTGCAGTACCGAAAATCCATCCTTGGTTGACGCCACTTCTTACGGTCCTTCCGCTCCAACTGATGGCGTACCGAACTGCAGTTCGTCTAGGCAAGGATGTTGACCGCCCGAGAAACCTCGCCAAGTCAGTTACCGTGGAATGAACCTCACAAGATTGTGAATCGCTGTTCGTCTTCTTTCCAGTTGAAGGGCTTGTAACCCAACAAGTGGTTGGTGTGGCGCATTTTGACAACTCCGATTTTTCTCATGACGTCGTCTCCATGGCGCTCCATGACCAGATGGACCACTCCGTCTGAAAGATAATCTTCAACTCCATATTCACCAAACTGCTTGTGGTCTTCACCTGTCATTTCACAGATGAAGAAAGAAGTCAATTCCAAACGACGGGTTGCTTCAAAGAGGCGGAAAATCTCGTCACGAGGGTTTTCCATTTTTGTAAGGGTGAAAAAGGCTCCAAGGGAGTCAAACACGAGAAGTTCAAATCCGATGGATTGTCGATACGAGGTCAATTGCTTGATGAGTTGTCCCATCCAATCCACACGGTTGCTCATTCCTTGTTCGTCAAGTTGTACGCGAAGGTCAGCCAGGTCAATGATAGCGATACGGTTTCGGACACGAGGGTCATCCACGTTCATTCCCATGTTTGCCATGTGGGAGCGTAGCGATTCTTTGCCCTGTTCAAGGGTCACGTAGATTCCACTGGTTTCCCCGTAGAGAACTGCGTTATACAGCATCGAAAACGTGAGGCTGGACTTCATTGCACCGGATGATCCTGCAACGATACATATGTGCCCCTGCGGGATACCGCCCTGCATTTTTTCGTCCAGACCTTCGATATGTGTAGGGATTCGTTCCATTGCACTCATGCGGCTCACTCACGCTATGGTACACCTTCCAATTCTTCAACCTCTCCCTTGAGATTCATGAATCGTAACCTCCAAAGTGCGCCGCTCTTTGGGCATGATGTGAAGGTTTGGCTGGCATCAAATTCAGAGCGCCGAAAGGTAATGCTGGACCCGTTATTCCCTCATTTGCATCAGTCGGGGGTTCCCGGTGTTGATGAAACTCCACCGATTGGAAGTGTAGACCACCAGGTGCTGACGATCTGCAAACGTAAAGCACATGCGATTTCCGACTTCAATGACGTTCAAGTCACCGTTGTCTCAGACACCATGATCAGTGACCCCGACGACCACTCGTTGAGCATGGGGAAGCCTGCTGACGCCGCAGAAGCAGCCATGATGCTTCACCGTCTTTCAGGCCGCCGCCATCAGGTATGGAGCGCTACGGGGGTTCATTTCATGGGGAAGTGGACGTTTTTTTGCGAGTTTGCACTCGTAGAGTTCCCAACTTTCAGCGATGAGGTTTTGCTCGACCTGATTCGATCCGGCTCTTGGAAAGGAAAAGCAGGAGGTTACGACCTCCACGGACCAATGGGTGAGCATGCTCGTTTGGTTGATGGTAGCGAATCGGTGGTGTTGGGGCTTGCTCAATCGGCAATGGAAATGCTCGAGCAATTGTCAAACATCAATTGAGGTCACATCAACGGCGTAAGCCCAAGTTCATGCTTTTTCATATCAACAACGACATTGATTCCGGGAATCATGAGTAACTTGTCTTCTTGGTCGAGGGAGAAAATGTTGACTCCAGCTTCATCTCCCATGTGCTTCAATTCCCTTCTACAGGCCATTTGATGGCTTTCCATATGGACCAAAGGACGCAAATCCACAATAACCGTATCACCTTGAAGCACGCGTTGCAGTATTTGCTGTGTGTGAATGCGTTTCATGGCATCCGGTGCAACATACCTCAGGGCTTTGGATGGAAGCACCTGTGGCCGTCCCGTATGGAGTCCGAGGTCGTGGAATGGTTCCCCATCCGGTGTAAGAGGGCCAGTCCAGTTTAACGGCGGTTGGAGCCGTGTCGAGGACGGTTGCAGAGGTGCTGAAGTGGTGTTGGCCATGACGGGAGCGGGTTCAACCGTGGTGAGGGTCGCTTGTTCAACATTCACGGGGGTCGGGGCCGGTCGAAGAGGCGTTGAGGGTGCCTCTCGGTTTGAATTGCCTTCGGGGTCGGGTAGTCCAAAGAATTGCCAAAGATTTGCCATAATATGCCCTCAGAAGTCGAGATCGTCCAATAACGATTGCAACTCTGTTGAGGCAGGTGCTGGTGCAGGGTTAGAAACTATGGGTTGTTGAACCGGAGCCGGTGCAGTATTTGCAGCCAACCATTGTTCGCCATAGTAATTCCACTGTTCCATCGTCCATCCCTCCGGCAGTCCTGTTGCTGGGATTTGTGGTCCTGTATTGACGGGCTGAGGTTCTTGATAGATGGGTTCAGCAACGGTTGGTTGCGGTGCATATGATGTCTGTTGTGGTGCGAGTTCTGAAGGAGCAGCAGCGACAGGAGGTGCTTCAAACGGTTGTTCAAACGACGAGAACCCTTTGAGGTCGTCGCTGGGCCGCTTTCTCGTAAAGAGCAGGAAAGCAACCAATCCAGCAATCACAATTCCAAGAATGAAGATGACATAGGTCATGGTGGTTCCTACAGTGTCTGAGATGCTCTCAAACAAACCTTCCGAAGGGGCTTGTGATACCACGAATGAAAGTTCAGTTTGCTGGAATTCACCATCATCGTCGGTGACCGTTAGGACGATGGTCCACGTGCCTGCTGGGAGGTCTTCTATGGTCCATGCTCCACCTTGGTGGTCAACATCGCCAACCTTACTACCATCGAGGTCGGTATCCAAAAACGAGGCGTCCCATTGGTAAATGAGCGTCGTTTTATCGCCTGCGGTTTCAACAGAATCTGTTCCGTCGAGGGTCAAGTTGTCTCCTTCCACAAGGCCGTCTGCAAGTGAGCCGAGTGTGATGACTGCCGTTGGTGGCAGATTGAGAACACTGACGTTCATTGATTGAGTTGCAGTGGCTCCGTCATCATCGGTTACAGTGACGGTAATCCATCGAACACCTGTTGTCGACCACGACTTGGAAATTGAGGCACCAGAGAGTTCACAATCGTTGTTTCTTGTTCCGTCGTTGTCTTCGTCAACCATGGCGTTAAAGTCCCAGCAAATCTCCAATGTCGCAACATCGGAGGCGGTATCGCTAGCAACGACTTCCAACGAGAGGTTATCCTCTTCGAACACAGGAGTGTTTCCCGGCAGTCCGGTAACGGTCGGTGCGACGTTGTGAATCAAGACTTCACCGGTTTGGGTCGCTGATGTTGCACCGTCGCTGTCGATTGCTCTAACATTCAGTGTATGAATTCCAGATGCAGTCCATGCTACCGCTTCCGATGAGGAAATTCCGATGCTGGTTATGGTCCAGTTTTCATCCTCAATCGATGGAAGCCATTCAACGATCAATGTTCCTTGGTCGTTGCTGGTATCGTCTGCAACAACTCGCAGCAGGGCGATTTCGTCTTCGTCAAGATGCCATGTTCCGTTTGCATCCTGCAACAGTTGTTCGCCTCCGGTCCATAATTCGGGGAAACCGATTGTTGGTGGTATGTTCAACACGTCTAAAGGACTGGTAACCGTTGTTGTTGCGCCATCATCATCCGTGGCGATGGCTGTGATGTTCATCGGGCCTTCGCTCGTTGGGATGAACGTGCAAGTGGGTTGAGTCAATCCTTCAGTACATTCCAATCCTGGCCATGAAATGGTGACTTGTTGCCCTGTTGGAGAAGAAGTGTCAATGTCTTGTATGTCAACTGCATTGATGGTGATGCTCTGCTCGACGGGCACGGTTGCATCATGTGAAAGGTTGAAAACGGGGGCGCGGTTAAGCACGGTTACATCAATTTGGAGTTCATCAACATCCAATTCACCGTCGGTAACGATAACTGTGATGGACCATATGCCGCTGTTTGACCAGTTCCAGTGAGTGATGCAGTTGGGCGCTTCAATCACGTCAATAAGGCCTACACGTGATTCGATTTCGAAGACACAACCCACGTCTCCTCCATCTTCATCGTAACTGCCGGTAGCATTGAGGGTGACGTTTTCAAAGGTGTATTTCCCTTCACTCGCTTCCATGACAGCGGTTGGAGCCCGACCAATGAAAATTTCGATGGTGGCGTCGTTGTTTGTTCGGTTGGCGTCAGCGGTCACGTTCATGTCTGGGTCCACTGTAAATTTGAGATTCTTAAAGCCCACAGCCAAGTTCTCAGGTACTGCCCAGTTGACGATCACTCGCTCCTCTGAATACGGTCCAATGGCCGATAGTGGCTCTCGGTATATTGCCCCGTCAGGTGTCTCAATCCCCATGTAGGTCGTTGGTGAGCTCAATACACCTCTGTTCTGAGCCGGCAATGAGAACATCATCATGTCTCCTGGTAACGCATTGTAACCAATTGATGCTCCGAGGGTTGATGTTACGCCACCTCGCGTACGCTCCACAATGACCGATGAGGATTGAGCAATGAGGTCAATTCCCACGACATTTAGGTCTTGGACAACAGTGGCAGCTCCGATGACTTTTGTGGCTGGGTCGTAAACAACAACTCCGTTGCTGGTATGGTCGTCACTGCCTGGCGTCGTGTCGGTTTCATTGGATACGTTAAGGGATACTTGAGCCATGCCGTTCTGATCGGTCGTAGGATTGAGAATGGTTCCAGCAATCTCGTATCGCAGTTGTAAATTTGTATTGGCTATCGGGCTTGGTGGTGAGCCTGCGACGTTGTAATCAACGGTAATGGTTTCAGTGGAGTCCGGAAGGGTTGCTGAGTAAGCCGTCGCTACGTTGAGGTTGGTGTTTCGACCACCCGGTGAAGAGCCAGCAACTACGCTGTTTGAGTCGCTTGGGTTGTACGTCTTCAAAATCCAATCAATGGTAAATCCAGCTGGATTGATGATTCGGTTCCAGGCGCTTCCTCGAGCATCAGGGCAGTACCAGTTGAATCCGGTATTGACTCCCGATTCATTCCATTCTGAGATTTTGTATGAATTGTCGCAGCCCAAATATTGCGGTGTGTCTCCATCTTCACTGGGGGCTTCGTTCTTGATGACCTGCCATGAATAGTTTTCGGGTCCACCTCCATCAAATTCCGACGGGTCAAAATAATCAGACGTGCCTGTTACCACGGTGTCTGCGCGGAAGGGCATGTACCACTGGTCGCCGTTTCGAAGTGGGAAATCATGTGTTTCTTTGGCTGGCGTGTAACTGTTATCAAAGTTGATATCAGCCAACGTGAAGCTCAAAAACCCGAGGTTAAAAGGAGCAAATGTCACATCCAAATTAAAATTGGATTCCCTCGTCGCCAGGTCTCTTGCTCGGATGATGTCGGTTCCATCGTAATCAATTTCCAACCGCCCACTCGTTCCTTCAAGGGTCGCTCCACTGTTGCCGGAACTAAACGAGCCGTCAACGGTGATTTCGTACACCAATACCGTGTCGCCATTTTCATCGGTTTCGTAGAGGATATCAGTGACTGTATTGACGGTGTCTCCAGTCAGTGTGTTGAGCGATGCGGAAACGTTGGCTTGGGCGATGAGTTGAGCCACGTCAAATTTCGTTTCATAGACCCACTTGTCACCAATTCGATAGTTGGGGACGTCCACGATTGAAAGATTACCCGTTGAACTGTGTTCGGAGGTGTTCTCCTCTGCGAGGAGGGTTGCCGGGCTAACCTGACTCAACATCGGAGTGAGGAGGAACAAAACGGCGACGAAGGTTGCCTTCCACAAGTCTCGGTTCATGCCTCGTCGTGGGCGTTCTCATACTTTAGGAAGTGTCCTTCGTCGTTTCACGTGTTTTGAGAATCAAGCCATTGTTGACCGTAGTATGACCATTGTTCGGTAGTCCAGCCTTCCGGTAGTCCTGTTTCGGGCACGGGTGGTCCCTCCGAGTTGGTTTCATTGGGATTGCTTTCAAGAATTGATGCTGGAGCATTTTCAAGCGCCATTTGGAATAAATATTCTGGTGGAGGGGAACTGGGTCGCTTTTCAGCCATCGATTCCTCTCTTGCATCGTTATTTTCAACCATCAGGTTTTGCGATAAATCACTCCACATGTCATCGTCCCCTGCCTTTGATTTACGTCTTGAGAACATCAACAGGAGGCTAAGGAGCAACACAAGCAGCCCTCCTTGCATCAATGGATTCGCTTCTTCGCCAGCCAATGAGGCTCCGATGTTTTCCAATGCTGTACGGTCTGCTGGAGCTACTGCGAACGTGATGACTTTGGTTCCTGGTCGTTGTGGGTCTTCGTCCCAAGCCATGACTTTGATGGATTGACTCCCAGCCTTACGGAAGGTGTAGGTGACGGTCTTCCCGATGACGTCGGCATCATTGTCTGGAATTCCATCCTCGTTGCTATCGAATTCGATGTCAATGTCCCAGACGACGGTTAAACCATCCAAATCGTTAAGGGCATCAATCGTGGATTGAGCGTCAAGGGTACATGGTTCATAGGCAACACAGGCAATGGCTGTAGTGCGAATGAGCGGTGGCGTATTCAATACTTCAACCGTTAGAACTTCACTTGTATGAGCTCCATCGTTATCCGTTACGTGATAAACCAATTTGTGGGTCCCACTTCGATTCCATGAAATGGTCAAGTTATCTCCGATGACATCGCAATCGTCGTCTGCGCTACCGATGTCATTTGAGTCCATGCTGGGGTCAATGTCCCAACAACGAATCAATGTTTCTTGGTCGGAACTTGAATCGGAAGAACTTCCGGTCACGCTGATGCTTTGACCTTCCGCAATGGGGAGAATCTGATTGAGTGGCTCGATTGTTGGTGCAACATTCGCAACGCTGATCCACCGTTCTTCAACCCCGCTAGATTCGCCTTCGGAGTCCGTGATTTCCAGTCTCATTTTATGCAATCCTGCCTCGTGCCAGATCATATCAAATTCTGATGTGCGTCCATCAAACGTACGTATCAGTGATGGCTGGGCATCATCTGGCCACCAGGTATGTGTGAGTCCATCAATATCGTCGATGGAGTCCTGCGCTTGTCCCTTTACCAGAATCGGTTGGTCTTCGGTGACATGCCATGTGCTTTGGGCATCCATGAGGATGGGCCCGTTTTGGTCAACCAATTGTATGTTGACACTGTGAGGCTTAATGTTGGTGAATCGTATGTCGATTGTAGCCGTAGCCATGGTACTGTCATCATCCAAACCTACTGCCGTAAAGGTAGTCCAACCTTCCTCATTTGACGTCGTCGTGCAAACTCGGGTGTAGTATCCTTCCTTGCAGTTTGCTCCCGGCCAATAGATGTCGACCACGCCAGGCCATACGTCTTCTGAATCCGAATCGTTTGCATATGCATAGAGCGTGATTGGGTATTCGACCATGGCCTCAGTCCGTGCACTCTGGACTTCGATCATCGGTGCCCGATTGACAACTTCAACAATCACGGTGAGATTGACTTCGTCTCGTTCTTCGTCGATAACCGTGAGTTCAACGGGATAAGAGCCATCATCAATCCACGTATAGTTGAGTACACAATTTGGCGCAAGCACCTTCTGGCTGGACCACGTACGGGTGCCGTCATCAAACGCAACGGCAAATTCACACGTGACATTTCCCCCGTCTTCGTCAAAACTTTCAGACGCATCGAGGAGGATGTAATCGTTCGTAAGGCCGGATGAACCGTTGACCAAGGCGGTAGGGACTCGTCCGACAAACAGGTCAATGATGGCGAGATTGTTCGATGGATTTGCATCAGCAGAATTGAGTCCGTCAGGGTCAGCTTCCCACATCAAACTTTGAGTGCCGATGTCAGCCGTAACGGGTACGGTCCAATTGAGGGCGACCTTGTGCACTTCATAGGTTTCAAGGGCAGGAAGAGGTACTCGGTTGGTGAGTCCATCTGGTAAGGTGATGACCGCTTCGGTTGGCGTTGATTCGGTAATTCCTCGGTTGTTAAACGAGACCTCCACTTCAAGTTCATCACCTGGAAGGACATTGTAGCCTGAAAGTGCGTTCAGGGAGGTAATTACGCCGCTTCGAATTCTGAGAATTTGGGCAGCTTCGGCGTCAGCAAACACATCCAGCCCCACAAGATATTCATCCAGTGTGACGGTGCTCGCTCCAACGTAGGTTCCAGATTTAGCAACCAATCCATGGCTTGCATAATCAGTTTGGCTCGCTGATGAATCAAGGGCATCCCCGATGTCGATTGTAGTCCATGCACTTCCATTTGCTCCGGTTGTTAGGGATTTGACAATGCCTTCGTGCTCATGATGCAGCTCAAGATTCACGCCCGAAGGATTAGAGAAACAACTTGAAGAAGCATTAACCCAAACCTGCATTGGCGTATTCAGCGCGGTAATGCTGCGCTCAGGATTGACCTGGAGGCAGGGGTCTCTTGAGCCTGGATTTGAATAGGGGTCAACTCCAGCTGCTCCAACCGGATCGTACCGCTTAAGTCGGAAGTCAATGGTAAGTCCGATATCGTCTTCAGTGTGCAACCAAGCATAGTTTCCAACTTCAGGACAGTACCATCTGTAGCCTTCTGAATCTCCATCGCTGTTGTATGACAGCATTTCATACGAACCGTTGCAGCCACCATAATCGGTCGATTGACCGAAGGAATTGGTTGGTTTTCCGACATTGGATACAACCCATGTGGTGGTATTGGTTTCAGTAACTGGAGGTGGGAATGGTGTGATGTAATCACTCTGGCCGGACCATTGGACATACGAAGTGGTCATCGTCGTCCAACGTTCGTTGGCTCGTAGCGGAAAATCATAGTTCTCGTTGACGGGTGAATACGACGTTGTGATCGTAATGTCTCCAAGGATTTGCTCCAAGAATGAAATACCACTCGGGACGAAGCGTATGTACATGTCAAGTTCGTTTCGAATCGATGATAAGTCGCTGACGCGCAGGTACTCGGTTTGAGTGTATTCAATGTAGACGTTCCCTGAATACCCTTCCAGTGAAACTCCGGATTTATCGAAATTAGCGGTTGAGCGGAGCGTATATGCTAGAACCGACATATTGTCGACATTTTGCATGGAAATAGCAGTGACTTCCGCCGTCGTATCTCCTTGGATTTCGCCAACCGTCGCGTCAACCCCCGTGTCGGTGACAAGAATTGTTGGGTCAAACGTACCAGAGTAAATCCAGCGGTCACCAATCCTCCATGTAGGGACGTCTGAAACGCCAGGGTCATGGCCTGCTGAACGTTGCACTGGGCTTGATTTCTCCAATACTGGATGCTCCAGTGGAATCAGTGTGATGAGGAGCAATGCGGCAATCAAGCCGGGCACGAAGACAGACCGTCCACTGCTTCCCATGCTGAGAGCAGGAGAGAAAGAGACCATCAACGCTTCTCTTGAGAAGCATCTAATTGAGGTTCAGTTCAAAGAAGGTCAGCCAGTTCGTCCTTGATGATTTCTACGGCTTCAAGAATCTCGTCCTTGTGTCGGGCACCGGTAATCACCATCTTACCTGATCCGAAAATGAGGCAGACGACCTTTGGGTCGTCGAGTCGGTAGATGAGTCCAGGGAATTGCTCTGGCTCGTACTCCACTTTGTCAAAGGGCAAGTGGAAGGTCAGGTGGTTGAGATTGAGTTTACGTGGAACTCCTGCTTGTGGCTCGCCAGTGAACTTGTCAACACCGTCGTAATCTTCGGGGTAGTGGAGTGCATAGGTAGCGACCATGTTCTGGACTTCGATGGAGACGTCCTTGAGGTCCCAGGTTTCAATTCCAGCAGCACGCAAGTCCTTGATCATTCGGTCAATACCTGTGTGGATGTTGTCTTCGTTCTTTCCACCGGTGCAGACAGCACGGCCGGAGCGGAACATTAGGATTGCAAGTTTTGGCTCAGTAACTCGGTAAACGACACCAGGAAATTGTTCGGGTTCGTACTCGCAGTTGAGTTGAATGGCGATGTCAGGAAGGTCAAGTTCTTCAGCAACACGGGTGCTTGCAACTACGTTTACGACAGTTAGGCGTTCTTCATCGGTGGTCATATATAACCCGAATGACCTTTAGTATATAAAAGGAATTTCGGCACCCCACGATTTTATACTCGTGGATGTCGGATGTTCATTCGGGCCAAAAAGCCTCTTTTGGTGCTGTTACGAGGGTAGCGCCTGGGTTTCCAAGCCGTGAGGTGAGTGTCCGACCACCTGCGAGTTCAATGGCTTCACTCGTCGCCTTGGGATTGCGCGTTAGCGCCACCATACACCCTCCGCCTCCGGCCCCGGTCAGTTTCGCTCCGAGGGCCGTTGGTAATGCTGCAGAAATCAGGGTTTCAAGCTCAACAGAAGAGACGCCTAGATTTCGTAAAATAATGTGATTTTCGCTCATGGCGTGGCCCACTGCGTCGTAGTTCCCCTGTTGAAGCGCTTTTAATCCACGACGAGCGATACTCCCGATGGCTCGTATCTCGTTGATTCGGCTTGGATTGGCTTCAAGAGCAGCAGCAACCAAGGCGACTTGATGCGATGTAGGTGCGTGAACTCCTGTATTTCCCAAAACAAGGTACATCTCGTCCTGAGGAGGTGTCATCGTATGAATCTCCCAAGTTCGTTTCCCCTCCGGAGTTTCGAGTTCACGTCTGAAGACCCACTCGCATCCAGTTTCTTTCCTGTCGGAGAGGACCACAATCCCTCCAAGGGTGCTGGTTGAGGTGTCCATTGGGGATGCACGGCCGGATTGAGCGGTTGCTTCAGCCATATGGGCGAGGTGGCTGATCTCATCGTTTCCAAGGTTGGCTTCCGAAATTGGTCGGCTCGCATCTAAAGCAGTACACAAAGCAACGCTTAATGCGGCACTTGAACCAAGACCAGATGCCCGAGGTATATCTCCAGATACATGGACTGATAGGGGTTTTGGGTCGCTTTCAGTGGGCCATAGGGCATGAACGAGATGATGGATGTGAGGGTGACGTTTTGCGACAAGGGAGCTGCCGTCAATACTCCATGCTTTAGCCGGGGTAATACGGACTTGGAGGCGTTGCTCAAGAGCAACCGCAACCGCAGGCTCACCGTACACAACTGCATGTTCTCCAAAGAGAATGCACTTGGCCGGAGCGCTCGCAGTCGTAGCGTCTCCATCAAGGGCCATGGTCACTAGAAGCGGTCGGCCTTCATATTCCTTCTCACAACCACGAGCCATCCCGTTGATTTTTGACGGTGGTTTCAAAGTGCGTCTCCCCTTCGCAGACCTGCCCGAGCATGTCTTTGGCGGTGAACTGCATGGAACATCCCCTGTTTTTGGACTATGGACCCATTCCTGGATGGGTAATTTTGTTGATGCTCTTCGGAGTATCTGGAGGTTTTTTCCTCTTTCAAGTTCAGAAGGCCACTCGGCTGGTCCTCAAAGGAAAGCCAGAAAACCGGTTTGATAATTGGGGTACTCGAATCAAAGAGGTAGCAACCGGTTGGCTTGGACAAAAGAAAGTACTGAAAGACCGTGTTGCTGGAGGTATTCACGTCCTCATGTTTTGGGGCTTCCTGATGCTCTCAACCGACATGTTTGACCTCGCAACCGGCAATCAATTCTCACAAAAGGTACTGCCGGAAATGCTCCGCGGCCCTTGGAACATCGTGGTTGAAACCGGTTATACCATCGCCTTCATCGGCTGCGTGGCTGCTTTGATTCGTAGGGTTGCCTTCACACCTGAGAAACTTAAGGGCAAATCACAGCTTGAAGGCAACGCTATCTTGCTTCTTATCATGACCATCACCACCACTTCGTTTGTGGTGGAAGCCGGTGAATCGACCATCTCAAAAACATGGGAACCGATTGGCTGGTGGGTCGCGACAACAATGGTGCCCAGCGCCAGCATGGTCATCGCAGCCTATTGGGCTCACATGGTGGCCATCTGCGTGTTCCTGTTTTTGATTCCACTTTCCAAACACATGCACTTGGTCATGGCTTTCCCGAACGTATTTTTCCACGATTTGCGACCTATGGCGACCATGGAACCTCTCGCACGAGGAGAAGACGGCAAGGCCATTATGCTCGACGACCTGGACTTGGAATCCTTCGGGGCAGTTAACTACACTGATTTCACATGGCGAGACCTCATTGACGGATGGGCATGTACCTCATGTGCCCGATGCCAGGATGTTTGCCCTGCTTACGCTAGCGGAAAAGCGCTCAACCCAATGGAAATCATTCACGATGTCCGCCACTATGCAAACGACCATTCTGGAACGCTTCTTGCTGGCGAAACACCCGAAGAGGACATCATCTCTCGATTTGGAGAGGACGCCATCTGGGCCTGTACTACTTGCCACGCATGCGTTGAAGCATGTCCCATTTACATCGACCATGTGCCCAAACTTACCGATGCTCGTCGTCATTTGATGATGGAGCGAATGGAGTTTGACGAAAAGGTCGAAGACACCGTCATGCCCTTGATGATGACCATTGAAAACTTAGAATCCGACTCAAACCCATACGGCCTACCGTCCCACGAACGTGGCGATTGGGCTGAAGGATTGGATGTCAAGGTTGCAGAACCCGCCGAGTACATTTACTTCGCAGGATGTGCAGCATCCTTTGACGAGCGTAACAAGAAAGTTGCTCGTGATACCATCAGCATCATGAAGGAAGCAGGTCTTGATGTCGGAATCCTTGGCATGCAAGAAGGATGCAGCGGGGACGCTGCACGACGTGCTGGAAACGAATACCTCTTCCAGATGTTGGCCGAAACGAATCTGACGACCTTTGAGGAGATTGGTGTCAAGAAAGTGGTTGCTTCATGCCCGCATTGTTTCCACACCCTTGGAAAGGAATACAAGGATTACGGCGGCGAAGACATCGAAGTGATGCATCACTCCCAACTCATCAACCATCTGCAAAATGAAGGGAAGCTTCCGGAGCCTAAGCATGACGGAACGGTGACGTACCACGATCCATGTTACCTCGGCCGCATCGGTGGCGAATTGGATGCACCTCGGGATGCTATCGGGGGCGTTGATGTTGAAGCAGAGCGTCACGGTCGAGATTCGTTCTGTTGCGGTGCAGGTGGTGCTCAAATGTGGATGGAAGAACATGTTGACGATGGCTACGACCGCGTGAACGTCATCCGTTCCAAAGAACTTGCAGCAACCGGTGCAGATACGGTTGCAGTGGGATGTCCGTTTTGTTCAACCATGGTCACTGACGGCCTCAATGCCATCGGTTCCGAGATGGAAGTCAAAGACATTGCTGAATTGGTTTGGGAACAAATCAAGGCGAACGACGCTAAGATTGAGGCGAAGAAGGCTGAATCTGTAGAAGCGTGAGTGTGAGTGCCTTGAGTGGCCTACCACGTGAAAAATTGCTTCAATGGTACGATGAGAATCAACGTGCGCTACCTTGGCGAGAAACAAGAGACCCTTGGGCAATTTTACTGAGCGAAATATTGCTTCAGCAAACTCAAGTGAGTCGAGGGATTGTGTTCTGGCATCGTATGGTCGATGCCTTCCCAACGATACAGTCAATGGCGGATTCTCCAATGGACAGGGTTCTGAAGGCGTGGGAAGGCGCAGGGTATTACAGCAGAGCACGTCGGCTTCATGCATTGAGTCAGTTGGTCATGCTTCCTTCAGCAGAAGGTGGCTTTGACGGTTCTCTTCCTTCATCATACGAATCACTGCTGTCTCTTCCTGGAATTGGACCCTACACTGCTGCGGCAGTTGCAAGCATCGCTTTTTCTCTACCCCGTGCCTGTGTTGACGGCAACATCAGGCGAGTAATGGCCAGGCAACAGCAGATGATGGAGCCCTCCAATCGGGAGGTGCAATCATGGGCAGACGAACATTTGGTTCATCATCGTTCTGGCGATTGGAATCAAGCCTTAATGGAACTCGGGGCTACGGTTTGTACTCCTAAAAAGCCTGAATGCTCCCGTTGCCCAATCCAGACTTCATGCCGGGGTAAAGAAACACCTACATCTTACCCAAGGGCAAGAAAAACCAAGGTCAAAGAAGTCACATTTTGGACGTGTGTAGAATTTGACCGGGTTGGAAATCCGATCATCCATCAGCGGAGGCAAGATGGTTTGTTTGGGGGGTTATGGGGGCCGCAACTCCACGAGGGCGAACGTCCTGATGGCGAGGGTGATGGAACTTTTGTCGGCACTGTTGCCCATAAATTGAGCCACCGTGCAATGACCGTCAAGGTGTACGTGTCAACTCAAGCGAGCAACGAATTCGGGCGCAATCCGTCGGAAGTAGCCATGTCTGTGCTGGATCAAAAAATCATAGAATTAGCCACCAGTTCGGGTTATAGCCTCATTTGAACATTGCATATCGTGATATATCACAATGCTGGACCGAAGTTGTGGAGTGGACTACTTTGGGGTCGTTACTGGCCCTTCTTGCTGTTGGGATGGCCGTGCCAGGGCCTAATAACTCGACATGCGCTGCGCATGCATCAATACACGGGCGGCGGTCAAACATCGTGTTGATTGCAGGGCTTGGAATTGGATTCTTTGGCGTGAATGTTCTTTGCGGTTTAGCGGTCAATTCGTTTGATCCGGAAAGTTTTGTTGGGAAATTGCTTCACTATATTGGGTCCCTACTCATGATTGCTCTGGGAGTTTTGCTGATCTTCATCGGTCGTTCAACGTCGGTGTTCAATCTGGTTGAAACAATTCCCAAATTGGGATTGCGGACAGGGATTGTCATGCAGATTGTTAATACCAAGCAATGGATGGTTATTTTTGCCTTGATGACCGTCATGCTAGCATCGTTCGAATCTGAACCAGGTGGTATTCCTGGGGGTGTTGCCGGCACGCTTGTCATAGCGACCATCAATACCACCTTTGGACTGTTTTCAATGGGGCTATGGACCAATATCGGGCATCACGTCCAAGAACGAATCTCAAACCCTAAATGGGGGAGAGTCGTCATATTAGCTTTAGGAGTTCTACTGCTGATTTTGAGCCTACTGATGCTGTTAAGGTATCATTTTGCTTGATTTGAAACGGTTTCAGAGCTGACCGTTTGGTCTTCTTCAGCCTCCTTCAAATCCATTCCAAAGGATGCTAACGCCACCATGAGTCCACCAACAACAAGATATTCTGCTGGTCCTGCAAAATTGATACCAAATTGAGCCTTGTTGAGAAACTCCTCCGTGGTTAATCCGTTGGTGTCAAAAGTACTCACGGCGTACTGGAACGCCACGATCATCACGACCAGTGCGATGAGGGAGGTTGCAATTCCGACCTTCCTTAATTTTGCACCACGGCTTGTTGTTGAATCAAGCGCGAGGTGCCCCATTGTGGCCCAAACGATGCCGCCTCCAAAAGCAATCATTGAAGCATAAATATGCATGTCAATGTGGTCGTACATGTCGTAGTATGCGACCAGTATCACATGGAAACCAACAACGATACCAGCGCCACACGATGCATTCCACAAGCGTTGATTCTTTGGTTTCAATCCATGGTAGAGATGCCAGGCAAACATCATCTGAAGGATTCCAGAAAGAACAAGCCCTGATGTGAATACGGTTCGTTGGAGTCCAGGGTAGTCTGCTTCAGAAATAAAGATGGGAAACGTCCTTGCCCCACCGGCAAAATGAACGGCCATTGCAACAATCACGGTAATCGTTGGAGCCAACCAACTGAGGACAGCAAGGAAACGTCCTTGATTTTGAGTCAAAGGTAAGCGTCGACCGTATCTTTGATGCATGTGTCAAAACCCTCCCATTCCATACCAAGTACTCGTTCCGCCTTTTCACTTGAATAATTCGTATCTCCTTTCTTAAGAGATTTTACTACTGCGCGGGTTAAATAGCGTTGCTTACCAAGTAAGCCACCGAACCAATCTTGGAACACAGCTATGGGGAGCAAGGCGTTAGGCAGTGCGATTTTTGGGGATTTCGTATCGGGATACAATTCTCGTATTTTCCGGCAGATGGTTGACAGCGTCAAGTTCGTATGTGGTGCGAGAATGAAACGTCCTTCTGCTTCATCGACCTCAAAGGCACGACGATGGGCTCGTGCAACATCACGGACATGGACTACAGCCATTGGAAATTTAGGGGCCACCGGGAAGGCTCCTTTCATCGCATCTTGGAAGAAATCAACGCTGGGTGTGGGGCGTGCAAAACCTCCACCGAGTACAGCGGTTGGATTGATCGCTCGGACATCGAGACGAAGTTGTTCAGCAAGTTCCCATGCCAACTTTTCAGCTTGTGTTTTTGCAGTCGTATAGGGGAGATTTGTGTCCGTCTGCCAGTCGGACTCATCCTTGATTTTACCCTTCGGCTCTGTCCCTACTGCAGCGGTACTTGATGTGTAAATCACTCTTGGGATTTGAGCGTTCGCAGCGGCGTGGAACAAGTGCATTGTGCCCTTGTTCGCTGTGTCAAGAATCGCTTGAGTATCGCCTTGTGTGCTGTAGATGGTGGCTGTATGAAACAGTCCATCGCACCCAGCCAAGTGTTCTGACCAACCATCGGCATCCAGCACATCCCCTTCAACAAGTTCCAATCGGTCTTCGACTCCCAAATCCTTTGCATGTTGCAGCACATGGTCAACCTTTGATGGGTCAGTGAGGGAACGAACGGAGCCCTTGACGCTGTATCCATGTTCAAGCAGGTCGCGAACAATATGGTTTCCAATGTGCCCGTTCACACCGGTGACGAAGATACGGCGCCCTGAACTCTCTTCCATACTGTCGCCCAGCGACAGGTCTCGTATGAACCTTCAAGTGTGGCTGCATGCACCGCCGCATGAGACCCATGCCCATTCGCGTTCACGACACGAAACGACGAGAAAAGGTAGACTTCACTACTCTTGAACCGGGCAAGGTTTCGATGTATGTTTGTGGCGTGACGGTCTACGACCGTTGTCATCTCGGCCATGCACGATGTTACCTTGCTTTTGATCTAATTCACCGTTGGCTTGAAGCAAGCGGCTTTGATGTTGATTACGTCCAGAACTTCACCGATATCGATGACAAGATCATCGCTCGAGCCAATGAATTGGACGGGGATTGGAAAGCATTGGTGGACCAAAACATTGAGGCATACTACGAAGATATGGACGCACTCAACATTCTCAGGGCAGATGCATACCCGAGATGCACGGATTATGTTGACAAAATGATCTCAATTACAGAGGACCTCATCGATAAGAAGCACGCCTATGTGACGGAAGATGGCGTCTACTTTCACGTTGATTCAGCTCCTGAAAAATACGGTATGCTCACCGGTCAATCCATTGACGCCGTTCGTTCAGGCGCGGGTGGTCGAGTTGGTGGGACCGGTTCAGGTAAACGTGATCACAAGGATTTCGCATTATGGAAGGCAGCCAAACCCAACGAACCCACATGGGAGTCACCCTGGGGGCCCGGGCGACCCGGATGGCACATTGAGTGTACGGCGATGTCTCTTGACCACTTTGACAAGGAATTCGACATCCATGGCGGAGGTCACGACCTACGATTCCCTCATCATGAAGCCGAAATTTTCCAAGGTGAATGCCACACCGGTCACTCACCGGTCGTTCACCATTGGCTGCACAACGGCTTTGTGAACATCGATGGAGAAAAGATGAGTAAATCCCTCGGGAATTTTTGGACGATTCGCGACATTCTACAGCATGTTGATGCTATGGTACTCCGATTCGCTCTCATCAACGCACATTACCGTTCACCTATTGATATGAATGAAACCCTCCTCAAAGATGCAGAGCGCAACTATAACCGCGTCCTAGAATCGTATGTGTCGGCTTTGAAGGCGCGCTCTGATGAATCTCCCGTGAGCCTTCCCAAGTCCGATTTGACTTCGGAGCAACCCCTCGCCAGGACCTTGGGCCTGCTCGAAAAAATGGCTGAAGGTTTCGCACGTGCGATGGATGACGATTTCAATTCAAGAGAAGCCGTTGCCAAAGTTCTCGGCATGGCCCGTGAGATCGGGAAAATGTTGCAATTTGGACTTGATGAAACCGACATGAATGCATTTGGAAATTACGCGGTCCAACTCCTCGAAGAGACAGCAGGAACCGTCCTTGGTATTCTTCCAAGCCGTGAGATGGCATTAGCAGAACCTGAAGAAGACCCGCGCCGAGCGGAAATTGCTGATGAGGTGGAAGAATTGTTGTTGCAACGAAGCGAAGCAAGAACCAACAAAGATTGGCCCCGTGCGGATGCAATTCGAGATGAACTCAATGCGCTCGGCGTTGTCGTTGTTGATACATCGAAAGGCCCTACTTGGGACCTTGCGTGATCATTCTTCCTCTTTCGGGGGCTCCATCGGAGGCATCGAGGGTACGAACGCAACGTCTTGCAATACTTCCTCATTTCCTTCCTCCCACATTTTCTCAATGCGGACCTCTGCGGCTAGGGCGTCTTCCCCTCCTCGAGATACAAAGAACAAAGCCACAAGCAAGACAATGACAATGCCGAAGAACAACAACAAGGCTTTGTCCCTGGTTTCCTCTTCACTTGATTGTTGGTCGTCGAGAGGATTGTTCGGGATGTCCGTTCCGTCATTATCGGTGGAATCACCGTTGGTATCGGTTCCTCCACTGTCGGTCGAATCGTTGGTAGTATCCGTGTTTCCGTTATTGTCTCCGGAATTATCGTTTCCTCCGTCATTGCAAGGTGGATTGGTTCCATCATCACAAGGTATGACGGTTGGCCCTTCGATCACTTGGAAGTCGGTGACAGCGGGTAAATTTTCTCCACGGTCATAATAACGGTCGTACAACAATGACATGCTGATTTGAGCATTGGCGTTTTCTGAACCGTTAATGACGTTGAAGTAGCGTTCATCACCGTAGGTGTACCAAGGGTCAAGTCCAACGTTTGTCATTCCGGAAGTGACGCTGTTAAAGTCAGATGCATCACCAAAAGCTGCTGACATTTCATCGGGGTCAAATCGCATGGCCATGGTAAGGTTTTCAGTAATGCTGGCCCATGTTTGAGCACCTTCAGGTGCTGCGAGGTAGGTGATGTCCAGAGATTTTCCGAAGGCTCCGGCAGGTTCGTGATCGTTCCCTTTGAGCGCAGTCATCATGTCGGTATCCCCGTAAATAGCCAGTCCACCAACGATTGAAAGACGAATGTCAGGATCAACTGCATTGATGAGATTGCGGTAGGGGTTGGTGTGGATGTTGTCGACGACGACCAAGTCAGCAGCAGTTCCTTTGACAATGGTGCCGACTTCGTTCTGCCAATTTGTAGCCAGTGCGGCTCCAGATGTGACCATCTCGACCATTTCATAATCGGTGAAAAGATCTCCAAGCATTTCATCGTCCCACAAATCGGCAACTTTGAGTTCATGAAGCGGCGACTTTGAGCCCGAGGGTGCCCAGTCGGGTGCAAGGGTGATGTGTACTCCTGCTGCCTTTGCTGCTGCGACATCTGCTGTATTTCCGTACAGCAACAGATTGGATAGAGGCGACCAAACCAAGGTCGAGCCTGCAGCGGCCATCTGTGTGAATTCATTTTGTCCAAGCGCTACGCCGTGAATGAGAACAAGTTCACCAACCAGCAAATTATTCTGTACGAGGATGTCAAACTCGGCCCGACTGCGTTCGTCAACGCCTTCAGCGATGTGGACAAACCAAGCATCCAATTCTTTGCTGGCATTTCCGTTCTTGATATGGTTTCCAACGTAATCCGATGTGAGTTCAGTGACCTTGGTATGGATTTCATCTCTTTGGAAATTGTAGTCCTCAATGTTACGGGCTAAGATGGTCCCGTAGCTGTCACTGGGGTTCATTGGGCTGCCTTGGGCAGCGGTAGTCCCGCCGACGATCGATTTCATTTCGATGTATTTCATGGCCTCCGATTCCATGTTCCAATACGGTCCAGAATGAACCAACATCTTGGGCTTAGTTACTTGTTCGCTGTAATCAGGGTGGTTTTTCCACTCGTAGCGGTTGTTGTAACCACCCCATTCGTTTTGACTGTTTTGTGAAAGGTGGGTGTCCATGTCCCAAAGTGGGGCTTGATTGTAGTGCAAGTGATTGTGGAGGTCGATCAAACCGGGGTAAATCGTTCCGTCAGTTTCGATCACAGGGACGTTAGAGATTTGAATGTTTGAAGGAGCGGTATCTCCCCACACAGCCTCAATCATTCCATCTTGAACAAGGATGTGCCCTTCGTTGATGACATGTGCTTCGCCCGTCATAGGAACGACCCTTCCCTTGAGGATGTATGCACCCTCATGGCTGTTATCGCTAAGCCCGTAGCAACGAACCATATTTTGAGCAACGACATAAGTCGCTGAGCCATCCCATCCTGGTGTGGGTGGGCTAACTTTGGTAACGGTTCCGGAGAGGTCTTTCATGTACGAAGTATCCCACCATGAGTCTTCAGCAGGATATGAAAGCGAGTCGATGAGGTTTCCATTGGCGTCAGAGATGCTGGCTGAGTCAGGGTCAAAGTAATCCAGTTCGATTCGGGAACTGTCTCGGAAAATCACGATGTATCCATCAGCCTCAATGGTTGTGTTCCAAGCCAAGCGACATGGTGCAGATCCTGCCTCTGGTGAATCGTCAAGAAGCCAGTTTGAGACATCAACAGGTTCGGAGCCACTGTTCCAAAGTTCGATGAATTGGTCGGAGGATGAGCCGGTGTAACCGTCGTTGTTCCAATCCGTACCGTTGTAGTCTTCGGAAGATGCCGATACGAGGATTTCACTGATTCGGATATCACTGGAATCCCGCCCTACTGTGGGCATGATTTCAGTATCTTCGTGCATCGAGATTGCAGGTCCTACCGTGGACATCAGGAACAAGGCTGACATGAGTATGGCGAGTATTGTGCCGTTTCGCATGTATGCTTGGAGAACGGTTCAGCACATCAAGCAATCCCTTGTTGTCTTTGAGAGCAGGACATGAGTTCAAAAGGCATCAATGCCCAGCCCTCGCTATGGCCACCCTAGATTTGACCGAACCTATTTTCGCAGAAACCATAGAAAACAACGACATTGTTATCCTTGACTTTTGGGCCGAATGGTGTGGCCCATGCAAAGCCTACGGCCCTGTGTATGAGCGAGTTTCGGAAAAATATCCGGATGTTGTATTTGGGAAAATTGACACTGAAGACCAACAAGAACTTGCAGGGATGTTCGGGATTCGTTCGATTCCAACCACCATCGTTTTCAAGGAGGGAATCGGTGTATTCATGCAACCTGGAGCACTTCCCGAGGAGGCACTTCAAGATCTCGTTGAAAAAATCAAGGAAATCGACATGGACGAAGTGCGAGCTGAAATGGCCGAAAAAGAAGCCAATGAATCCTAAGGCCCAAGCATCCGATTGGTTCAAGAAACGCCGCCTCACCGGATACCATATGGACGTCAAGCCTTGGCTCGTGATGCTGCTCTTTACCACGAGCATGCTCGCTGGATGTTTCGGAGAGCAAAAAATTGATGACGGAGGCATAGAAACCCCCTATGACGTCTACCCTGACCCTTGGGACAGAACCAACCTTTCCTACGATGACAGCGATATTTTCTCCCGTGTTTCCATGAACGGTTCACATGGAATTGGTGCGGTACAATCCGTGTATGTTGAAGTCCCAAGCATCACTGCTGCAGACGGCGGTTCGGGACTCACCGGTGGAGCACAAGTCCACCTCGGCCTCTGGCTACCAGTGATTGAGGGATGCGATTACGAGAGCGAAAGTTTGGACGAATCCTGTCTTGTTCCAATCATTGCCGAAATCGGTCCATATTATGACGATGGAGATGTTGACGCCTTGACTCCAGCTGACCGCCTCGGAAAGATGTTGATTGAAAATTATGTTCCGCATGGTTTTGGCGTCGCCCAAGTTTCAGTGTTCGGGACGGGAGAATCAAATCATTGTATGGACCTCATGGGAACCGACGAACAACGAGGTATTGATGCTGCAGTGACCTGGTTAGGGACGCAAGCATGGTCAAACGGCAAAGTCGGTCTCATCGGTAAATCCTATGACGGGTCAACACCCTGGCAGGCTGCTACCTTCGGCAATCCCCACTTGGCTACCATCGTCCCAATGTCCGGTCTCATCGGAGTTCATGAGTTGATGTGGCGAAACGGAAGCATGGAAGCAAGAGGTATGATCATGCATAACGGTGTTTACGGTTCATTTGGAATTGATGGAGACGCTGAAGACCCGGAAAATCTTTGCGAGGGTTACCTCGAAGGATACGCTAACGGACCAGCAGCCTACCTTTCAGGAGGAATGGTAGATTATGCCGGCAATACCTACTGGACCGAACGCTCTTTCTTGGACCGTGTGGTTGAAAATTACAACGGTTCGGTCTACATTATTCAAGGCATGCAGGATTGGAACGTCGACCCGCACATGGCCTTTCCAACGCATCAAATTGTCGAAGATGCAGGCATCGAAATTAAAACACTAGCAGGTCAATGGGCGCACGATTACCCGGACCGAAGCACAGGTCACAGCACGCTCCCGTCCGGCAAGGGCTTGGAAGCTTACCCCTACACGCTTAGATGGGACTGGGCGGATGAGATGTTGTACTGGTTCGACTGGTACCTCAAAGGAGAAGGGCGAGCCCCTGAACTTGGAGTTGAAATGCAAGACAACCGTGGAGGATGGCGATTTGAGTCCACATATCCTGCAGAGGATACCTTCTATCTCGAAGTTGGTGCGGCTGATATGAGCCCGTCCAGCGCTTCAATGGTCACGGGCACTGAAACCATCACGCTCACGTATGGGCCGTTTGACTCGGATGTTTACATTGCAGGAATGCCTACCTTCCATATCCCCATCACCCCCCACACGGCCAATGGAGCTCACGCATTCTTGGAAATGACCGATGGGTCAGGGTTGCGACTTGGCCATGCTGTTATGGATTTCCGATTCGCAGACGGAGGGCGCGACGGAGGTGTCGCTCTCGTTGCGTTCAGTACCGTACTTGGAAAGATGGAATTCATGCCCATGGATGTCTTCATTGAAGAGGGTGAGACCATCACCATCACCATGACACAAACCGGAGAAGATTACGTACCATCACCAGCCGCTCTTGGGGGATATTCAGTCAATTGGGCTGGTGCGAGCATGACGCTCCCGATCGTCAATCGTACTTGCGCTGATTTGTTCCAAGCTCCAATTCACGGCTACGGCGAAGACGGGTCGCGTGTTTGTTGAAGGTTCACTTTGACTCCAAGAAGCGAAGTTCAGCCGCATCCCCTTGCGTCATCCTCTTAAGCCCTTGACAAACGATGGGTCGTATGGTTTTGAGTGCTCTTCCGGGTGTAAGCGAACGAATGGCTAAGAAAATGACGGAGCATTTCGGCTCTGAAGAAGCCGTAGTATCAACTCTGGAATCCGGTGATGTAGGCCGATTGGCAGAGGTGGAAGGCCTCTCAGTGAAGCGAGCGCTTTCTCTTGCACGAAGTTTTGCTGGCGATGCCGGCCAGTTTTTAGCAACTAAGGAAGCAGTTCGTCTCCATCAACAACTCATGGCTCATCTCCAATCCTTCGCTGCATGTGCTGCATCTCGGGAACGTATGAGCCTCCTCACTCCTATTGCCCAACCGGAGCGCCGTCAAGAATACGTTAGAGCAGCCATGAAACTTTCCAACGAATGGCTGATTCAACAACAGCAAGCATGGTCTTCGTTAACCCGTCTCCGTGACGTCAATGAGCGCTATGAGCGCGTGGTTGTAAGCCACGAACCCATGGACGAACTGAAAAAATATTGCCGTGTTCTTCAGCCCGGTGAAAACGAGACATGGAAAGACTATACCGTATTCAAGACCGTAACTTGGGTCGGAAAAGGTGCACCTATGGAGACCCCAGACGGTTGGCTCGTTCTTGGACAACCGAGCGAACCTTCTCTTCTGGTTCCAGAACGAACCATTGACTGGTTCAACATCAATCGCAAGACCCTCAATACGCTTTGCACGTTGATCGATGAATTCAATCAAGGCGATTATGCCAGCAACCATGCTCTTTCTGATTTAGCAGAGAGTTTGGATGAACTCGTTGAACTCCCTCAAGCCCTTGACGCCTTGGGGGACGGTTCAAAAATTGAGGAGGTTGAACGCATCAAAGATAATCTCTGGAAGGAGGCCAAGCGGCTTGAAACAGAAGTGAACAATGAGGTTGAGCAAGCGATGAACGATGCTAAAATGGCCCTCTCAGGTGCCGAATTGTTGGAAGCGTTAGCGGATGGAGCAGCCTTTCAACGTAAACTCAAGGAAGCAACAGGTCATGTCATTCAGGAGGCCATGCAGCGAGCACGTGACCATCTGGCTGAATTCTTGGAACCCGCAGGAATGCGATGCCCGTATGAGATCTTCACGAAGACATGGCCTGCGAAGATTGACCGTCAAACGATTGACGGCATCGACGGGACGCTCGAATCCAAGCTCAAGGCTGAGCAAACAGAACATCTCGTAACTCTTGCTCGTTTGCTCGGTCCGATGAAGATGCGCTGTGAGCGAGCCGTTCAGCGCATGATTGAGTGCGACCAATGGCTCGCCATCGCGAGATGGGCCCATCACGATTCCTGTGTGATGCCGGAACTTGTTGACCATGGGATTTGGCTTGAACAGGGCCGTCACATCCTTCTTGGGGTGGCGCCAGACCCTGTCACTTACGGACTTGGCAAGGCTGCCGAGAAGGGCGATAAGCAAACCTTAGCCCTGCTAACAGGAGCCAATTCAGGGGGTAAGACAACCCTGCTTGAATGCCTCGCACATGCCTCGATTTTAGCTCACATGGGCTTGCCAGTACCGGCAGACAAAGCCAGAATCGGCAAGGTTGATGCACTTCACATTCTTGCAAAAGCAGGAGGCACTCAGAGCGCAGGTGCACTGGAACAGACTCTGATTGAACTTGCCTCTGTTGTGAGTGATAATATGCCTAAACTCATTCTTGCTGACGAACTCGAAGCCATTACTGAACCCGGAGCAGGTGCACGAATCATCGGAGGAATGCTTCTTGCAGCAGCCTCACAACCCGATACAACAATGATGCTTGTAACTCACCTTGCTCCAGCCATTCTAGAGGCCACAGGCCGCGATGATTTACGGGTCGACGGTATTGAAGCCCGAGGGCTTGGCGAAGATTTAGAATTGGTTGTTGACCGAACTCCACGGAGAAATTATTTGGCGAGGTCAACCCCTGAATTGATTCTAAGACGGCTTGAGAGAAAAACAACAGGAGCGATACAGGATTTGTTTGTATCCATCCTTGCTGGTTTTGAAGACGCGTGAAAACATGGTTTTTAGCCTGTTTCAGCCTATATGTTCAAATGTAGGATGATTTCATAACTTGGTTCATGCAACTGAGTGATGATGGAAATTTTATGTGGAATGGAACAGAATGGATACCTAATCCCGACGCAGCGTTAGCAACACCGGATCACAAGGTGGTGGAAGAAGTCGTAACGCCTGAGCCAACACCTGAGCCAACGCCTGAGCCAATGGCTTCTTCAGCCCCCATTGCTGTAAATTCCGCTCCTATGGTCATGGAGCCAATGGCGACGTTGCCTGGCGCAATGGTCGTAGGGCCCCCCATGGCTTCTTCCTCTGGAGCATCTGCAATCAACATGGCTGCAGCACTATCTGTATTCAAATACGGTTTGTTGAGCATACTAGGGATGATTCTGTCAGTGATTGTCCTTTCAATCGTCTGGGCAGGTGCAATGGCCGTTGCTTTTGCAGGATCAGGGGATGACGGTGGCGGTCCAATCGCTCTCATCAGTGTGTTTGGTGCTCTTCTCATCACGGTTATTGGTTACGGTCAAATGATCATTTATCCCGTTGGTGTAGCCTTGAAGGATGGACGCAGCGATGCAGTCGCCTTTGGCTATGTTGATTCATGGAAGACCTCCATTGCTGGATTTATTGAATCCGTCGGAGTCACCGGTGGAATGGCGTTCATCATCGGAATCGGGGCATACCTCGAAAGCGTAGAATTGATGGGGATTGGTGCCTTTGCATTTGTCATTTTCATGGTGGGATACGTACCTTACATGGTGCGTAAAGCTGCAGAAATTATGAACTGATGCAGTTCATCAATTTGGTAGTTCCAACTCAACTGCGAAGAGCGGGTCAGGGTCAGTAGAATCGTGATAGGCAACAACCACCCCACCATCGTTAAGGATTGCTAACGAGGCGAAGTCAAAACGAATGTCATTGCCAGCACCGGAAGTGGAGTCAAGGTCCCCAAGTCCAACGTAGGTGAGCGTGTCGGGACTCATGTCCTCACTGTAGCCCCGGACATGATAGACGGTGTCTACATCTGGGCCTTCTGTGGACTGGTAACGAACATTGAGAACAAAGAGGTCAAGTTCACCGTTAGCCTGGAATTCCCATTCTTCGATGAGAGATGCGGTCTCACCCAACGTGTAGGTGTAATTGCTCCAAGTAACTGCGCCATCGGTTGACATGTAATGCGTGAATGTCGTCCCTGAGTTTGAAACGCAATGCAACGCTCCTGCTCGGTCAATTTGACAGTATTCCGAGGGAAATTGTACCTCAAGTTCGTTCCATGATAGGGTCGTATCCATGTAGGCTGCGTTACCGTTGGTGTAGTATGACGGGAACAGAAGTCCACCGCTTGGGACGGGGAAAGCACGCATTTCCTTGTGAGGTTTGTTGACATCCCAATACGCGGGGAGTTCTTCAGCGGTAAAATCAAGGTCGAGATCAATCGGTGGATCCCCTCCGCTTCGGTCTGGGAATTGGAAGGGGTAGTAATTCAATCCGTCCACGCTGATTTGACCGCCTGCGTTTTGTGTTTGATGCCAAAAGTTGGAAACGACGATGCTTGCCCACTCTCCGCTTCCAAGAGACGAACTGATTGGCCCGACCACCTCGACCTGCCATGAACGGTCGTAGAAGGGTTCGGTGATTCGGTTGTAACACCACGTCCATTCCCCTTCGGATTCATCGTACAACAGTGCATAGAATTTGTCCAGTTTCAAATCTCCTCCGACATAAGGATACCAAGACATCGAAATGATATCGCCATTTGTTGCTTGTACAATACTCCCTTCGCCTAAGCCTTCCTGGCCAGGATTGGTTGGGATGAACGTACGGCACTGAGCGTCGGGAAGTGCACCTGGGATGTAGGTGTCCCATTCATGTCCACGGTCAGCGGAATACACTGGATATTCACCACCGATGTTCATGATTTGGCCCTCGATTGACGTGGCGAGATAATGTTCGCAACAGTTTCCGCCATAGGTTGCGTCGAAGACAGCCCAGGTGGTGTTGGTGGATCGATTTGTTCGCAGGTCCAAGGTGGTGAAGGTCGCCTCCAAGTCGTGAGATTGGGTATCAGCCCGTTCATAACTCTCCCAGATCGAGACGATTTCCTCTCCCTCAACTGTTCCGGAGCCATCGCCAAAACAACCAGCAAGCAGCATGGAACATACCAATACTAAACTCAACAGAGCCCGTTGCATGATTGTCCGTCCATGCGGCGTGATTTGAAGTCGTCGCTTTGAGGATAATTCTCAAATTGCCGACAATTCCTTCTCAAGTCGCTCAAGGCCCTCTGCAGTGAACGAGCCCATCCAAGTCAATGCTTCCCCGTCAATGCACAAAACCCATGGACGTTTTCCACCCAGAGATTCCATGACGCCTGCAATGGCTTCACCTTCTTCATGAGCGAACTCATACGGCTCGCTTGAGAGAAGAATACCATCAACTCCATGCTCAATGAGGGTCTCTGCAATCACGACAGGGTATCCGGTGCCTGCTGCTTCAAATTCTGGAACCTCGAAGCCAAGCGCTTGGACCATGCCTGCAGCGTAGGTTCCCGATTGAGCAGCCATGAGCGGTTCATGCCAAATCATTGGAACGACCGTTCCACGAGAAACGGTTTTGTCCACCTCGCTAAGGGCGGCTTCAACACGTAGAGCGAGTTCCTCTCCACGCGATTCACGGTTGATGCATGAGGCCAGTTCGCGCAACATCGCTGGAACCTCATTTGGGTGTTTGACATCACAAACAAAGGTAGGGAACCCTTGTTCCATGCACCACTCATATACTGCTTTTGGATTCTCATCACGGTCCAACACAACCAGTGTTGGTTGGGCTGCCTTGATCTTTGAGAGCGTAGGCGTTTTGGTACCTCCTACAACGGGAACGTCGTCGACCTGTTCTGACGGATGGATGCACCATGGCGTCCTTCCAACGATGGATGAGGAATCAAGACCAAGGTCAAACAGGGTAAGGGTCAAACTTGGTACGAGCGAAACGACTCGCATGTCAATTCCTCAAACAACGGTGAAGTGGACAACGGTTCCATCAACTTCGAAACGTTCGGCGCCAGCTGGAGGTGTAGCCTCTTTGGGATGGAAGATGCACGCTGAGGTGCGGGTTTCAGTGGCTACCCATTCTTCATCTGCAGCCATCATCGTAGGGGCATGCTCCATCCAAACTTCCAAATCAATGGTCGCCTCAAGTGCAAGGTCGAGTGTTTTGCGTCGTGCTTGTACTCGACGAGTGATGTCACGAGCCATTCCTTTCGAAAGGAGTTCGGGCGTGTCGTTCATGTCCAGCACAAGACTCACGTGCGATGTAGTCTCACCATGGCTTACCTCAACGGTCTGGGCAGCAAATCCTTCCCGTTCAACTCGCTTGACTTCTACGTCGGACCGCTCGATGGGGATCTCCATGATGGTAGCAGTTCCCGCATCAATTTCAGCGAGAAGACCCACCGGGTCGTCGGTTGATTTGATGGCGTTGGCGACATCGTTGACGTTTGCACGGGCTTTTGGGGCGAGTGCTCTGAAATTCGGAGCCAGTTCAATGCGCTGGAATCGGTCGAGGTCGTTTTCGACTTGAATGAATTCAACATTCAGCTCTTCTGCGAGTAAATCGTGGAAGGCAGACAAATCTGGGCCAGCCACAATGAACCCTTTGGAACAAGGCAATCGTTGTCGGCGGTTGTTGTCAATTCGGACCCTTCGGCCGGCCTCTGCGAGTTCTCGTACCAAATCCATCGACGCCTCAAGAGCAGGGTCATGTGGCGGTAGTGATGCTGTGGCTTTGGCTGCAGCTTCGTCCCAATGGTCTGCCGTAGCTCCTTCAATTGTACCCGGTATTCCAAGCGGCCAATCGGATTGGTGGACGGCTAAACCGGTGAGGTTCCTGTGAATGATGTCGACCATGAAAGGAGACACGGGAGCGATCAGGCGGCATACCGTTGTGAGCACTTCGTGGAGCGTGTGCTGGCATGCTAACTTGTCTCCACTTTCCGCTTCGTCCCAAAGCCGGCGACGGCTTCGACGAACGTACCAATTGGACAGGTCGTTGACGATGAAATCTTCCAAGTCTCGACACGCTTTGTGGAATTGCCAGTTGACGAAACCATCGTGATATTCGGTGGCCACGGTGTTCAAACGTGATAAAATCCATCGGTCCAACTCCGGGCGTTGGGCTGGGTCGCTGCTGGATGATTCGGGGTCAAACCCGTCTAAAGCTGCGTAATCTGCATGGAACTTGTACACGTTCCACAGGGTGAGGAACATCTTTGCATAGGTTTCCCGAACACCATTGGAATCAAACTTCAAAGGATTCCAAGGGGCACCCGCAGTGACCATGTACCAGCGTGTGGCGTCAGCACCTTCACGATTGAAATGGTCCCAAGGGTCAACGATGTTCCCTCTGGACTTGGACATCTTCTTTCCTTCGGCGTCAAGAATCAGACCGAGCGAGAGGCATCGTTTGTACGCTTTGCTGTCAAACACGGTTGTTGATACAGCAAGTAGGGTGTAAAACCACCCTCGGGTTTGGTCAACACCTTCACAGATGTAGTCAACTGGGAACGATGCATCAAATTGTTCTCCACCGTCAAAGGGATGATGCCACTGAGCAAAGGAAGCACAGCCAGAGTCAAACCAACAGTCCATGACAAAGGGTTCTCTGTGCATGGGTTGGCCGTCATCGGAGAGAAGTGTGAAACCATCAACAATCGGACGGTGAAGGTCAACATCATCCGGGCATTCAGGATTTTCAATACCAGATGCAACCGCCTTTGCGACTTCCTCTTGGAGTTCTGAAATTGAACCGATGCATTTCATTTGACCGTCTTCGGTTCGCCATACGGGCAGTGGAGTTCCCCAATAGCGTTCACGTGAAATGGCCCAATCTTTGACGTTACGAAGCCATTCACCAAACCGACCTTCGCCGACCCAATCCGGAGCCCATTCAACTTCGTCGTTGAACTCAAGGAGTCGTTCTTTCACTGCGGTCATCCGTACAAACCACGAATCCATGGCGTAGTAGAGCAGAGGATGGTCGGTTCTCCAGCAATGCGGGTAGTCGTGAGCGTATTCTTTCTCCCTGTAGAGCAATCCACTTTGCGGGCCTTTTCCGTTTGAACCGCCAGTTGCGCTGAGGAGACCGATGATGGTAGCATCACAGTCCTTGACGTAGATTCCGTCGAGTTCTGGGTGAGTCCCTTCGATGAAATTACCGTCCATTCCCACGGTGTGATGGGCTGGAAGCCCGGCATCCATCCCAAGGTTGTAATCGTCCTCACCGTACATGACTGCGGTATGTACGACGCCGGTACCGTCGGTTGTCGTGACCCAATCGGCTTCAAGAACGGTCCAAGCGGTCACCGAGTCCTTACGCGGTACGGCGTCAGGGAACAACGGTTCGTAGGAACGTCCAACCAGGCTGCTGCCGGGGAATTCTTCAACGATTTCAACATGGTGGCGCAACACTTCTTTCATGAGGTCCTTTGCGAGAATGAGTTCTTCACCAACATCAGCGCCTCCAGCACCGGTCCATGACTCACCAGCAGCTTCTTTGACGCGGCATCGAACGTATGTCACTTCAGGCCCAACCGCCAAGCCAACGTTTCCGGGGAGGGTCCACGGCGTGGTGGTCCACGCCAAGATGGATGCATCTTCGTCAGTTAGTTTGAATTTCACATAAACTGAAGGTTCCTCAACTTCCTTGTATCCCAAAGCGACTTCGTGACTGGAATATGAGGTTCCCGTTTGAGGGCAATATGGAAGAACTTTGTGACCTCGGTAGAGGTAGCCTTTGTCGAACATTTGCTTGAGTGCCCACCAACACGACTCAACGTAATTGTTGTCAAGCGTGACATAGGGGTTGTCCAAATCAACCCAGTAGGCCATTCGTTCGGTCATCTCCCTCCAAGCAGCCTCGTAGGTCCAAACCGATTCTCTGCAGGCCCGATTAAAAGCGTCCATTCCGAATTGTTGGATGGCTTCGTTGCTCATGAGATCAAGGCGTTTTTGGACTTCAATTTCTACAGGAAGTCCGTGCGTGTCCCATCCTCCCTTTCGCTCAACTCTGAATCCCTCCATTGTCTTCCAACGGCAAACGAGATCTTTGTAGGTTCGGGCAACAACGTGATGGATGCCTGGTTTTCCATTTGCGGTAGGAGGGCCTTCTAAGAAAATGAACGGTGCTCCATTCTTACGATTTTGAATGGAGGAAACAAAAGCTTGTTCTGATTTCCATTGCTCCAACAGTTCGGTTTCCAAGCGAACAGCATCCAGTTCACCTGCAGAAGAGGGTTGAGCCATACTCCTTCCACCCGCGAACTTGTTTTCAACCTCACTCCCGAAACAGTTCATTTGAGTCAAGTATGAGACCCAATGGGTGAAATGGGGTTTTGTTCCTTAACGGGCTCGTAAAGTAAACTTTTGGAGGCGTATGTTTCAAGTCCTTGGATGCATACCGAAAGGCATGGCGGATAGGTCTACGAGGGGTCAAGCGTTGGTTCTCGTCACATTGCTTCTGTTCAGCACTTGGGCTTCCACGCTTGATTGGAGTCACGAACCCAGCGATGAGGTGGCCTTTGACGAAGTCAACCCGAGTCACGTGGGTGCAGGCTCAAGCACCGATTTGACGGTTTCCTCAACCATGAATTCCAACCTGAAGTTGGATTTGCCCGCTGATGAACCGGTGACGAGTGCAGAATTGAATTTCAAACCAAAGACACTCCCCACTCAATCGGGTTTTGTTTGGGATGACTCAACCGATTGGGAGCACTCCGACGCTCTTGTCAACGGAACCTCAGTATCTAACGGCCACCTCACTGCATCGTCCGCTGGAAACCTCTGGGATTTCAACGCGAACAACAACGGTTGGACCTTTTCCAACAGCCTTGCTGCGAGGGTTACCAGCCCTGCGTGCGGTTTTAACGGCACCGCCCCGGGCGCTTCTCTTCGAACCTACGGCGGTTCAACGTACGCCACCTCCCCTGTCATCAATCTTGCAGGAGGCGCTAACGTCCCCTTCCATGCTTGGGTTCACGAAGGTCGCAGCGGATGCGGCGAAACACCAGACGCCAGTGAAAACCTGCAATTTCAATACAAAACTGCGGCTGGCATATGGACTGCATTCCGAACCTTCAACGGCGGCAGTCCCTCAACCAGCAACTTCCAGTACATGACGACCCTTCCTGCTGCAGCCCTCCATGTAAATTCGCAGTTTAGAATTCATCAAACCGGGGGCAGTGGAGGCAGCGGGACGTGTTGCGACTTTTGGTTCGTTGATGACGTCCACATCGCAACTCCCCCTGAATCCAACTGGACAAGCCCTTCGCTTGGCCATGCAAACAGCGTAACTCAGCCACTGGCGGAAGATACCTATGCTCCACTTTACATCGAAGCACAAATTCCAACAGGGGCTTATCTCAATTGGTCCATTCTTGACGGCTCGGGGGAAGTTGTGCCTGGAATGAAAGGTGTAAACCAAGCGATGATTCCAATCGATCTCCTCGACTACGCTGAAATCGATGAATTCCGTCTCCATCTAGAGTTCAAGGGCTCCGCAGCAGGAATCCCAGTCGTTTACTCCATCACAGGCGATGGTGCACGAACGGAATCATTCCAAGAACCCCCAACTGA
>DAVD01000031.1:15220-24337 GCA_002505405.1 Candidatus Poseidonia alphae | reverse complement strand
TGTTGAATGGTCTGAACAAGGTTTGGCTGAATGTATTGGAAACACCGCTTCTTGTTCTTCTTCGCTCTGAATTGAATCGTCATGGTTTGGAAGTCAAAGTAGTCCCACCGGAAAGCGGCTACATCTGAGATTCTCGGAGCCATCATGCTGTGGATCATGTGTGCCATTGCTCGAGGACGGAGTTCTTCATCCTGAAACATCAACAATGCTCGGTCATCCATTGCATCCAATTCCTCGACGGTCCAGTACGTGATCTCCTTGACCTCTTTGTCTGGTTTCCAGAGGTCAACGAAATCCAATTGTTCGGAAAGTTTGCATGCCTGAAGAATCGCTCGAAGCGTTTCAACCCGTTTTTTGATGGTCATCGGTCCGAGTTGCTTTGTTCCCAGCGTGCCCTCCTTCAGCCCCTTGGTCCATGAGACGAAATCCTCCTGGCAGATGTCCTCTGGGCCATTGATGCCAAGCCGCTCGAATTCAAGAGCCACATAGATCGTGTTTCGACGTGCATTGGCCAACGTGCCTTCTGAATTGTTCTTAGCTTGGCACCTTTGGATGGCCTCTTCCCGTGCTTGTCTCCATGCTGCTGTCAATTGGTTGGCTTTGTCTGCTTTCCGTTTCATGAATTATCGCAGTGTTGTCAGCCATTTGAAGGTGGCAGCAGCACGGGGGAAACCGAGTGTGAACAGTTTCACTGCAACCTTGATACGGCTGAATCACCGCAGAGCCCAAATCCGGATTTTTGACCAACCGTTGGCATAGTGTTGGCCAACAGTTGGTTTATCATTGGCCAATGGTTGGCCAAAGTGAATATGATTGATCAACTGCCCCAAGAATTGCATCAGTATTATCTCTCACTGAAGGATGACTGGGAGATCCATTTGGAGAATCATGGAATTAAATTTCCTGGGGGTATTGGCAAACTTATGGCATTGCTATGCCTCTATGTCCACTCTGGACAACCGATCAATCAAGTAGAGATGATTGAGTGGATTGAAGCCCGAGGAGGCCACTACAACCGACAGGCTCGTCATCTAGGTGGTGCCGATGGATGGTATATTTCCTCAGGAAATTCCCGTGCAAGTCTGCTTCCTTTTGATGAACGACTCAAGCGGGATGAATTGATGCTGGTATCTACTGCTCAACCAAATCCAATATGGCTGAGAAATCAAAACTCAGTCCCTGTCCCACGTGAAAAGTTGGTTGAAAAGATTGACAGGATAAAACAAGAACTGGAACTTTCATGGAAAGAAAATCTCCAAGAGCACGGTGTAAATTTCCCCAATGGTGAAGGTAAGCTTCTCCCCTTATTAGCAATGTACGAGAGTATTGGGTTGCCGCTAACGCAAGATGAGATCAGTGATTGGGTTTCCAAGCACGGTGGATCCTACAACAAACAAGCAAGACATCTCGCAGGCGTTGATGGATGGTATTTGGTTTCTGGAAACAAACGATCAACATTGATGGAGAATGATAGGGAGATGACTAGAGATCAACTCAAACTACAATCCGTATATTCTCCAAACCCAATATGGCTCAGGCATCACAAACTTACACGCATTTACGAAATGAGTACTGGTGATTGGGAGGACATATTGATCGCATTTTCGGAACGTGGTTGCGCCGTTTGCGGTCGTCATTTCTCTCATTACGATAAAGGCCATTTGAACCCAGAACGACCAATGACCATTGACAACATTGTTCCAATGTGTGTGGAATGCAACAACTATGCCGGTGCGAGAAATATGCACTTTGAATTGGACAAAAGAACTCTTGTCGCTCGCATGTCAAGTAATCCGAGGATCTAATGTTTTGAGGTGGGACACGATTTTTGACATTGCGAGCGGTGGTATTGATTCACCAATCACTTGTCGAACAAGTTTGGTTGACATTTCTCCATCATGAAACCAGCCCTCGTCAGGTTTTTTGCTTTTAAATTCATATCGTTCACCCCATTCATATGTTTCAGCGGGATGGTTTTGAAGTGTGGAAAGCATCAGTATTTCCCGTACCGAGAGGACTCTATTCTGCTCCGGATGTCCTTTCATATCGCTTGAAATAACCCCACTGTTCATGGTGATCGTGCTTGAGGGATGATCCCAGCGAAGTCTCCGATAACTTGTTTTGAATCCACGGATGAGCCTTCGTTGGGTGGAGAATTTTTTGTCTTTGTTCATGCTGCCACAAGAACAAACAGATTTGTTCTTTCTGTTCTTGTCGCCGCATTTCACACACTTCCATCCCTCAAACTCGATGGTTGGGCGAGGCAGAGGTGACTGGCAGGACGGGCAATCAACCAAACTCCTGTCCTCAACATGTTCGCCACATTTTGGACATGTATCATTCTCAAACGCCGTAGATCCCTCCGGAGTATGCGCCATCCAATAGTGGTGTTTTTCATTCCATTTTGGAATTTGGTGCAAAGGGTCGACTTCGCAGGACTGATTCGTCAAAGCATCAAGCACAGGCATCTGACCGATTACATCTCGGAGTGTGATATGTGGTTGCTCCCGGCCATCACCATGGGTCAAAGTTGCATGCAATTCTGTGGGGGTTGGTGAGAATATTTTTCCTGGCTTTATGTTTCTAACTAGTTCAGGAATGTTGGTACCAATCGTGATGAGACGTTGCCGATGGTGTGGGACTCCAAGATCTCTGAAATCGATAATTGCTGATCGAATAGTGTATCCTAATGGATGGAGGCGACGACCCAGCATGTCTAGAATGTTTTCCGGTTCCTCGTTTTCGTTAGTGATGATGGTGTTCTCCATTCGCCGAACATTTTCCAAAATAAACCAACTAGGCTGCAATTCTTCCAGGATTTCTATGCCTGGAATAACGAGGCGATTGCGCTCATCCTCTGCAGGGCGTTTGCCTGAAGCGATTGATGCACGTATTCTCCCAGCACCGTTTGATGACATCCCTTGACAGGGGGGTGACATCACGAACAGCCACGGTTTAGATTCACCGAGAGTTTTTCTTGCATGCTTGATGATGTTTGATTTTAGGTTCCATATGTCACCCTGAAACACCTCTGTCTCGGGGTAGTTGTGTCGGATAAGACCCGCTCGGTCCGGCACCAACTCGCAAGCTGAGATGACCGGAACGCTTGCTCCCCACTCTACCCCGGCATCGCCGATGCCGCCACCGGAGAATGTGGAGATTGAACAGAACGCTGTCCCGTCCCCGAGGTCTTTGAGCATATTTCCAAAGAATGGGCGACGGTATATCATGCCTTCCTGTGGTCAAACCTCTTTCTGGGCTCGGAATCCACAAGTTGTAAAGTAGCAACAGTTGTTTTATGCATTAAGTACAATATGTCTAACTCACACCACAAAGTATGGCGGGTCTAAAAATTGATGTATGGGGGCACGATGCCCAAGTCTCTAACTGGCGTTCTACTGCGGATTTATACGAAGATGCAATTGAAATCGTAGGCGAAGCTATCCAGAACGCGGTTCGTAAATTGAAAAAATCAACCAACGAAGACAAAAATATATCCGTAAAAATCGATTTGAGCAAAAATCAATTCACAATTCAAGATAACGGTGGAGGTTTTGTCTCACTGACTAAATTTGGATTGGATAATACAGAACACAAAGACAGCAAAGGCTCAAATGACAGTGATGGGGGTTCTGGTTTCGGAGTTGGTCTGAATGCCATAATCGCTAATTCAGATTATTGTAGCATCAAATCAGATTTCATAGATGAGGGTGTTTCAGGAGAGATAATTTTTAACAAATTTTATTCAATTACAACTACGAAGTTGTCAGAAACTGAAAAAAAGAAACAAATACAGAGCAATTTGGAATCCATTGTATCAAAAAGTGAAATTGGGGTTACGGAAATTTCCTTCAAGCTTCGCAAGGATTATTTTGAAGATTTAAAAGAAACTGTAAACGAGTATTCAGATCCTGTTGACTGGATTGTGGAGGAGTTGAAGCTTCGAACGCCACTCGGGTACACAAGTGGTCTATTTGACGATAATGTCCCTGAGATTAATGTTGAAATTGAAATTGTCGACCTATCTGGCTTACCCCATAATCCAACAATTGATTTTGGTTTTTCTTCTTTTGAAAATATCAAAGACTCGGTATTCAAAGTTCATGACTCAATTGAAAAGAAAAACAAAGGGAATATTGCCAGAGATCAAATTTTGTTCTATCGGAAAAAACCAAAGAAAGCACCTGGCCTTTCTCTAAAGGTTGTAGGTTGGGGCATAAATGGGACAGATGATGATGACCCTGCAGACTCACGCTGGGCTCGTAATTTCAATGAGAATTTGTCCTCAAGACCATCATCTGATAGGTTTTTTGTTTCCATTAACGGGTTTCTTCAAGCATTCAATCCTCAATTAGGAAACACATCGTCTGTTGCCCGTATGGTTAATTGGGTCACAATCGTTGTGGATGCAAACATCAATGTCGTAGATAAAGGTAGAAATACACTCAAGAAAGGATATGTGAAACCTGTCCAAACCGCGATACTTGATGCACTCAAAACCATGAATAACGCTATCAAAAAAGGTGCCCCGAAGAAAACCTATATTGTGAATAAAGCCATGATTTTGAATACAGTCAAAGAGGTGAACAACGGTAAGAAATTGGAAGCTACAAAAATGATCGGTATGCTGCCGCCCAAATCGATTTTCGTTGGTGTGCCAAAAGAAGAGCAAGAAGTTGTAGGTTTATTTATTGAATTTGTCTCAAAGAAAATAATCAACGGCATAAAGATAATCCAACTCACTGGAACTGGATCTTATGATTTTCTCTTTAAATTAGATCTAAAATTAAAAGAAGTTGGAACAGATTACTCAGGTGCGATGGTCAAACAAATCAAAGGTGTTACCGAGGAAACTGTTTATTCTAGTGTAGATGGGTATCACTACACCGTGGGGGAAATAAAGTTAAATGGAGAGGATTTACTCTCCGACTGCAAGAAGAACTCAAATCCAAAGGTTGACTTTCAGATCGAACTAGGGGTCTGTTGGGACTTCACTGACCTTGACGAGGAAAGCGGTTACAGGATTAGGGTTTGCCCGAAGTCAAAAAAATTACACCCGCTTGTCACCCATGTTATAGAAAACATAGAAACACCTGGTACAGGTTTTATTCCAATAATAAAATTGAGCGATCATGTGACCTTCAATTAGTGTCTGCTAAAGCTTCAATATCATCAATATTCCATTCCCCCCGATGGTCTCTGATGTGTCGCATCCAGCGGAGGAGTCGTTTTCCGTCAATTTGGTGAATTGAAAGATTGTACTGCTTAAGCAAGTTGTCAAAACTCAAGCACACCAATTCAACATCAACATAGGCTACACCTTCCTTGCTCATAATCAACCGCTCGTCTTCGGACATCCAGCCCCAGGCTTCCCTTGAGTCGTAGTTCCTCACGTCAAGTCGCCGTGCTGAAGCTTCGGGCTTGGGAATACCTTTCTCGGCTGGCATCAGCAAGCACCTCCGAGTTCGTTGTCAAGAATCGTCAAGGCCATCTCGTATCGCTGGGCTCGGATTAGTGAAGCCAAAGCGACGAGGATTTCCTGGTGCTGTGAAGCAGGGACGACTCCCCAGCGTCCACTTTGCCTCTTTTTATAGGAGACGTAGCCGCTTTACCACGGGCTTGCCTCGCTGTGCATAGTTCAGCCCGTTGCCCCCAGCGTCCACTTTGCCTCTTATCGCTGAGGATTGATGATTAGGCCGACGTACTTCAATTGCTATTTACACTCGGAACCCCTGCTTTTTATGGGGATAACTATCAGATGCCTCACCAAGACGAAAATTCATGTCGGTGAATATGCAAGAGAGCCGTGCGGCATGATTTGCAACCGTATGTGCTCTCTATTTCGCCCAGGGTGTGCCGTGGTTCTTCGTTGCAACTGCTTTGGTCACCTTCCTTGTTGACAATGGTTCAATGGATGATGACCGTGATGAGGTGGAAGATACTTTGACCAATCATAAACCCAAAAACGAACTCCTTACTATAAATTTTAACCCGGCATTCTGCAAGATTAATCAGTAAATTACACGCTTTACGAGATTAACATCTTTGAGAATGTTAATCTCGTCGTTGTACGCCTTCTTCACCGATGACATGAAGTTGGGTTGGTAGGGTTGGATAGGCGCCCCAATAGGCTTCACGTGCTGCTTGGTTGAGGTTCATGCAAGCGACGACATCGCCCGCACGGTCGGGCAGAGGTTCACTTCCGTTCAAGTGCTTGATGACGGGTTCAATGTTTGAAAGATTGACCAGTCCCCAGCCCGTCTGAGTACAAGGTGCGACTGGAGATATGGGCATGGTTCCCGAGGTAGGGTCCCAGCCCAGATCAGGATACCAGGCTGAGAGATTGATCGCTTCACGAATTTGGGCGTTGTCAATTGAAACTGCGTTTCCTTCCGCATCGGTTCCGTTGACGAGATTCTTGGACCGTGTATCAGGAGATGCGCCGGAGGAAGCGTCTTGGTATTCATCACGAAGAGATTCCAATACAAAGGAAATGATTCCAGCGGTACGTGGAGTGGCGAAGGATGTTCCAGAAGTTTCATGGTAGCCATCGATATCATCGTGGTTTGGTAGTACTTGGGTCCAATCTGCAGAAATATCGGGATATGAACCAGACATGATCTCCTTCTGGTCGTCACCCTCTTCGGCGTATCCTGCGATTCCGATTGACCATGGTGGGCCCGCAGTTGCGTCCTGTACTGCAGGGGATGGGCTGTTGTCTGCAGCACCGGTATGGATCTTCCCGAATTCAACAACGGCAGATTCCGTAGCTCGCTCAATTCCTGGAACAGGGATTGAACCAATGGCCCCAAATGAGGTCGTGATGACATCGACCAGCGGTTGGTCTGCAGCAGATTGAACGGCCTGTTCTGAAAATCCTTCAACAAAGAAAATTACTGCATTTGGATTGGCATCAAGTACTGCTCCGGTGACTGCAGAACCATGACCGTCAGAAGGGTCATCAAGAATGAGAATGTCACTGTCGCCGTCGGGCGAACTGCCGATGATTTTTGTCCCTGTGAAGTAGACAATATCGCTCGGTGCAAGCGTGTCCCAGCAAGTTTCCTTGTCTGCATCATAGCGCTCTTGCCAACTTCCTTCCATCGTTATGTCACAGACCTTGTTAACTCCAAGACCGTCCAGTAACCCCTGTGGATAGGTTTCATTGGTTCGGAAATGGTCGTGATAAACGTTGATTCCGGTGTCGATTGGAGCCACGACAGAGAAGGCTCGCCAACCGTCCTTTCCAGCAAATGCATCGGATGACTGTTCCTTGTTTGATGCGTCGTTGAAAAACGACATGCCTGCAACAATGGATACAACCAGTAGTGTGGCGAGCGACAACGCAAGAAGTTGCTTCCGCGTCATCCCATGGAGGACCTCCTCAACGACGAGGCTAGCTTCCAATACCTCTCCCATGGTTTTACCTCAACTACAATTCCTCAAGAACCCTGCGCTTTGTTGTAATCTTTGACCTTATGTTGTTAAATCCAGATGAACCGGATTTAACGAGAGCCGTTAACAAAGATGAAATTGATGACAAATTGGAACATGAGAAACCACACAAAACCGACGGTTCCAATCCATAAAAGCGAGGGGTCTTCGCCGCCTGATGCATACGAATAAAACACGATGGACAGTGCGAGTCCGAGGACAAAGAATACTCGGTAAGCTATGGTTGCAAAAACGCTTCCTTTGGTTCCAACTACCTGACTGCTCATTTGCATGCTCAGGGATTTTGGAGGAGTGCCCGCATGGTTTGCTTGAATTAGACTTGGCGCGGTTGTTTTCTTGAACGGTCGTTGTCTCGCAATACCAGGTGGAAACCTTTTCCTCCGCTGTAACTGATGTATTGCAACGTGAGGTCTTCGTGCTCATCAAGCCATGTTAACAAGCCGTCTGTGACGCTTCGGGCTTGCTCCAATCTACGATAGCAAAACGGGCGGAAGTCAATGTCAAACACGACCAGATGGTCAAGAAGAATGGGAGCCGGTGCGTCAATATCCTTCAATCGGGGGAGGTCAACCGGATTGAGCCATGCTGAGGTGCCGATGTAAAGGTCACGTGGTGCATATTTCGCAAATTGCTTTCGCAGCGTCTGCTCGTTACTGACCTGACGGGGAAGGGTTGCCCACCGATCGTTTAGAAGGCGCCATCGGAATTGGTGGCGGGACGGCTTTTCAAGCCAATCCAAATCCACCGGCATGGTCGAATACCACGCTTTGAGTTCGTCATTGGAAAACATCGTTATTCCTCATACGATGTCCTCCGTGTCAATCTTTTCCTAAACCAGCGATGGGATTTGATTCCTCTTTGATTTGAACTTTTTGAAGCAGAATATTCGCTGTTGGTTTCATCGGAGCCTTGATGAGGGTAAGGCGTCGCCTTGCAAACGGTTGACAGAATGAAATTGCGGCTTCATCAATTTCTTTCGAAAACCGGATTCTTCTCGTCAAAGCGAGAAGTGAAGGAAGCGATTTGGAACGGGGACATCACCGTCAACGGATCGGTTGTGAAAGAAATCAGTTTCCAGTTCAATCCAAAAACCAAGCCTGTTCTGTACAGAGGCCAGCGTCTTGAACTTTCAAACGAACACACCACCTTTCTCCTTTACAAACCCAGGGGATATCTCTGTTCTCGACTGAGTGAACAAGAACGTTCGCTGAACAAACGCTCGGTCTTTGAATTGTTTAGGGAAGCAGTTGATTCGAGTACCTACGAGCGCCTGGTGACGGTTGGTCGTTTGGATGAAGCAACAACAGGCCTTCTTTTGGTCACGACCGACGGTGATTTGGTTCACGACATCACCTCTCCCGAGAAAGACATTCGTAAGATTTACGAAGCGATTACACGGGATTCCGTCTCATCGTCTCAAATGGAAGCGCTTCAACATGGCGTTGATATTCACATTGAGGATTCAGGCGTAACGACCTCCTATACCTCACGCCCTGCTGAGGTCCACCAAATTGAACCCGACATCATTGAATTGACCATCCAAGAGGGGAAGAAAAGGCAAGTTCGTAGGATGTTTGAAGCCCTTGGGAACGAGGTTGTTCATCTCCATCGCTTGGGGATTGAAGGCCTTCATCTTTCAAATTATGATCTCGAACTCGGAGA
>DAVD01000031.1:0-15173 GCA_002505405.1 Candidatus Poseidonia alphae | reverse complement strand
GAGGATTGTTGTGCCCGGTGATATGTCTTGGATGAAATCTCGCTACGATGAATTGAGTGAAAAATCTCTACTTTGGGAGCCGCCAACGCTCGAAGGGCCCAATCAACCTCGTTGTCAAATGGACGGTAAACCAACCATCATGCTTTCAGCGAACAACTATCTCAACTTGACAACCCACCCTAAGGTTGTATCTGCAATGCAGGATGCAACAGCATTTTACGGGGCAGGAAGCGGCTCTGTTCGTGCCATTGCGGGGACCATGGACATTCACCTTGAAGCCGAAAAGAAAGTGGCTGAATTCAAGGGAGTTGAAGCATCGTTGATTTACTCTGCAGGATATACGGTCAATGTTGGATTGATTCCATCGCTTGTCGCAGGCCCTCAAGATGTCATCATTTCCGACTCACTCAATCACGGTTCCATCATCGATGGTGTTCGCTTGACGAAGGCCTCACGAGCCGTTTACGGGCACAACGATATGGGTGAATTGGAAGCTGTTTTGAAAGCCCACGAATCATCCGATCGTAAACTCATCATCACCGACGGTGTGTTTTCGATGGACGGGGATATCGCTCCACTCGACGAAGTTACGGCCCTTGCTGAAGAGTATGGCGCCATGGTCTACGTTGATGACTGCCACGGTGAAGGCGTCTTGGGCGATGGTGGTGCAGGGATTGTCGACCACTTCAAACTTCAAGGAAAAGTCGACTTTGAAACCGGTTCGTTTTCCAAAGCCCTCGGAGTTCAAGGAGGCATTCTTGCCGGGACTGAAATGACCCGAAATCACGCCTTGAACCATTCGCGTTCATGGCTTCTTTCTGGCTCACAGCCACCTGGTGTTGCTGCTGCACAAAAAGCAGCGATTGAGGTTCTTATGGACGAGCCAGAGCATCATGCACGTCTGTGGGAAAATACCGATTACTTCCGCAAGGAACTGCAAAGCCTCGGATTTGACACTGGCGATTCAGTGACGCCAATCATTCCAGTGATGTGCGGTGAATCCAGTGTTGCAAAAGCAATGACACAAGAACTGGGCAAACTGGGTGTCATGGCTGGGGCAATTGTCTTTCCAATGGTCGCTCGAGACAAAGCCCGAATTCGCACTCAAATGTCGGCAGGTCTCTCCCGAGAAGATTTGGATACGGTACTCTCGTGCTTTGAGAAGGTCGGGCCCAAACTCGGGCTGATCTAAGTTACTCTGATTCGAAGTTATCAACGACTTCAAGCAACTCAGTATCGTCTCCGGCAATCTCCTCAGCCTCGGAGTTTTCTTGCTTGACCTCCATTCCAAGGAACGGGTCTTTGCCGTCTTCAACCATGCACAATAAGCGCCATCGTGGGGCCCAAGAAAGGTGAACGTACACTGGCCCAGGAAGAAGAAGAAGGCCCCAAATGAGCAGGCTCGGAACGGTCAAAAGTTCCGTTCTATCAATTGAAAGAAGAGCCAGTCCAATGAAGGGCATTGGGTACAAGATGTACCGAGGCGGCGCCATTGGATGGCGTTTTGAGAAGGCGATGAGCAAAATTGATACAAAGCCTGTAAGTGCACAAGCCACGATCAAAAGGGCAGTGTGGAAGATCCACTCAACAGCCCAGACATCGTTGTTTTTTCCACCGAATGCATAGGGGAGGATAAGTGCAAGAGCGACGAGAAGTCCGTAGAATGCCCCAATGTTTGCAGGATGGCTTAACCACAATGGGAGTTTTGAAAACCTGCGAGAAAGCGAGGTTCCCAGCAACGTGTCTTGCTCATGCGGGGCAAGGTTTTCGACCCGACCCATCCAAGTTTCCGTGGTTGACACGGCCAATGGGTCAAGCAGACGGGTTTTGAAGGTAGAGGGTCGCCGCTCCCGAAAAAGCGCTATTCTTCACGCTTGAAGAAGGATACGAGGGGACTCTCGACTTCAATTTCTTGTTCTTCTTCTAACCATGACCGTTCCAGAAGCCCGCTGTCTTTTGTTTCACGGTCTCTGGCTTCAGCAATCGGGTCGGGAATGTTGTTCATTGCATCCCGCAGCGCAATGGCTTGATTGATGAGAGCCATGTGTCTTGTCAACAAAGCCGTACGTTTTTTAGAGGGTGAAAAATGCCCTAACACGGGAAAATCAATGGTGTCGTGAGCGATGTTGAATCCACCAATAAGGTCATCGGAGATGGCCTTAATTCGGTGCTTGCCAGGGTCAATCCAACGGCCGTCCGACAGTTGGACCTCCACTTCTGCTTGCCCAAATGAAGTTCCATCCATGAATGGATGGTTGAGGTTCACTGCAAGGGGCGTAGATGCGTGACCAAGGTATCGGTACATCACGAACGATGCATTGGCTGCGAAACTGACGACGGCGAGGCTGAATGCAACGGCATTGGATGTTGTCAGCAGGGCGGAGATCCCACCGAGAACTACCGAGGCTACAAGGGCGCTCACAAAGCCAATGTTTCGAGCTTGGATAAACGGCTGAGCAATCGGCGTGTTGATGAAACGAATCATCCCCGCAGAAGGTTCTCCCATCGATTCACCCATGTCGGGTTGACGGGGCTGATTCACTTGAAGGTCACGCTCGCGGAATTTGATGGGAGGTTGGGTTTTTTGTCCAAGAACCGACATCGTTTGCGAATTCACCGATGACGGAACAGTGCAGTTCAATATCGAGGCCCCATGCAACCGTCCAACCCGCCAATTTTGGTTCAAGTTTGAGCCATTGATTGGTCACGCCTCGTTCCTTCCTGTTTTCGTAATGGAGCAAGAGTGCGGCAGTTTGTATGAGTCCTTGGACCAGGAGAACTTCTTCCGATGGAGCACTCCGACGTTTAAGGGCGTTCCACAAGTCTTCCCATGATTCGTGTGCATGCCAGTATCTTCCCGTATCAAATCGAGCCAACCCCTCCCCGAGGAGAACTTCTTCTTCGGTTGTCAGCTCACCGGCCTCCTGAAGGGTCATGTTGGGGGGAGGGTGTCGTCCTTGAAACAGTATGTGTTTCAGCCGTTTTCTCCGCACTCTTCAAGAGGGGGTTTGGGGGATGTGGTGTACAACGGTGGCTTGCCTCAATGGAAATTCAACACGGCGACCTCATTGAACAACGACGTGGAGGCGTTGATGTTCTTCGTCTGATGGCTCGCGATTTGGCTGCTCATGGCCAATCTGGTGCCGTGTTGATCCGCCCTCATCAGACGCAAACAAACGGCTGGCTTCTGTTTCGTTTAGGGCATCCAGTGATGGCTTTTCATCAAGGAGAAATTCATTCCTTCGGACTTGATGCCTTGATGTCAATTGAAAGCGATGCGTTGGACGTTGCCAATGAAGTGAACCTGTACGAATTGAGCATGTCTGCAATTCGTCAAATGATGGAGGCATCGCCTGAGAGTATCTTGCATCTTGAACTCCAACAGTCCACTGATGATTCATCCTCATGGTGGTCCAGTGTGCGCCTCCCCTCGTCCTCTTGGAGAAGAGCAGACCGGCCAGAGGAAATGGAGGGGTTCGTCATCGAGCCTGAATTTCAACGGCGTCCTTCTTTTGATGCGATGAGCAACGCAAACAAAACCTTGCTTCAACCCGGTGGAGCATATGTCTTCGACTCACCCGACCCGCATCCCATGATTGAACTGGGTGTTGAGTTGGCTGAGCGAGGTCTTTCCCTCTTGGGGCTGTTTGGACTTCCTCATGCCTCGACAGAGATTACGAACCGCTTGCCGGGCCCCACAAGTTACTCCCTGTTCACTCCACGCGGAGGGTTTGAACTTTTGAGTGATGAAGTCGAAATCCTACGCTGTGTTGAAGCATTCTTATGGGCCAATGAACGGGCTGTTGTTCTGCTTGATGGCTTGGACCGTGTTGGCAATGCGCTTGGCGATTCGGGCATGTTGGATTTGATTCGTTCCATCATTGACGGCGTGAGGTTTAACGACCATACGCTCCTCCTTACCACCGATTTAGGGGTGTTTCAACTCCCTGTCCGCCACAGTTTGATGACTGAATTTGTTCCCTTGACAAGCGTTCATCTCCAGGATTGGTTAGCCGATCCTGACGGCCTCTTTGACCACCCTCTTCTTCTTCCAATCGATGAGGATGAAGCCAGATGGGTTGATGCACAACTGCGACATCATGTTGGTGATACAAGCAGTCCTTCCTCGGTTGCCGCAGACTTTTCCATGGAAGGTGGCGGAGTTGAACCTACTGAAGAAGAACGAAAGGCAGCGGTTGAGGCATTGAGCGAAGTGGTTGAATCTTGGCCCGAGTCCACCGGTGATGGTGGTATGGCCCCGAGCGCTGAGGCAGGGGACCGTTCTCAAAGAGACCGAGAATCTTCGTTCATGCAAGGTCGTTTTATCAGTGAAATTCCTCATCGCCAAACGAACGATGAAGCAACGCCCCATCCATCGCCTCATGCACAGCGTTCAACGCCTGCGAAAGTAGTTCCTACCGCATCTCCTCAAGTACGAACGCCTCAGCGGTTGCCCGCTAGAAAGGTCAAACCGAGCCTTCCTCAAATTGACCCTGGCCTTGCCCATCAACGGAGCTCCGCAGTATCTCGTTCGGAGCGCAACTTGCCGAATTGGCCCCAAAAGAAGAGTACGAAAGACCGTTTTATCAAGGAAAACTTGGATGTGTTCCAAGCGAGGCAAGACAGGGCGTCTTTGCGGCATCAGGAGATCAACGTACCAACTCAGACCCGAACTCTGGGGGACACACTTCACCCTAACCCGACGTTAGATTCTGCTCAATTGCCTGAGATGAACACTCCTCAGACCGTCCCCCTCAGAGCAAGTTCAACTTCACATCCGCTGCCTCGCAGCTTCGATCGTTCTTCTCAAGAACCGCCAAAGGCTGCTCGTGAATCCTCCTCCAAGGACCAAAAGGAATCCACCATCGATGAAATGTACGAACGATGGAACCAATGGGAAGATGAGGATTATGCCTCTTCTGCAGCTCTTTACAACGAAAAAGGCGAGTTGCTCAAAAAATTCAAGGAGGATGAATCGTGAGTTCACCTCCAACAAAACTGCGATTAGCGTTGGAAGATGCAAAGAATAAATTGCGTGATTCAATTCACACACACAGCGCCCCTGAATCATTGGCCATTCCCGAAAAATCACCTCAACCAAAGCGACAAGCTCAATCCAAATTGAACACGCTCTTGGGCAAAACTGAGGTAGAAAACGGTCGTCTTTCTTTGTTCCAACGCGTTGGTGTTTCACAACGACCCACGTATGACCTCATTGCCGACCGTGTTCTTGGACCGTCTGTCGACGAGCATACCTCATTTCTTGATGTAAATTCATCGTACGCAGACCATGTTGCAGAGCGTTTAAAGAAACTTAGAAGCAGCAGTCCAGAGGAAAAGAAGTCCGACGCTCTACCTGATGGGGCAGATGGATTTGTCGGGCTTGAAGGTGACGGACGACCGGTTTGGTCTCACATCTTGGATGAACATCGAGGTCGACCGTCGGTCGGTCTTGAATCGGACCTTGTTCCAGTTGACCAAAACCATCCGCTTCACGCTCGGAATGTGCTTGAGATTCGTGGCGATTGGCCAAAAAGGATGCATTGGTCAGACCGTTTAACATTCCGACAGTGGTTCGTTACGGATGAAAATATGCGATCCACCAGGGCCTGTGAATCCATTGTGGACTCGCCAGGTGGCCACCTCAACCCCTTGGTCGTCGTTTCGGAAGTCCATGCGGGTTGCTCTCATCTTCTTCACGCCACCGGGCAGGCATTGTTACGACGTCAGGAAGGTGAAGTTTTGGCCCTTAGCGCGGCTGACGCGGTAGGCCTTGATGGGCTTGAACATGAATGGCAGGATGCACTTTCAGGTGCAACAGCGCTTGTGATTGATGATCTCCATGAATTCGGTCAAGATTCTGAGTGGGCTCACCAACTTGGAATTCTCGTTGACCATGCTCTTAATCTCGGTGTTCAAATTCTTGCTGGAGGCCGAATCCATCCTGATGATTTACCCGCTTCACGTTTGAAAGAAGTCCTTCGCAATGCTTCGGCAGTTCTTCTCACCGTTCCTTCCATCGCTTCGCTTATGGCCTATGGTTCATGGCGTTGTGCTCAGCGTAACCTCCTGTTAAACGACGTTCATTTGGCCCGTTTGGCCCGTCTTGAACCCTCTGGCTGGCGAGCGATGGAGGGCCGGTTGGAGCAGGTCTCCATCGCTTTTGAAGCAGGTGAAGTTTTGCTTAACAACGATGATATCATTGACTTGGTCACTTCCTCAAGACCTGCTCTTCAATCTCAAGGGCAGACGTTGGAGGCTCAACGTGTTGATGATTTGGCCGCTGCATTGGTGAGTGAGGCCATTGACCAAGTCTATTCTAACGTTCAGCCAGGGGGTATTGAACTTCATTCGGAACTCAAACCATGGGGCGAAGATGAATATCAGCCCCCTGAATGGGACGGGGCGGAGTTCATCTCAAAAGGAGACCGTATTGTTGACCAGCGGGTCAATGAAATAATGGAATCGATTACACCAGCACGACCATCGGTTCTTGATGTCAATGAACGAGACCGCCACCTCATCGCTCGTAATGAACGAATCGAGCATGGAGATGCTGGCCGAGCTGCTGATATCTTGGTGGACTTGGACGTCGCCATCGATGAACGGATGAACCGTTCAACTCGAGATACATTGGATTCGTCCTTTGAACTCAATCGGCTGGAAGAACAAATGGTTCATTTGGCTCAACGAGCGGTGGATGCCGATATTGACGCCTTGATCGATATTGCGGATGAACTGCGAACACTTGAAGAACGGTTGGTAGAACTTGACCCAGACCGAGAACCCCTTCCGCCTGTTGAACCCGATGTGGCGGTCAAACAACGGAGGCCCATCGGGCGAAAAGCCTCATCGACGTCCACTCAGATTCAGACCGTCGAGGCGTTGGACGATTATGAGCCCGACGGTGAATGGAACATCGACGGGATTGGAATTACAGCCGAAGACCTACTGGATGACGCCAATGAGCCCAACTACACGCTGGTTCATCTTGGACGACTCCATCCAAAGAAGATCCTCATGGGTGAAGAAGAATGAAGCCTCCATGGTGGATGAGCGGAGTTAACTTTTCTTGTCAGAGTGGCTGCGGTAAATGCTGCGACCAACCCGGTGGAATTGTTTACCTTTCCATTACCGATGCCGAGCGTATCTCCCAACATTCAGGTTTGTCGGTGGAAGATTGGTTGGAGCGTGATGCTCGCAAGACATACGACGGCCGTTTTGTCCTTAAAAGCCGGGATGATGATGGAATTTGCATTCACCTCAATGAAAACCAACAGTGTTCAATCTATCAGGTGAGGCCTCAGCAATGCAAGGCTTTCCCGTGGTGGGGTGAAAATCTGGTGAGCGACCGAGCATGGAGTCAGGTTAAGGAGCAGTGTCCTGGCATTGATGCTGAAGATGCTCTTCTTGTAGAAGGGACCACAATTCGCCTCCACATCTTTTCTGACCGTGAATCGACAAAAGGATTTAGAGAATGGCCGCCGCAAGCCAGACGGAACAAACGGTAGTTTGCGGCGGTGTTGCTGGCTACACCGTTTTCACTGGCTTGCCAAGAGAAGAGCCGCATTTATACGAGGGTCTCTTGTCGGTGTCTTTGAGGGAAGAGAATGTCAAACGATAATGGCTTGTTCAATGTGACTGAAAAACACTTGAACATCGGTCTTCGTGGAATTCCTGTCGGCACCTGCCGTACATCGTTTGTTACGCCCACTGAAGGTGTCCATTATTGCGGATATCCGATCAGCGAACTCGCTGGCCAGTCTCCCGAAGACGTGGTCTATCTTCTGTTCAACAAAGAACTACCAACACCAGCCCAATCTTCAGCATTCCGAGAGAACCTTGCTGGGCGAGGTCATGTTCCTGACAGCGTTGCTGCAGTGTTCCACACGCTTCCAAAAGGCGGTCATCCAATGGACTGGTTGAGTGTAGGTATCCAAACTCTTGGAATGCTCGACACGACTGGAGATTGGAAAGAAGATGCCCTCAACCTCATCGCCCGTATGCCTCGGCTTATGGGGCTCTTGTTCCGGATCCGAGAAGGCCGTGGAGCTGACATCCCTGAAGATGACCTTTCAGCCACAATGGTCAAGCGTTTTGCTCGTACCTTGGACTTGGACGGTATCGACCAAGACCAAATGGAACGTATCCTTTCCACTTACCTCGTGTTGCACATGGATCACGGTGGGGGTAACCTTTCCACCTTTGCAGGAAAAGCCATTGCATCGGGTCATGCAACCGTGTATTCCTCAATCTCGGGAGCGATGAACGCTCTGTCAGGTCCCCTACATGGGCGTGCGAATCAGTCTTGCTTGGAATTTGTTCTACGCATTGGTACAAGCGACCCGGAAGAAGTTGAAGCCTTCGTGCGCGGTGAACTTGATGCTAAGCGCCCAGTGTTTGGGTTTGGCCATGCAGTGCTACGAGCAGAAGACCCAAGAGCCACCGTTCAATTTGCGTTGGGTGAAGTGATGTGCCCGGATGATGAGAATTTCAAAATCATTCGTACCCTTCGTGAAGTCGCCCCTAGAGTCCTCTCAGAGAATCCCAAGATTTCCAATCCAAATGCGAACGTTGACATCGCAAGTGGAGCCCTTCTCCACTACGTTGGATTCAAGGATCCAACCTACTATACCACATTCTTCGGATGGGCCCGAGTCGCTGGAATCGGTGCGCAAATCATCGATGAACGAACGGTGATGAGGGACGGCAAGGGTATACCGATTTACCGGCCAAAGTACATTGCTGAACAACAAACATTGCGTCACATTGAGTGATGTTAGTTCAAGACCGGTCGGGATGTTTTCCCAGACCCTCGATGACCGATAATTCGTGGAGCCGACCAAGGAGGAGTTGTACCTTCAGATCGAGCCATTACCTCGTCAATGGATTCGCTCCAACTCCACTTTTTCTTCCATTCGCCGATGAGCAAACTTCGCCGTGCTGAATCGCATTGTTCCCACGAAGGAGTTGTTTCCAACAGTTCCGAATGAATCTCACGATGGTTCTCGTATGTTGCTTGTTTCAGAATCGACCACTGGGACTCGTCAAGGGGACGAGTGCCGGGTTGCCTCCATCGCAAATGACCCGATGGTAGCCATAGGAGGTTCGGGTCTGCTTTGTCGGTAAGTGCAGTAAGTCCAGCTCGAATGAGGTCATGCTCAAGCAATGGGCGAGTTGGCCATACATAGGTAGGCATCCCGCTTCGAACCTGAGTCAATCGCTTGAGTCCCTTTCCTTTGAGTGAAACATGCCGTCCGAGCGGCACCGATCGTGTGAGGCCGTCAAAGTATTCAATCGCACAAGGGAGCATGGAACTGCCCTGGCGAAGATGAGTTTTCACCAATCTTCCAAACGAAGTGGTCAAGTAAGTTGGAAAGGCTTTGATTCGCTGAAAGGTTCGGTTTCCATACGGTGGTATGTAGGGTGTCAGTGCAGCCCACGGTCGTTTTGTTGCGGATATTTTAGCCGATTGAGGCATGTGTTTGTGAAAGGAATAGAACACCGTGTTTTCACGGGGAACCTCATGTTGGTCAAGAAGATCTTCAGCCATCGTCATCGCATCCGCAACATGTTGAATGTGGTGATGACGTCCAAAGTAACCGCCCCCTGAGGGAGATTTTGGGTGAGGTCGCTTGATTTCAATACAGCCCATTTTACCCTGTTCAGCCCAATGCTTACGGATTGTAGGGTCCTCCAACAGTTCTTCAAAACCTAAGAATCCAACCTCCGTCAACTCATCCAACGTCCATTGCTCAGCCCATGCTGGGCGCCCCTCAAGGCGTTCCTTTGGAAGGGATACGTTCCGGTCATGATGGATTGCAAGTTGACGGTCCGCTGTGATTCGAATATCAAACTCGATTCCATCAAACATTTTGATGCCGTGCTGAAGACTCAGCAGGGTGTTTTCAGGAGCTTGCTGCCATGGCTTTTCCACCTCCATGCTACAACCACATGCCTGCCTCTCAACAATGTTTGCCCTTCGCCATGGTAATTCCCAATCGGGGTTTGTACTGCATGAGAGGCGGGAACTCCTAAAGCAGGTATCATTTCCCCTCAAATATGGAGCCCTACGATATCATGATGGGTATGATACTCGTTCTGACTCCTATCATCTGTTGGTACTTCACCCGCTCTCAGAAGGAATTCCGAATCCCATGGAGGGAATGGGCTCATGAATTTCATGAGAAACGATACTACCTTCACGCTATGGGCTACATCGTCATCATCCGTTGGAAATCGATTACTGACAAACTGAATGAGCCCATGAAAATCAGGACAGGTCACTGGACAGATTGGGTTTATGGAATCGAGGGTGAATTCACGAAATGGATTCAAGAATCGTTCAAAAACGACTTGCTAACTGATGTTCTTAACTTCCATTATCTCTTTGTATATCTTTTCTTGATTTACGTGACAACGGTTTACTTTGCCTTTTCTGGCGACCGTGAAATGACCGATAAGGTCACCTTGAATTATCTGTTCATTTATGCATTGGCCGTACCGTATTACCTGTTTTTCAATGTTGAAGTGACGTCCTCCTGGATTCCTGGAATGGAAGCGCTGCTTTACCATGATGGTTGGTATACGGCGTTTTATGCCCTTCACGACCCTCTTGACAATGCGGTCCCAAGCCTCCATGTAGCCATTCCCTTTGGTATCCTTATGCTCAATTACCTCCATGTTCGGGAACGTGGCGAACGTCTCCGTGACTGGCGTCATTGGAGGTACCACCGGTTTGTTTTGGTCAACACCCTGCTGTTCGGCTTCACCATCCTGTACCTTGGAATCCACTGGCTGGTCGATATCCCGCTCGGCATTCTCATTGGTGGAATTGGTGCATTGTTCATCCACCACCTTCAGCCACGGATGCGAAACGACTACGGCCCGATGTTCAAGGGCGTGACCCAAGAAAAAGTTCGTCGGCACATTTTGGTTGAAGGTATTGTCGGATTGATCTTGTTGACCTTAATCCTCATGGCCGTCAATGTTCAGGAGGAGGGTTTGGATGAGAGAGTCTCCTATCAACTTGGACCCGATGACAGTACCCTTGAAATTATTCAGAAATTTTCCGCAGGTGATTATGTCCTGACCAACATTACCAATCTTAACCAAGCCGGTGACCTTGAGGTGGTGGTGATTATGGTCGAAGAAAGTGCTCCAGCGATGTCTTCAGGATCCATTGATTGGAGTCATCTTTCTGAATTGGGGGAACATCATACAGTCGCCCCTCAAACGACTCTTTCGCTCAACATTACCTCTCCTGAAATCTTCCATTATGTCGGACTCCATTACGCCCACGATGAAGGAGATGATGCGATGATGGAAGTCCGCCTCATCAATGATTATGGCGACGATAAACTTGGACAGGCTCTCCTTCTCAGCCTTCCTTCACTTTGGATGACCGGTTTCGTAGTCTATCGCTTGTATCGGTTGAAGAAGGAAGGAAGAAGTTTGATCGATTCCACGCCCTCATATGTGTGGGCCACATCAACAGAGCATGGCGAAGAGGGGTGAGGTGCATGCAGGATGAGTCCATTGCAGTAACGGTGGACCGCTTGATGCAATCTCCCGGGGGGGTCATGGTCGAGGATTTACGTTCCTATATTCAACGCTCGTTCAAATTCTATGTGCTTCTCTTTGCAGTTGGTTTTTCTGCAGCCTTCCCGTTCACAAAACGGGTTATCGCATGGTTGATTGAACCGCAACGGTTGCCCCAGGATGTATCCATCATCGTCGTCACTCCGGTGGAGTTCCTTCTACTTCAGCTGAGAATTGCGGGTGCTGTTGGGCTTGCTTTAATCGTGTTCTTGGCCCTCGTCCATGGTGCATGGAAGGGGAGCAAAAACGAAGCGGTTCGTTCACGTTTGTCTGAACTTGACCTTCGCGTACCCAGGCCGGCCCCTGCTCTCGTGGTCACGGCTCTCAGCAGTTTGGTACTGCTTGGTCTTGGTGTATTCTACGCTTGGGAATGGCTTACTCCAATGCTGCTGGAGTACTTGACAAACGATGCTCAACAAGCAGGCCTCTCGACAGAATGGAGGCTTTCTGGTTATGCCGGCTTCATCATTAATTTGGCCCTAGCATCCGCCATCGGTTTCCAAGCACCTGTCCTAACGACGGTTGCCCTGCGGATGGGTTTTGTAGATCGAGCCAGCCTCATCATGTATCGTAGGCACATTTGGTTCAGTGCGTTCGTAATGGGGGCCTTGTTGTCTCCCCCGGACCCACTGTCGTTGTTCTTGGTAGCGATGCCCGTCATTGTTTTCTTTGAGTTGGCGCTGCTGTTGGACCGGTTTATGCGTTCTTAATTTGTTCAATGAGAGCCTCGAGCATAATCGGCATGTGTCCTGGGTGTTGTTGATAGCTTGTTCCGTGGAAATCTGAACCAACGGTGATTCCTAAACCCTGAGATGTGGCTTGTTGCATCAGTTCATACCTGTAGGCATCATCATGGCTGCGGTGGACGGCCTCAACGGCATTGATTCCTTGAGTCTTTAGAACGTCAATAAGTTGTTTCACGGGCACTCCGTAATAAATTGGGTGAGCAAGTGAAGTTACTCCACCGGCCGCTTTGACCGCTGTGACAGCCTCTTGAATTGTCGGTTTTTCGTGAGGTACAAATCCTGGGTTTCCATCTCCAATCCACCGCTCAAAAGCCTCTTGTTTGTCCTCTACATATCCGGCGTCAACCATGGCTGCTGCAAGATGTGGGCGTCCTACCGAACCTTCCGCACGCGCCAGTACTCCCTCAACATCAACGGGCATCCCCAATGCCTCCAATCGGGCACACATTGCACGCATGCGTGGTTCTCTTCCGTCCTGCTTTGGTGCTAGCCATTCAAGGAAAGAGGCCACGGTTTCATCGTTTTCACCAGGGACATGGTTTGGGAAGTAAGCCAAAAGATGCCACGAGGCCGATGCACGCTCTCGTTCTCTTCGTGTCAACTCTTCCTCCATCGGAGCATGAGCGGGTGTGCAGGTGATCTCTACGCCCGGAATAAAGGTCATGCCGTTTGCTTTTGCAACATTGGAGGCCTCAGCCCACCCCGATGCGGTATCGTGATCCGTAAGAGCCCAAGTAAGGACGCCGTTGTCTGTCATAAGTTTGGCCACATGCTCCACTGGATGTTCACCATCACTGTGTGTTGAATGCGAATGAAGGTCATAGGTTTCAGCCCACATGTATTGGATGTCGCCGGCGAACCCCTTTCAATCATTCGTCGTTTAAAACAAATCATCGAGGTCCGGAAGGTCTGGCGTATCCGGAACGGATGGGGCCATTGCTGGTGAGGGTTCGGCAAACAAATCATCAAGATTCGGGAGTTCGGGTGAAGATGTCAGTGAGATTTCAGCATCATCCAGGTCAGAGAGGTCCGGCAACGCCGCTTGCATGACCTCAGGGGCTGGCAGGTCTGGAAGTGCAGGGGCCAATGGCTGAGTGGCGGCTTCCATAGGTAATTCTGGAAGTTCAGGAAGATTCGAAGGAGTCGGATCAATATGGATTTCCTCAACAATCGGTTCAACATGCATGACTTCCGTTACGATTTCAGGCAGTACAGGTAGCGGGACATGGTTTACGCCTTCTGTCACGAACACTCGGTCATGTTCAAGCCCAGGAATGGATGTTGGGTCGACGACAGGTGTATTTTCCCGTCCGGGAAGTGGGACGGGTTGAACGACAACTCGCGTCAACGCCGCTCCGGTTTCTGCATTGGTTGGGGCCGAATCACGTCGGTGATTGTCCTCTTGAGCAAATTCTGTAGTCTTTGCTTCTTCTTGGGCCCGCATGCCGAACTCTCCCGTTGAAAGCGTAGATATTGCGGAGCGGACATCCTCTTCGTTGGTCTGTTGCTCCTGTCCTAGAATTGATGAGAGTATGTTGGCTGTCGTTTGATTGGAGGGTGAGGTAGTCCCTTGTTGATATGAAGTGGTCCTCGAGGAAATTGGAGTTCGCACATCGTCAAAATCTTCAAAGACGCTTGTCGCCTTTGTGGTTGATGCATTGAATTCAGGAATTGCATGTTCGGTGTTGGCCCACTTTGCGAGTCCTCCGAGGATAAGAGCTGCAATCAAAAGCCCAATTTCTTCCAGTCCAATCCCTGATTGCCCCACTACGTTCAGTTGGGAATTTGCTGCGGCTGCTGCGATAAGGAACAGGGCCAACAAGATGGACCCTGCGGCAAGTTTCGGTGCGCGAGGGTCGTGGGCCACAATCACAGCAAGCCGTTCGGGGATATATTGATTCGCACGCTCATTGCATTCGCAATTCTGCTGAACGAACGGTGTTTTCCATCAGCATAGCGATGGTCATTGGGCCCACTCCACCGGGAACGGGGGAGAGCCACGATGCCACCTCACTAACATCTGCACAAACATCACCAGCAAGCCTCCAACCGCGCTCACGGGTTGCGTCATCCACACGATTGATACCAACGTCAACAACGACTGCCCCCGGTTTTATCCAATCCGATTGGACCATTTCAGGACGGCCAACAGCAGCAACCACAAGATCAGCATCCATGCATTCTTCTCGGGGGTTTTGAGTCCTGGAATGAACGATTGTCACCGTGGCATCTGCTCCTTTAGCAGCGAGCAAGAGTGCTTGTGTCATGCCCACGTTAAAGGAACGTCCGATGACCACTGCCTTTTTCCCGGAAAGGTCAATATCGGCCCATTTTAGCATGCGCATGACTCCAGCAGGAGTGCACGGTATCATGCCATCAAGTCGGCCCTGTACGATTCGTCCAAGGTTTGATGGATGGAATCCGTCGACATCCTTACTCGGGTCTATCAAATCGGTAAGGGCTTCTTCATTCACATGAGAGGGCAAAGGCGATTGAATCAAGATTCCGTGGAGGTCCTCCCGTGAATTCATTTCTAATATGTGCTCTTTGAGTACCTCTTCAGAAGTTTCTTCGGGGAGTTCGAGGTGGGTTGAACGAATTCCCAACCGCTTGCATGTTCTGACCTTAGAATTGACATAAACGTGGGACGCAGGGTCGTTACCAACAATAATGACTGCTAAGTGAGGCTCAACACCGTTCGATTGAAGCGATTTGATTCGGCCGAGAAGTTCTTCTTCAACAGCGGTGGCACACGCCTTTCCATCGAGACGCTTTGCGCTCATGGCCAATTCCACGAGGCAACGGGTTTTGAGTGTTCGCTTTCAG
>DAVD01000037.1:79245-249938 GCA_002505405.1 Candidatus Poseidonia alphae | reverse complement strand
GTCAATGCTGAAGGACGGGCACCCTTGGGAGATGTTCGTTCGTCGCCCATTGCGTTGAGGAGGAGATCAAGTTCCTCCGTGTCCGCTATTTGGTCGTTCATTAAATCCCGTTCGGAATCGGTAAGAAGGGCAAGGACATCATCATCATTTCCACTGTAAAGTTCTTCTGCATTCAATTCAACATGACCGGGTGTTATCGTAAACCAAAGTGACAATTCCGTAGGGTCCATCTCAGTGGGTTCTTCCTTAAGGTCGATGCATCCGATGGGTTCTGCGTCGGTGTAATCGTTTTGGTCATCTCCTGCAAAGTACAGACGTTGCCGTTCACGGTCTGCATGAAGCCATTGAGCCATTCCCTGGTGCTCAACTTTCCAAACAGGGCCGTCAAGTTCTTGTCCATGAATGAAGAACCAAGAACTCGCTGCAACCGTTCCCCTCGAGTATACCAATGAAAATATGGGGTGCTGAGTTTCTAAAACGAGCTGCATGGAACCGTCTTCTTGGAGGTGATGGACTTCTCCATTATCAAACCCTAAATAAGAGCCTGCATCTCCTATGCAGGATGTAAGTAAACGCATACGTAATTCCTGACGGTGAATAAGTTGGCCTTCTGACCACAATTCAAGCTCTATGGCCTCTTCATCTCCTGCAACCAGAGCGTGCCCCTCACGGGTCAAGAAAAAATTACCTTTTTTGGTCAAACCCATTCCAGTGATTCGTTCTCCTATGCTCCCACGCATGGGCCTAGACCACACAACAGCATCCTCATTGAGGCAATGGACCGAACCGTTTTGCTGAGCGATGTAAATATGGTCATCCGACACCTCCATCTTGATGATGTCTTCAAATCCGAATTTGGAGGACAGTGAGGCTGCAGAAGGTTCGCTTTTCATAGAAAGGAGTTGCCCAAGACCGTCCAAAATCACCAGCGATTGGCCCCAAGGGGTGCACTGCACAACCCCTGCGTCAACGCTTTTTTCCTGCGAGACACTTCCGTCGAGGTCATGAAATACAATCCCGTCGATTTCATCACCCACAATCCATTGATTGCGGAAAAACTGGAGGGAGGAAACATCGTTTAAATGCTCAAACGTTGAGGTCACCCGGCATTGTCCATCCTCATCAAGCACGGCGAGATGCACTCGTCTTTTACCCTCAACCCATGCAAGATGCGAGGTCGCTTCATCGAACATGAGATGGCTTACCTTCCCCTCGGATTCAACCAATCGGTAAGCATCATGTGTGAAGACCATAGAGGTCGCTGAACTGCACTGTAAAAAAGGCCTCGCCCGTATTGAGCATTCGCACGGTGTCAGATTTCTTCGTCGTTGTGAAGATCAATGACGGCATCGTCATCATGCGATTGATTCTTGGCTGAATCGTTTCGCGCAACATCGAGTCGGTCAAGATACGCTTCATCGATGTCTCCTGTGACGTAATTACCGTCAAAACAACTTGAGTCGAAACGGTCAATTCCTGCCTTGTCATTCCAAGTTACATCGACCAAGTCCTCCAATGTCTGGTAAAACAAGCGGTCGGCACCGATCACTTCACCAATCTCTGAAACCGTTTTCCCATCTGCAATGAATTCGTTCACTGCTGGCATGTCAATTCCGTAGACGTTTGGATGGCGTACCGGTGGGGCTGCTGATGCAAAGTAGACTTTAGCGGCACCAACTTCACGAGCCATTTCGATGATTTGGGCACTTGTGGTTCCACGAACGATTGAATCATCGACGAGAAGAACATTTTTCCCCTTAAATTCGTGCTCAATAGCGTTCAATTTGCGACGTACTGATTTCTCACGCAATGCTTGACCAGGCATGATAAATGTCCGCCCAACGTAACGGTTTTTGACAAATCCTTCACGGTAAGGAAGGTCCAGAGCATTAGCCATTTGCAAGGCTGCAATTCTCCCAGAGTCGGGAATTGGAATGACGGCATCGATGTCATGGTCTGGCCACTCTTCAAGAAGACGTTCTGCAAGTCGTTGGCCTTGATTGAGTCGGGCCTGATACACTGAAATTCCGTCGATGACAGAGTCTGGTCGTGCGAAGTAAACGAATTCAAAGATACAGGGCGAATAGGAGCGCTTTGGAGCGCATTGACGGGTGAAAAGATGACCCGATGAACTGATGAAAACCGCTTCTCCAGGGGCAACATCCCGAATCACTTCAAAACCAAGAGCCGTCAAAGCAACCGATTCACTCGCAACCATGTACTCTTCATCTCCCTCAACTTCACGCTTTCCGTAGACAAGAGGACGAATACCGTTTGGGTCGCGAAAAGCCAAGATCCCGTAACCCGAGATGACGGAGATGCAGGCATAGCCACCTCTTACGTGTTCGTGAAGAGCAGAAACTGCTCCAAAAATGGTCTCGATGTTGATGTGAGGGTTGCCCTCAATTTTGAGTGCACGGGAGCGATGCCCAATTTCAACAGCCAGCATGTTCAGCAACAATTCAGAATCGCTTGTGGTGTTGATATGCCGCATGTACTCATCACGGAGCATGACAGCCAGTTCGTCGGCATTGGTCAAGTTCCCGTTGTGTGCAAGAGCGATACCGTAAGGTGAATTGACATAGAATGGCTGGGCTTCGGCTCGAGACGATGAACCCGCTGTTGGATACCTTACGTGGCCAATTCCAACGTTGCCTTGAAGCCTCATCATGTGGCGTTTGAAAAAGATGTCCGAAACCAATCCGTTGGATTTTCGAAGGCGGAAGTTGCTTTCGTAATCCGTAACAATTCCAGCGGCATCTTGCCCGCGGTGTTGCAATACGGTTAGACCGTCATAGAGCAATTGATTGACATGGAATCCTTGCCGACCAACTAGACCGATTATGCCGCACATGGTGTCGCCTCATCGCTACTAAGCCTTGCCTGCTTCTTATCGTTGCGATTGATTCGCAAGAGTCAAGCCTTAGGACGGTGGGACTTCTTGGACCAGTTGAACTTGCGAATTCGTGCAGTTTCGCCGTATCCACACGACGAACACACCTTCTTTTGCTTGTGATATGCGTTGCGGCCACAGCGGCGGCAACGCAGGTGAGTGGTCTTCTGACGCTTTCCCATTGACGGTGTACCCTTCGACATTTAACCACCCTGTGGAGCAGTCCACCGACCTCTTCCTTATGAAATCAACGGCAGACCATCTGGAGGAAGAATCACTCTTCTTCTCTAAAGATATGCTGCCTAGCGGGGCTGTTCATGAGAGAGGCAAAGGAGATACCCCCCACGATGAGGGTGCTGATGGAGACGGCAATGAGCGTGGTCGAGAAGCGGATGATGTTCGACAGTACCTGTGCTCGAATGGAACCGTTAGCTTCCATGAGCAAATCACCTTGAGAAAGGAACATGAAGGAAACCATGACGCCAACAAGGGCTGCTCCAAGCATACCCAGCAAAGGTGCGACTGGACGCTTACGCTTATCACCGTAAACAAAGAGGGAAAAGAGCAGAACAAAGGAGGCCAAGGTGTAGGATGTGAGAAGCGAGTTACCAAAACGGACGAAGGCACCGTTCGTCACGTGACCGTAGAGCACAAGCGCAATCCCGCAAAGAAGCAACGGGAAGAACAAGAAACTAGCACCCAATACCACGAGGCTGGCCCGAGGTTTTTGTTCATTCATCCGAGGAACCTCCCTCTGTATGAGTTGCTATAATTCCTGCTGCATGAATGAGTTCATCGTCGGTGGGTGCCGGCAATCGGGAGGGCTCTGGAAGTTGAGATTCGTAGAAAGCAATGACAAAGGCAAACACCAAGATGGCCAAACTGAACCCTACCAGCATACCGAAAACATCGGCGCCCGCAAGCCAAAATTCATGAGCAAATCGTTCAGCATCGACATGGGGTCCATCAAATGCAAAGCCCATGATGACCAAGCTTACCATCATCACCAAAACTACGGTGAGCAGACGCTGCTCTTGGATCCGATTTACACCCACCTGACGGGTCAACATTATCGCTCCAGCGGCCAGTCCGGTTGAGACAAGGAGCGTCGTACTCCAGAAAATGAACCAATAGCCGTTGACATCGCTTGGATAGGTTGGAGTCAAAACCCACCAGTGCATCCCCTCAAACCAAAGAACGCCGAGCATGATCATGACAATTCCACTTCGACGCTCGGATGAGGAAAGGCGACCGACTGGAACGTTGCCCGAAAAAGAGAGATTGTAGATGCCGACTGCAAGAAGCGCCGTAGGCCCGACTATACTTCCAATGAAATGCCCAAAACTGCTCGACGGGGAGAACGGGATGGTCCAAGGCGTGAGCAATATTGAGAGAAGGCCAACTCCAGCAAAAATTTGTCCGGCGCGCTTGACCGTCCTTGCCTTTGCAAAGAGGAACATCAACGCCCCCATGACAATGACGGCCCCCGGCGCCCAGAAGAAAAAGAAGGCCTGTACCGTCTCTTCCATGCCATACCCAGTGCGAAAAACCTTATGAAGAATCCCTTGAGCATTTACGCAGTGAGCCGATTATTCACAGAAACGATGTCGGCAGCCATAAATACCCGACCTCTGTGGGCTGACTGCTTAGGTGTTACATATGGTAAAGCGACCCCGACAAGTCAAGCGCTACAGTCCTTCTGCTGGTAAGCATACCATGCACACCGTTGAGCGCGTCAAGAAGCGACGTGCCTCCGAACTTCGCTGGGGTCAGCGCCGTTTCCGCCGCGTCATGGCTGGATACCGTGGTTTCCCACGTCCAAAACCTGACGGTCGTGAAAAGCCAACCAAGCGAGTCAATATTCTCTACCGATGCACCGAGACAGGCAAAGCCCACTATGCTCCCTGCAAGCGTGCTAAGAAATTCGAATTGGTTGACAAGTGAGGTGTAAAAGATGACAGACAGTTTCCTAAAAGTTAGTTGCCGTGATTGCGGTAACGAGTCAACGATCTTTTCCCGAGCCACCACCGCTATTGCATGCGATGTGTGCAGTGCAACCTTGACCAAACCCTCTGGCGGAAAGGCAGAGTTGGTCGGATGCACCGTTGTTGAAGCGCTTGAATGAGGAGGCTGAGCCTCCCATGAGTACCAATCCCGTCGCACCTCCAGACGAAGGTGAACTTGTTGTTGCCACGGTCAAGAATGTGAAACAAAACGGGGCCTACGTTGACCTTGATGAATTCCCCGGAATTGAAGGATTTATTTTCATTGGGGAAATCGCCAGCGGTTGGGTCAAAAACATACGAGGATTTGTTCGTGAAGGTCAACGGTTGATTTGCAAGGTAATGCGAACTCGAAAGGACGGCAGTTCTCTCGAACTTTCTCTCAAATCTGTTTCAGAAGAACGACGACGTGCTCGCCTCCAAGAATGGAAAAACGAGCAAAGAGCTCATCAACTTCTCAAAGTTCTTGGCGAAAAGGTATCTTGGAGTCCTGAACAAACCCAAGAACAAGGTCATGAACTCATTGATGCGTTTGGTACACTTTACGCAGCCTTTGAAGAAGCAGCGATGCAAGAAGGTGGACTTACGAACGCTGGATTTGAAGGTGACTGGATCGCTCCATTCATTGAAATCGCGATTGAAAACATCATCCCTCCCTTTGTTGAACTCCGGGGTATTTTGACCCTAAGCATCAACAATACACAAGGCGTTACCGTCATCCGAGAAGCACTTCTTTCTGCTGAATCATTGTCCAATGCTGAAGAAGAAACTGAAGTCAAGTGTTACTATGACGGAGCCCCTTCCTATCGCCTTGAACTCAAAGCACCAGATTTCAAAATTGCTGAATCCCTTTGGGACCAAGCAACACGTTCGGTCATCGACCATATGGTGGCCGCGGGTGGAGAAGCAAACGCACAACGAGAGTGAATACCATGGTCCGACAAATCCTACAACAGTGCCTAACATGCCAAGCCTTTGGTCTCAGTACGACTTGCCCTCAATGTGGAGAGCGAGCTCAAGCCGCTGCCCCACTCAAGTGGTCCCCTGAAGACCACAGAGCCTCCCTGCGCCGCAAGATGAACGGTGTAGAAGAATCCACATGGAGTGAATCCCTTCCAACACTACCACCGTTGAAGGCCATGATCAACACCGCTGAAGAGGAGTGATACGGCGACGGGGCCCAGGCCCCAAACCCCTTCGGGAGCCGTCATCCTTTACTCAAACATTATAACGCGTATTGGCTCGTTCGCGAGTTCATGACCTTGAGAATTGAATGGAGAAACGGCTCATCCTCTATCGGCACTGATGAAGTGATGTTGCTTGCCTTCCCAGGAGTAGGCAACATCGGGAAGGTCGCCATTGAGAGTTTGTGGAAACTAAACCCAACCAATGTTATTGCTCGACTCCATCCCTCTGGACTTCCACCTCTCGCAAAATTGGATGTGGATGGATTGCTTTCTCCACCTCACCTCACCCTTTCACGAGTACAAACTGAAAGCGGGTCAAGCTTGCTAACGCTTACCGGCCCTTCACAGCCAAATGACTCGAGTGCCCAAAGCCAAATGGCGGAAGAGTTGATGTTGTTTTTCCAAGAACAGGGCGTCAGCAATGTGATTGTCCTTGCCGGAATGGCGGACTCCCCAGAACGAAAAGATACATTCATGATCGCAAGTTCTGCGAACCATAGGATCGAAATGGAATCATTGGGCGTAGATGTCCGCAGAGATGAACCAAAAGCAGGAGCCATCGGCGTTGCTGCCTTGATCGCATCGATGGGACCGCTGTTTGGATTAAACACGAGTTGCGCCATTTCCACCACAGTAGGTGCAAGCGGCGACATACTTGCATCTCAGAGAATGATTGAACACCTTGACCGTTGGTTCTCGCTTGGATTGAATCTCCCTCAAGAAGGAAATGAATGGCTCAAGCGACGCTTAGAAGAAATGGCTCCGAAGAAGAAAATGGACCTCGTAGCCGAGATGTCATCATCCCATGATGCGTTCTATATGTAATCAAACTTCAATCCAAACATCAATTGTTGCGGACAAGAGCGCCGAGAGAGGGATTTGAACCCCCGCGTCCAAGGGACAGTGGATTTCGAATCCACCGCAATACCGGGCTATGCGACCTCGGCTCTATCACAGGCCTTTAGCGCGACCGTCATAAGCATGATGATGCCTCGGTGTTCCATGGAAGTACGGTTTCATGGAAGGGACGTCGAAATTTCAAGTTCGTTTGCAACAGGGACGACGGTTCGTGAAGCATTGCTAGCATCAAAGATTCTCCCCTCAATGGTCATTGTGAGTTATGAGGGGACTGTTTTGCCCCATTCTACTCGGTTAAACCAAGATATTGAATTGCTTGTCACAACCATTTCTTCAGGAGGTTGAACGCTCAACCCGTTCAATGATTTGAAGACGTGATTGCTTCGAATAATCCCCACGAACCTCAGTGGCCCAGGCATCAAGACCAAGATTCGCAAGAACGACGATGTCACCGACTTCAACCATTCCGAATTGGTTGTTCCAATCGTCAAACCAACCTTCAACCTTCATGGCCCCAGTATGGTCCATCAACATCAAACCTCGGCGGCGCCAAGTCTTGCCGTTCCGACCCACTCCACTCTTTTCGTAGGTGTAGACAATTCGCCCCCCCACGTTCCTTCGTGCGTTGTAAGCCATAAGGTCATGAGATTCTTCTGCCGGAGAATCATCCAGAACAACACGAGCAAATGGGTCGATCTTCAGAACGATTTCTCCTTTCCAATTTGTTGAAAAGATTGCATCCTCGACGAGAACTTCATCTCCCTTCTTGAGACCTTCAGGCCACGTGTTCCCACCATCACGATGCTCGTGAGAAATGATGTTGACGTTTGCAAAATAGTGCCCTTGCTGAATGACGATTTTAGGTGGTTTCCCTCCAGTGGGAACGCTCACACTAAACAGCTCTCCACGAATGCTAGCACGAGGGTTTAACGAGCCTATTTCATCGATCCGAGTCATTCCCGAGAATCCAGGCAATTGAAGGGTTTCAGGTAGCGGTGCTTCGTCAGAACCCCCACCGGCAGGACATACTTCTTGCCAATCGCAACGGTCACAACGAACCATGCGTGGTGGGTCTTTGGGCTCCCCCCCAGGCGCAAAACCTCGCATTGGTGCAGGCTCGGGTGGGCAATCCTCCCGAACTGGCTGTTCTTGTTTTAGTTCAACCCACATGTCTTGGAGCTCTTCTTCCATCTGTTTCAATTCCTCAAGAGAAGGAACATCGATGTGCTTGATTGACGGGTGGCCCAAATACCAGATTTGCAAAGAGCCAACGGTTTCAGAGCGCCCATGAGTGATGTACCAAAGCATTGCATACATACGAAGTTGACGAACATAATCTCCGGAGCGATCGTTCGCTCCAAGACTGGCTTTCAAATCCACAATGGTCACTGCACCATCCCAACTGTAGACAAGGTCGTATTCTCCTTGGAACCAGTGGTCAGGGTGAATGGCGTTCATGGAAAACTTAGCAGCGTCTGGGTCAACAAACCAGGGGCGAGAGAGTTCCCATGATTCCAACCAACTCGGGTCCCCTGAAGCAGCGAATGGGTGTCCGCTGGAAAATGAAGCGAAAGAGAAGCCGTCCGGAGCCGGCCATTGAGGGCGTTCTCCGTCCCGCCAAGACTGCAGGCCAGGGCCACCTTTTTCGTTAAAGCAACGTTCCACTTCATCAATGTGGAAGCGAAGCCCCGCTTTGGTCATCTCAAGACATCGGTTCGTGTCAACGCTTTTCCAGTCACCTGCTCTACGATCATCCCCTTGCCATTCAAGCCTCACCCGCTCTAAAGCAACCGGAAGATGTTGTTCACATCGGGCCATAGCCCATTCGAGTAGCGCTTCTTTGGATTGAGGAACATCACCTTCAGGTAACGGCATGAGCATCTGAGAAGGCCAACCACCGGATGTTTCACGGTCAGGGAGGCCGTCCTCGTCAAGTGGTGATGGGTCATGCGCATCTGCAGGAGCAGAGGCATGAATCAGTACAGGAGATTCTCTTAACACACGGCAGACGGCTTCTTCTACGGCACGACCGACAAAGAGAACTGGAATCTGGGGCATTCTAAAACGCAAGACTTTCTCATAATACCATAAGCGAGGGCAGGCTTTGTAGGTGTTGACTTGACTTGCAGAGAGTCGGGAATACGGCCCAACTGTGTCAGTGGTTGCATCTGCGAGTTGGACGGGCATAGAGGTAAACCTGTGCCTACCCCTTTTCAATTCTCATGCAAGGCTCCCTGCCTCTTCATCGTAGGAAAGTTGGCTCCATTCGAGTTTTCCTGGAGTCAATTCTCAACTGAAGTAACCCAGACCGCCAGCCGATTTCTACACCGGTCATGGCGACCAACGAACCGGGTTTCAAATTCAAAATTCGCTGATTGATGCTGTTCCCAAAGGCTACAACTTCCGCAACATGAGAGCCATCCCATAGCATGAACGCCACCATGCTCCAAGGTTTCCCATCAATTCTACGGCCACTCCGCTTTCGAATGGACAAAACATACCCCTTGACATTGGCCCTTGTTCGTAAGAGACCAAGGCGAGTGACTTCTATTGAATCGGGTTTTTTCAATTCATCAACAGCGATAATTTCAGTGCCTTTGTCGACGTAAAGCCTCGGTTGGTCTCGCCAAACTCCAGGCAAGGCATTGTGAACAAGAACGTTGTTTTGTTCAATTTCATGAAGGTTTGGAAACGAACCGGGTTCGCTTTCCTCGAGGGCGATGTGCTGAGTTCCTCCGACCAAAACTGCACCGAGAACCGGTTCAGAGAAGTGATTGGGCAAGGGCCCCCATGCACCAGAAAGCGTTCCCTTGACAGACACTCTCCCCTGAATACTCGACAGAGGAGCATAAGGCGAAGAAATGGACGGGAGAGAGAGTTCTGAGATCCAATGAAGGGATTCGTGAAGGTTCCATTCGGAAGATTCGTTTCGAGAAACCTGGCACCAAAAGCAACCCGCCGCCTCTCCTGAGCAAGCGGATTCCGGTGAACTGGGAAAGGCTACAACACCTTCGCCTAGACCTTGCATGGCCCGATGTTGCTCTTGATAAAAATCGGTAAGGGATTCAATCTCATCTTCGCTAGGCGGAGCATACTGAACCCGCTCGGGACCGGAAAGGTACCACCCCTCCATACCGTCCACTCGTTGCCCATCGTGGGTTTGAGACCAAAGCCAGGAATAAAACCGCAGTTGATGCTCAAGAGATGAAGCAAACGAAGATTCTGATGACCCTGATTTGATGTCGATAATTCGAATTGTGCCGTCCCAACGCAGTACAAGGTCCAATTCACCGGATGCCCAACCGTCGGGACTGTAGAGGCGCTGCGGTTGATGCACTCGGGGGTCTTTGACCCATGGCCGTGCACATTCCCATGCCTCATTCCAGGTCACGGGCTCACCTTGGCCGGCCCATGTCGCAGATTGTTTAATGTCCCACTGCCTCAATTCCACATCAGGTACTTTTTCTGAACGAGGAAAGATTGGAACGGTTCCCCACGATGGCTCAGGTACGGAAAAGGGCTGATTTCCACTTCTTCGTGTTTCCAGATAGGGACCTCCGTCCGCTTCGAAACATCGGCCCACTTCTTCCAAAAACAACAGAAAGCCGCCCCGAATCCGGTCAACAAAGGTTTCAACGGCTACATCATCCCACGAAGCGCCGTCCTCCGTCCACAAACTTTCATTCCAATCGCTCTGCCCTTCATCATGGGCTTTCTTTGCCTGAGATACGATATGGGGCTCAGCCCAGGCGAGCAGTTCTTCCTTGGAATTAAGGAGCGGTGGGTGCATCATAAACAATTCACACAACGCATCTTCAAGCACAATTCCGGCCACCTGTGAAGGTCGAAGCGGTCCGTGTAAACCGACTTGATAAGCCAAAAACCACTGTTTTTGACAACGCAGGTACGTGGTCAGAGCACTCGCTGAAAGGCGATTTCTTGAGCGTCCAAGAGGTCCACCGAGTGGAGGCTGACCTACCGGCATGAGAACACCTCGGGCAACATGCCCATCAACAGTATGTTTCCCTCATGCATCGTAAGAATAGTAATCACCAACGTTACGTTGTTCACGATCCTTCCTGCTCTCGCCTTTGTTAATTCGAGGTCGTCGCGAATCGTGGTCTCTTCGGAAGGTCACATTCACGCTTGACAAAAAGCGATTCATGCCTTCACGGAGGTCATAGGGTCCAGTTGCCGTTCCATGGACACCTCCTTCACCTTCAAAGACCAAGAGCGAATCTGAAACAATGTCAATGAAATATACATCGTGGTCGATGACGAAGGCTGACTTTTCATTGGCTTCCATGGTTCTTCGAATGGCTTTAGCGGCCTCCATCCTTGCATTTGCGTCCAAATGTGCCGAGGGCTCATCCAAGAGATAGAGGTCTGCATCCCTTCCCAAACATATGGCGATGGAAACAGCTTGGCGTTCCCCACCGGATAGTTTCTTGACGCGCTTTGGCAGTAATTGGTCGACACCCAAAGCCCGAATGACGTTCACATTGAATTCACCACTGCGCCATCTTGGACCGAGTTCGCTGTCGAGCCAGAGTTGAACAGAGCCGTCAATATCGACATCGATGTGCTGAGGTTTGTATGAAATTTTGGCATCAGCCGTCACCCAACCTCCATCGTATTCGTGTTCTCCTGCGAGAAGTTTGATCATTGTCGATTTACCCGTGCCGTTGGGGCCAACAACGCCGACCACTTCTGAACGATGGACTGCACCATCCCCCGAAGTAAGTTTAAACTCACCAAGTGTTTTCTCAAGGCCACCCCAACTTACGACCGGAGTTCCAATTTCAGCACTTCGATCTCGATGACGAAGGAACTTGATGGGTTTATCTCGAATCCGTACGTTCTCTTCTGGAAGGAAACCATCGAGATAAGAATTGATGGCTTGACGGGTTGAGCGAGCAGGAGTAAAGATTCCGAAAGCTCCCTTTTTCCCGTAAACAATGTGAACAAGGTCTGCAAGAACATCAAGAACTGCTAAATCGTGCTCAATTACGATGACACGCTTTGCTTCGGAAAGTTTTTGGATGATCCGAACGATTCGCATTCTCTCGTGGATATCCAAGTAAGATGACGGTTCATCAAAGAAATATACGTCGACATCACGAAGTATGGTTGCACAGATAGCCATGCGCTGCAATTCACCTCCTGACAGTTGCTGTATGGTCCGGTCAAGAAGATGGTCAATCCCCAAATCCTCAGTGGTTTCTCTCATGATGTTGCGTTCATCAACTTTCATTAACAGGTCGCGAACAGTTCCTTTGACTCGTTTTGGGAGACGGTCAACGTTCTGTGGTTTGACTGCAACCCGAATCTTATCAGCTTGGACGGCGATGAAGAAATCTCGCAATTCCCCTCTTGGAAGCGATTCAATCACGGAATCCCACTGGGGCTCAGTATCCATCCAATCCCCTAAGTTTGGGATGGTTCGTCCGGAAAGTGCGTTTATTGCAGTAGATTTGCCCATCCCGTTTGGCCCGAGGATTCCAACAACGCTTTCTTTTGAGGGCGTAGGCAAGCGAAACAAGCGAAATCCATTCATTGAGAATCGGTGAATCATATCGGATTCCAATTCACTCGGTAGATTCTCGATGATCAGCGCATCGTGAGGGCATTTGTTAATGCAAATACCACAGCCGATACAAAGGCTCTCAGAAATATGAGGCTTTCCGGTTTTGTCGTCGAGGATGATGCACTCTTGTCCATTACGAACAGGAGGGCAGAAATCGTGGCACTCATCGTTGCACTTCTTCGGTTGACAATTGTCTTCCTTCAAAACTGCGACTCGCACATCATCCCTCCTATGCTTTGCTTCTTGGCTAACGTATTTTGAATGACCGTTGAAAAAGCGGCCATGCCGCTCGCTTTCAGCGATTGGTTACGGCTTCAAATGAGACCCTTTAGGTGCTCATGTCCACGGATAAGGCGGACGGTACAGGGCGTAGGGAACTTCATGCTCGCCTTTCGAAGTGCATCTCGTGCAGCGAGATAATGCTCAGGGTGAACTTGAATTGAGATCACACGTTGTCCACGCTTAACACGAGCTGCTGTTCCGACATTCTTTCCGAAAGCGCAACGCATTCCTTGGGACACACGGTCAGCACCTGCACCAGTAGCCTGCTTGTTTTCACGCAGGATGTGGTGAGGGAAGGTGTGGATTCGCAGAGAGTATCCTTGAGTTCCTGCTTCCTTACGGATGGTGGAGTTGGATACAACACGGGCCGCTTCTAGAGCAGTGTGACGGATTTGGACGTCGTTATCAGAGCGCAATTCGATAACGACTGGGAACTGCCCAGTTTCAGCAGCAACACGGTTTCCAACGTGATATTGGTGAATACGGTTGTTTGGGACACCGCCAATGTACTTACGACGGGTGTAAGCGGGACCTTTCAATCGGCGATACATTACTGCTGGTTTCCGTGCCATACATATGCCTCCAAGCATTCCTGCGACCGATGCTCCCCTTATGATATCTCCGCATTGGATGTTCTGACGCCCGTTGACGACATTCTGTCCCATCTGATGAATAAAAGCCTTCATGGACTGATGGCCCTACCGACATGCATGGCGAGCAAGTTGAAGGCACTCTTAGAAGAAGAGTCCGAACACCAATGGCTTGCAATTGGAGTCTTCTTCGTATTCATTCTGGTTGGCGCTTTTGCCATCGGAGGTACTGAACACTTTGTCGGTGACCAACTCACGCCGATTACAGCCCAACACGCTGGAGCAATGGTGATGGACATTGAATACTCCCCTACCAACGACTCTTACACGGCCCTTGTTTATGCGCCCAGTGTTGGATATCAGATGTTCACCGAACACCCTAGCGATAATTCAGCGACTGCAATCTATGACGCCGATGCTGTTGACGAAGGGCGGAATGTATCGTTCCTCAAATCAATGCAAGATGGGCATGTCATGCTTTCGATCGAAAACAACGAACTGATCGAACTTAATTCAAGGACCAAAACCACCTATGTGTATTCTGACCAAAACGGTTCATTTGCGATTTATGATGCAGCAGAGGATGAGAGTGGAAACCTCCTTCTCCTCACCAAAGAAGGTCAAGAAACCTCATTTAGAGGAACGGCTGGACTCTACCCTACTGCTCCGATGTCGATGACATCAGGAATTCGATGGGATCATGTTGAAGCACATTCTCCGGGACTTTGGATCGGAATTGGAACACACACCACGACATCTGGGGCAGATGGTTCAAGCCCCGCCAGCCCTGACCCAACCCCAGCAATTGGGTGGATCACGTGGGATGGTGGCAATCAAACACCCGTTATGGACCGAGTCAAAACCTTCCCCAATGGCCTCTTCCACTCCATTCAATCGGCATCCGATGGAATCATTATCGGCGGAACCCATTCCAGTATTCACGTGAACGCAGGAGGCGATTACCAAGAAATCGATGCTCCATGCGCCATTGCTGTGGCCGACCAAGAGGGTTCGGTTTGGTTCATCGGCGAAGCAGGAAGCACAACCATAAGCCAATGGACCGGTGGAGAATTGAGGGTCCACCTCTTGAGCAAACCCGTTCCGATTTCAGTCAGCGTTGGTGGCTCACAAGGAGACTTTGTCCACTTCCATGGCATGAACGCAATCGGTGAGCCGTCTCAGTGGTCGATTGATATCCAGGCAAACGGTTCTATAGAGAACGGGCGAGGTTTCCTAAACCTGCTCTTCATCATGGCCGGAACCTTCCTTCTGGCCTCAATGGCTTGGTCAGCGTTCAACAAAATGCGAGAATTTTGATCGGCCCAATTTCGCATCACTGAAGTTGCTAAAATACACCGTATTCTCAAAGCAAAGCGAGAACCTTCATGTGCCCTCGTCAACTTCCTCCGCATCTAGCGTAAGCAATGGAGGTGGGTGGCATGGCGAAAAGAGGGATGATGGACCAGTTCTTTGACATCAAAGAAGAGCACCCCGATACCATTCTGTTCTTTCGAATGGGTGATTTTTATGAATTGTTTCATGAAGACGCCGTCGTAGCGGCGGAGGTCTTGGGCCTTGCATTAACTTCCCGCGACAAGAACTCGGAGAACCCAATCCCCATGGCTGGATTCCCCTGGCATGGACTAGAAGACCATCTTCGAACCATGCTGCGAGCTGGGCACAAGGTGACCGTTGCTGAACAAGAAGACACATTGCGAGAAGGTGCAAAACTCCTCGAACGTGTTGTTACACGTGTCTTTACGCCAGGAAGTTTGTATGAAGAAGGGCTCCTTGAGAGCGAAGAGCGATCCCTCCTTGCGGCAACCGTGCTTGACAACAATACCGTTGGCCTCTGTATCCTTGATGCATCTACCGGCCAAGCATGGGCCAGCAGTCATGAAGGAGCAGATCGGTTTGTTCGCTTGATGGACGAACTGCAACGATGGAATCCAACGGAGTGGGTGCTCCCTCCGAAAGATGCTGATCACCCCGAATTGGGCCGGATTTTCCTTAACCTTCACGGCGTCATGATAAGCCAGCACAAGAGTTCCAAGCAGCGAAGCAAAGAACGCTTGACTAAGATGCTCAATGTTGCAGACCTCGGCCATGTGGATATGGACCACGCCCCCATGGCGCTTTCCGCAACAGGACTTGCCGCTGACTATCTCGCCACGGTTCATATCCAAGACGAGGTCCCGATTCGTGACGTTGAAATCGTAGAAGAAAAGGGGCATCTACTGCTTGACCAAACCACCCTAAGGAATCTGGAACTCACTTCGACACTTGCTGGCGAATATGATGGTAGTTTGCTATCAACCCTTAACCGATGCAGAACCGCAATGGGGCGAAGATTGCTGAAAACTTGGATCCTCCATCCTCTTGCGTCATTAAGCGCCATTGACGCTCGTCATCAATCCGTTGCATCCTTGTCCCGTTCAGCTCGTAGGCTTGATGGATTGAGGCAGTCTTTGAACGGCATGCGAGATATGGAACGACTTTCCACGCAATTGTCCTACAGCCGCAGCAATGCTCGAGATGTCCTCGCTACTGCGCTTGCCCTGGAGCGAATGCCTGCAGTGATGCAATGGTGTCAAGACGCTGATGACCCTCTGCTCAAACACCTCAGTTCGGAATTGGACCAATTGTCGGAAATGGCGGTACTGATTCGTGGCACACTCAAGGATGAATTGCCTCTCGGATTGAGAGATGGTTCCCTTTTTAGGGAAGGAGTCGATCAAGAAATTGACCGATTGAGAGAAGTCACATCGCAAGGGAAAGCATGGTTCACCCAACTAGAAGCAGATTTGAGAGTCCAACTGGAAATTCCATCCCTCAAAGTTCGAATGAATCGCCAAATTGGATGGTTCATAGAAGTCACCAAATCACACGAAGAAAAGATACCAACTGACTGGCGCCGTAAGCAACAGATGACCAACGGGTCGCGGTACACGACTGAAGAGCTCATCGGACGGGATGACCTTCTCTTAGGGGCAGATTCAAAACTTAAAGAACTGGAGTATCGGAAATTCCTGGAATTGCGCTCATTTTGCATTCAACACGCCCCTGCACTAGCAGAAATCGCACGTAAAGTGGCTTCGGTTGATGTATTGCAATGCTTCGCTTCAGTGAGTCGAGAGCGAGGTTGGACCCGCCCGGAAATGGTTGAGCAAACCTCGCTGAAACTTGAAGGTGCTCGGCATCCCGTTCTTGAAACGCAATCTGGTTTCGTACCAAATGACTTCAAAATGGATTCAAAGCGAAAGTTCTTGTTGATCACCGGGCCCAATATGGGCGGGAAATCAACCTACCTCCGTACTGCTGCACTTACCACCATCCTCGCGCAATCAGGGTGTTTTGTCCCCGCAAAGAAAGCGAAAATCGGACTGGTTGACAGAGTGTTCACCCGTGTTGGGGCCAGTGACGACCTCAAAAGAGGCCGTTCAACCTTCATGATGGAAATGATTGAAGTGGCTCATATCCTCAAACGTGCAACAGAAAAATCCTTGATACTTCTCGATGAAATTGGCCGAGGCACCTCAACATTTGATGGACTTTCAATCGCTTGGTCCGTTACGGAAGACCTCTGTGAGCGAGTGGGGTCAAGAACTCTTTTCGCCACCCATTACCATCAGTTGATCGGACTTGAAGGGCAGGTAAAGGGGCTCAACAATGTCCATGTGCAAGTTGCAAGCACAGAAAGTGGACTCAAATTCCTCCACACCGTTGCCGACGGGCCTTGTGACGAATCGTATGGGGTTCAGGTTGCCGCGCTCGCAGGGTTACCCAGGAATGTAGTTGAACGGGCCACAGACCTTCTTGCGTTTTTGGAACAACAAGCCCAAGGGGCAAAGGCTGGTGAACAGGGTACGCCTCAATCGAGAGACCACGGTCAAGCAAGTTTGATGGGATATTTCGCCGCAGCGGCCATGTCGACCTCAGAGCCTGCCGGAGAACGACCACTTCCGGATTACATTGAAACCATCCTGAACATGTTGAATACGACCAACATCGATGAATTATCACCGAGGCAAGCACTCGAAGCACTCTATAGCCTGAAATCAACGATGGAGGACGCCTCATGAAACCGAGTCGCATTGTTCAACTCGATGACACTACCATCGGCCATATTGCTGCGGGTGAAGTCGTTGAACGGCCTGCCCAAGTGGTCAAAGAATTGATTGAAAACAGTCTTGATGCCGAGGCCACAGAGATTACAATTACCGTTGAACGAGGTGGCTTTGACAGACTCGTTGTAGAAGATAACGGTTCTGGGATTCATCCCGATGACCTTCCAAAGGCCCTTGATCGACATGCGACTTCAAAGTTACGATCAAAGAAGGATTTGGCTGAGATCAATTCGCTTGGATTTAGAGGCGAGGCTCTTGCCAGTATCGGCATGGTAGCCCGATTAGAAATTTCAAGTAAGCCTCCGGCCATGGAAGGCGCTACCATCGTCATGGAGGATGGAATCAAATCTAAACTCGAGCCGGTTGGAATGGCCGTTGGTACGAGAATAAGCGTTGAACATTTGTTCCAAAACACTCCAGCAAGGCTTGCATTCCAACGAAGGGCTGAGACGGAAACATCACGGATTGTTGACGTTGTCGTCAGCCATGCCCTGGCCCACCCTGAGGCAGCGTTTCACCTCAAGAGCGAGAGTAGAAGTCTACTCAATGTCCCGTCTACAGAAGACATGATGGACCGTTTGTATGACATTCTTGGAAGTCAAGCTAACGAAATGCTACCACTGGAAGAACCCATAGAAGATCATGGTGCCCCCGGTGATGAACGCTGGTCTGGGTGGATCAGTACACCTGACATTACCCGCGGAAAAGGCGATGACATCCATGTCCTCATCAACGGTAGACCCGTTGCAGCGGGGCCGTTCTTACAAGCAGTTCGCCGCGGATACAAAACTCGACTTATGCAGGGAAGGCACCCTTTGGCGGTACTCAACCTCACATGCCCACCGGGGGAAGTTGATGTGAACGTCCATCCAACCAAACGTGAAGTTCGACTTCGTCATTCTTGGCGCGTTCTCGAGCGGCTTGAACGGTGCATCGCTCATTCTTTAGAATCGATTCCAACTCAACCCGATGCCACCGGGGGCATCCCCGAATTAAGGGGTCTTTCCGGCGGGAAAAATGTCAAGTCGGTTGAAACTTACTTAAGGCCAAGGGAGGAAGAGGCTACACCTGACGCAGCCATACAACAAGCGGCTGGAATCGCTGAACTTACTCCAGCTCCATCGCCAGCATTACGAAGTGCTCCACCGGCATGGGCGATTGCAGCAGGGCAACAACTGGCTTTGACCGGAGAGAAGGCTGAAGAAGCACCGGCTAAGGAGAAACTGCGCCCAGTGTCGCAATCTCCACTCGGGCAAACGCTGCTTCCCACCAACGAAGGAAAACCAATTGCGCCTGCGCTTTCCCCAGCAGAACGGACGTTGCATCGGCATGCAGGAAAGGGAGCACAGCAATCTCCGAGCGAAGAGGCTCCCCTTGAGGGTGTACTGAATGACCTTCCCGCCATGGAACCTCTTGCACAGTTCGCCAACTCGTATATTTTGGTTCAAGCCGAAGAAGAACTTCTGCTGATCGACCAGCATGCACTCCACGAGCGTATTCGATTCGAACGTTTACGCAACTCCGGTCAATCTTGGGAACCCCAATCACGTCTTGAGGCTTTGAATTTGAACCTTGATGCCAGACAATCTGCCGTCGTTGATGCAAATAAAACGCGCCTTCATGAATTGGGTTTTCACCTTGAACGGACCGACGATTCATGGTATCTTACCGCATCCCCCCAATTAATTGCGGGTGAAGAAATCCGCCCCTTTTTCCTGGATGTATTGCAAGACATCTCTGGTGACGAGGGGCCGTTAGCCACGATCGAAGCCAAAAAAGACCACATCGCTTTCATGAACGCTTGCCGAGGTGCGGTCAAAGCCAACCAATCACTCACGCTTCCAGAAATGAGGCGCCTATTGGAAGACATGCGAAGGATTCCAAATCCATGGGCTTGCGTTCATGGCCGACCGACATCACTACGAATTCCTATCGACTCGTTGGACCATCACTTTGGCCGGCATGGCTAATCATTCCGGCTGGTACAGGAAGGACTCTATGGCTACGCCAGCATCCCTCCACCGAGACACTGCTTGTGGGTCTGCGACACCATGAAGGCCATCGCCTTCTATCGTAACCTGGCCCTCACAACCCAATGCCAGAACAAGTGCAGTCATCTGCAGCCTGTGATCTTCATGAGTTAAAACAAGAGATTCAGGCGTGGAGATTCGTTGTCCTCCCGGCACCTCAAGTCCATCTTCTTGTGTCGTACAGGTCAACCCAAACTGTTCAAGGAGTTCTCTGGTTTTTGTGATCCTATTGCTCTCTTTGTAAGCCGCATGTGCGGCACCGACAATTCGACCACCTTCTCCGAGAGCCATCATTGCGGCAACTGGGGTGATCAAATCGTTGCTATCGCGAAGGTCAAGATTTTCATGACGACCTTCCGAGTTCGGTTGAACCGTATTTCCATCGACAACAAAGCCAAGCAGGTCCGCATGTTCAAGAAGAATTTCGTGACCCAAACCATCCTCTAGCAAAGGCATCTCGTCAAAGGTTACTGGAATGTTGAGTACTTTGGCGGCAAGGAAGCCGAATGAGGAGAGGGACATGTCCTTAGGAACCGTAATTTCATCATGTTGTGACCGAGGAATCCAAGGTTCAAACTGGTCAGGTAAAGCGTCTCCAAAAGGAGCACCAAATTCCCTGCACAAACGAAGGGTAAGTTCGGCATGGCGTTTGGAAACAGGGCTGCCTTTGTACACCACATTCACCGGTGCTGGAGAAGCAGGAGAAGCAAGCATCCACGAGGTTGCTGGTTGACTTGAGGTACTGACATCGATGGTCATGGATTTGGTTTGAGTCCATGGACCCTCCGCCAGTAATGGGAGGCCTTCTTCAAGGTGGCCAAACGAGCAAGAAACTCCCAATTCAGTCATAGTTTGTGTCATTGAGCCGTGTGGGCGTGCCCTCAAGGAAGCATCACCGTCCAGCATCACAGGGCGGCTAAATCGGGATGAGAGCGCCATCAAAATACGAAGTGCCGTCCCAGAGTTTCCGGCGTGAAGGACGCTTACTGGATGCTTGAAACCTTTGGGCCCGACGCCGTGAACTCGCCAGGCCACCGTTGCTTCATGGGGGAGGAAGTCCGCATTCGGCGGGTGGGTTAGGACGGTCCCCTCAGCATCTAAATCCTCAAACGCCACTCCCATTTGAGTCAAGCACCTTCGCATTGAGATCGCATCTGCGCCAGCGTTCTCCATACCGAGCAACGTGACCGTTTGTTCTGCTTGAGCAGAAAGAGCCATCAAGCGAATAGCATGGCTCTTTGAAGGCGGTAAAGTCCATTTGAGGTTGCTCACAGATTGGGGTGGATGGACTTTCAGCGCCCCGATAAGACTGCGTGCATGGCCGGCCCCATCGGGAGACCACCGCTTCACCCAGGCCCCGCCCATGAAAACTTGTTCACCTTTCCCGCCATGAACCCTTGCAATACAGATTCAAGAACCTCGTGCATGGTGGGTAACCTATGTCGCTGAAGGATGAACGGGGCCGACCCCTTCGCGACCTTCGCATATCGGTAACCGACCGATGCAACTTCAGGTGCACCTACTGCATGCCACGTGAGCACTTCAACGGAGAACACTCCTTCTTACCGCGTAAGGAACTGCTGTCCTATGAAGAAATTGCAGATGTCGTAGGAAGTATCCTTCCCATGGGGCTACGAAAGCTTCGATTGACGGGCGGAGAACCCTTGCTGCGCAAGAACCTCGTTGGATTGATCACCCAACTGCGTGATTTGAGCGATACCATCGACATTGCTCTGACCACAAACGGTGCCCTACTAAAACAAAACGCGAGTTCGCTTTACGAGGCTGGCTTGAACCGTGTGACCGTGAGCATTGACGCCCTTGACCCTGATGTGTTTCAAGCCATGGCTGACAGCACGCAATGGTCTCCAGACGATGTTCTTGATGGAATTATCGAAGCCCAACGTGTTGGTTTGGGCGTAAAAGTGAACACAGTCGTCAAGAAGAACCTCAATGAAGACCAAATTCTCCCTCTTCTCAACCGTTTCCATGAACTCGATATCCCGTTGCGATTCATTGAATTTATGGATGTTGGAAATACCAATGCATGGAATTTAGACGACGTGGTAAGCGGTCAAGACATTCGAACGAAAATTGAATCTCAACACGGTAAACTCACACCTGTTGCTCCAGCAAATCGCGGAGAGGTGGCCAAGCGGTTTACGCTTCCAGACGGATACGAAATTGGATGCATTGAATCGGTTACGGCTCCGTTTTGTGGAGACTGCACTCGGGCACGATTGTCCGCAAATGGTTCCCTTTACACTTGCCTTTTCGCATCCGTTGGAAACGATCTAAAATCCATGCTGAGAATGAATGCTACATCGGATGAACTGTCAAATGCAATAGAAAGCATATGGGAGAAAAGAACCGACCGATATTCAGAAGAGCGAAGTGAGCATACCGAATCAACAAAAAAGGTCGAAATGTCCTTTATTGGAGGCTAATCAAGCCATTGCAGGAAGTCGCACATCAATGATGACTGCGCCCGCTGCTTCTTCAATGAGTCGGAACGACCATGTTCCATCAGTGGAACCAATAGATTGGGAGTCGATAACAAAATAATCACCCTGAGTTACAGAGTATCCTGCATCCCTGTCATGGAAGGACACATCAGAACCTACAACTCCGTAAACATCTGCATCATTGACTTGACCTCGAACCGGAGAATCTTGTGTTAGGTTTGCAGGAAGGAGATCGTACTGGAGGCGGGCTGGGTCAACCGATTGGTCAAGGCTTGTAATTCGGATGACATGGAACCCGTTATCCAATGCACGCACACTTACTGTTGCTTGTGGTGCGCTCTTTTCCACAGTGGTAAGAGCCCCCTGCATCAAGACGAATACCATGCTGGACAGCATGACGGTTATGGCGAGCAGAAGAACCGTTGCAATCACGGGGCTCACGGCCTCGTCATCACGCTGAATGCTTGCTCGCATACACAGACGAGGAGTCCAAATCACTTGAACCAACCGATTGCAAGAAGGCGGCAAACAGGGTTTCTGGGAACTTAGAATACCCAAAGAGGCTTCTCACATTCCATTGCCCTTCGAATTCCCCCAATTGGGCCGAGACAACGTAAAATGACCTCGGTCGCAAAATCACCACGCATGAAGGCATACCCCATGTTCTTGCTTCGAAGTGAATTCTTCAGAGCTTTACCCATTGAGCCGCGAACACGCTGTTCGTAATCTTCCAAAGGCATCCCATCCTGAAGATGACTCACAATCGTTTCCGCAGCAAAGCATCCTGAAATGATGGCTTGGGAAATTCCTCCTCCATTGCTCGGCATTACCAAACCCGCCGCATCACCAATTGCGAGTGTTGTCCCTTCTACCATTCGCCGAACTGGCCCACCCATGGGAATCCATCCACCGCCGATGGAGAGGATTTCAAGCCCCAAATCATCGCAAAATGTTCGAAGGTGATCTTTGAGTGAACCCTTCAATTTGCCCGCCCGGACCCCAAGCCCGACGTTAGCAAAGTTCGGACCCTTGGGGATGATCCAAGCATAACCGGACGGAGCGACCGAACCCAAGAACACATCAAACGTCTCAGGAACATTACCACGAACCTGGGCGTAAACTGTTGGAACTTGATCGTCGGGTCGAACCGCCTTATCTTGGCCGTGTCGCAATCTTCCGACATGGGCAAGACTTCCAGAGGCGTCAATAAGGAAGTCGCAGGAAAACCGCCCTTGGTCGGTCACCAAAACATCTCGGTTCGCCTTTCGCTGGTGTTGGATGTTTTTCAGCGCAGTTGAGATTCGCACCTCTGCACCCGCCGCTACGGCTTTATCAGCAAGGTAGCCATCGAACTGTAAACGATGCCCTGCGAATGCATCCAGTTTGAAGTTGTATGATTTTCCAGATGGGAGAAAAACTCTCATGTTGTCAAGTCGATGAAGGCGAAGGCGTTCGGGAAAATCGAAATAATCCTTCAACCATTGATGATTGTCCAAGTTTTTGAAGGTTCCAATGACTTCACCCCAGTTCGGGATGCACTCACCGCATTGTGCCGGATTGCCTACAATTGAACGCCGTTCTAAAATTAAAACGTCGAGGCCTTTTTCTGCAAGTCGTTGGGCACAAGCAGCACCCGCTGGACCGGCTCCAATGATGATCACTTGACGATGCTCGATGTCTTTGACGCCCATTGAATCCCTCATGCATGCCGTTCCATAACAAGTTGTGTAATGAGTAGCATCATCTCCTTCGCCTCGCTTGGTGGAAAACGGTCGAGTTCGGATTGCGCACGCTCGAGATGCGTTCGGACCAAGATTTCGGCGTATTCCAAACTGCTTGAACGGTCAAGCAGTCGCATTAACTCCTCAAAGTTTGAATCCTCGAACGATTCGATCATTTCAGCGAGGCGTTCACGATGCCTACCGTGTGAAAGCGTGAGGGCGTGGATCAGCGGAAGGGTCATTTTCCCTTCGTATACATCGGCTCCACGCGGTTTACCCATGCGCTCATCGCCACGCAAATCCAAGAGGTCATCAACAAGTTGGAAAGCGATGCCAAGTTGCATGCCAAACCGCTCAAGGGCTTGTGCATCTTCATTAGATAGCCCCGCCACAAGGCCTGCTGCTTGACAACCTGATGCGAAAGGGCCTGCTGTTTTTCCTCGGACAATACTGAGATAATCCTCCGGTGTTGTTGCAAGATTGAGCACGTGGTCAAGTTGATGGAATTCGGAGACTGCGATGTTTGCGCAACATCGGGCCATGAGGGTGACAATCGACTCATTGTACCTGCCCCCAAGTCCGAATCCCTGTACAAAAAGCCAGTCACCGGCGATAACGGCCTTGGCTTGACCTGCTCTGGCGTGAATGGTTGGCTTGCCTCTTCGTTCATTTGCCTCATCGTTGATATCGTCATGGACGAGTGTCGCAGTGTGTATCAGTTCAAAGGCAAGTGCTAGGGGCATGACTTCACTGTCATCAACACCACCTGCAAGACGATGAGCAAGGAGAATTAACAGAGGCCGAAGACGCTTTCCCCCCGCTAGCAAAACCTGCCCTGCTTCTTGGGCGACTTCTCCCGCACCTGTTTTGATCTCGCTTTGAATCAAATTCGACAATCCTGCATCGACCTCCCGCCGCATGTCTTCAAGCGAATCCGCCAGACCCGCTACATCAGTTCGCACATTTGTTCCACACCGGTGGGCTTCTTAACCAATCGTCCCCGCCCATGACCTGCGAGGACCTGTCCTCACCGAGGTAATTGAATGGAAAAAAGTGAGCGTCTCGTTGTCCTCACCACCCCATCAAAGTATGATGGCGTGCGGCAACATGTCGAACGAGCCGTTGAAACCCACGGAAAGAAGCAGGACCTCATCATGAAACAACTTCCGCATATGGAAGTCGCCATCGATTGCCTGAAAGATGGAACCGGCGACATTCTAGGAATGAGCGCTTTCGATTGGGAAAAGCATGACACTGAAGGACTTACCATTGTAGGTCTTCTTTCTCGGAAGGAGCCGACATGGGTATTGGTGTCTGACGACAAACCAGAGTACCTACCAAGCCGTTCAATATTGGTATGCGACTCTGAACTCCTTCATCGTCAAATGCTAAGGCTTCGGTATGATTTGACTATATTCACCTCCAACGACATGGCGGAACATTTGGGAATGGCCGAAGAATATGCTCAGCTCGACGAGGATGATAAGTGGCCTTGGTTCGAACAACTCAGAACTGAAGATAAAATCCAGGGTTTTATTGTTCCACGTAGCATTCATTCAGGCTATCGGTTCAAGTCCCGACGGCATACACTCGGCCTGCAGAGAAACGATAGCGATCAAAACCGAGAGCGATTCATACCCCCTCCGCTCCATGGTTTCACCCTCCTCGTAGCACGGCAGGGATTTTCTGGAGCCAACATATCGGCCATGCTTGACCCCAGTGCTTTCCTCGCATATCGCCTTGAAAATGCAATCATGGAGAGTCTTGACCCCGTCCTCCATGAGCGAGTTGGCGTGCATGTTGAACAACGAAAAATCTCCACCATCTTGAGAGAAGCAACCCGGATTGGTGATGAATCCACTCAAGAATCGATGTTGACCCCCGAGGGGAAGGCAATGAAAGGCGGGCCTCGCGTAGAATTGATGATTGAAACCCTCAATCCTTCAGGAAGCATAACTGCCGCTTGTGAGCGAGTGGTTCTTCCCGAAAACAGCCACATCGGGATGGTCAACCTCTTGCGTGAATTTTTGAACCTCCTTACCATGATGAGTACCGATCATGGAGAGTTGAAACGTTTGATACCAGGGATGCCTCCTGAGTTTTCTGAACCAAGCCTTAGGCTGATGGATTACGACGAATCTTGAGGCTTACGGCCATTTGGATTTGCCTTCAGAATCACCTTGCATGCCTGCGCTTTACAGAGAAGACATATATGCTTTCAATGCGGCAAAAGCCGATGTAGGTGAGAGCGCAATGGACAAGTCAGAACTTCTCGGCGGACTTTACCAAGCCCGTTTGGACGATTTGAAGGCGCTTGCACACGAGCACAATTTGTCAAAAGCAGGCTCAGTTGAAGCCTTGCGTTCACGGTTAATTCAAAACGTAGTTCTCGGCGACTGGGACCTCTCAAAAGACGGGATCAAAGAAATTCCAAACTCAGAACTCGGAGAACTCTTGGGCGTATTTGGCATCAAGAAATCCGGCTCGATTAAAGCACGACGGCAGCGGATGTACCTCCACCTCTATCACGACCCAAAGCAACTCACGACCGACAATCTTGACTCGATGGGCCGTGATGAACTGCATGCACTGTGCAAAGAACTCAACCTGAAGCTCTCTGGGAACAAGCAATCCTTACTCGTACGTGTTGCAGGCGTATTGGCCTCCCAAGAGAATGCATGGGGCAAAGTCAAGAAAAGTCTACGAAGGCCAAGAGACAAAATCAACATTCCAGAAATACCGTTTGAAGAGCCCGACGTGGACAACTCAAAACCTGTTGATGTTTCGGAAACTGTAGAGCAATTTGTTGAAGACCATGGGGCAGGCTGGTCTTTTGAGGAAGAAACCGCTTTGCGTGAAGAACTTTCAACGATGGGGCACACAAGTTCACAATCTACCGTCTCGGCAACCATTGATGAGGCACTGAGAACGGTGGAAACTGCTGTTGAACCATCAACTCCACCAATGATACAAGATACGCATCAAAGTGAAACCCACAGCCTTGAGGTGGAAACTGCACTGATTGAACTTCAAGGCCGTATGGCTGAAATCCATGCACTTGCCCGTGACTTCCTCATGGTCAGTTCAACCACCAACCAAGAGGACTTGAGTGCATTTATCGACGCACTTTTGGACCATGGATTTGCAACAGACCTAGCCCCCATACACCAATCTATAGCAAATACAATCATGGAACTCGATTACCAGATGCAACAGGAATCAAATGCAATCAACGCAATGCCTCAATCGTGGAGTGAACGAGAAGCTCTACGCCGATTCGAACAATCACGTAGCACCCTGCGCGACCACCTCGAGAACATGCTGGCCATGCACCAAGGTGACGCAGTCAAAGCACGAATGGCATTTGAAAGTGAAGCCAGAACCATGGGCCTTGACCTTCGCATCCCGAGCGTATCGGGACGTTTGCATGCACTGTTTGACCTCCACATTGAGATCGCTGAAACACAAGCGCTTCACGATCCTGTAGTGATGCGTCGTCAGCGAATGATGCGAATCCTCCACCATGGCGCCGTCCACCTCTTGGACAGTGAACGCTCAACCATTGCACGGCTTGAACGAAACATCATCTCGTTTGAAGAACTCGTCCAAACGGTGCTTGAATCCAGTGAAGATGGATTTGAAGAGCCTCAACAAGCCCTCGTCATTCGGTTTTTAGAATCAAAGGGATACGAAGTGAATACGGTTGACCTTCGCCCGAGGATTCTTGCATGTGCTGGCATCATTGGAGCAGAACTAGGCTACCTCTCACCATCGGATATCCCTCGAATCGCACCAGGCGTATTGGTCAGTGAAACAGAAGTTGATGCCATCGTAACAGAACTTAAAGCACTCGCTCAAAGTTTCAAGACTACTGACGACCGCAATGTGGATGAGGATGAAGAAGTGGCTGAATCGGTTATTGATGCTTCAGAAAGCATCACCCGTGTTCGTGGAAAAATTGACCGAGTCGACGAACTTCTTGAGCGCCTTCGTGGATGAACTCAGTGCTGCGAAGCATAGAAGTTCTGAACCACGGACGTCACGGTTTGAATATCTGAAATACCGCGCTCGACGAGGTCTTCAATAATGGCTTGACGTTGACTAACGTGCCTTTCAAAGACATCAGGCGTCACACCTGCTGCGTTACAAATGGTCTCCCTTAATTTCGAAGGGATTCCTGTTTCTTCAATTTGGTCCGTTGCTGCATTGTACTTCCAGATAGCGTTCAAGCGGGGTTTGTCTCCTTCCATACCGGCTACTTCTGCTACTTCAGTGATTTTTCTCGCCGTTCGTCCATTGACGTGCAGACGTGCTTGGATGATGATGAGGTCAAGACCGCTGAGCATGATCGGTGGAACATTCATCGGCGGGTTGATCATACGAGTCACCGTTTCTTGAGCTGTGTTGGCGTGCAGAGAACCGAAGGAACCGTCGTGACCTGTATTCATTGCCGTCAGCAAGGTTGCACATTCGGGCCCACGTACTTCTCCAACGATAATCCGGTCAGGGCGCATACGAAGACTGGATTTGAGGCAGTCGTTCATATCCACTTCTTGGGTACCGTCAGGGCGCTCCCTTCGAGTCTCCATGCGCAACCAGTGGTCGTGGTACACTTGCAATTCAGCCGTATCTTCAACCGTCAAAAGGCGGCGTGACCAAGGAATGTACATTCCAAGGCAGTTGAGCGTCGTGGTCTTACCTGAGCCAGTACCGCCTGCGATAACGAAGTTCGCTGGTCGGCTGTCCAATCCTTCGATCCAAACCCACATCATTGCAGCTAGGCGTGAATTAACCGTTCCAAAGTTGACTAAATCAATCATCGTCAACGGGTCTTCTTTGAATTTACGAATGGTCAATGTCGGACCGTCGGGTGAGACTGGAGGGATGGTACCGTTGACACGGGACCCATCGGGTAGGCGACCATCAAAGATAGGGACGAGGCCAGGGCCGTCACCAAGTGGGACGTTCGTGTAAGATGCGATGTTCTTTGAAATTTGAATTCCCGAATCATCGTCGATCCAAATGTTTGTCCGACACATTCCATGTTCACGGTGTGCAACTTTGACGCATTGTGTCCCACCGTTGTACATTACTTCTTCAAGCGAATCGTCTTCAAACAAGGCTGCTAGGTCACCATAGGGATTGGCCTGAATGTCTCCATCAACATGGTAAATCGGAGAAGGGTGATTGGGTTCAGTGTAAATGGTGACTCGTCCGTATTGTTCCAAAATTTGTTCTGACATGCTTCAACCTCCGACTGCTTTTACTGCCCCTAAGTAGAGGCCCATGGAAATGGTCATCCAAAGAGGAAGCCACCAAAGTGTATCTTTGAGGCGACCCATCATACGTCCCGAAACACCTACGCCAATCGCCGATGCTGCAGCGAAAAAGTAGCTGAAAGTCTGGTTGAAACCAGAGATTTGGAATCCCTTACTTGCCGGAGCAAACAATCCCACGATGAAGGCGATGAGCACAGGTAAGCCAACGCTTACAAACAGAATGATGAGAATGCCTCTGCCCTGCAGTTCATTTTCTCTGTTGTTCATCAAATCGTTCAAGCGTTCATAATCACGGCTCAAATCCGTGAGAATATCACGCAAAGAAGAGTCCTGTTGAATTGCAGTTTCGATCAAAACCATGACCCGTTGGACTTGGCTGGACCTCGTTTTTGCCGCAAAGGAGGAAAGACTTGCTTCAAAAGAGGATGCATGGCTTTCTTTCAGCGTCTCCGAAAGCAAACCAGCCAGAGGGCCTTCATTGCTGTTTGATTGCTCCATCATTGCTTCTTGGAGGCCACGACCAGCACCCACTGAATCAGAAAGGGCTTCAAGGAAGCCAGGTAATTCATTTTCGATCGCTCTGCGCCTACGGCGTTCGAGCATGGGTGGAACACCTCCACCGATACAGGCAATGGAAAACACACCGAGGTACAAGAGAAGGGGGGCATCGTTAAACGATTCTAGAAATCCAAACAACATCCGATTCACCTCACAATCCTGGGTCCTTAGTATGGGCTTTTAGTCCAATGAGAGACATCCCCACAAGCGTCATAATCAACCCGATGTTGACAACGACATTGATTGTAGACGCCGGAGGCAGTGACATGAACGCACCTAAATCGCCGGACATCAATTGAGGGACGAGCCCCACGATAGCAAGGATAATTGGTCCAATCATCCCGATGGACAGGAGCGTTTCAGGAACGCCCCCGAGTTCTTCGATGTATTTCTCAACCTCTTCAGTGCGCTCCTCTTCCATCCGAGCACCCTGCTTTTTCAGGGTTTCAACCAAGTCAGTATTTTGAGTAACGTTGGTGTAAAGCGTGTTTAAAAGTCGCTTGTATCCTTTGGATTCTGCCTTTTTCATCAAGGATTTGAGTTCCTTATCGATACCGCCACCGGTTCCCTTTTGCAATCGCTTCATCATCGCCGAAAAATCCTCGGAGATGATGCCGTATCCGCCTTTTCCAATCGTGTGGAGTGCGGCCTCAAGACCAACACCTGAAGACATCAACACGTCAAGAGTACGAATGACATAGAGAAGTTCACGTTTCTCCTCTAGCTTCCTCATTTGAAATCCCTCAGATGACATCTTCCAACAATTCAAACATAAAATGTTCATTCGAACTGTCGTATTCCATTGCTGCAAAAATGACCTTGACATCACGCTCTTCGAAAGGGTCGTGAATGTAGGGTTGTCCGGTCCGGAACATGCTGATCACTGATTTGTATTCATCAAGAGACAGTTCGCCACGAACAGTGTAAACTGTAGATTCAGAACCTTCGTCATGAAGATCATCGCCCTCTTGGCCACGAATGACCGTTCGAGTCAACCGACGTGTCATACGGACTTTGATGTCAGCGTTTGGTATCCGCAACCAATCCGAACTTGATGTACCTGTTGCGGGACGAATAAAGAAATCAATTCCTGGCATGCGGTGACCCCTATGCTTACCACATCACAAGAAGGACTTGAATGTGTTGGATTATTCTTCTTTGACGCCAAGAGCCCTGAACCAACCAAAACGAGGTTCGTCAACATCTCCAGTGTCCGCCAACTCGTCCAGCATAGCCTCGGCTTGCTCACGGACATACCCTCGTGCTGCCGCATTCTTGAGAATCGTGTTGAAATCTACTCCATCACCTTGGTCAAAGTGTTGAACTACATGAAGAATGAAACTACGGAGTTCACCGTCGCCAGTTTCTGCATCCGGTTCGTCTCCGTCAGGAAGGCGAACCATCGGCGGGGGTGTGGTTGCCGCAGCCATTTTCCCTTCGGCAATGTCCAAGGCTTGCATAAGGTTGAGATTAAACGGTTCAAGATCAACTTCATCGTAATGGTTTCTGGCAGCTAAAAGTCCCTGCTTCATTCCACTTGGGAGGTCACTTCGTTCGTAGGCCTCCAGGGTGGCCTCAAGTTCTAAAGAGGCGGTGTAAGCCTTCATGCGAGCCATTGTGCTCTCGCAGGCATCCAACAGCCAGTTTGCATAAACATCTCGAGTCACTTCACACGCCTCTTCAGGCCGTAGTGAAGTATAGACTGCACCTTCATCGGTCTGGTACCATCGCGTTTTTGCAGTCATCATAAGAAGGATAGGTTCCCCTTCTTCTGTACGTCCAGCCCACTGGCTGGACATTTCTCGCATTGTTTCAGAATTATAATCTCCTACTGAGAAATAATGCAAGCCGGTTGGATCTCTCAGTTGCCCTTGATAGAGCGTTGCGCCATTGCTTGTTTCTCTGATCTCAAGTCGTTCCAGGAGGCCACAAACCACAACTCGGTTTGCTTTCGAACCCAATTTCGTAATCACAAAAGATGGGTCAAATTCTCCAGACCCTTTTTCATTCAGCGTTGCTGTGCCAAATTCCGAAGCGAGCATGAGGAATGCCGGCTGACGTACGATTCGTTGTCGCTGCATCAGGACCACCCCCACAAAGCACGCAACTCAGTTGCTCTGAGTTGAGAATCAGAGGCAGGAGCTTCCAAGCGGTCAGCAAGCAACATTGCGCCCTGTTCATCGACGATACTACGTCCTGCAACTACCACGGTTTTCCCGAGGAGAAGTTCCCTTACTGATTGAACAAATCCAGCCTCACCGTGGTCTTTGACCGACCCTTGAAGCGCCTCGTAAGTCATTCCTAAAGAAGCAAGAGTGGCTTCTTTGTTAACCAAAACCGCTGCCGTTGAACCATCGTGATCGACGACGAGGCGCAGACGGACATCTTCGTTTCCTTCGTTAGGGCCGTGGTCTGCACAGGCACCGTCCCTGAGGACACGGCGACATTCCGTACAGCGACGAATCAATCCGGAGTCATCTCGAACGCTGACGACAAGACCATGGGTCTCAATGCCAACTCGGCTTGGGCCATTGACCATCTCGGTGAGAGATATTTCGACCGAATGATTGCTGAGGTCAATGCTTTCATCCCATGGAGGACGTTCCAAGGATTCCACTTGGTCAGCGCTATCCACTGTCACATCAGGAATTCCCTGCCATGCCCTTATTCTCACGCCTTTGAGGCGAACCGTTACCGGCAAATCCCCTTCAGCAATAGGCAGTTCCTGCCATGCGCTCATTCTGCAACGCCCCGACGGGTCTGCAATTTGACCCGACCAAAGGAATTTCTCTTCACCATCACGAGTGAAACTTCGCTTGTTCCATTCGGTGATTTGGACGATTGCATCTACATCTCTTGACCCATCCCGGAACTGTGAGATGGTAAGAGAAGTGCTGCTTGATAGCGTTTCCAAATCGGAGAAGTTAGCATCGTGAAAGACTTCGATACGGGTCGTTCGTCCAAAGTTCAATTCAGGAGTATCTCGGAAGCTTCGCACTTGTGCTCCATCAATCTTGAGCAATGAACCAACTTCGTGGTCAAAGGGTTCCCATGAAAGAAAACCAATCGTTCCGGTTTCGTCGGCAATTCGTCCCCGGACGACTTCAATCGAACCTGAGCCATCCTTTCGATGAATCTGGTCAGGACGGGAGGTTAGTACTCTTCCAACAACGCAGATGTACCCGTCTGAGGGGACACTGCTGATTTCAACGGGGTCGTTGGTTGAAACCGTGGTTGCAACTCCTTCTTTGAGAACAACAATGCCGGTGGACTGATTGATGTTGAGGGACATTTTACCGTTATACTCGTTGACACTCGCACCTTCAATCCGAACGATACTACCTGCTGCGAGGTTGGCGTGAGGCCCCCAATCTTTGTAATCCCAGCGAGTTTTTGTTCCACCTTCTTCCCACGGATTGTCTTCAAGGAATCCAAAAGCGATTTGCTTCTCCTCTCCGCGAATAAGTTGATCACGGATGTTATGAGTCACAATGGCGACTTCAATCTCAATGTCTCGGTCATCACCGCTCAATTCAGCGAGGGTAGCGACCTTTTTTGTTTCCCGTTCTTGACGGGTTGCCGTGCTGGTTGTTGCTTGACCTGTACCACTCTTGAAGCGACGAAGTACTGAACGCATAGCATCTTGAGGAGGAATGTAAAATTCATCTTCGTATTTGGCGAATGCTGTAGCAACTTCCGTTGGGTCGGCTTCAGGACATTCTTTGATGACCGCTTGGACATAGTCTGCATACTTTTCTTCAGACATCAAGCGACCCTCCGTAAGACATTGTTGTTCGACACCTGTACGGAGAACAGGCTGCGGGCTTTCGTGCGGTTTGGTTCAGATATAACACTCCCTTTACCTCCATGGTACCGCACACGGACGACGACAGGCCATAAAGAATGGCTTTTGATTTTGTCCGATATTGCCTTATGCAGGGTTAACACGTAGCCCTTCCATCAACAAAACATCGGGCAGATGCATGCTCCCTGAGGAGTAAGAACCCTGCCTGCGGACATCATCTCCAAGGACAACATTGCCCGCCAAGGCCTTCGCAAGATTTCCAGAGAGACCTGCTTGTTTGAGCGGGCCGATGATTTCTCCGTCAACAACACGAAGAATACTGCTCGTGGTCACCGAAAAATCGCCGCTTGTGGGATTAGCGGTATGGGCGCCCATGACACCGTTTACAACGTACCCGTCACCCATCTGTTCAAGCATTTGGTCAAAGGTTTGGCTTCCTTTGGCGGAAGTCATCATGAGTTCAGAAGCACCGGTAGATGGTGGAGATTGATGCCCTCTGCTTACGGCTGAACCGGTTGATTGCGCAACATCAATACGCCCCTCTGCAACTTGCTGAGCAGCATCTCGTGTTGACCAAAGCATGTTTACCAAGCGACCGGATTCAACCAAACTTTGCTTTCGCTTTGGGACGCCTTCGCCGTCTCGCGAACCCGAGGAAAACCCACCCTCAAGGAGGCCATTATCAACGATTGAGAGGTCTTTGGACATGACCTTTTGATCCATCTTCCCGGTCCAAAAGGATTCTTTTCGAACCAACTTTTCACCCATCATAGCGGGAGGGACTACCATCGAAAACAAAGGAGAGAACCCTTCACTCGTCATCAAAACCGGAGCATCTGATGCCCCTTGTTCAACTTCGATTGGATTTTGAGTGCGGACAGCCCACTCGACTGCGAGTTCAACGCATTCAGGGACATCAACCATCTTTGTTCTTGATGAATCCCCTTGATAAGAGCTGGTCATCTTTCCATCGTTGTCAATGGTGACTTGGACGCCGAGGCCATGAGATGTTGTCAATCCGCTTTCTAGAATCCCCTCACTGTTCAAGAGACAGGAAGCAGTCGCAGAAACCCCTACCCCTCCACCCGTCACAATCGCACGCTCATCAGCACTTTTCACCGCACTTAGCAATGCGTCAGCTTGCTCCAGCAAGTCCTCAGGGCCAAGATTGAGGATGTTTGCATCACACATCCCTCCAACGTTTGTGGCTGCCTGCTCAGTGGGGAGAACAAAATTTGCAATAGAGGGAGATTTACGAGCGATACTCAGTGCTTGCTGGACCGCACGCTCCGCACCCGATACATCGACCAAGTGAGCGAAACCAAACCGACCGTCTTCGACCACTCGGATTCCGAATCCACCTTCACCACCACCGCCAGCCATGGTGATTTTCCCAGCCTCAATGTCCAGTTCATGACCATAGGACTGGAATCCTACCAGGTCCCATTGTTGAACCCCGATTGAAGAACAAGCGTCAACGATGCGTTGAGCGTTGGCGAGCAATCTGTCTTGTGCACCATCTGGCAGCATAATCATCCCACCAAAGCCTCACGTATCCGCATCACTGGACCGCCATCCCCAACAGGTACGGTCTGACCTTTCCCACAGAATCCGGGAGTCGCTAGCGAGGCATCACGAGTAAGCCCATCCACGTTCTTGAGGATTTCAAGGGTCATTCCACTGACGCTGACGTCCTTGAGTGGACGAGTTAGTTCGCCGTTTTCGATAAGCCAAGCCTCTTGGGCTGCAAATTGGAACGAACCTCGACCGGTGTCAACTTGACCGCCACGGGTGCCGCAGGCATAGATGCCGTACTCAACATCCTCCATCAATTCGTCCAAATCTGCATGAGAGCCACCCTGAATCATCGTGTTTGACATGCGAACAAGCGGGTGATGGAGGCCGTCTTGAGCTCTTGCTCCGCCGTTGGGTTCCACGCCGAAATGATGTGCAGTTTCACGGTGATTCAGGTATTCTGTAAGTACGCCGTTCTTGATGAGGACTTTCTCTCGTGTGTTCACTCCTTCGTCATCGATAGGGTATGCCCCGTATCCACCCATGAGCGTTGGGTCATCAACCACGGTGACGATGTCGTTTCCGATTTTCTCCCCAAGTTTTCCTGCGAGGCATGAATCACCAGCAGCGACTAAATCCGCTTCACAAGGATGGCCAAGGGCTTCATGGATGTAAACACCTGTCAGGTCATTGTCTGCGATGAGCGGCATCTTTCCCGAGGGCGCTCGCTCGGCTTTAAGGAGACGAAGTGCTGCGGTTTGAGCTTGCTCGCCCAATGCCGTCAAATCAACGCCCTGAATGAGTTCCAGGCCGCCTTGACCTCCAGTTCTTGTTCGATACGAGACCACTTCTGCGTCATCTCGGGCAGTGACCATACCGTGGACCAATGAGCGTTGAAAAGACCAAGCCCTATCCATGCCTTCAGAGGTCATGAGTTCGGTGTGTATGTGCTCGTCGCTCCAACCAGTGGTGACCGAAACAACGTGCTTGTGTTGGCTCGCACCCTTGTAAAAATCATTCATTAAATCCATCTTTGTATCCAACTCAGTGTGACGTACGTCAAGTTTTGATTTCCAATGCTGTTCATCCTCGAATACAGGTATGTCTGCAAGACCAATCTGCTTTTCACCATCGGCTCTGCGAGATGCAACAGCCTTCGCTAAGCGAGTTGTAGATTCAATTTGTTCTGGAAGGGAGGCAATGTCGGTGGTCGAATGTACGCCCCACGCTCCGTCCGCTAGAATTCGAAGCGTAAGACCCAATTCTTGACCGGGGATCGCACGCTCGAGTATGCCATCCCGCATCGCTACAGATGATTGGGTGAAGGATACCAAGCGCACCTCAGCGTATGAAGCACCGTATGTTGTGGCTAAATCAAGGGCATTACGTACTTTTTCTTGGTCAAGATAGCGTCCTGTAGTAGGGACGTGGGGTTCGCCTTGGTTTGCAGCCATTACCATGAATCCCCATGAAAACAAGTAGCCTTTGAACCCTCCCCTTATCGGTGAGAAGCACTTTGGTCATCGGCCATGGAAATATGTGCGATAAGTCGCTCTTCGAGGTTATCAAATTCCACTGAGTGCGCATCCGCCCCCAACAGTTCAGCCCCCTCTATAGAAAGACTCATTGGGGAATCTTTAGTCTCCGCACCCAAGAGATGGAGCAGGGTGCTAATTTCTTCAGGAACCGTTACAACTTCCGGGATAAAGGGATGAATATGCCCCAATGAATTCCGGGATGATTCAGCCTGCGGAAGATGGAGAATCCACGCATCCCCGGACCCCTCTTGATAGCCGGCACGGGCAAAAGCTTCGGATACATGATGCGTACCCGCGAGATAGCGCATAAATTCAGCATCAATACTACGAGCCACGCAACTGCCTCTCAATTCATTTCGAGTGGTTTTCACCCAAGCAGTCCACAATTGCATATGTGTTTGAACCGCATGAGTCCCCAGCAATACCCAACGGGAAGAAGGTCGCTCTTTGAGGAATGCAGCGATAACGCCACCAGGATGTTCCGTCTCATCGAGATGGACGGGCACGCAAGGGAACGGAGGGAGTTCCATGCTACAGCGCAGAGGCTTCTTGGATTTCAACCATCCTCAGAGCGCTCGCCTTCAAGGGGCACATCATCATCCCTGGCCATGGGATGCTGCTCTACGGATTCAGTGGATGACTTTCGTAAAACGCGTTCAACCTCAAGAACTATTTTTTCGAGCAACATCGGACCCCAACCTCTCAAACTGAGAAGAGCATTTTTGGTTTTCAACGACATCGTTGCAACATCATTGGGTTGCCTCAATCCCAAAGAGGCCATCTCACGTGCCCGCTGACGGCCCACATGCCGAATGTTGACAAGTTGCAACAGGTCGGTTTTGCAACCGTGGCGAACCCGTTGTTGGAGAACACTGATCTGCTGAACTAATTCTGAGATAATATGCATGTGCTCCTCCGAAAAGACATCATCTGCCATCAAAACATGCTGAGCACCAGCAAGCAACCACCCCATGAGGTCAACGCGGTGATGGACGTCCCCTGGCGAGACATCAAGGCGGCTTTCAAGATCCCGAATTGTCGCTTCCTCGGTCCATTCTTCAACCATCCATGCACTCTTGACATTGCTCAACATAGCCTCAGCATAACCCGGGTCAACCAACAATTCATCTTCCGTGGAGTTGGCCTTCAACCATACCGGCGAGTTGGCCTCCATGTCGGCTGTCTTTGCCCAAAGTGAATTGAAGTCGGGAGTTGCTACTGCCAGGTGGAGCAATCCAAAATCCGTAACCGGTCGGTCGGCCCGAACCGAACGTCGAACGGCCCGACGCAGTCCTGTCCTCAAAATAGAGGCCGAAAGAGGGTCAAGGTACAGTTGAGTCACCCTTTCGCCCATTTGTGTTGCTTGATACTTCATATTGTGAGGTTCTTCAGCTGAAGGTTGGACCCATCCGCCGGTATTGCCCAAAGAGGTTGCAGGAGTGAAGCCAAGAGAGGGGCTAATGTGAGCAGACCGATGTGAAGTGGATTTGGGGGCAGCAATTGGGTTTGCGCTCCACTGCACCCCGACAGTTTCCTGAGCGGGAGTAGCCCATGCCGGAAGTGAGTCATCCCAAGCCTCATCTCCCTGTGAGTTAAGGTCCTTGTTCAACCAGTGAGCAGTGAAATGCTCGTCGACTCCAACTTTTCTAACGAAGCGTTCCTCAACCAGCCAGTCCAGCATGGTATTGAGTCGTTCTCGGAGTTGAGAAGGTGCCATGGTTGAACCCAAAAATGTCGAGGAAAAGAAATGCTCAATCGAACCTTTGTGGAGGAGGCCACCGGTTGCGATGCTAGCAAGCAAATGCATCCGCATCGCAGGCTCATTTGCAAGTTTTGAGGTGATGTCTTCTATTGGCCCGAAGAAATAGCGGTCTGAAACCGAATCCGCCACTTCCCAACCATCGGTGCCTTTGCAATACACCCAAGCCTCACCCCGAGTGTCGTATTTTGGGCGCCCTGCTCTTCCGAGCATCTGGCGAACTTCCATGACCGGGAGCGGGCGACTCATGCCGTCATCCCACCTTTTGAGGTCACGAACGAGCACGCGCCGAGCGGGTAGGTTAACTCCAGCTGCAAGCGTAGGGGTTGCTGTCAAGGCAACAAGAAGTCCTGATTTGAAGGCTTTTTCAACCTCCTTACGCTGACCAGATGTCAATCCTGCATGATGAAAACCAACCCCACCAGACATTGAATGGACCAATTGTTCAGCAAGGCTGGATTGGCTTCTACCTTCCAAACGTTCGGCCACCTCTTGGAGTCGTTCAAGCCGCTCAGGGTCCTCCTTCAGCAATCGTTTCCGGACTCTTTTAGCGAGGTTCTTGGCTTCGGATTGGGCGCTTCTTCGGGTCCCAACGAACATAAGAACCTGACTTTTCGTATCCAAACCATCACTGACAACACTCCATACGGGGTGACTTTTCAGCCCCTCAAGCGTTCGTGGAGGGCTTAACGCAGACGGATCGTGGTTGGTGTTTGAAGATTGAATCTTTCTTGGCTCCACATGAAAATCATGGAACGTAGCATATTCAAGGGCAACAGGTCGCCAGTCTGATTGGACCAAATCTGCATCCAGCCAATCAGCAAGGGCCTGGCAGTTTCCAACAGTGGCGGATAATGCGATGAGTTGGGCATCTGGGCGTATGTGGCGGAGGCGCGTCAAATTGATTTCCAACGTGGGTCCGCGAGTCGAATCGTTCATCAGATGAAATTCGTCGGCGACGACGCATGTGAGGTTGGTGACCAGTTCGGCTTTATGCCTCAAGAGTGAATCTAATTTTTCAGAAGTACAAACGAGAATGTTGCAATCATCAATGTTTTTGGCTTCAGCAGTAGCATCTCCAATACCGAGTCCAATCTTCAAATCCATCGCCTTTGCAATTTGCGAAAGGTCCTCGTATTTTTCCATCGCCAACGCCTTCAACGGGACAATATAAATCGCTTTAGATTGTTTGTGCCCTTCAGTTAAACGCTGAATCATGGCCATGTAAGCAAGTAACGACTTCCCTGATGCAGTTGGAATCGCAACAAGGGTATTTCTACCGGACAAGATGCTGGAGGCTGCCTCCGCTTGGGGGGGGTGGAGATTGGTAATTCCCCATTCATTTTTTAGAAAATCAGAGAAATCTTGCGGCATTCCAAGGGCGTTTACATCGGTAATCGGGCCCTCCATACTACCCTACCAACGCCAACAGTCCAAAAGGACAACGGCTTCGGAGAACTTCCGACATGCCTAAGTCCCACCTGTGGGTGTCCCCCCACATGAGCGACGACATGGAGACCATGGTAGAAGAGCGATTGTCCATCTTTGATGATGAACCGGACCTCAACGATTGGGTGGAAGTGATGTGCGGTGCTGCAATGGCAGTGCTGGGAATTTTCCATTTGGTTCAACCCGGTGATTTGGTCAATGCTGACGTGATGCGATGGTTCGCCGCAGCAGTTACAGCAGCAGGTGCAGTTTGGGCAGGACACGGCCTCAAAGATATGGCTGTAAAGGAAGTCCGTCGTTCCATCGCTTTGCTCGAAATGGCAAATTCAGACACTGGTGTCGACACCGGACTTATTCGAGATGTACTTCTCAATCAAGAAGCGTACCGAGAATTCTTGGTTCACGCCTACGATTCCGCATGGGAAGACGGTGTGATCTCAGAGGCTGAAATGAAGGAATTGAAATCGTTCCAAGAAGCATTGGGTATCACTGATGAAGAAGCAGCAGAGATGAGCGTCAAGGCTGCGATTAAATCTGCGGCTTCCGACGGTGAAATCACCGATGAGGAAGCAAAGTCGATTGACAAGGCTGCCCAAGCCGCAAAAATGAATCCTGATGAAGTGACAGAGGCCGTTTCAAAAGAACTGAAAAAGGCAGATAAGAAGTGATTCAAGTCCACTGGTTTTCTCTGATCGGATGGAACGACTGCGCCATCCCTTGCGCTTTTTGATAACGTCTTAATTCAGCCGTAGACGCCACAATACCGAGCAACATTCCGAGCCACATCAAGGCTGAACCGTACGGTAAAATCCCATCAGCGTTTTGCAAACCCCAATTCTCTTGAGGGATGTCATTCAAATCAAATCCTCGCGATGGTTGGAAACTCACATCAAGGAGGTCCAAATCACAATCACAAAGACTGATGGTGATTTGTTGTGGAAACAAGTTCCCTTGGATTCCAATCCAAGACTTTTCAGAAATGCCTACTGGACGGGTGGACCAAACTGGCGTGTTAAACGAACCTGCAGATCTGGTTTCCACCATTACCGTATCGATATGAAACACCGAAGACGAAGGGAGTTCATCGACCACCAACAAAGCTTCCAGCATTAGGAAGTCAAGAACGAGGGAACGACCTGCAAGCAGAACAAAACGTACCGAATGGTCATCTTGCACCCCTTGAATTCCCAATTGCTGGCTTCCTTCAGCCACTTGTGAAAAGATCAGTTCATCGAGTCGTAATTCCTCAAATTCAGGGACAATCAACTGCCATCGGTTATCCTGAAGTGGGACAGCACGTTCTATCGAAAGGCGAAGTTGAAGACGCTCTCCAGCCAACATGCCCCACGTTGCTCCGGTGTGTTCAACCAGAGTTTGGTCTGGAACCCCATCTGCAGAAACATCCCAAAGTTGTTGGAGACGCATGTCTATGAGGTCATCGATGGTGATTTCATCTTCGTATTGCACTTCGTCAGCGATGGACCATAAGGGATGGATGATGCCTCCAATAAAGAGACAAATTACGCCGGGCAGGAACACTCCAAACCTCAACGGATACGACGTTGTCGGCCTGAAAGCAACGAGGAGGAACACTCCAAACATAACGATTGAAAGAAGCAATACGGACACACCCTGTTCGTTCAAAGCATAGGAATCCGATTCATCACCAAGGAGGACCGTCCCCGATGGATAAAATGATTCAGAAGAAAAATCATCTGATACGACAGGGCCTGAACTTTCGTATCCAAATAATCCTGCCCAAGAATAGGATTGGAACCGATCTGGGGCGCCCCTGAAGCACAAATTGTAATCATTGACAGGGAGATTTCGCCAACGATAGATGATTCTCAAGTCATCATCAACAAGTTCAGTTACAACTTCGGGCTGAGGCGATAAACGGCCCGAATCGGTCACTAAGTTTGGAACTTCATGAGGTTGCTCAAGTTCTATGGGGACCGCCACCCAATCCACAATGAGGGTCATCACTTCATGTTCTTCGACGGGGAATGACCAGCAATCCCAGTCATCACTAACCAAAGCCCCTTGGTGGCCGGTGTCAAAACTTGAAGCGATGGGTTGAGTGGTGGACGAAGGTTCATCGACATCTGCTGCTTCTGCGTCGATGGACCAAGGAAGTTCCATTTCTATTTTAGAAGGGCCTCGTAAATTCAATTCCCAAGTGCCAGGGCGGTCAAGGGTAACGACCATAATCAAACGGATTTGAGCATCTTTCCAGAGAACTCTTGTCGCCCCCAGGTCCAGCAATTCATCTTCAAGCGTGTAGGGCTCGTATTCGGATGAGGTCGGTACAAATTCGCTTTCAAAAGACCATTCTGTCACGCTCTGTCCAAGAATGAGGCGAAAGTCAACGGCTGGACGAAGAAGTCCACCAGTTTCCGTTTGATGCCTAAAATCAACGATCAGCGATTCTATTTGTTCCGGGAGGATGGCGAGGTGTTGCTGGACTGGGGCGGCATCAAACTCAAAGGAGAGCATTTCAGGTTGAAGCGTTGAGCCAAAACTTTGCCCGGAGAACTTCCCTTCCCCCATTGAAACAGGTGTGAGGGAGCAGTCATTTTCTGATTGACATGAGAGAAACATCGTCCCGCCACCCTCGAGAGAGGTAATTCCAGCCTGTGCCGGAGCAGTAAATATTGGGATCATGAGCGAAAGAAAGAACAGGCTCGAAAGGAGGAAAGCCTTGCGAGTCACCATAACCATCCCATCACTTCCTGATTTGCCATTGTTTATCATTTGATGTCCTTTATGGGGCGGTCAATGAGGCGACTTCGGCATGTTCGGCATTGATATTTACCACCACTTGGACGCTGACGAGGATATTCCATTTCACATTGAACACAGACCCAGAGCCATGATGCACGCTCAAGCCGCATCTTATGGGTGAAGTCAAGACCCTGTTTTGACGCGTCTACATCCGGCCATAGCGATTCTATTGCACGAAAGTCCCGGTCGTGTGACCTGTTCCCAATAGCGTGAAGGAGTTCGTGATACATTACAAATGCAGCATATCTCGACCAATGTTGCTCAAGTAAAACCGGATGCAAGTCAACTGTTTCTAATACCAGGCCGCCCTGTTTTCGTGTCCAACGAGTGACTCCATGACGTTGTGTAGAACTTTTACGTAGCAGACCCAATTTGACGGTCGAGGCAGTGTTGAGGCTCTCAAGTGAAAAAATTTCGAGCCCTTTCATCTCCGCAACCACGTCGTCCCTAAGCAACTCAAGGCGTACGGATTGGGAGGGGTCGGGGCGCACCATGATACAAACCTCAAGACCAGCGATGATAAGCAGGATGACCCTCTTTTACAGCCACAAAGAGGCCTTTTCCCGTTGCACAAACCTTACCATTGGCTTCAAGTTTTAGAGTGATTTCAGCACGGTCTTGCAGTAAAGTCTCAACTTGGCTTGTCACTACCAATTCAGTGTTCAATGGAGTAGGGCGTCGCAATTGGACGCTGTAGGATGCCGTGACCGTGCACGGTGGCTCGTCAACTTCTTGAGCGTCCATAAGAGCAACTGCTGCGGTCCAGTTCCCATGGCAATCCAATAAGGTTCCAATGATTCCTCCGTTGATCATTCCAGGAAAGGCTTGGTGATGTTCTTCGGGGGTGAACCGAAGAATAAGACCGTTTTCAATCCGGTGGGAATCAATTTGCAGGCCCTGTTCATTTGCTGGCCCGCAACCAAAACAAATTGAACTCGGTGCATACTCTCGCTGTACCCCTGGAGTCATACCCACGTGTCAGGCGTGACACTTTTTGGTTGTTGGCTTTGGCTGAGAAAATAGCGTATGGTTCATGATGGGGGGGGCCGTGGCCAATGCATGGCGGGGCGTAAGAAAACCAAGGTCCGGAAAGTTCGAGTCGCCCATGAACTACCAAAACGCCGTAAAATCGCAATTGAAGAAGCCATGAAGGCCCATCAAACCGAAGACCGCCCCGATTGGGACCGAAGTTCGGAATGGGGGGATATTCGCTTCTTCAGAAAGCGCATCAAGCCAGGAACCTTGAGAACCGTACCCCTCCCTCTTCTCGATGTCAGCTTAGGCGATCCGTGGCCAGTTCCTGTAACAGTGATTCATGGATCTCGGCCAGGCCCCTGCATCACGGTTTTGGGGGGCATTCATGGGGATGAATTGACAGGCCCAACTGCTTGCACACACTTGTTGAGCAACCCGTTTACTGACGAAGGGCGCCCCCTTGACCCAAAATCCATGGCTGGGACGTTACGTATTGTCCCCGTCCTCAACCTTCCCGGTTACAGAGCAAAATCAAGATATTTCCCTGACGGTCGTGACCTCAATCGACAATTCCCCGGTGACCCAGGAAGTTCTACGACCAAACGCGTGGCTCACCAGATTTGGAAGCACCTCATCGAGGATTCGGATGGAATTATCGACCTGCATAGCGCAGCCAAAGGACGCGACAATATGCCTCAAGTTCGTGTCGACCTCACTCATTCAAGTTCTTACTTACTCGCCAAAGCGTTTGGAATTGAACTCATCCTCGACTCAACACCGCCAAAAGGTTCCCTTCGACGTACAGCTAACGCTGCTGAGATTCCGGTCATCACCTACGAAGGTGGTGGGGCAGACTATCTTGGGCATGAATCGGTCAAGGTTGCAGTCCATGGCGTCATGAACATCTTACGTTCTCTGCGAATGATCCCTGGAAACCCACATCGTCCTCGTTTCCGCATCATGGCGAGTGGCTCACGATGGCTTCGTGCTGGAGAGGGAGGCCTCCTGGACATGTTCGTTAGTGCTGGAAGTGTCATGCGAGAAGGTGAGGTTCTAGCGACTATTTCAGACCCAGGAACACCAGGAATGACCGTAGATATTGTCGCTCCTGAAGACGGGCTCATCATCGGAGCAGCAACAAACCCGTTCACTGCAGCGGGAATGCCCGTGGGGCACTTTTTGCCCATTTCAAAGCATTTCTCACTTCTCGAGGAACAGATTGATGATGATGGGAAATTCATCATTAACGGAAGTCAAGAAGACCCAGTGTGGCGTGAAGAACATGAAATTAGCGAGATTTCGTTGGACGGTGAATGGAGCGGCGGAAGCGTAGACTCCGAATGGATCGGCTCAAAAATCACCAACGAGTCAAAAGAGTTTGAAGAAGAATCGTGAACATTTCTCTCCGTCACAGGGAAAATATTCATTTGGGAGTGATTGAACCAACAAAGGATTTTAAAATGCCAATCGATTTGATTTCAGCAGAATTAGCAGAAAATACCTTCGTTGCCGTAGGAGACAAACTTGATGAGAAATTTGGTAAAAAGTCCTGGGATAAACCACTCTATTGGATGACTGTGATTGGCCTTTTTTCAGCAATAGCAGTGTACTACTTTTGGTGATGGAAAGAACCTCACTGACTTGAAAAAGCAGTGACTGCGGCATGAATTTCTTCATCCAGCATGTTTCGCTTTTGACTCTTAGCAATCTCAAAGAGGTAAGCAACCAAGTCGTCTGAAACTTCGATTTCATTTTGTTCAAGCCACCAGACAATGTTTGACCGGCCCGACATGTGGCCAATTCGTATGACTTGCTTCAAGCCAAAATCTCCAGCAGGAACTCCGGAGTAGACTCGGTCAGCAAGCCAGTGATCGCCCTTCTTCATGGCCTTAATGACAGCGGATGCATGAACACCAGTACCTGTTTCAAAGGCATCTTCGCCGAAGACTGGATAGTTTCGGGGCAAAGGAACTTCAATGTATTCGTTCGCCTTTTGCATGTAAGCATCCAAGAGTGTCAAATCGTTCTCAATAACACCCATGAGCTTCAGATTCACGAGGGTTTGGTCAAGCGGCGCATTCCCTGCCCGCTCACCAACACCTAGGGCGGTTCCATGAATCACGTCTGCTCCAGCCTCAACCGCTGCAATGTTGTTCGCTACTCCTAGGCCACGGTCTTGGTGGCCATGCCAGTTGACTTCGATGTCTCGGCGCTGATAGCCGGCATCCTTGATCACTTCTTCGTCAATGAATGAAAGGAGTTTCCTAACTCCATTTGGGGTGACGTGCCCGCAGGTATCACAAACGCAGAGGCGGCGAACGCCGAGTTCCATCGCACGCTGATAGATCATTTTCACATCTTCAGGGTTGGAGCGTGTCGTATCTTCGGTGACGAACATGACCTGTACGTCGTTTTCAACTGCATAAGACACCGCACCTTCCATCGTTGTGACGAGTTTCTCCATGGTCCACCCTTCCGTAAATTGTCGAATGGGACTGGTCCCAAGGAAAGCAGAAGCCTGAATTTCCATTTCATGCTTTGCTTGCATCTCCACAAGAGGTTCAATGTCGCCCATGAGGGTACGAACGGCAGCTCCGGGTCGGATTGAGTAATCGTTTTCCTTGATATGGCTGAGCATGGCATCGATGTGGTTGCGGTGAAACGGACCTGCCCCCGGGAGCCCGAGGTCTACTTTTTGCAAGCCAAGTTGTTCCATGAAACTGAGCAATTCAATTTTTTGCTCAATGGTAGGGTTACGTGCACTTGGACTTTGCAAACCGTCTCGAAGGGTTTCATCATCAAACCAAACACCATGTGGGTGATTTGAAGGGTTTCTGCTGAATTCATATTCTACAGTATTCCAGTCGTAAATGAGTGAACTCTCTTTCATAGCTATCACCTTTGCATGAGCCGAGTTGGCCCCGCAATCCCCTACGGGTCGCCTTCATGTTTGAATGCGTCGCTTCGCTAAGATGAAGCTTAGGCTCACTCTTCTTCGCTGCTTTCGGATTCTTCATCGGACTCTTCTGAACTCATGTCAAGCAAAGAAGCAGGGATTCTTGATGAGAAAATCAACTCATCGGTGAATCCGCCCTTGGACTTGTTTCTGAACTCCATAACCCGTGTACCTCGGCTCGCCTTGCCCTTGGTTTCTTTCGTTTGGTTAACGAGAATCCGGATCATCATTCCTTTCATCGTGAGCAAAAACAGGTGGTCCTCCAAATCAGGAACGGTACGAACACTGATGATTTGGTCATCGTTTTCATCGTCAAGTTTCATGGTTCGAACACCCTTAGCACCTGGTTTCGTCGAACGGTAACCATCGGTGGTCATCTTCTCATCTCCGTTTTCGTCAACTTTGATGTTACCAGCAGCGTCCGTATCGGGAATACGGTCTGCAGTGCCTAAGCGACTTCGCTTCGCCATTCCATACTTCGAAATGGTGAGGATCTGTTCCTCAGCGTCAAGCATGGCGACCATTCCTGCGACAGAACCGCCTCCTGAGCCTTTTCTGTCGCCGACCCTAATTCCGTAAACTCCGCCAGAAACACGGCCGGATGCTCGGATTGCTAAACACTTGAAACGCGATGCATAACCTGTTGTGGAGATCATCACGATGTCATGCTCGTTCGTTGCAGAACGGACATTGACAAGAGTGTCACCTTCGTGCTTGAATCGCAGTGCATACTTTCCGTTCTTGTTGATACGAACGTACTCGTTCAGATCGGTCTTTTTGATGAGGCCACCCTTTGTCGCAAAGACCAAGAAATGTCCAGATGGTGGCGTCTTACCGCAGTTTTCACATTTGCTTGTGGGCCCTACGTTTTGAGGCTGTTCACACTTTGGATTGATGCATTCCCAGTTTTCTTGAGGACTGAAGCATTTCTCATTGACTTCTTCGATCAATTCACGAGAGATCGGAAGGATGGTAACGATGTTCTCATCATCGCGAATGCTTTCTAAGAGGTTCCTAATATGACTTCCACGGGATTGCCGGCTTCCAAGAGGTGTTTCCCAGGCTTTGAGCCCGTAAACACGACCCTTATCCGTAAAAATAAGCAATCGGTCCTTGCTGAAGCATGTCACGATGAGTTGGGGGGTGTCCTCGTTCTTTGTAGTAACGCCTTTGAGCCCTTTCCCACCTCTGTTTTGAGTTCTGAACATTTCAACAGGTGTGTGGCGAATGTAATTCTCAGTGCTGAGGGTAATGACGATGGCTCGCTCCTCAATGAGGTCTTCTCGGTTCATGGAAAGTGGCATTGGGTCAATGTAAGAACGGCGTTCGTCACCGTGGCGTTCCACGACTTCATTGAGTTCCGTTTTGAGAATATCAAGTCGACGGGGGCGTGAACCGATGATGTCCTCAAGGTCTGCGATTCGGACTTTCAGTTCTTCATGCTCAGCCTGTACGTTTGCAACGTCCATTCTGCTCAACTGATACAACCGGCGTTCTGCAATGGCTTTTGCCTGTGCCTCAGAGAAATCAAAGGGGGCGATGCCGGACATGATTTCGTCTCCTCGGAGACAAGACTCAAATTGTTCACGGCTGGAACTTGCCTTACCAACGGCAACAACATCGTCAATACGGTCCTGCGCCTTGACCAGGCCTTCAAGAATGTGGGCCCTTGCATTGGCTTTGTTGAGGTCAAATTGGGCTCGTCGCTCAATGACTGTTTCTCGGTGAGCCACATAGGTGTGAATCATGACTGGGAGGGTGAGCAATACCGGGCGCCCGTCCAAAATCCCCATCATATTAGCTGAATATGATTCTTGCAAACGGCTGGATTTGAACAATTGGTTGAGAACTGCGTGCGGGTCGGCATTGTTCTTGACTTCGATCACAACACGGATTCCTTCCTTGGAAGATTCGTCCCGTATGTCTCGTATTCCAATCACAATTTCTTTGTTGACCAAATCCGCAATATGAATGAGCATGTCTGCCTTTTTCACCTGATAGGGAATTTCGTGGATGATAATACGCTTTCCGTCACTGTCATCATGAACGTCACATTTTGAACGTACGTGGAATCGACCCTTACCGCCGGTATACATATCGATGATTCCATCGATTCCGTGGATGCTTGCACCTGTTGGGAAATCCGGGCCTTTGACATGCTTCATGTACTCTTCTATAGAGACGGAAGGCATGCCTTCAGAGCCTTCTTCAAGGATACGATCGACGTGAAGGTTGACGGCACCTGCAACTTCAGTGAGGTTGTGCGGAGGAATGCGCGTTGCCATACCTACTGCAATTCCGTCGCTCCCATTGAGCAAAAGATTGGGGAGGCGGGAAGGCAGAACGGTTGGTTCTTGTTCAGAGTCGTCAAAGTTCGGTTGGAAATCTACTGTTTTCTTGTTAATGTCTTCGAGCATGTGTTTTGAGATGCGGTCAAGACGGCTTTCGGTGTATCGCATTGCAGCAGGCGGGTCCCCGTCAATCGAACCGAAGTTACCCTGTCCGTCCACAAGAGGATAGCGGAGGGAAAATTCTTGAGCCATACGAACCATGGTGTCGTAGATGGATTGGTCTCCGTGAGGGTGATATTTACCCATGACTTCTCCGACTGAACGTGCAGATTTACTGAATTTTTTATCGGACGTGTGCCCACCCTCGTACATTCCGTAAAGAACACGTCGGTGAACGGGCTTCAACCCGTCTCTTGCATCGGGCAATGCACGGCCAATGATGACCGACATGGCATAATTGATGTATGAATTTTTCATCTCAGTATTCAATGGATGGTTGAGGACATTGCCACCAGGTGCAATGGTTTCGTCGTCTTGTTCTTCTGTGGTTTCATCTTCAGATGTCAAGGTTGGTCACCTCCTTTGCGTAGCGCTCAATGAACGCTCTACGCTCAGGGACATCTTCGCCCATGAGCGTTTCAAACATACGGTCTGTTTCCTCTGCTTCCTTTACGGTAACACGTAGCATTGTACGCGTTTCCGGATCCATGGTCGTCTCCCACAACTGCTCAGGGTTCATTTCACCAAGACCTTTGTACCGTTGAACGCCAATTTTGGCATTCGGGTTATCGCCCTTCAAGTCGTCAATAAATTCATCTCGCTCTTCATCACTGAATGCATATCGAGACATCTTGCCTTTTGACACCTGATAGAGTGGCGGTTGGGCGATGAAGACGTGCCCTTCGGTGATTGCTGGGCGCATAAAGCGCCAAAGGAAGGTCAGCATCAAGGTCCGGATGTGAGCGCCATCAACGTCTGCGTCGGTCATGATGATGAGGCGATGATAACGGAGCTTCGATGTGTCAAAAGAGCCTTCATCTTCGGAATTGTTTCCAACCCCTGCCCCAAATGCACGGATCATGGTTTGGATTTCGTTGTTCTGGAATACTTTAGCAATGTTATGCATTTGTCGCTCAACGTTCAAAATTTTACCCCGCAAAGGCAAAATCGCCTGAGTGCGTCGGTCTCTTCCGGTCTTGGCTGAACCACCTGCGGAGTCACCTTCTACAAGGTAAATTTCACACTCCTTAGGGTCTTTCGATTGGCAGTCTGCGAGTTTTCCGGGAAGGCCACCGCCCTCCAGTACGCCCTTTCTACGGGTCAAATCTCTCGCTTTCCGGGCGGCTTCCCGAGCCTTTGAGGCCAAGAGTGCCTTGTTGACAATCATCTTAGCCACAGAGGGGTTTTCTTCAAAAAATTCATTCAGTTTTTCATAGACAACCGTTTGGACGATACCCATAACTTCGCTGCTGACGAGTTTGTCTTTTGTCTGGGATGAGAATGAAGGGTCAGGATGCTTGATGCTCACTACCGCTGCGAGACCTTCTCGAACGTCATCGCCTGAGAGCGGGTCGCCTTTGAGCAACTTGTTTTTCTTAGCATAGCCGTTGACGCAACTCGTGAGTGCGCCTCGCAAACCGGACATGTGTGTGCCCCCGTCTTTGTTCCGAATGATGTTGGTATAGCAGAGAATGCTCTCGCTGAACGCATCCGACCACTGGAGTGCGAGTTCGACGGTCACGGGCCCCTTTTCAATTTCCTTTTCGCCTTGGATGATGATGACATCCTCGTGCATCGGAACACGCCGGCTGTTGATTTGCCGTACAAATTCTGCAAGGCCGCCCTCGTAATGATGTTCGCTGACATGTTGGTCTTCGCCTCGGTCGTCCGAGATGATGATTTTCAGCCCTGCGTTCAGGAATGATGTTTCCTTAAGCCGGGTATCAATTTGATCAAAGTCGAATTCAGTAATGTTGGTGAAAATCGAGGTATCAGGCTTGAATGAAATGGTCGTTCCTGTATCATCGCAGGTGCCAATGGTTTCCAATTCAGTCACACGTAATCCGGCCTCAAACCGTTGGCGGTAGATGGTTCCATCACGGTGGATGGTGACCTCCATCCATTCCGAAACAGCATTGACAGCAGAAACCCCTACGCCGTGGAGTCCGCCACTTACCTTGTACGAACTGTTGTCGAATTTTCCACCGGCGTGGAGTTTAGTCATGATGACTTCGGCAGCAGAAATGCCGAATTCTTCGTGCAGATCAACGGGGATGCCCCGGCCATAATCTCGTACCGAAAGGGAGCCGCCAGGATTGAGAGAGACTTCAACGACATTGTTGTGGCCGGCCAAGTGCTCGTCAACGGAGTTGTCCACGACTTCCCAGATGCAATGGTGGAGTGCAGAGCCGTCATGAGGGTCTCCAAGGTACATACCGGGTCGTTTTCTTACCGCTTCGAGGCCCTCAAGGACCTGAATGCTTGCTGCATCATATGAGTCATCCATTGTCATCACCGGTTGGGAAAGAGTTTGCAGGTTATTGTGCAGTTATCAAGGGTAAAATAATCATTGGAAAAAAGTGGGCTGCGGCCCGATATCGACATGATTTTTTTCACTCCCTCCCATTCAATTTCTACTTCCCTCCACGGTGTTTAAACATACCCCTATCAATACCTCCGAAACATGCCATTCAATCAGTAAAACCGCTGCCGGAAGGGCCCTAATTATTGATGCATTTTACCCTTCAAAAAGATACGCACGCGTTTTAAATCTACGCTGAAAATTCCGATTCCACTGGGAATGCGAGCGGCGTGAGCGTTAAGAAGAGGACACAAGTGGGCAGGTCATGACTGGCCCTAACATCTGTGTGTCCCTTGAAGGAACAACCGTCAAAGAAATGGCTGATGAAGCCGCACGAGCCAACATTGCTGGCGCCGATATGGTCGAGGTGCGCTTTGACCGCCTTTACCTCAAGAAACCCCCTCATGAGCCTGTAGAGGACGAGAACGGTGAAATCCGACACGTACTACCACCCGAAGACCAATGGCACGTCCTTGAGGCTGGAGAGGTAAATGCTGATGAATCAATTACCTCCCTCAAGGAAAGCATCCCGCTTCCTGTGATCTTCACCGTCCGCCCCCTCAATGAAGGCGGACATTTCCCTGGGACCGAAGATGAACGACTTGAGATCATGAAGAAGGCCATTGCATCTGGCGTCACCACCATCGACGTTGAGTTGTCTGTAGAAGATGAACAGCGTAAAGAAATCCTGGACATGGCCTCCTCCGCCAAAGTCGGCATCGTATCGTCCATGCACAACACTGAATCAACCCCCAGTGCATCCGAACTCATTGAACTGGTAGAAACGCATTCAACCGAAGGCGAGATCTTCAAATTTTGCGGGACCGTTAACGACCATCAAGATGCGCTTCAGATCGTCGAGGCATGTCACGAACTTCGTGGCTCAAAGCACAATTTTTCGATGATGGCTCTTGGCAACGGAGGAGACTGGTCTCGCCTTCACGCCCCTGTTCTCGGACAAGCTTTGGTCTACGCCACACTTCGTAGTGAATTCAAACTCTCGAACAAGGGCCTTGTCAACATCAAGGACCTCAAGAGTGCTTGGACTCTAATGGAATACTGAGTCCTACTCCGATGGCGGCATCATGCCGTCAGCTGACTTCTGCTCAAGAAGGGGAACGGTTTCCATTGTTGCATCATGGCCTGCACCATCATTTCCTGCATTCATGTAACGGCTGTTGAGGATGAACGGGACCACTAAAACCGTAGCCATGGCCATGAAGAAAACCAAAGGCACGGTCCAAGGCGGGAGGACAAATGTTCGTTCTTCTGTGATCACGGTTACATCAGCCACAACGACTTCATTCTGTGGCTGAGCGTCCCTGTCGTGAGAGTTATCCCACGTGTCAATCACCAAATAGAAGTCTTGGTAGGTATCGGAATCGAAAAGAGAATTGTATACCTCTGGACCGTCCAAGGAGAGTGAAAAGGTTACTTCAGCCGTATTTTCGTACTGGTGCACGTCACGATAGGTGTTCCAGCCAGCAGGGTTGAAACTTCTCCATTCAGGTGATAAATCACTCAAAACCTGTTCAAAGTCACCCATCCACGTATAGAAATGGTTGCTGTTGTAGGATTCCCGGTACATCTCATACTGTGATGTTGTCAGAAGATATACGTCTGCTTCAGCAGGGGCCGACGTGTTGTCAACAACGGTTTGAAGCGTGAGGCAAAAGGTCGTTCGATGCTGACTTGAAAGGTTGAAACGAAGCACGCCAGCACTGTCGTTTCCAACAAGAAGCGTTGTATAATGGTCGGTTGACAAAGGTTCCAAAACCGGTAGTGGCCACATTGGGTTGAACATCCAGCTTTCTTCAGGGTGTAAGGCTGGGTCTAATTCTGAGGCGAATTCGGGTCCCTCTGCAGCAAGAGGCTTATCGCCGCCACGATCCATTTCATCAAATCCCCAACCCCCATAATCTGAAAAGGGAACCAGTGCTTGACGCTCAACCGTTTCGTTCCAAACGATTGGCTGAATATCACCCGTACAGCCGGTTGCCGCTTGCGCCTCAATTTGAACGGGGGAGCCATTGGAAATCAAGGGCAAGAGAAGTAAAAGCGAAACAAGAAACGTGCTAATTCGCATTGCTCCACCGTTCTCTCTTGTACCTCGGAGGCTTTAGGTCATGTCGGCTCAACGGCGACGAAGTGGGCGGATGTAACCGCTGTCATCACTTCGACGCTCATCCTTGGAGAGGATTTTCGGCGCCGGTGGAGGCAAGTGATGATCCATACCAAGGAGTCCACCTTGGGATTCGACCATCTCAACATCCGAATAAGTCTCTGCGGCATCCTTGGCCTCTTCTTCAAGAGAACTTGGTTCTCGCATAACCAACCAACCAAGAATTAAGGCGACTGCAATCAGACCGATGAATGTGGCCAATTCTGACCCAGCATCGGCAATCCATGATTTCCATTCATCTGCGGTAAAGTCCGAAAGTGATGGTGGGCCATCAGGTTCAGGAACAACCTCTACCTCTTCGGTCATGGACTCACACTGGCCAAGCCCGTCGCACACCTCGACCTTGAGCTCATAATATCCAGTGAATTCCCACGCATGACTGGCACGAACATCGTAACCAGCAGTCGGTTCGATCCAATCGTCACCAGCATTTCCATTCTCGTTTTCATCCTGTGAGAGGTCAAAGTCCCAACGAACGGTCAACTCTGTGAGAATGCGCTCATCCCGCTCGTAAATTGAGCCGTCTTCAACATCCAGGTCTCGATAGATTTCAAGCTCCACATCATCTTGCATGTCAGACACGTTTGCATTGAAACTGTAAGAGTCCCCAACAATGATTTCCTCAGGGATGAAAATTTCATAAATTTCCGGAGGTGAGTTCACGACCACGGTAAAGGTCATTCGAGTCACGTCCCCGGTCCCAAAAGCATCCCGTACAGTGAGCGTTACATCGTAGGTGCCAGGCAAAACATAGGCGTGCCAAGGACTTGCATCGTGCTCGAGGGGAGTTGCATCTCCAAAGTCCCAGGTGTATTGCACCAGACCGTTCCAGTCGGGCGAGGATACCTCGAAGGGGATGTAGCGCCCTTCAAAGCGACGATCGCCGTCTCGGGTCCCAGAGGAGTCAAAATACAGCATGTCGCCGGGAGCAGTAACAACATGGTTCTCTTCGTTGAAGGTATGAGACCATCCATCGGGGACGCTTCCTTCGGGGAACGAGGTTGAAGAAGTGATTTTTTGGTCGTCAAGCCAACCGTCCAAAATTCGGACTTGAATGATGGGGAGAGGATTGATGATTCGCACCGTCATGGTTCGTGGGAAACTGCTTTCTCCACGCTCATCGGTAACAACAAGTGTCACAGAGTGGATACCGGGTTCGGAAAAAGCGTGAGTCACTTGAGGACGTTCTCCGAAGGTTCCATCCGAGAAGGTCCAATTGTAAATCAGGTCCGTTGAGTCTCCAACCGTCCCGTCAGGGTCGGTACTGTCTCTGCCGTCAAAGGTATAGGGCTCGTCTACCTCTCCATCTTGCTCTCTAAAATCAATGGATTGAGAGCCAACAGTAGACGATGAAATCACATCAAATGAGGCAAAAGGCAGTTGGTTTAAAACAACGACATTGAGCATGGTCGTCATTTCACTTCCATCATCATCGGTCACCGTGAGCATCAAGGTCTTGTTCCCAGGAACATCCCATGACACAATTGGGTTTGAGAGGCTGCTGGAGACGGTTGAGTAATCATCACCTCGTTGAGGCATACCAGGAGCAATCCTTACTCCATCGGTGAAGGTCCAATCGTAGGCATCTATGGTTCCATCGTCATCGATAAAGACATCGGGCATCACCAAATTCGTGTAGGTCATGGTCGTCATCGTCTCTGCGTAAATTTGCACAGGTAGGCGATTGTTGATGTTCACCTTGATGGTTTTCGTCCCGTTGTTGTTACCGTCAAAAACTGTCAGAATGAGGTCGTAGGTGATGTTTTCTCCATCAATATCGCCCCATTCGTGTTGCTGAGAGTAAACTCCAAGTCCAGAGTCACTGGTACCGTCACCCCAATCCCAATGGAAGTCAAGATAGTCAAGAGGGACGTTATCGGTCGTACGTCCAGCAGAGAACAAGATTCGTTGATTGGTCAAGAGTGAAATCTCTTCTTCAACAACAATATTGTTGACGGTTATGACGGGAAAGGGATCTGTTGAATCAGACACGTTTACCGGATGGATTTCGGTTTCAGACCAACTGCCACCCTGGTCCATGACTCGTAACGTAGCATTGAACGAACCTACCGCCGCATAGGAACGTAAGGGTGATTTCAAATTCGATGTTACGTTGTCTCCAAAGCTCCATGCATATGCGGTGGGAGCGTCGAGGTACGGCAAGGTATTGTTGTCCAAAGAGAGTCCCCATGCATCGAAGCCACCGCCCAAGAATTGGAGGTTCTCCCAAGTTTGAACGTCCGTGAGTGAAAGGGTTCCGTTAGCAACTGGTTGCATGTTGTTGAGCGTTTGTGGCGATGTCTGCAGGGTATCAACCACGGACCCAAGCATGTCTTTCATGACCATTGAAAAAGAGTACATGTCGTTGAGAGGGGCAGTAAAGTAAACGCTGCTGTCAACGATTGAACCGCCACCCGCAGCAATGCGGTCGGTCACGAAATCTACAACCGTTCCTGAACTGTCAGTCACAGTAACTTCAACATCCAAGTCTTCAAAGAAAGCGTTTGACAATACGCCGTAATCAATCTGAACGGTATCATCACTGCCGTCTCCATCACGGTCTCCAAGCGTGGTCGTGTTCAAGGAAAGCGTAGCTGGTGAAGTGATTCGAGCCGCTTCAACATCAACAGTGCCTGTTGGATAAGAAGGCCCACATGAGGTGTAATCGCAGTCCGCAATCGTACTTCCATACCATGTAATCACCCATACCTCATCGGTAAGGTTACCAAATCCAGGAACAAGGCCAGTGGCCACTTTGTTTTTGAAATTAAGATCAGAGACGCTCCAGAGTCCATCGGAAGTGGCCTTCGAAACGACGACACCATCAAATTGCGATACGTCTGCAGTTAGGCGTAAGGTCAACGGAGCAGGTGAGGCTCCGCCAGGAGTGAACTTGAACGATCGAATGCCCCATCCTTCGAGAGTGTTACCGGTAGAAGACCACGGTGAGCTCCAATCGCTGTTTATTTCGGTTGGCTGAGCGCGGCAAAACAGACCGCCTGAGCAAACGGGGTTCAAATCCAAGTTTGGATACCCATAGATTCCTTGGTCCGAATCAAGGGTTGCGGCGATGCTGAAATTGGCGAATATTTCGCTCATCGTCGTGCCGACTGCGCCCACTGGACCGGATTGAGGGGAAAGAGCCAGATTCTCGACGCCTTGGCCCCCTGTTGCCGAGTCTTGGACGAGTTGACGGACCGCCGGGCCGCCTCCGAGGTGTTCTGCAAGATACATGGTGAACATGTACCCTGCACCGTAATCGGCAATTCGTTGATTCCACCAACGTACGGATTGTTCGGGATTTGCAGTCCAGGCGTTCACGTGGCCCGTGAGGGTTGAATCCGCTCCGAAGCAGAGGTAGATCGCTACGTCAGCGTTTCCTTCGTCAATCCACAAATTTTCATAGGGGTCCAAAGCGTTGTGCAGCAAGTGTTCCAATTCGTGGGCCAGAATTGATTTGCCCCAAGAGAGTGTGATGTCCGCATAGTCTACGTACACGGATTCGCTGGAACTGGAGAACGATGGAGCGAAGTATCCGCCCGTGTTGTAAGCACCGTCGATATCGTAGACGATGATTTGCACCTGGCAGTTGTTGTCAACATCGGGAGGCGCGAGTCCTCGGCCGTCTTGGTAATCTTTACCGTAATACGTGGTCATGGTTGGATAAATGGTTGTGTCCCATGTGCTCGCGAGGTTGTTGAGAACGGTGGATGACAGTGTCCTTCCGCTTTGCACGATGAAGGCAACGCTGTTTGTGGTTTTCGCCACATAGGCATCGATTTGACCGCCCGAAATAGCAACCGTAAGTGTGTCACCTACAACTCGTGGCGTGCATGCGCGCCCTGCTGCGCGCCCGTTTGTGGTATCAACGACCATGTCGTCAACACCTGGCCGCCCTGCGTCAACCCACGCTTGCCGCATGAATTGTGTAGCGGATACAACCGGCTGTTCTTCATGAATAAACAAGTACTCACTTCCATCACTGGGGTTGAAATCTTCAAGGTCGCCGATGATTTCGCCATCCGTCTGTACGGATGGTGAGGATGCTTGCTCTTCGGTCGAATCAGCGGTTGCAGTCAATGCGAATGGGCCCATGCTCATCAAAAGCAAAAGAGCAACGAATACGAGGGCGGGAGTGGAGCGTCGTTCCGACATAATAATCACCTTTAGGAATCGTAGGACCGATTCCCAATTTAGCCACTTGAAAGGAGGTATTTAAGAGTCCGTGGTAAAGGCGTCAATATGTCGAGTAGAACCTCGCGGAGAGTGACGGCAACATGGCTGTGCTTAATCATCGCAATGATGACGCTCAGCACATCGGTTTCATCCCAAAATGAGAGCCAATGGAACGTGGAGGATGAACATTCATCCCTCTGCGGCATCTCCGAAAACCTCACCTTCAGCGGTACAAACGCCAACACTTCAGTCGGCTGGCAGGTTTCCCTCGGCCCACGCGTACCAGAATCAGAACCTTCCGCACTCTTCCGTTCAGCGGTTGAAGAAAACGTAACTGCGTGGGGCTGGGAAGTCTATACCCAACAGCATGAGCGGCATGGCATGAACCTCACCAACCTCTTTGCAACACTCAACGGAACCGGAGATGAAGAGCGAGGAAGAATTGTCATTTCAGCCCATTATGATAGCCGTAACATTGCGGATAAGGATTTGAATGTCTCAAATCAAACTTTGCCCGTACCCGGAGCAAATGATGCCGCCAGCGGAGCTGCAATTCTGATTGAACTGGCTCGGATCATTCCTGCAATGAACCTTTCACAAGACATCACCCTGTTTTGGAACGATGCTGAAGACCAAAATGACAATTATACCGTAGGAGCAGAAGCTTGGGCTGATAATTTGTCTCAAGTTGAAATCGACAATATGGAGTCGTTTGTCTTATTGGACATGGTCGGTGACCGTGACCTACAACTCCAAAAAATCTACATCGGAAATTCAACATTGAAATCACGAGCGCAAGCCCTAGGGGGCGCCCTAGGAATGGTGAACGGCACCGTATCGTGCGCTGGAATTGATGGTGACGGGACCATGCAATACAACATCACTGCATACGTTGGCGACGACCATCAACATCCTGACGAATTGGGCATCCCTACGCTCAGTTTCATGGACCCGCAGTACGGTGAAAAGGTCCCTGGGACCTTCGGCGAATACTGGCACACAATGGAAGATACGCCCGACAAAGTCAGTGCAGAATCCTTAGGTGCCGTTGGACGATTGGTTGAACTTGGATTGAAAAGCGAGGCTTTCGTCATCGTTGTTGAAGAGCAAGGGCAGCCAGCCCAAGACAATTCCACAGGCGATGGTGATGTTGAACCCCTTGAACCATCAAAGCCTAAATCCCGCGTAATTACCGGACTTGTCATCCTTGCCGGGGCCTCATTGTTTCTGATTGTAGGATTAATCGTTTTCGCTGAGTGGAAACTGAAGCACTGAACGACTTGTGCGCGGACCAAGAAGGGAAGGGGTATTATCCGCGCACACTGTGGCTTCACCAAGGGGGCATGGAGTTGGGGGATGACCGAGAAACCCGAATGAAAGCCCTTCGAGAGCGCGTTCAAGCAAAGAAAAACGCTGGAACGCTCATCGAGCCTGAAGCACCTCTCGTCATTACACAGGATGAATATCAAGAAGTTGTCACCGTTGAAGAACCTCAACAAGATGACTGGTATGAGATGTTGGACCGAGATGCTGACCGGTGGAGGAATCTGGCTGCATCGCTTGTCCTCATCGGAAGCATCCTTGGAATCATCAGTGGAGCCTTAATCCTCCAAGGCAATCCTTCAGAAGCCTTTGTTTCAGCATGGAACTCCGACCAACAAACGGCAGACATCTCCGGAGAAATTCTCCTCGACATTGAGGGCACTGGCGTTGAAAATGTAACCGTTGAACTTCTTGAAAAGGATTCGAGAGCCCAACTCCAAACAACATCAACGAACGAATACGGCTACTACAGCATGGAAAACGTTGCTAAGAAAGTCCACATCATTATTTTTTCAAAGGATGGGTTTCAAACCGTTGAACGCACCTTTAGCCCTGATGACGCTGGATTAATGCCGGTGACGATGAAAAGCGGCAATGACACGCGTTATGAGGACAATTCGGAGACGATCGGGGGTCCAAGTCTTGACTTCGCAGTCGCTCTTGCTAGTGGAATCGGAATTGTCACCGTTCTTGCGTCGTTCGTAGGCGTCCAAGCAGCCGTGGAAATGCGCCGCGGGCGGCATTATCGAAGAAGCCAGTATTTCGCCGGCTTTGCCTTATTTGGTAGAGGCTTTATTATCATTGGACCGACCCTTATTCTTGCTGGAATGATTCTCAACATCTTTGCTAAATTTGACTTTGAAGACCAGCGAGAGGACTGAAACATGTACTTGATTTCAGTAGAAGGCGGTGACGGGTCTGGCAAAGGTGAAGCCGCAAGAATTCTTGCTGAATTGCTCAGTGAGTTTCCTTTTCCCGAGGTGATCTCAACACATGAGCCGCGCCGTCACAGCGAACTTGGCAAACTCGCCCTTTCTTCTGTTAAGTTGGGAGATAAAACCCCCCTTGAAGAGGCAGGCTTGTTCGCAGCCGACCGCTTGGATCACTCCCATACATACATCCGCCCATTACTGGCGAAGGGGTGCGTAGTTATCTCGGACAGGAACATTCATTCTTCGCTGATTTATCAGGGGGTTGTAGGGGAATTGGGTCTTGAACAAGTTGCAAAAATGAACGCTGCAGCAATGATTCCGGACTTGGTGTTGTGGATTGACTGCGACCCTAAAAAAGCCATGAAGCGCATCAAAACCGGCACATTACGGATGACCAGTGACAAGCAGGAATACTTTGAGACAAAGGAAATTCAGACAACCATTCGCAAAGGGTTTCATGACCTCTTAGCCGGGGGGGTAAAGGCACCAGCACCCTTCAACCAATGTCATGTGGTTGGACCCATCCTCAACGAGGGCGGATTGGATGAACTCAAACGCTCACTCCGGAGCGAACTGCGGCGATTCTTCAACCGTAAGCCATCTCCACTGAATGTGGACGGGGATGAAGTGGACCGGAATTTGTTGAACCAACTGGTTCACGATGTGAAAAAACAGACGCGATTGCCTGGGGCACCTCAAGAACGAACGGCGATTCATGTCGGTTGGCTATCTGGAAAATCACCATCGGATTGGATGCAAGAGGCAGAAGACAACTGGCCTACAGAGACTGCTCAGGAACATGATGTTCCAGCCACGCCCTACGCTCACTCGTGCTGGTCGATCCTCGGAACACTTTCACTCATGGTTGGGTCCAGCGAAGTACCGCGCCTTCATGCATCATTAGGACCCATCAGAATGGTTACTCAACGGCATACACAACGCCTGGTGAAATGGCTTCTAGCAGAACATTGGATCTTCAAACAACAATCTCACGTTCCGTTTTCAGACGCCCAGTTGTTCAAATTAAGAGACGAACGACTTGGATTCGCCCGCCTCACGCTAGCCATGTGGCCTTTGAGAGGGTCTCTGGCGTCTTGGCGCAGGTCAAATCCGAATAAAGAATGGTCCAAAGCGCTTGAAGACATATTCCATACCGATGATGGAAAAGAACTCACCTCGGGATTAAAGAAGTCGATTTCAGACATCCACCAGCGCCTTGTTATTCTGACAAGCGGTCATGAAGGTTGCCCCCTTCCATCCAATGCATCGGAATTATTGGTGTGGTGGTCCAATGCCCCGCCCGTTCATTCGGATTCGTCTTGAGGAGCAGATGAGGCCAGGGTAAATCTTGAGTTGCCAGGCAAAACGACAGCCCCCGCACCCGAAAATGCATCAGCTCGTGATGCAAACATACTGCACATGAGGACCCCAAGACCAAAGCCAAATGGAATCCCTGTCATCACCCGTTTATTGTTGGTCGATTCATAGTTCGTCAACAATTGGTAAAATCCATCAAACAACATTGGAGAGCAGAGCAGAACTCCAACTCCAAGCCAAGCAAACAACCTCCAGTTTCGAGCATAAACTGGAACCAACCAAGCGGCGGGGAGAAGGGAGAGGCAGGTGTCTTTTACCGTCCATCGGTTCCATCCTCGCTGAGTAAACAGCAGCCCACCGATAAACAATCCGAAAAAGATGCCGAGGTCCCTCGTACAAACCGGCATTTGATTTCCATTGATTTCGAGCGAACGCTCATGCTTTTGATGGCAGTTTAGGTCTCCGAAGGCATAGATCACTGCTGCATATGGATTCATTTCGCTCCAGACATAGCCTTGATGTTCATGGAAACCATCCTCATGCGAGTGATTGTATTTGACCAGATTCCCATACGAACCTGACCCGTCTTTTGAGTAAAAATCGATCACGTTTGCACGCCCTTCAACGTTCTCCACGGTCCCGGGGTCGAGGGTGAGTGGTGCGAGGAAAAAAGAAACGAACAGGAAACCGGATACACCGAGGACCCATCTGCCTATTTTGACTTCTTTTCTCCGGTCGTTGAGACCGTTGCGTTCCATGGCCTCCCTAGGTTGCTCATCTATTCAATTATTACCGCTTGAAGGCAAGCCTTCATTTCAAATGCCCCTCATCAATGGGTATGGCCGAGGAACTTCCACCCCGAATCGGCCTTATGACTGGATTGCAGGCTGGAGCCTTTATCGGACTTTTTCTCGGATTCTCACTTGCAGTCGTTTCGGCGCTTACGGACCCTGACGCCTTGGTGCGCCTCTTGGAATTGATGTGCTTAACACCGTTAATATGCGCCGTCCTCCTTGGCCCTTTCCTTGGATGGAGGCGAGCCCCACACTACAGTAAAGAAGACCCATTGGATGAAGCACGAGATTGCTTGGACCGGTTCAACGAAGGTCAAGGGAAGTGGAGGGTTTTGAGCCATGTTCGTGGCGACGGAAGGGCTGTTCGAATCGATTTGCACAATTCAACTCATCCACTCGCCATTGTTCAGGCAACACTTCCAATGACTGAGAAGCACACCTTGCGTTACATCGTTGGCCGAGGCGAACAACGCAGTCGCAATCCCGAGTTGCGCAACCAAGTGTTGAGTTATGTTGAACAGCACATCCCTCTGAACCGAAGAAGAAGAACTTCGTCATCCATTGAGGTTCTTCCACCTTCGGTAATTGAGCACATGGAATCAACCCACATCATGCACCGAAGGCTGTTTTACGTTCTACCGATCATCCTCATATTCGCATGGCTTGAGATGCGATGAAACGATGCGTTTTCAAAAGAACAGCCCTATGAGGGAGCGCAGATTGGGAGCATCATGGCAGGGGAACTTGACAGGGCCATGGGCCGCCTCAAGCACCGTGACATACGTACCCGAAGGCGAGCCGTCCGAACCTTGGTTGAATTGGAAGACCCTGAATCACTCAAGGCCTTCAAGTCGCTCTTGAACGATGAAGATTCATGGTTTGTGTCCAAAGCCTTGGACGCTTACCGACGCTGGGCACCAACCGTTGGGCTGGATGCGGTTCAAGATTTAACGGCTCACTCATCTCTCAATGTGCGCCGTTGCGGAGCCAATCTTCTGGACGCATTGGGCGAGAACGGGACCTCCATTGCAAAGGTCATGCTTGATGATGAAGATTCAGTCGTCCGTAGGAAAGCTGCTGATGCTTTACTCACACACGGAGATAACAAGGCCATTGAAGCCATGCATCAGAACGCCAATGATGCGATTCGAAGCCTCGCCATGAGGCACCGTTCCTGCAGCAAAGAACAACTTCTAAACGGCCTCAAAGATGCTTCGGCTTCGGTTCAAATCGAGGCATTGCGGGCCTTGTTGAACCGAGATGAAGCCGTTGAATTGTCGGCAATTCAGCCATTTTTTGGCTTGCAATCTGGAACGGTAAAGTTGTTCCTTTGGATGGCTAAGCATCATCCAAACAACCTTTCAGCACTGGCTGAAAAACTCGGCCCTCAACACTTTCACGACATCACAAAACATCTCAGAGGGAATGTGGATGATTCAAGTGACGTCCTCATTCAAACCCTCATTGAAACGAACATGCATTCCATCATCGCACGTTGGCTCATGGGTAAAGGAGCTCAGGAAGATGAATTGCGCTGGGATATGATCGGAAATCAAGACGTAGACATCATTGAACGAAGCAAATTACTCGAGCGTTTATTGGGTCGTGCAAATGAACCCGATGTGATCGACAACCTCAAGAAATTCATGGCAACGAATCCACCGGAGCTTCTCAAGGTGGCGTGCGAGAACCTATCAACCGCCGCAAATGAACTCACGTCATGAGCACCAAGAACTCAGGCCTCACATTCACAGCCGATGCCACAGATGGAGAACATCACCACTTGCATGTTGGCGTTTCAATCACCGGCCCATTTTTGGGCCGAAAACTCGTCTTACGATTCCCTAGATGGGTTCCCGGTTCGTATTTTATGCGTGAACCCATGCAGCACCTCTTCAATTTCTCAGCCGTTTCGTCTGCGGGGAAAGAACTGCGTTGGAAACGAGTTGGCGTGGATGGGATTGAAGTTTCAATCCCCCAAAACACTGAATCGATAAAGACGAACTACACCATTCTCGCTGCTGAACTAAGCGTCCGTTCAACTCACCTTGACAGTACACACCTTCACCTCATGCCTCCGTTTACTTGGATGATGCCGGAGAAAGGAATCTCACAAGAGCGATTAAACATGCAACACGAGATTGTACTCACTGCCCCGTCACAATGGACTCCAGCAACCCAATTTGAATCTTCAGGAGCCCCGGTAAAAAAAGCCGGTACTGCGACCTGGAGTTTTTCTGCCCCAAATAGGGACCATCTCTTGGATGGAATCATTGAAATCAATGAAAACGAGTCCTTCACCCATGTTGTTGATGGAAGAACACACCACCTAAAAATTTGGGACAGCGGTGGGCACCAGCCAAATCAAGAACGCCTCGATTGCTTTATTGTTGACATGGAGCGAATCATCAAGGAACACCACGCCCTCTTCGGCTTGCCGAAATGGGGCACATATACCACCGTCCTTCACTTGACGGATACGGGGCGCGGCGGATTGGAGCACCTCAACTCACAGACTTCAATGATGCCTCGCAAGTGCCTGTATCCTGGCCACGACGATGAATACCGAGACCTTGTAAGTCTGTTTTCTCACGAATACTTGCATCAATGGAACGTCAAACGATTGCGACCAAAGAATTTCCTAAATTATGACTTGCAGAAGGAAGTCCATACGGATTTGCTTTGGTGGTTTGAAGGAGGAACTTCTTGGCTTGGCGACATGCTTTGTGTTCGCTCGGGAGCTTGGAGTGAAGACGATTGGAGAAAGGATTTCCAACGGAAGATGAAGCGCCATACGGGTAAAAATGGGATGCATCGAGAATCCCTCTCTGAATCCAGCCATGATGCGTGGATACACCTCTATAGAAGCGGACCCTATACGAGAGAGAGTCAAATCTCATATTACTTGGAAGGTGAATTAGCCATCATGTGTTTGGATGTCGAATTACAGAAGAGAAGCAAAGGAACTTATGGTGCATGTGAATTCATGGCTGAGTTGTGCAATCGCTTTGCTCTAGATTACGAAAGCAGCAATGAGCTGGGTGTCGATTACAAGAGCCTACGGAAGACCCTGAAAGAAGTTCCTGGCGGTAAAAGCCTTGGCCCATATTTGGACCGACTTGTTCATGAAAGAACGGCACCAGACATCAAGAAAGCGATGAAGTTCTTTCGGCTTGACATCGTACCGGAAAAATCGGAAGAAGACCCAACAGCATGGCTTGGCGTTGGACTTCGGGATCAAAAGGGAAAGGTCATCATCACGACGTACCACTCCGGCTCCCCTCTTCGAACAAAAACTCAGGTCGGAGACGAATTGATCGCACTCGATCAACTGCGTATTCAATCATTAAGCCATCTTACCTCGGTTCTAAAAGGGCGACAAAACACGTCGGCATGGCTGGATTTCAGTCACGAAGGAATGCTGAAAAGGGTTGAAATCAAATTGCCGGGGCCACCACAGCATGAGGTCAAACTTTCTGGGAAAGGAAACGCAGCATGGCGAGCGTACATCATGACGCGTCAGGACCGTGCTTGAGTGGTTCAAGAAGGACTTCAAGAGGAATAAAAATCGGTGGTGTATCGTCAGCCATCGTATGCCTGCTGGTTTTGGGTGGGAATACATCATCGGAGAGGCTCATGGAGATCACATCTTCTTTCGAGAGGCTTTCACGACCGCATGCCGGCCATACGTCAACGCTTATCGCATCGTTACCAAGATAGTCCACGCAAAGAACCGGGACGCGAATTAAACCCAAATCAAGGGCGATGGCGTGGCGATGATGTCCGTCGAGGATTGCACCAGTGTTGGAATCTACGATAAGCGGTTTTGTGTATCCACCCCAACGACGGGTCATATCGAGCAACTTCCTTTGGTTACGAGGCTTGACGGCCTCATGGGCCTTTAACCAACTCAAAGGCACAAGTTCCACATCATCTTCCGACCATTCCATGACGGGGGGAACACCCTTTGAGGCATAATGCTTTTTCAACCGTGGGCCCGCCATGTTCAATTGAGCACCCATGAACATGAAGCGGGAACTGGATTTTGGAAGAGAGGCCGCCCTTGCGGGCGTCTCCTGCCCAGAGCCGCTCAATCGTTGGATTGAGATGCTCCCGGATGACCTCGTTGACATCCTCAATCAAATTGCTGAAGCCGGCCATGGGGCATGGGCGGTAGGTGGCTGTGTAAGAGATGCTCTGCTCGGCGTACCTAGTGGAGATATTGATCTGTGTTCAACCTGCACTCCGGAGGAGGCCATGAAGCTCTTTGGAGGACAGGCGATCCCCACCGGTATTGATTTTGGAACGGTGACAGTCAAGGGTGCAGGCCAACATTATGAATTGACAACCTTGAGAAGTGAGGGCATGTACAGAGACGGCCGCAGACCTGACCAAGTCACTTGGGGAACATCCCTCAAAGAAGACCTAAGCCGGCGTGATTTCACGTTTAACGCAATGGCTGTGGACGTGGCCAGAAGAATACTCTACGACCCTTTCAACGGCATGAAGGACATGAGGGGGCACCTTGTTCGTGCAGTTGGCGACCCTATGCAACGTTGTGATGAAGACGGGCTTCGTATTTTTCGAGCATACCGATTTCTTGACCGAGGGCAATTGGGACTCTGGCACCTCGAAGCGACGCTTCATCAAGCCATGCAATCGAAGCAACCAATTCTCGCCAAAGTAGCCATTGAACGCAAATGGACGGAGTTTCGGAAAATTTTGAACGGTAGGCATGCCGCAGAAGTCCTCAATCTGATGATTCATGATGGAACAATACAACACATCCTTCCGTCTCTCCGTTTTGTGCGGCCGAGCCTGTTGGATCTTTTCGGGGAACACCTCAACGAATCATGGTTGCTAAAGCATCGTTTGGGGTTCCTCCTGGCAGAATTTAGTCCATCTGAGGTAAAAAAGTCGCTCGGCACTCTTAATCTTCCAAAATCACTTCTCAATGAAACGGTTCAATTCCATCGAAACCTTGGAACCATCCCAGAACCACGAACATCTTCACTGCGAGTCTTCCGCTACTGCCTGGGCGAAGATGCGAACATTCACCTTCGGTTGCAACACCTTTTACTGGATATCTCAGCCTCGGTTCACGGCCGTGAACCGTTGGAAGGAAGCATGACCGAAGTAGCAGTGAAATGGTCCTCACTTGGGTCGCAGAAAGCCCCCAGTGAATCTCTTGTTGATGGCCATTGGATCATGAAGCGTACTGGAGTTGAGCAGGGAGTCCGCTTGGGCCGACTGAAGCGCTGGCTTCACCGAATTCAAATTGAGCACGATATCACCGAAGTGAACGCAATTGAACTCCACCTTTCTCGCATTGCATGGCAGCATAGTGAGCCATTGGATTGGCCTCAACTTCAATTCCCTTGAACCCGACGCGGCATCACATTGATGGTAGAGATGCTTCTGCATTCATAACATGGCAGAGAAAATATTGCTTCCGCCCCGCCCAACATTTGATGGTCAAGTCGTGGCGCTAAAGCAACGAATAGAGAGCATCAGCGGACAAAATAGGATGGCGCGCTTGCTCAATCAAAACTTCAATACGTGGCTCAATGGGTCCTCCATGTCTGCTCTCAGCCTCACTCAAGAACTTGACAAAGACCAAAACGGCATCATTTCCGGTGATGAATTTTCAGATATACTGTCAAAAATGACTGGAGAACGCCCACCTGAATGGGTTGTAGAACTGATGTTCTCATTCGTTGATGCAGACCCGTCCGCAGGAATACCCGTTGCCGATTGGATGGCATTCCTTGCGGCAAATGGACTTGAGATTCCTGATTCCATGTTTGAGTTGGACATCCCACTTGCTGGAACGCTGACCAGCGAACGAACGATTTATCTGGTCGAACAACCCATTAATTTCACGGCAAAATTCACAGCTGAAGTTGAATCGTATACCATCACCATTCTGCAAGATGGAGTAACGACTCCTGAAACATTCACTACCACTTCAAAAGAAATGGACCATCCCAATTTGGACCATTTTATTCTGGAGCCTGATGAAGCGAGTGTTTACAAGGTCAGTCTTTCGGTTCTTGGAAAACACCTTGACACCATCGAGGTCACAGTAGAAGCACCTTTGGAAGAGGAATGGCCCGAAGATGATGACGTCGTCGAGGAATCTCAACCGCTTGCAGAAGAGACCCCAGTGGTAACGGCATCAGGGCAGTTGTCCGACCTTATTTCTACGGTTGAGCAAACCCGATTAAGAAGCGATGCAATGAAAATTCTTGAAACCGCACCGGCCTACACGCTTAGCGGGATGGTGACTAAAGTCAGCAGAACCTTACTTGGCGAAGGTGAGTGCCGAGGAGGAGATACTGCTCGTTGTATCTCAACTGATGGAACAACGGTTCAAGTGATGATGAAGCGGAGAGAGGAACCATTGTTCGAAGAGGGCCAATACGTCGCACTAACCGTTCAACCCGTCATGTGGTCCGTAGCCGTTCGTGAACTGATTTGCAAGGAAGTTTGATTCACTTCAATGCTCGTGAAATCACGATGCGTTGGACTTCCTGAGTCCCCTCATAGATTTGAGTAATCTTTGCATCGCGGAAGAAACGCTCCACTGGGAATTCTTTGGTATAACCGTAGCCGCCGAGCACTTGAATCGCGCGTTCCGAAACCCACATTGCTGTATCGCCTGCGAATAATTTCGCCATGCTAGCTTCCTTGGAATGGCGTGGGCCGTTTGCATGATAGTGTTGTTCTTTGGTCCATGCTGCTTTGTACACCATCAAGCGAGCGGCATCGATTTGAGTTGCCATGTCTGCAAGGTAAGCCATGATCATTTGGTGATGAGCGATTGGCTTCCCAAAGGCTTCACGTTCGTGGGCGTATTTGAGAGCGGCTTCATAGGCGCCTTGAGCGATGCCCAGAGCCTGAGCAGCGATACCAATTCGACTGTTATCAAGCGCGTTCATGGCGATAGGGAAACCGTTTCCTACGCCTTTCAATACGTTTTCCACCGGTACTTTACAATCGTTGAGAACCAGCGTGCAAGTATCCGACGAGCGGATGCCCAGTTTGTCTTCCTTCTTACCGACCGAGTATCCTTCGAAACTTGATTCCATGATGAAGGCCGTTGTACCCCCGTGCTTCTTCACGCCGTAATCAGGGTGGTCAACATCCTTGGCGAAGAGAACGATGATTTTCGCTTGAGCCCCGTTTGTGACCCACATTTTTTCGCCGTTGAGAACATAATGAGTTCCATCTTCGGAGAGTTTTGCTTTGCACACCATGGCCGCCGCATCCGTTCCAGCACCTGATTCAGAGAGCGAGTAAGCCCCCACTTCACCGGCAGCAAGCCTTGGAAGGTACGCTTTCTTTTGAGATTCATCACCATGAAGGGCGATGGTCATTGAGCACAGGCCGACATGAACACAGTACATCACAGCAAATGAGGGGTCAACGCGGGCGAGTTCTTCGATGATGATGGCTTCAGAGACGTCATCAACGGGAGAGCCGCCGTATTCTTCGGGGATCGTGATGCTTTGGAGGCCGAATTCCACAAACGATTCCCAGGCCTCGGAGGGGGGGATCTGATGCTTATCTCGGTGCTCTACCGTGGGAGCAAGCACTGTTTCGGCGAAGTCACGGACCATTTCACGAATCATCTGTTGCTCGTCGGTTTCTTGAAAGTTCATTGGGCCACCAACCCAAGCCAAGATGCCGAGTTTCTTAACCCGTTTGTTTTATTTTTATCGCCACAATCCCCCTCACCCTTCATATACCACCCGCGTGAGCCGAGGCGTAGAGGGAAAACCATGGATGAAGAAATCGTGGAATTTGCTATTGCACACAACCGGAAATATTCGTTGGACCATCTGTGGTACCAACAAAAAGACCAGAAGCTGATGATTGGAGTCAGTGAGTACATGAAAGTCGAAATCGGCGATGTACTCCGAGTGATTCTACCACAGGCTGAAACAGAGATTGACGAAGGCGGAAGCATGTTCTCGCTATGGACTGCTGACGAGAAAATTTCGCTCACTTCGCCTTTTGCAGGAATCATCTCTGATGTTAACGGTGAAGTTGAGATCAGCCCTGATTTGGTCAACGACTCCGCTTACGACCACGGATGGGTCATTCTACTCGAACCCCACGAACTCAAAATGAATCCAGATGATAAGCAAATTCTGGAAAACCTGTTGGAACCCGACGAGTACGTCGAGTACCTCGCCGAACTTTGAGCATCACCCTGGAACATTACCTTCCAGCGCCGATTCGCCGCTGAAGGATGATAAACAGACAACACTTCGTGCTGTCATGGACGAGCCAATGCAACGCTTGCGAGAGAGTTTAGCGAAAGCCCCCATCATTTGGAAAGGGGATTATCCTTACTTCATTCATCCGATTACTGACGGAGTCCCACGCATGTCCCCGGACATCCTACAGGCAATTACAGACCTTTCACGAGAACGCATTGATTGGAGCAATGTTGATCTTCTTTTGGGAATTGAAGCAATGGGCCTCCCCCTTACCGCTCCCCTAAGCATGTCAACGGGAATTCCGCTTGTCATCGCAAGAAAACGCACCTATGGTTTGGAAGGAGAGGTTAAGATCGACCAATCCACTGGTTATTCCAAGGGCGCCATGTTCCTTAACGACATCAAGAAGGGCGAACGCATCGCCATCATTGATGATGTTCTCTCTACGGGTGGAACATTGGAAGCTGTCATTGAAGGCGTACTTAGGGCAGGAGCAAAGGTAACTCATATTGTCGCTGTTGTGGAGAAAGGCGACGGTTTAAACCGCCTACGGGGCCTTTATCCTGATATTTCGATTCAATCTTTGGTCCGTCTTCGTATGGATGGAGAAACCATCGTTCTCTTGGACGAAGAAGTTTGATTTTGATGGGTGCATTGATGAGGGAGCGGCATCGCCGCTAGGTTAGGGAGCCACATGGACCTAGACCGCCACGACTTTGAATTGGATGAACTCATGGAGCGCATCCGCACCAATGACAATCGCTTAATTGCACTCCAAGTACCGGAAGGACTCAAGATGCAAGCCCTCGAAATGATGGATACCATTGAAACCGAAACCAGCGCTCAAGTCGTACTCGCAGCAGATCCTTGCTACGGCGCCTGTGACCTCGTCCACGACAAGATGCAACTGATGGGAGTTGAATTGGTTGCGCACATGGGGCATTCTCAGATGAACATCGACTCGGGAATGCCAACACAGTTCATCAACGTCACCTACGACGGCGACCCCGAACTGTCTCCAGTCCTCCCGTGGCTCAATCAACATCGCGCCATGGCCCAAGAACGCATGACTCAGCAATCCAACACGGAAGGCCTTAGCGAAGAAGAAGCACAAGAGCGCTTCATGGATGCAGTCGGACGCATGGCGCCCCTAACCGGTACCAAACTGGGCCTTGTTGGGTCCATCCAACACCTTCACCTCTTACCGGAATACCACGACCGCCTCGAAAAGGCTGGTTTTGACGTCACCATTCCCATCGGTGGCGCCCGTCTTTCGTTCCCCGGCCAAGTCCTCGGTTGCAATTATTCCGGTGATGACCCGAGCATCGGCCATTATTTGTTTCTCGGAAGCGGAGATTTCCACCCGATTGGACTCGTTCTTCACACCGGCAAGCCCCTTGCTATGCTTGACCCGTACACCGGTGATGCAGAAGAGATGTCACTCCAACGCATCGAACGAATTCTTCGCCAACGCTTCGGCCTAATCATGAGCGTGCAAGAAGCACAAACTTTCGGAATTCTCATTGGAGAAAAACCAGGTCAAATGCGACGCACACTCGCACTACGCATGAAGCGAATGCTTGCAAAGCACGGAAAGAAAGGATACCTGCTCGCCTTGGAACATGTTGGCCCGGAATTGATTGATTTCTACCCGGTCGATGCATTTGTGAATACAGCGTGCCCACGAATCGCCATTGATGATGCTGTGAAGTACCGTAAACCATTGATCACGCCTTTTGAGATGGAAGTTGCTCTTGGAGAAAAGAAATGGGAGCTCGGCTACCAATTCGATGAAATCCCTTGATACGAAGCGGATAAAACCTTCTGAATTCCCTCGCTCAGAGGCTGAACAGAACCACATCTTTTAGAACGGTTGACAAGAGCATTCCCATGTTATGAGCGGCTATCTTGACCGAATCGGGGCGGGGTCGATTCTCGCAAGCCCCAGCGTATTGGATTACGACCATTTGCCTGAAGAGCTGGTAGGCCGGGACGATATCAAACAAGAACTCGCCTCGAAATTCACCGCAATCGCATCCCCAGAAGGCGCATCAAGAGCAGTTATTACCGGCCCAGTCGGTTCTGGAAAAACGGTCCTAGCGAAAACATTCTGTCGTGATTTAGTCCGCCATCTAGCAGGAAAAAGAAACATCCAAATTGCTCATGTCAACTGTCGCAATGCTTCAACGAGCATGCGAGTTGCACAACGCATCCTCCACCAGTTGGACCCAGGTCACCCGGACCGTGGCCTCTCGATGGGTGAACTTTTGCTGAGTTTGAGAAAGATGCTGCGTCATTCATCCACCCACCTCGTGGTTGTTCTTGACGAGGTAGATCACATGCTACGCCGCTCAGGAGATGAATTGCTGTACCAACTGCTCAGAATTGACGAGGACCAACAAGGGACAGGAACCCTCTCGCTCATATTGATCAGCCAAGAGCAGGTATTGGACGTTCTAGAGACTGCAGTCCTCTCCAAATTTGGTATTACCAACCATGTTCGAATACCCCCGTATACCCTGGACGGGCTCAAGGCCATTGTCCGGCAACGTGCGGAAGCTGCGTTGGTACCGGGGACATGGAGTGATGCAATCATGACCTTATTGGCTGAAAAAGCAGCACCGAGCGGCGATGCCCGAATGGTAATCGAGCTCCTTAGCAATGCTGTGGAACGATGTGAATACCGTCAAGATGAACACTCTGAGCGTAAAATCAGCATTGAAGACGTCCATGCATTCAACAACAATCTAGCGCTGGACACCTCCGCTCATCTTGAGCAGGTGGACGAACTACCTCCCTCAGTCATGCTTGCGCTCTTGGCCATGTGCAGACGATTGAAGACGCAAGAGACCATGACCATGGGTGATGTTGAGGGGCTCTACGCCGTGGTCTGTGAAGAGTACGAACAAAAGGCGAAGAGTCACACCACGCTGTGGAAATATGTCAAGACCATCGAAGGCGTTGGACTCATTGAATCCCGCGTTGCAACCGTGCCCGGTGGTCGAGGACGTACCACGCATCTGAGCATGCCTCACTACCTCCCTGCTGACCTCGCAAGCCGGCTTGAATTGCTCCTTCCCAAGCGTTTACGATGAAATCGAAGCCAATGCACCATACGATGGGGCTAAATACGGGTCGTTAGTCGGAACATCTCGTAGAGGTGCTCGTATGTCCGGCAAAAACCAATCCGAATTCGTCGCAGTAGTCAATGATACAAACCCCGACAACGGTGGAAAATCGTACTCATTGAAGATTACAGGCAACAACCACGCACAAATCCTAGGAAAGCGAATCGGCGATGTTGTCGACGGAATCTTCGTTGGAGAAGGCGAACAAATACTCTCCGGCTACAAACTCGAGATCACCGGCGGCTCCGACAAAACTGGAACACCTCTTCGTAAGGATTTGGAAGGCGGGTCCCGTCAATCGATCCTCGTCACTCAATCCACCGGTTACAAGGGACAAGTTATCGTTCACAAGAAGAAGGGCGGCGACAAGAAGCGATTCCGTTACAAGCCTGATGGACTACGCCGACGTCGCACCTTCCGCGGGAATACCATTACCCAAGACACCCGTCAAATCAACCTAAAGGTCGTAGAAACCGGCAAGAAGTCGCTCAGCGCAATTCTTTCCACCGAAGCAGAGGAAGCATCGGAGTGAACCCCGAGAGGGACGTCGTAACAACTGGGTGAGGAAGCATGGCAAGAGAGCTTCCCGCACAACCTGAAGTCAACATCGGTCTTGTCGGCCACGTTGACCACGGGAAAACTACCCTAACACAAGCCCTTTCTGGGATTTGGACCGATACACACTCCGAAGAACGAAAGCGCGGTATTTCGATTAAACTCGGCTACGCTGATACTGCGTTTTACAAAGACAACAACGGTCAATATTACGCCACTGGAAAGCGTCCCGATGGTTCGAAAGACGTTGCAGATGAATTGGAACGTGTCGTTTCCTTTGTTGACGCACCTGGTCACGAGACGTTGATGGCCATCATGATTACGGGCGCTTCCATTATGGACGGCGCCATGCTCATGGTCGCAGCCAACGAAACCTGCCCACAACCTCAGACTCGAGAACACCTGATGGCTCTTGAAATCGCTGGAATCGAAAACATCGTGATTGTCCAGAATAAAATTGATCTCGTATCACGGGAACGTGCTCTTGAATCACATCAAGAGATCATGACCTTCCTGAAAGGTACCATCGCCGAATCCGCACCTGTGATTCCCGTATCTGCTCACCACGATGTCAATCTTGACATTCTTATCGACGCAATCGAAGCCACCATCCCAACCCCTGACCGTTCAAGTGACAAGCGCTCAATTATGCATGTAGCGCGCTCTTTTGACATCAATCGCCCTGGAACACGTCCCGGCAAATTGCGTGGCGGCGTCATCGGAGGAAGTATCGTTGAAGGCGAGTTTAAGGAAGGGGACGAAGTGATTATCGGACCTGGACGGAAAATTGAGAACGGTAACAAATCAACATGGGAACCCATTGAAGCAATTGTGAGCACCATGCAAGGTGGTGGAAAGTCACTTGAATCCATGCATGCAGGTGGGCTGTGTGGGATGGCAACACTTCTCGACCCGTCCATCACCACAGCAGACAACCTCTCCGGTCAAGTTGTTGCCCGAAAGGGAGACCTCCCTGAGGTTCACACTTCGGTAAGCATCAGTGTCAATTTGATGTCCCACATGGTTGCGGGCGATGGGGAAGCACCAGAAAAAATTCAACCGTTGCGTAACAACGAGATGCTGATGCTCAACGTTGCTACCGCAACATCGGTCGGTGTGACTCGAAATGCGGAGAAACTTCGAACAAACCTGGACCTAAGACTTCCAATTTGTGCCGATAAGGGACAGCGTATTTCGCTATCACGACGCATTGGCTCACGATGGCGTTTGATTGGCTACGGCACCATAGAATGAGGTCACTGAAATGCAGCAGGTGCTCATTGACGCCTGCGGGTGGGTCGCTTGTGTTGATGCTAAACTCAACATTGAGCGTGAAATGGAACGGCTCATCGGACCATGTCAATGGATCCTCATTCCCGAGGTCCTCACCGAACTAAACACCCTGGAAGCTGAACGTTCACCTGCAAAACGCCTTCTTCTTTCATTATTAGAGGCAAAATCAGCCTTACGAATCAACGAGAACGAAGAATTACGCCATACCGACGACATACTGTTTCAGATGGCTTGTGAACTTCAATGTGCAACCCTCACGGTCGACACTGGATTAAAACGACGCCTTTATGAAAAGAACTTGACGGTACTCGAGGTCCGCAAGGGCACCAGAATGCACGTCCTTGAATCGCTATAGAGCGAATCACGGGAGGGTGAAAAGTACGTCGTCTCCGTGGCCGTCAAGCCAGCATAATTTAACACCTGCATCGATCCAAGCATGTGCATAATTGATGGCCCCAAAAGCACGAATGAGATCTCCGATTTCAAGGAAATGGCGGGCGTCCGATGCATAATCGTCGGCCATTCGCAGCATCGTATTGAGTTTCTGACCTTCAACAGAAGAGGGTTCAACCAAAGGCGTGGCCTTAGCCCTGGCACGTTTGGTAATGTCAAGGTATTTTTCTACCCGGCCCACGGTGATGGTGTCTGGGGATTCCTTCACTCGCCTCCCTCCTTTTGGCGACCCAGCAAACGACGGGCATCTTCAGTCCTACCAAGCGACTCGTAGAGTTCGATAGCCAGTGAGAGTTTACCCAAATCTTCCGCCTCTTGTGCACGCAGGAACAGTTGACGTCGCTCGTCCCAATTCCTTGCAAGGGCGGCTTCAGCTGCCGCCTTATACCGCCCTTGGCGCTCTGCCTCTGACAGGTGTGGAGCCGACCATTTGCGCACAAGACCGTTTCGAGTTGCCGTCGCCATGGCATCCGGCGTACACAAAACCAGCAGATCACCCAGATCCATATGAAGCCCAAGAGGTTCAGACTCCTGCCCAGAGCCTTCTGAAGGCAAACTGAGAGCGTGTAGATTGCCCTCGATGCTCAGGACCCACCATCCATCTCCACTGCGAACTGCCTCCATAGGCTCAATGGATTCATGCTCAAGGCGTTCAAGTTGATCCCATCCAAATGGATGGGGGACGCCTTCCCAGATGCCCCCGTCCCCACTTTGAAGCAACAGACGACCTTCAACAAGGCGAGAGCACCAACTCCAGGCACGATCTTCCAATTTCCGCTTTCTGTCCTCACCCGTTAACCGGCCGCACCAAAGCGTCCCGCTTGGGTCCTGCCAGAGAAGATGCTCACGGTCAAGCCACCCAACCAGTCTGCGAATTGGCCCTGTTTCGACGCGGCGAATTCCTCGTCCTTCTTGGGAAAAGAGATGCAATTGCCCTTGGCGTCCTGCCAGAACCCATCCTCCTCCGGGTCGGTGAGCAAGGTCACTGAAGCCCCGAGGTGTGCTACGGCCTTCGTTGACCATGCCCCCTGTAGTGGTATCCATGAGATAAAAACCATGAGCAGCCAACAAACCCAGCATTCCTTGCGACCCCTGTGCTGCATGTACTTTGAACGGAACTTCTACGCTCCACCGTTCTTCGCCGCCCGCCTCCAACATTGTAAGTTGAAGGCCGGCACTCACCAATAAACCACCTTCAAGAGGGGCCATTGCTGCGATTCTTCCTTCGGATTGCCACGACCATGCGATATTCCAACTCATAGTGATGCACTCCTTTGGAAACTTCCCCATGCTTCTAACTGGGCCCTAGCAGATTGAGTAAGTACATACTTACGATGCCGCCCTTCCTTCCTCGCCTGTAAAATACCACCTCTCAGCAATCGGTTGCAGATTTGAGATAATCGGGCACGCTTAATCGATAAGAAGGCCAACATTTCTTCATCAGAAGGCGAAACATTACGATCGTTTGCTTGTCCAACCACATAGGCTTCTGAACGTGAGAGAGATGAAAGCAAATGTTTGTCCAGTGGATGACTTTCTTTAGGGCCAACAATGTCCCTTCGTTTTGATTCGAAAAAAGCCATGATGCTATCGCTTGAAGTGGAGTTCGTTTGCTTTGGGGACTGGATGGACTCCAGAAGTCTCGCTAAGAGGTTCATGACATCCTGTTCTCCCAGCGCAGATGGTGGGTTTGATTCATTCAACTCAAGTTCAGTTTGGCCCTCATCCACCTCAACATTCATTTCTCCGTCACCCACTAAGGCTTCGTCGACAAAACCGACTTCATCATGGATGAGCGCTGCGGATTCGTCCTCGTTGAATTCCTCTGCTTGCTTCACTGGGGGGCTTTCATCTGCAATCCAGTATTCATTTCCCTCATTGGTTTCCACTTTGTGTTGTTGAACGGAATGTGCTTGTTCATGATCAGATTCTTCCTTGCCTGCAGAAAGACCTCCCTTATTTCTGCGTATAAGGCCGCCGAAATTCCCTGCTGGAGGAGGGAGGTAAGGTGTTTCTTGTGACGCTGATGCATCAATAATCGGCGTATCAAACGGCGTCACTTGAAGAGGTTCATCAAGCTCTTGTGCTTCGTCAAGAGCACCAATATCCAAATCAAAAAGGCTACCAAATGCGGATTCGTCATCTTCTTCAACCGCTGTACGCTCATCCCAAGGTATGGATGCATCAATAATCTCAGCGTTCTCCTCCAACGACTGGACTTCAACGGGTTCCTCAACCGTCGGAAGTGATGGTTCAAAGAGAGGCACCTTTCCATCATGTGACGTCATCAGTTGATCAAGTGTAGAAGGACCGTCCCTTACCTCTAATCGGGCTGAAGTATCAAACGATTGCTCGGCAACGCCCATATCTCTGCCCATCCTGATCACGTCCACTGCATTCCTCAACTCCTTGATGACTAAGGCTGGATAGCCATCCGTCTGTTCAAGGATGCGAGTTGCATCCTGCATGGTAAAATCAGAATCCATACAACCAACCGATGCAAGGCGCTTTTTGACCAAGGACAAGACATCGGATGGTGTAAAAGGCGAGAGGCGGTGTTCTTCAAACGCCATTGAGAGTTCCTGTGGGAGTTGTTGACGCTGTCGTTGGTCGCACACCAAGATGACGAGAGCATTGAGGCGTTCAAGGACCGTTAGCGTATCTCGAAGGGCAACATTCAGGACAGACATATCGCTTGCAGGCACATCGATAACGATGAGCGGTAATTTTTCACCAAAACCATACATGCCATCAACCAGGCCTTTGACGACCTCATCGCGACGAGATGGAGCCTGAATGCCCATAATTCCTTGATACATCATCTCAAGGAGGCTTTTTGCTGGTGCATTTGCTGAAAGATGGCCAATGTAGGCTGATTCTCCCGAGTAGGGGGTGAGGCATCTTAGAAGTGACGTCCTGCCCGAGCCCAAGGGCCCTACGAGCAAGATTCGCCTTGAAGAGCGAAGGGTCACGTAATTCTTCAGCATGGTGAAGAGCGTCTCTCGCCCGACCAATTTTCCGAGCTCCCCCGCCTCCAGCGGACGCGTTGAAAACGGGTTCTCAGATAACAGAGGCAAGCCGTAAAGATTGCTTTCCTCGACCATGCCTTGGCAACGAACCTCAAGTATATCATCTTTGACGGCAAGAGGGTGTACTACAAGCCCGTTAGGATATGTTAGTTCGCTGACGGAAAAGCATTTGACGCCCCTAATAACGCTCAATTAACGGGCAATTAACGCGTTAGGCTATGCGTTAAAAGCGTTAAAAAAGAACTGGACTGGCACATGCTTCCAACGATTCATTCAAGGAAGAGCGCCCTTAGGAGCAATTGAGGGAAAGGCCATGCCAGTGGAAAACAGTCGGTTCAAAGGGTTCTTTCGCAAGTCTGTAGAAGAGCGTCGCTTAGCGGTAGCAGAAGCAGCCGATCTCGATCCAAAACATGTTGAATCCCTAGCGAATTACGGCGAGTTGAATGAAGAGGCTGCAAACCGCATGATTGAGAATGTTATCGGGACAATGTCCCTTCCAGTGGGAGTGGCTACGAACTTTGTCATCGATGGAGCGCATTACATCATTCCATTTTGCCTAGAAGAGTCGAGTGTCGTTGCCGCAGCGTCCAACATGGCCAAACGGTGCCTTGTCAACGGAGGGTTCCGCACCAACAGCGACAAACCGGTCATGATTGGGCAACTTCAAGTTCTCGATGTAACCGATTTGGAAGGCGCTGAACAGGCGATTGCTGAGGCGAAAAACGACTTGATGGCTTTTTGCAATGACATACCGTCGAGAATGATTGCACTTGGAGGCGGTTGCAAGGACATAGAAACAAGGCAACTTCAAACCCCAATGGGAACCATGCTCATCATCCACCTTTTGGTGGATTGCAGAGACGCCATGGGGGCAAATGCTGTAAACACGATGGCTGAGCGCATTTCTCCTCAAATTGAAGCCCTCACCGGAGGAAGAGTGCACCTGCGAATCCTATCCAATCTGGCAGCACACCGCCTGGCCAGGGTTGAAGCCACATTCACGCCCGAAGAATTGTCAAATGACGGAACAAGAGAAGATGGACTCGACATCATTGAAGGCATCCTAGAAGCGCATGTATTCGCAGAAGAAGACCCGTTCAGAGCCGCTACGCACAACAAGGGCATCATGAATGCCATAAGCAGTGTTGCTGTTGCCTGTGGGCAAGATTGGAGAGCCATTGAAGCCGGAAGCCACGCTTGGACATCCCTTGAACATGGACGATACACATCAATGTCCACATGGTCCAAAGACGACGAAGGGAATCTGGTAGGGGCAATGGAACTCCCTATGGCCGTCGGTATTGTAGGAGGTGCTTCGAAAGTTCACCCCGTTGCTCAAGCCAATCTTTCAATTCTCGGCGTCGAGAGTGCTCAAGAATTAGCAGGAATCATGGTTTGTGCCGGACTTGCACAGAATTTAGGCGCTTTACGCGCACTTTCAACCAATGGAATTCAAGCAGGTCACATGAAACTCCATTCAAAGAACATGGCTGTTAGCGCTGGAGCGATAGGAGAGGAGATTGAACTCCTCTCTCAACGGATTCAGCAACATGAAGGTGCTCGCACTCAAACCATGGCGGAAGAATGGCTCAACGAACTGCGCCAAGGATGAACTCATTCACTTTCAGACACCGGTAATGATGATTGCACCGTGCCTTCTTCCTCGGTGGCTTCTTTCAAAATTTCCTTGTTTTCCGCGAGTTCATCCAGAAGACCAGAAGACTGGACTTGCTCCCTAAACCAAGCCTTGACCTTCTTGCGATCGGTATGTGGGCACCCAAATGCTTCTGAAAAACGGCGCGTTGTAGAAAGCCTCCTCGTGTTGCCGTCCTTCCTGCGATCAACCATTCCGAGTTGAGCCAATTCCCGAACGTAATCGTAGGCTTTCTGCCCAAGCAATTCCACAAGTCTCGACTGTGGCATGGGTTGATGATAAGCAATAAGGGCGGCTGCCTTCAAGAGTTTTGGAGGCATATCGGTTTTGGTTTCCTTAGGAAGATGTGATGCAATCGATGGCTTGACCTCGAGAGCCCAACGTATACCAACCTCGGCCAATTGAAGGGAAGTCCCTCTCCTTCGCCGCAAGGTAGCTTGGAGCGAATACAAACAATCCAACATCTCGTCTTCATCGTATCCAAGAACCGCTGAAAGTTCAGCCACAGACATTGATTTACCAGAACTGAAAAGTGTTGCTTCAATAAGGGTCTCAATCGGCAATTCTGTCATGTAAGCACCCCCCTACTCAACCAACCAGTCGTGTTCTCCAAGGAAATCATCCGCAACCTTTGGATGGGCTTTTTCCGCATTGGATTCCAATCTTGCCTGACGCCGAGCAGCTTTCTCTTCTGCAACCCTAGCCCGCTCAGCTATGGCGTTCATTCGATTCTCCGAACCAGTTGATTCCTCTTCAAGGCCGTCTGAATCTTCTTGCATGACCCGCTCAATTTGCTCTAAGACTTCATCAAAAGAGTTCAAATTTGGCCACATATCTTCAACCATGATCATGTTAAGTTCTTCACCTTCTTGTGAGATGCTTGCAATTCTCCTGTGAGTCAAAAACAAACCAGCGATAAAGGATGCAACAAATGCTTCAGAATCGGCGTCCCCAAGCTGCTCCCCGAATGTAGTTTGGAGAATGGGCTTGAGGTGGTGGATGACATCAAGCAAGGGCACCGTGTGCGAGTTTGCCTCTGCACATGCTTTTCTCATAGCCATCCAGCAACGTTCAATGTCGCCCTCAAGGTCCTCGTTGTGCATGCGACCCCCAACATCAGCCAGATACTCCTCAAGTTCCCTCTGATGTTCCAATCGATTGACCTCTCGTACCTTCAAAGCTTCAGCATCATCCGCAGCATCCTTGAACGCTGAAAGCAATTCACCCAACGTGACCGGCCGCCCTTCGTCACGACGAACGCGGCTATCGAATAGAGAAGGCAATACCTCGTCAGCATTGCCCTCAAGGACGGATTGTGTGAAGAAATAAGCCTCATCGTCGTACTCAGCCTCCCATCCAAAGGACAGGTCATCGTCCCAATCCTCTTCAACATCCTGGGCCTGAATACGCTCAAACAATGTTGCAGATTGGTGATGAAGTACTTCCCACGAAAGTCGGATCAACCGCCCACAGGCTGGAAGGTCGAGGTCGTCATCTTCCTTGACCCGCTGAGTAAAAACCTTCAGGAAGGCGGACAAATCCACATCCCACGGGTTGAATTCTTCTTCGCGAACCAAGGACATGACCAAGGCCACAGAACGGTCAAACGGGTCATGAAGACTCTGATGTTCGGCTTCTTCAGTTTCAGCAATCAACATAATGCGTTGACTGAACTGTTCTGCATCATCTCGGTCTTCACCCGAAGCAAGCAACTGGTCAATGATGTCCTGCTGGAGGAACCATCGGTCAAGGATTGCTTGTTGCTCCGCCATGACATCACCTCAAACTTCGTCTTCAACTTGAGCAGATACTTCGCCCTGCTCTTCTGCTTCTTCCGCATCCTCTGCAAGAATTTTATGAGCGACTTCCGAACGCTCTGCGATATCTTCAGTCAACTCGGCCGCACGTTCAGCAAGTCCACTCATGGCCGGCTCAACGGCTGGAGCGGGCGCTGCCGCCATGTGTGGGACCAAACCACCAAGACTCTGAGGAACTTCTGGCTCACCTGGAACGAGAGGCATGCCCTCAACCGCCGCTTTTGCATTGAGAAGTCTGGTTTCATTCTTCTTGGCTGCTTTTTGGGCTTCTTTCAAGGCTGCATCGCCCAAAGCCATGGCTCGTTCCCTATCAAAGTCCAAAATACGACGGCTGCATCCATCTCCACCGTGAGTAATTCCGATGTGGTGGTCAGCAAGTTTCAATGAGACCTTGCGCAGTGTAACCATGATGAATTGTGCCCGTTGACTTCGCTCTCGGCACATCTTTGCGATTCGTTCCGCATTGTACGCATCAAGGTTTTGATCGACTTCATCAAAGTAGTAAAACGGACTTGGATCATAGTCTTGAATTGCGAAAATCAAAGCCAGTGCCGCCATGGATTGTTCACCACCGGAGAGTTGCTGGCGGTTGACCTTAGAGGACTTCCCCCGAGGTTGGGCCCACAATTCCAAACCGCCCTTGAACGGTTCATCCGGATTTTCGAGGAACAATTCGCCGCGTCCACCATCCGACAATGCATGATAGGATTTTTGGAAATTCAAATTGACCTTTTCAAGGACATCCACTAATCGTTCCTTACGTTGAGATTCAAGTTGTTCTGTCACCTCAATCAATTCCTTCCGATGCTTTTGGAGCATTGAAAATTCGTCTTTCATCAAATTTAATCGCTCTTGACAGGCATCATATTGTTCAATGGCCATCATGTTGACGTTTCCAAAGCCTTCAAGGCGGCGTTGGAGGACACGGAGTTTACGCTCCAAGTCCCCAACATTGGCAAGGTCTTGAGGGAGTTCGTTTGGTGAGAGGCCCGCCTCAATGAGTTCTTGCGCCATCAATTGGACTTCATGCTCACGTTCAGCGATGGTCCGAAGTAATTCTTCAGCCAAACGACGGTGGTTTTGAGCCTTTGTTAGGCGTTCTTCATTCCGAACCCGTAGCGTTGCTCGCTCATCCGTTAATTCTTGACGCTCCTGTTCAAGACCGAGGTTTTCTTCAAGGAAGACCGCTTGTTCGTCCTTCTTTTCCTTGAGTGTAATCAGGTCACTGGCGCGTTCAGCAGAGAGTGTATCGATTCGTTCACTCCGAGAGATTCGGTTTGATTCGAGGCGGTCAATCCTTCCTTTTGACTCAGCAACACGGCGTTGAAGGAGAGTTAGACTGGCTGAACCGCTTGCAAGAGAACCTTCTGCTCGCTCCTTCACACCTGTCGCTTCAACACGCTTGAGTTTTGCAGCGTTCATTCGTTCACGCAAATGCTCTGGGCTTGCCGCCTCCAGAGCCGCTTGAGCAAGTTGCCCCTCATCCTCCGCAGCAGCATGCTGACGTTGTGCTTCATCCAAAGATTTCAAGGAACCTTGAGCTCTTGTTTGCAGCGAGGCAAGTTTCTCTTCAAGCCCCTTCACAACACCCAATCCTTTGGAGTAAGTAGCCTGCAGTTGCTTTCGCTCTGCCTTCAATTCACGAACTGAGGTTGCGTGACTGTCATCAACAAGGGCATTAATCTGGGTTCTCAGTTCTTGTTGCTTTATTCGAGCTTCGCGCAGAGCCGCTGAGACGGTTTCTGACATCAAACGGTATTTATCGACCTCTGCGATGCATTTTTCCACTTCGCTGGCTCCTTGAATTCGGCCCCCAAAGGTGATGCTGAGTTTTCGTCGTGAACCTCCCACCATGGCGCCACCTGCTTCAGTGAGGTTCCCGCCCAGAGTCACCAAGCGAATTCCACCCATATGGCGCCGTGCGGTGGCCATTGAATCCACCAGGAGCGTATTCCTCAGTACAAATCGAACGGCGATATCGATCCGAGGGTCATAGTCCAGCATTTCATGAGCAAAACCAATGACGCCTTCTTTTCGAGCAACCATGACTGATTTTCCAGCGGGTCTTGAATTGGCCAGTTTGTTGAGAGGAAGGAATGTTGCTCGGCCAGAGCGATTTTCTGACAGCCAACGGATGGCGCGTGCTGCATCTTCATCCGTATCGACCACAACCGAGGCCATTCCTGCTCCGATTGCTGTTGCCAAGGCCGTTTCATGAGCATTGTCTTTTGGAGCACACAATTCAGCAATAGTGCCGATGATTCCGGTGAGTTCTCCACGGTCACGCGCTGCGATGACGGCGCTTGCACCTCCAGCAAGACCCTTGGCTCCAGATTTCTCTTCCATTTCGGCCTTGGCTCTCGAAAGACGTCGTTCAGCATCTCTGAATTTGTTTTCGATACGACCTGTGTCTTCTGTCAACTGTTGCTCGGTACGTTGAGATTGATTCAAAGCTGCTGCGAGTGCTTCCCGGTCATATTCAGGCGCTTCATCTTTGAGTTCTTCCTTTCGGAGGTCACACTCGCCAAGAGCGAGGCGCATTTCTTCTGCTTCATCCTGCGCAGTTGCAAGTTGTTCCCCGATAAGTTGGGCTTCAAGCGCAAGCCTGTCCACATCCGACTGGGCACTGTCCAATGCGGCTTTCTTAGCCCCCGTGTTTTCATTGGCTTTGGACAAGGCTCGCGAAAGGTCAAGGTTCTTTTCTCCTGCGGATTCCAATGCGAGTTTGATAGCGTCTTCTTCTTTCTCAGCATCTGCAAGGTCACCCAAGGCAGCAGCCAGGTCCTCATTTGCCGTTTTGAGTTCAGTTTGGAAAGACGATAGTTCGTCCTTCGCCTCGCCCCATTGAGCGTTCATTGCTTCAAATTCAACGGCCTCTTCTGTCTCTTCCCGTTCCGCTTCCGAAATACGGTCGTTGTTCAATTCAATACTGACTTGAAGGTCACGAATAGCACGGCCAAGTTCGGAGGTATCTCCACCGGTCAATGCATTGATTTCTTTTTGCAATTCGGCGATCCTATCATCGAGTTGAAGCAATGTCTTTTCGTTTTCCTTGTGCTCGTCCATGAGCGTTTGGCTTGCAGCGAGCGATTGGTCACGTTGACCGGTATGGAATTCCAATTCGTTCCTCATGCTCGCATAACGTGATTGCAGCAGCAATTCATTTGAACGCTGAATCGCTTCAGTTACTTCCCTTGCTTTTTCCGCTAGAGCCTTCTCTTTTTCCAATGTGGCCAGACGATCGAGTTGTTCTTTTTCCAGGAGACCAATCCGTTCAATGTAACCTTCAACCTTTTCTTGTTGCTTGGTAGCTTTGCGTATCTCATCATCGTACGAGGTCACGCCCGCGACATTATCGAGAACTTTACGACGCTCATTAGCCGTCATTTTTGCCAGACTCGTGACGTCTCCTTGAAGGACGATATTGTATCCATCCGGTCGAGCGTTTGCTGCCCCGAGTAAGCGGTGAAAGGCTTTCTGTGTGCTGTCTTCCCCGTTCAGCAAATAGGACGTTGAAACGTTGTTGGAAGCGGTCAGTCGAACTTTCCGTGACATCCGAATTTCTTCTTTATCGAGGGGGAGGCGACGGCGTCCGTTCCCCATTAGAGGGTTGGCAAACACCAGAGTAACGGCGCATTCTCGGGCTGGTTTGGAATTTTTACCGCCGTTGAAAATGAGGTCTGTAGAGTTTTGAGCACGTATGACCCGGTTCGATTTTGGCCCCAACACAAATTGAATTGCGTCCCCACAATTTGACTTGCCCGAACCGTTTGGCCCGGTGATTGCGGTGAACCCGCGGTCAAGGGGGATGGTTACCTCGCCCTTGAACGATTTGAAATTGGACACTTCAAGTGACTTTAGATACATCCCTATCCCTCTTGGTAAGAAAACAAATCCCTACCTTATTTCTCACTCTCGTTGCTTACAGGTTTTAAAGAATACTAAGAAACGAGGCTCAGTGATACGGTTTTCAGGAGGCAAAAAGAATCGCCGAGAGGGTGTCAAAATACGCCCAATTCTTTGCATTTCTTACATCCGCCGCCCTGACAGTAAGGGCAGGTCGCCATCACGAGAAGATTGCTTCTTCTTCGAGACATTGAGAGGTTTTTGTCGTTGCTCAAGAGACGGCTTCGGTCATGACGATCGTGTGTCTTCTGGTCGTGCTTTTCTTTATTTTGGAAGGACCCGCGGAATTTTCCGGCTTTTTCCCTTCGGTTTTCGAGCTTTTCACGCGTCTGAGCCACGGCCTCAGCCTCCCAATACTTCGGCCCTCGCATCAACAATGTACCGGCTACAGCAAATCCGATCTGCACCATCCAGGGCGACACATCCAGAGGGAATAAATCCGCCAATCCTTGTGAATTCGCAGAACTGGGCAGCCATTCAAGACGGTCGAGTATGGCTAAACTGAAGAGCGTACATCCAGTGATGAAGCCCACTTTTCTAACGCGCCGAGCCCAGGCTTTGTTTTGTGGCAGTTCCAAGCGACCGGCGAGGATGATGATGATTCCCTCAACAAGCATGAGAATGTCTGCACCGGACCATTGCCCTTTTTCTCCAAGACAATATGAAGTGCCCATGGCTTCGATTTCCGCCTCTATGGCATCAAAGCCACAACTGGGGTCTGAAAGCATAAAGACGTCCAATTTGGCTTCATCCACTCCGTTGACGGCGAGAGGAGCTACCGCTCCGAATTGGACATTTGCAATTACAAACACCACAATTGCTCCACCAACAATCGTTCCAAGCATCCGGCGCATGAGTCTCCCCTTTACGAAGGAGGCAAGCCCACTTCATAGTGATATCGTGAAGGGAGGGACCGTACGGGCTCCATCACCATCAAGAAGGAGAAGGCTCAGCAACCATCATCACGAGGGCATATCATGGCTCATATCGTCATTGTAGGAAGCGGAATTGCAGGCTTATTTGCTGCCGCAAAACTTGCCGATGCAAATCACAACGTTACGGTGATTACCAAACAAAGGACAAAGGATTCATCCACCAATTGGGCGCAGGGGGGAATCGCTGCAATCCTTGACAAGACCAACCACGATGGAATGGAGGCTCACGTTCAAGATACGCTTCGTTCTGGCGATGGATTGTGCAATGAAGCAGTGGTAAGGTCGATCATCCAAGAAGCGGGGGAACGAATCAGTGACCTCATCGACATAGGAGTACATTTTGAACAACGAAACGACGGAAGTTTTTCACTCGCCAAGGAAGGAGGGCATTCAGAAAGCCGAATCCTGCATGCAAAAGACGCTACGGGGAAGGAGATTGAACGAGCGCTTACCCAATACGCAGAAGGTCATGCGAACATCACTCTCCTGCCCAACACGCTCGCTATTGACCTAATTCAACGCCGACATGGGGTAGATGAACATGGAATTGCAGGCGTATGGTGTTTGGACCAAATTAGCAATGAAGTCCTTACGGTAGAAGCCGACGCAATTATGCTCGCAACCGGAGGAGTAGGGCGCCTATGGAAGGCTACCACAAATCCAACCGTAGCCACAGGCGATGGTCTCGCAATGGCCTATAGAGCAGGTGCATGCGTACAAGACCTCGCCTTCATCCAGTTTCACCCGACCTCTCTTTTCGCCAAATCAAACCGCCCCTTTCTGATGTCGGAGGCACTGCGTGGCGAGGGTGCTGTCCTCCTCGACCATGAAGGATATGAGCAATGGAAGGCTGCATGTGAACGGGCGGAAAAAAGTTCAATCGAGGCTCCAAAACCAAATTCTTACTCGTTCACCCTCAAGCATTCACCGGAGGGGTCAATGGCGACACGTGACATCGTAGCAAGGGCTATTGACCAATGCTTGAAAACGACTGGAAAATCTCATGTTTTTTTAGTCACATCACACCTTGACTCAAAGGCACTGCAGCAACACTTCCCAAACATACAACGCCGATTAACTCAGGAAGGGATCACACTTGGAATGGATCCAATCCCTGTGGTACCCGCAGCTCACTACATGGTTGGCGGGATCAAAGTTGACAACATAGGGCGTGCCTTTGTTCGTGACAGTTTAGAGATCATGCCTCATTTGTACGCTATCGGGGAAGTTGCCTGCACGGGGATGCATGGGGCGAACCGGTTGGCCTCAAACAGTCTTCTTGAAGCGGTAGTTTATGCGCATCGGGCATCTGACCACCTCATCAATAACCCCCCTCCAAAATATCAAGGAAGCCACCCTCAATGGCGAGCAGAAGGATTGGCGAGCCTACGAGAACATGCTCCAATCATGCACGACCGAAACAGTCTGCTGACGACAATGGACCAGGAAGTCGGAATTGTTCGCACCAATCAGCGTTTAGAACGGGCAAGTCGTAGACTGGAATTGTTTCATGACGAGATCGACCTTTTGTGGAGAGAATGCCTCCCATCGCGAGAACTAATTGAATTACGTAATCTCTCCTTGATTGGAACCCTGGTTGTTGAAGATGCATTGTTGCAAACCTCAAACACAGGTTTGCACTTTAATCTGGACCTCAAAAAGGATGACAGGCCTCAATAAGTGATGAGAGCACCTCGTTAAGGGGTACGCTCAACCCGTGTTGCTCTGCCCTGTTGGCTATTTCACGATTAAGGGAAGAAATCTCTGTGACCCTTCCAGCCTTGATGTCTTCAAGCATACTGCATGAATTGCCAGCTGTTGCTTGAAGAACTGTACGTAACAGTTGTTCAAATTCTGCTTCATCCAGAAGGTTGACGCGTTCCATTTCTGCAACTTGCTTCGCTTCCCGATACAGCATGAGACAACCATCAAGCACGTTTGACTCCAACAATTCTCCATTTTTCAATCCTGCAAGAGCTGCGAGTGGATTGATGGTGATGTTCAAGAGAACCTTTTCCCAAATCATCTGCATCGCATCGAGGCACAAAACAGGGTCAAGTCCACTTGATTCGAACAATCGCACCAATTCACCCATGGCTTCAGAGGCTGGGCCAAGTGGAATGCTTGCAAGACTCACGACTCCTTTTCCAACCCATGTAACTGCTCCACTTTCGTCCCGGTACGCTCCATGCGTTGTCGTAGCAGCGACGGTTCGCTTGGGCCCTATGCATTGACTGAGCGTCTCAACGTGGCCCAATCCATTGGAAAGGGCAAGGACCAATCCGCCTTCCGTTACAAGACGGGAGGCCAAGGTGGCGAGGTGTGCGACTTCATGCGCCTTACAAGCTAGTATGACGAGGTCTGAGCCAAACTCAAACAATTCAGGGAGTTCAAGTTCTTCCGCTGTGAAATGAAAACGGTTTGCTGGAACGATTGCGTTCAAATGTCCCCTTACCTCCAGCCCTTGAAGCATGAGGGACGCCCCTCGTTCCCCACGAACATGGAGATGGATTTCATGGGAAGTTTGGGCCAAACTTGCCGCCATTAGAGCCCCGATTGAACCGACACCCAGTATGGAAATCCTCATGAAAATCACTACTGGTAACTGGCGAGGTGGAGGACAACCGTTCCTGCATCATGTGTAATCCACATCGTCGAGTAAGGTTCTGCGGGTGGAATCAAAGTCAAGTTTGTCTCGCCTGGACCGAGGTGTTGCCCATCCCAATTGTGGTTCCAATCCTCACCAATTCCCCCTTCTCGAGCAATACGGAAGGGCACCGATTCATTGCTCGGATTGTTAAAAGAAAGGTTGCCCATGTTTTCATTCACCATCGTTCCATTCAATGCATAAGCAAATGGAGTCGTCCAAAACCTTGTACTGGTATTCATCCAATCAACCAAAAGTTCTGGTCCTGTTTGAACATTGAATTCAAGTCGCGGATATGGGTTGAAGGGCTCACTGTTGCTGCAAACCGTAACATTCGTTCCGTCGGCCATCAAGAGATTTAGATTTTGACCGCTTTCTACATCCGGTAACGAACCCGATTTGAATACTGAAGAGTCCCAGACCCAAGGACCTTCAAGCGGTCGAGAAGGCGTGCTGATCGTGGGATTGATGGGACAGAACTTCTCGCCTGTTTGGAGTACTCCCCCTTCAATGAGTAATGCGCCCCACCCAGGTTGATCATCAGCCGCCGTTCCAATATCCCAACCCTGTTCAGGGACGATACCTTCCAAGGAACGGCGGTCTCTTGGGAGGAGGGGGTCAAAGGTATCGTTATTCAAGGTCAATTCTGTCATCGAAGGAAGGAACACCAGGGGGTCCAATCCTCTCAAACAGACGGAAGAAGGTACGGAATCATGGCTTGCATTCATTCCCGCTTCTCCTTCAAGTTGAACCAAGGTAGTTTGAAGGGAGGCAACCGTTGAATCCCTCACTGAAACGTTCAGTTCAGACGATTCTTCAAGAGTTCCATGAAGGTCAACACAGCGTTTGACATGATCTCCAGAAGCCATGTCATACCAATGGTCAGAAGGTGCAACCTCAAGTCCTGGGCGGAGCACGTGGTGCTCCATTGAATAGGCATCGTTGATTTCAACGACATAGGTTAGGTTTGAGACCAAGGGTTGTTCTTGTGAAGACCAGGAATAATTAATCCAAAAAGTAGCAATACGGCCAGGAAGAAGGTCCGATCCGCATCCATTTCCGTTGAGTGACAAAGTGTCTTGGTCATCGCAAACCCACTCAACATTCCAATCGTGGCCGGTCTGTTCAAAGAATACATCGATGGAATACGGTTTTTGAAGCGAAGAAGGGTTGGTGATCTTTACCGTGTTATAGGAGTACCAAGTTCCGTCATCACCGAGAATTGCAACATTTGGCTCCCCGATTTCAAAGGTGAGTTCATCGTCCCATGCATCGTTTCTCATCACGGGCTGCTGTGCAGGTAAAATGAGGAGAAATGAAATCAACAATAGTGTTCCCATTCGACGGTGATCAGGTTCGCTCAACCCTTCATTCTCGTTCAAAATAAACGGTATCCGAATGTCGTTGCCGAAGAAGAAAAGAAGGGGCAAAAGGAGCCCAAGGACCAAGAACCAAAGTGAGAAGCCTTCAAACACTCCGAAAAGGTAAGCAAACATGAGTACCGTCACCAAAAGAAGACTTTGGGTTCCTGAACTCCGTGCATCTATCATTCCCATTCTAGCAATAAGAATCCTTCCTCCGGGGAACGTTGGAATCGGTAGAATCGAGATCCAAGCAAACAATACCAGCATTCCACCAGCGTGAACCCATGGGTGAGCCCAAGCCATACGAACCATGGTATCATCATGAATGAATTGTGTAGCGATGAGGCCGAGGAAACTCGGTGCTGAGGTCAACATTGGCATGGATGACAACTCAAGGTATTGCGGAGTCAAAGCAATGCCCGCAAACAACAGAGCAATCCCTGATAGCATCAGTACGATCGGAACGGAAAGAGCGGTATGACCCAATGAGGCTCGATTTGGCCATGGCCTTGCGTCCATACGTGGCATTGTAGGAATCAGCAAAATTCCGAACGGCCAAAAAAGCCAACTTGAAGGGAAAATCCCCAGCGCATACAAGGCGATGGTCAAGTCCGGAACCGGCATGATGTGGCCAGAACGCACACCAAATCGGCGCGCTACGTGGCGTTGCACAAGGGTAGCCACAAGGAGGACAGACATGATGGGAAGGGCGTACCCTATCACCGAGTCAACAAAGGAGGATGAGTGGAACCAACCGCCCTCGGGTCGCACGGAATCCATCCAGACATCACCAGCCAAACTGAGCGTGAGGAATGAGAGACACCAGAAGAGCAGCACGCTGTTGATACGGGGGAATTGGCGCTCTGGGAGGGGAAATACAGTGACATTCCAGCCATCATCCGATGTAAGCTTCCCCATCCAGCCAAGCCGTTCAAGATGGGAGTTGGCATCAAGAAGACATTGGTGTATTGAGTTTTCATCAGAGGCGGCAACCTTCCATGAGGGCCATCGACCGCCAGAGTGTTGGAGAATCACAAAATACGAACTCAAGGCGGAGGCCAACAACTCATGCTGGTCCCACGATTTTTTGTGATGACCCAAAGGATTGGGAGATTCGGGCGACGATTCTTGCTCGTTCATCCTATTCCACCCAACACTCGGTAATGCCCATCCCACATGAATCCCTCGTTGGAGGAACACCGGTTAGAACGGCTCACTTGTTCTTGAATCTCTTCAATCGGAAGGTCTCTTCACGTTCCATTTCTTCGAGACGCAGTTGAATGAATACCTTGGCTTCTTCAAGTTCAGGAATGACCTTGAACTCAAGAGCGTTGACACGGCGCTTTGTTGCTTCAATTTCGGCAAGAAGACGCTTCAGTGTTGCTTCCATTTCGGCAGCGGTCACAATCTTTTCAATCAATTCACTAAAGGAATCGCTGGCTTCATCAATGTAGGGTGAAGAGCCAATGAAACCAATGCCCCGTTCCTTGAAGGTGGACTTCAGATTGGTTCCACTAACACTTGGAACGACAACACCCATGATGTTTCGGCGTTCAACTTCAACTTCTGGATGTGCTGAATTAGCGATAGCAGCGGCTCGAACAGCCAAACCACCTTCGATAGCATTAGCAAGATCAATTCTGGTTTTTGCAAGGCGATATGCATTGGTCAAGTCTTTCTTTGCCTCAATCATGACGGAAAGCAGTTGTCTGAACTCGTGGAACAGTCCGTCCCTCTTCATTTTCAACAACTTGTAACCGTTCTTGGTCTGCTTGATTCGAGCCTTCAATTTGATGAGTTCGCTTCGGGTTGGTTTGATGTCCAGTGCCATAGCATTCCCCTCGTGTATCAGTTCTCGCTAGTATTCAAGCCCGGTTGTCAGGATGGTACTTGTCAATCCACTTTTGGTCAAGACGGACGAGGTACTTTGTATCGATTGCAGACATGAGGTCCCAACACAAATCGAGTGTTTCCTCAATTGAACGGTCTTCGTCACGGGTTTGGCGAAGGAACTTGTCCTCAAAGACACCAGAGAATTCAAGCAATTGCTTGTCTCGCTCGTTGAGGGCGTCTTCACCGACAATGGCGACGAGCCCACGAAGTTCACGGCCTTGTGCATATGCAGCGTACATTTGGTCAGATACGGACTTGTGGTCTTCACGGGTTGTCTTCTCACCAATACACGAACCCATCAGTCGGGAGAGAGATGGAAGAACGTTGATCGGCGGATAGATACCCTGTTGGTGCAATTCACGTGAAATAACGATTTGTCCTTCAGTAATGTAACCTGATAGGTCAGGAATCGGGTGAGTGATATCGTCACCAGGCATGGTTAGAATCGGGAATTGGGTGATTGAACCCTTCTTGTTCTTGATAATTCCTGCACGTTCGTAGAGCATAGCCAAGTCGGTGTACATGTAACCCGGATAACCACGGCGTCCTGGAACTTCTTCACGAGCAGCACCAATTTGACGAAGAGCGTCACAGTAGTTGGTCATGTCTGTGTAGATGACCAGAACGTGGTAGTCTTTCTCAAACGCAAGGTATTCTGCAGCAGTCAAAGCAAGTCGAGGGGTAATGATACGCTCAACAGCTGGGTCGTCTGCAAGGTTAACGAACAACACAGCGTTTTCGAGGGCACCCGTTCGCTCCAAGTCAGAACGGAAGAAATTGTATTCTTCAGCGGTGATTCCCATAGCACAGAACACAACAATAAATTCTTCATCGGAGTCCTTGAGTTTTGCTTGACGAGCAATTTGCAGGGCGATGTCATTGTGTGGAAGACCTGATGCCGAGAAAATTGGAAGCTTCTGTCCACGGACAAGGCTGGTACAAAGGTCGATTGCAGAGACACCGGTTTGAATGAAATCGTTTGGGCTCTGTCGGCTGTATGGGTTGATAGCAGCACCGATAATGTCTGCCTTCTCTTCAGCGACAATTTCTGGACCGCCGTCACGAGGTCGTCCAGCCCCATCCAAAATACGCCCAACAAGGTCAGTACTCACTGGGAGTTTGAAGACATCGCCCATGAAGGTGACACCGGATTCACGGTCAATCTTTGCAGTTCCTTCAAACACTTGGACAATCACAAGGTCGTCAGAAGTGTCGAGAACTTGTCCGTTCTTGATGGTACCATTAGAGAGTCGTAGGGTAACGATTTCACCAAAGGCAACAGGTTCAGTTTTGTTCAAAAAGACCAGAGGCCCTTTCACGTCAGTAATGGTTCGGTATTCTTTTCCAGTCATGATATTCCTCTCCTCAGTTTTCCTCCACCGTATCGGCGATTTCGTCGGTCATTTTCTTGACCATGTCAGCAATGACGTCAATGTAACCTTTCTCAAATCGACCTCGCATGAGGTCAGAGCGAGCTGGGACGTTCACAACATCGTTGAGAACTGCTCCACCGGCCATTGCAGACTTTGCTGCATCTTGGAAGGATAGAATGGCTTTAGCCATCTGGTACTGCAGGTGAATGTCACAGTATGCATCAACATCGTGGAATCCATTCTGTTGAAGGAAGTATTCACGAATCATTCGAGCCACTTCAAGGGTTAATTGTTGGTCGGTTGGTAGAGCATCGGATCCAACCAGTTGAACAATTTCCTGCAATTCGGATTCAATTTGCAGCAAACCACTGATCTGAGTTCGGACTTCTGGGAAGTCTTGTGAGATGTTATCACGGAACCATTGGTCAAGGCTTTGCGGGTAGAGAGAGTACGAGTTGAGCCAGTTAATTGCGGGGAAGTGCCGTTGTCGGGCAAGACCTGCATCAAGACCCCAGAACACCTTAACGATACGAAGGGTACCTTGGGATACCGGCTCGGAAATATCTCCACCAGGTGGGGAAACCGCACCAATTACGGTGACCGACCCGTCATCGCCGTTGAGTGTTTCAACACGGCCAGCTCGTTCGTAGAATTCTGCAATTCGGGATGAGAGGTAAGCAGGATATCCTTCTTCTCCGGGCATCTCTTCAAGACGAGAGGAAATCTCACGCATTGCTTCAGCCCATCGTGAGGTAGAGTCCGCCATCAAAGCGACGTCGTAGCCCATGTCACGGAAGTATTCTGCAATGGTAATTCCAGTGTAAACAGATGCTTCTCGTGCAGCAACCGGCATGTTCGAGGTGTTTGCGATCATGACGGTTCGCTCCATGAGGGGCTTACCGGTGTTTGGATCAATCAAGTGAGGGAACTCGTCCAACACTTCAGTCATCTCGTTTCCACGCTCACCGCATCCGATGTAGACAACAAGTTGTGCATCGGAATACTTTGCAAGGGATTGCTGAGTCACGGTCTTTCCAGAACCAAACGGTCCGGGGATTCCTGCCGCTCCACCCTTGGCGAGTGGGAACAAGAAGTCCAGAATTCGCATGCCTGTAATCAGCGGAGTTTCTGGTGCGTACTTCTGCTGGAAAGGTCGAGGAGTTCGGACAGGCCACTTTTGCATCATCTGCATTTCAGTGCCGTTGTCAAGTACACAGATGGTTTGTGTAACATTGAAGTCTCCGGATTCAATCGATTTCACAACACCACTAACTGAAGGCGGTACCATGATTTTGTGAACGATCGTTTCAGTTTCTTGGACGTGTCCAATCACTTGCCCTGCAACCACTTCATCGCCAACAGCGACTTGAGGTTCAAAGGTCCAAATCTTTTCGAGGTCAAATGCATCAGCATCAACACCACGGGTGATGAAAACACCCATTTCTTCTTCCAGTGTTGGAAGAGGTCGTTGAATTCCATCGTAAATTTGTGTCAACAAACCTGGTCCAAGAGAGACCGAGAGTGTTTCTTGTGTGTTCAACACAGGTTCTCCAGGACGGATACCGGATGTGTCTTCGTAAACTTGAATCACCGCTTTTTCGCCGTGCAATTCAATCACTTCGCCCATTAGTCCTTCATGCCCGACACGTACAACGTCATACATTGCAGCGTTCATGCCGGTAGCGGTCACGACAGGCCCAGATATTCTGTAAATTACTCCTTCATTGTTCATTTTTTATTCCTCCAGATTTTATTTGGAACTTCACTTCCAAAGATCGACTCCTATAGCCTTGCGAATGGTATCACGCAAGGTGGTGTCTTCCTCCGTACCGATACCAAGAACGGTTGGGGAGACGGACGCCGAAAGCTGGTCACGCAGACGATCGGGCAATGTCGGTAGCATGGTGGAGTCGACGACCATGAGACCAACAGATTTGTTGTTGAGTAAAGAACGAAGGATGGAATGCAAATCTTCCTCTCCTTCGGGATTGTATAGGTTTGACACGCCTGCGAGCTGGAAGCCCAGGGTGAATTCTGGTGAACCGACAACTGCAATCTCCATCATATCACCTCACAAAACGTGTGCTTCAAGCACTTCGGCGCTAAGGCCAGCCAGTCGTCCACGGACGATAAGGCGTAAATCATTGACTTCTTGCACCTTCATTGCAACATAATGAATGATCGGGAGCGCTGATACTGGATGGAGGTAGCTCATCCGTTGCATCATAGCATATTCCCGTGCTTTCATCCAAGTGATGACAGGGTCAAGACTTCGAGTTGATTCCGATTCATTGAGAACAACTTCAAAGGCAGACATATCAAAACGGTCTCCTGCTCGGAGCAAATCCAACATAGCGCCTCTCCCACCGCTAGCGATGGTCGAGAATGAACGCTTTGGAAGCAGGCGCCCGCCAGGAATAAGCAGCGAAACCAATTGGTCGCTGGGAATTCCAACAGCACTTGCTTCGAGGATGTTGACGATGTTTCGATGGTCGATCTCACTGGCAAACAGACGGCTTAGGAAACGAGCAGGTGCGCCTTTGGCCGTTCGCATGGCCTTAACGGCAGTATCGAAGTAATGGCGGTCAAGTGCATCCTCATACGCAGACAGCGACCCATCTTCAGGGACACGGGCTAGGGCAGAGCCGAATGATTTGCGGCGCATCAAGAGCGCTGCTGATTTCAAGTCTTCAGAACTCTCGACGACCTTAAGCCATGGCGTGTTGATATCGTTTACTTCAGGGAGGATGCTGTTTCCAACTTCTTCAATTGAGATCTCGTTGTGAACTGCCCTCAATACGGCCTTAGCGTTTTGATACTCAAAGCGAAGGGTATAGATTTCAATCAGCGGGCGAATGGCTCGGTTGCTCATGTCCACAATTTCCTGAAGTTCAACCTCAAGATTGTGAGTTAGGGCGGCTTCTACCAAATCTCCGCCGGTTAGTTTTCCAGCGTAGAGGTCAATTTCCGTACGGTAGCCGAGATCTCCGACCGCAACGGTCAGTTGGTCTACGGATTGATTGATCAATTGTCGTAGACGAGCTCGGTCGGCCAACTTTTGCCGTCGCGACTTAGCACGAGCGGCAATGTAAGGGGTGTTTCCGAGCATCATATATTCACCTTCATTCAATTGAAAAGAGTCTTGTTCACTGCAGAGAGTTGGTCCGACCAAGCATTGTGGAGCAGTACGTCAAAGCGCATGTCAAACGATACAGAACCATCCTCAGCCTCGAGGATAAATCCGCCGAGGCCGTCCACGCTTTCGCCAACCTTTCGGTCGCCGGCTGCTTTGGTGATGGCGGCACGGTCAAGTTCAACGGGGCGAATGACGAATTTGCCTTTCGCGAGTTTCTTTGAATTGGCCAACAACGACTTCAATACTGCATCTCGGCCCTTCATCCCAGCATTTGAGATGTGGTCTCGGGCGGCGTCAAGCGTCCTGTCAAGTGCTTTTCGTCGTGCGATCAGAATGTCCTTCTGGTTCGATTGACGTGCGCTTGCAACCAATTCGCTTGCGATCTGGCCTGCTTCTTTTTCGGCACGCTGCTTGGCTTGTTCGCGGATTTCATTTGACCGGGTTTCTGCTTCGGCCAAAATGGCCTTGGCTTCAGATTTGGCTTCCTTAATCAGCGCTTTAGCTTCGCTATCTGCAGATGCAGCGATGTCTTTTGCTAGTGTATCTAATGTCATTGTATCATCTCTGTGTGAGTGTTCCAGTTGGGTCAAGCCCAATGGAACCGCTTCAGTTTCCGCCAAGGAACAATGGAAGAGCTCCAAGAATCACGATGGATTCTGGAAGAGCGGTAAAGATCAGTGCAACACCGAACTTGCTTCCGTCTTCTGCAAGCATACCGACAGCAGCGCTACCGATAGCGGCTTGGGAAAATCCAGCACCAATGGCTGCAAGGCCAAGGGCTAGACCAACACCGACGTCGCCGGTCATTCCATCAGTTGCACCCGAATCTTCTGTAACAGGGTCTTCTGCTGCAACACCTTGGGCGACCAAGGCGAGGGTTAGCAGGACAATCAGTGTGCGTAGGCTCGTTTTTAGGGTATTCTTGTTCATTTTTCTACCTCCTATTTTATGTCCAGGGGACTATGATTGCCCCTCCGTATGGAGGGCGCGGCCACCAAGCGGGGTAAATACCCGGCCCGAGCCATCGTAAAATTTGCCCATCCACTCTACAAAGTGTAGGCGGGCAGCGTGAATACTGGGTGAAAGAAGGCCAAGGGCGAGAGCAAAGGCCTGGATGAAAAGGAAGAGAATTGCGCCTAGGAAGATTTCCACCACTCCGGCGCCGGATGCCGTCATCATTTCCCAACCCATGGTGATGGAAACTTCTGCGATTTTAACTCCTGCAACACCGACGCCCATTACACGAAGGTAGGAGAGGGTGTTGGCAAGTAGGCCAAAGGTTTCGATTGGGCCCATGATGAGTCCGCCGGCCCAGCCAAACTTCTCGAAGATTGCAAGGCCGATGATGAGGCAGACGACGCCAACAAGTACTGCGAATCCTGGGGTGGTTGCAGCGAAGACTTCGTGTTCGCCCGTAAGGAATCCGTAGATGTGGAAGAATCCGCCGGTGAGGATGATCATCCAGCTGCCCTTTTCAAAGAAGGCCGGTACGATTCCGTGTGCTCGGGCCACGTTCACAAATCCGATGATGAAGCCAAGCATAATGTGGACAACGCCGAGGTATACAGAGAGCAGAACATAATCTTGAAGGGCGCCGGTTGCACGATGGAATGGAATGTGCGTATTTGCCATGTTAAGCGTCTCAGCAACAAAGGCGGGGAAGTGAATGTTGTCGTACGTCCAAACGTAAAGACCGTCCAATGGCGACCAAGCCTCATCCCATACGAATCCGAATCCTTCGGCAAAGAGAAGCCCCCAGATAATACACCAGACCCCCATCCACTTCAGAATGGTAATGCCGTTCTTAGCGACCGGGTCGGCTGCAAAGGGCTTGGTTCCAAGCCACATTCCCAGCAAGAGAATGATGAGTCCGTATCCGAAGTCTCCAAGGATAAGCCCGTAAATCATGGGGAAGGTGATCATCATCAACATTGTTGGGTCAAAAGTACCGTAGGTGGGGCGGCCAACAAGGTCAACCATCAATTCAAACGGCTTGGACACCGCTCCGTTTTCGAGTGCAACTGGTGGCGTAGGCTCGTAGTGGCCGTCATCGTGACCGTGATGGTCATCGACAAAGGCTTCGACTTCCACGTGTGATGCAATGCCTTTGAGTGCATCTTTGATTTGACCCTCCTTGTTCGTAGGAACCCACGCATCAAGCGCAAACGCTTGGTTCGTAACTGCGATTTGAGTTGGTGCGGTAAAAATCTCATCTTCTCGAGCAAGGTGTTCGTGGACGGCCAGAAGGTTTCGCCCATTCATATCAACCCACTTCTTTGCATCTGCTTCTGCAGTTTGTAGGGTATTCTCTGCTTTCTTGAGCCGGGCCCTAAGACTTGCAATAGCCTCACCAGGAGAGCCTTCAATCGTAGGTATTTGTACTGCTTTACCACCAAGTTCTCCGAGGGCCATTTGTACCTCAGCAGAATCGCTGGGAAGGCATGCAACGGCAACAATTCGCGCTGCGGACATCAGTTCAACCTTCTGAAGAAGGTCCCCGAACACTGAACGGGCTTTTGACGCCCTGGGTGTTTCGGACACGTAGACTTCAACATGGCCGGAGCCTTTGAGCAAATCAAGTTCCATGCCCAATGGCAGGAGGCGTCCAAGCAAGTGCAACTGCTCTTCGATGTGATCGATTTCAGCCTCGGTATCTCGTTGCACATCCAAGGTGTCAAGGCCCTTTTGGAGTGTCTCTGGGAACGCTCCATTGAGCAATTCTTCAACTCGCTTGGTGTTGAGTGGCCCTTCTCCATTGACTGGATTGAATGCAGACACGGCCGCCCGGACTTTGGAGAGCATAGCACTCACTTCATTGGCGGCGTCGGTTGAGATTGCGGAACCGACATTGATCCCATCCTCAAAGTTTGAGTATGTTTCGACGTGAACGCAGCCTGCTATCATGCAACTGCGGAGGACTTCTTCCATACGATCAACAGGAGCAGCCACGGCAAGGCGAGACATAGCAACTGTGTCGAACATGGAATCACCTCATTCAGACATTAATGCATCGACGACCATCTGGACGGCTTCGTCTTGGTTTTTTGCGGAGTTGGTATCGATGGCGGCGATATCTTTGCTACCATCGGATTTGACCGAATCGGCCTCGCCTTGACCCTTTGAGCGGGCTGCATCGAGGATCGTTTGAGTCATGGCCACAGATTCCTCGGCTGCGCTTTGAATCATCTCAGAGGATTTCTTCCTCGCGTCAGAGAGGACCTTGGACGCCTCGTCTTGTGCTTCAAGCAAACGCTTTTCGGCACCTTGTTCGGCTTTTTTGATGCTGCGTAAGACTTCACCCATACTCATACCAAGCACCTACTGAATCCGCTCAACGAAAGGGGGTTTATCAGTCTAACGGGGCGGATTCCACGCCTCCAGTTTGAGGCTTGCGGCCCTTGAACCGACTTGACATGCCAAACGGATAGAGCAGCCGTCCCTTGACTTCTTCAAAACCTACTGAACGCATCATGGTCCTGTAGTAGCCGTTCGTGCCGTAGTGAGTGTAGCTTTTCGCAAGCCCTTTCCAAGGATGATTTTTCTCTTTGGTGATGATTCGGGCCATGATTTGGACCACCGAATTCATCCAGAGCACACCGAAGAACCCATGCAGCTTGTTTGCTTTCCCAGCATCACAAATCACCAATTGGCCGCCTGGCTTCAAGACCCGATAAATTTCAGAAAGCCCTTTCGCTTTATCTCTAAAATCTCGGAATGAAAACAAACAGAAGACCATGTCGTAGGTATTGTCGGGGAGTGGGATCTCTTCGGCGATGGCTTCTACATACACGGCCGGCTCCTCGCCTCGCTCCTTTCGAGCGCCGTCAACTCGCCTTTTAGCTGTGGCAAGCATTTCAGGAGAGGGGTCGAGGCAGGTCACATCCAATCCCACCAAATCTTCAGCAAATGAGCCAGGCCCGCACCCGACTTCCAAGACTTTCATCCCTGGTGAGGCGTGGTTGCGGACGTTTCTTCGCCAGCGTTTATCCTGACCAAAGGTCATCCACTTGTTGACCCGATCGTAATTAGGAATCGTCGCTTCAAGTTGTCCTTCAAGCGTTTCCCACGCCTCCGCATCAATGCCGGAGGGGTCAAATCCGCCCGTTGCTGCACGCTTGCCCATGGTGTTGCCGGGCCCCCGACTGTTTTGGACATGTCGTTTCGCCCAGGCCCCCAATGCACCCTCAAGCGATACGCTCGACGGTCTCTGGAGTGATTCCTTCTTCGGGAGTCACACGGAACACCAAAATCTTGAGATTTTCAGGAGCGTTTCGGAATTTAGAAACGATCATTGAGTTTTCAAAATCAGTACCAATCGTTCGTACCTTGAACGATAGAACCATGTCTGCGATTGAGGACAATTCTTGTTTAATTGTAGGATCCAAACCATCGGTGGATACCGAAATCAAGAGCAGTCCACGAACCAGTTGCGCATGTGCTTGAAGCATACGAACCATGGATAAAACACGAGCTGGGTCGTCACGTTGTAAGAAGAAATCCAAGTTATCCACAACGGCTCTGAAATATGGACCGAGGCCCATGATTTCATTCGTCACCTCAGTCAAATAGTCCTGATTGTTATCTTCTACGAATCGGGTTTGGGCCAGACGTTGGATATCATCCAACTGAAATCCCTCGAGGCGATACCTGCTGGCCAATAGTTCGCGCTCCAGGACGTTGGCATTGTATTCCTCGCCAATGGTACGCACATTGATGTCCAACGGCCAACCGTATTTCTTGAAAATACGAACAATTTCTTGTTGCCCTTCGTCGGTAGCAACATACAGCGTATTGTCGGATTCTTCAGCAGGCGAAGTGAATTGTTTTGCAAACAACTCGCTTCCAGAACCGGTCTCGGTGAACGCAATCATTGTGAAACCACGAGGTACGCCACCACGCATTTCGTTGTCGAATTTAGGAACGCCAAACGAGCCCACGGTACTAAAAAACTCTTCATCTTCTGAGTCAAATGTCATCTTTTTTGCCATGATTCACACCTCAAAGGATAACGACCTGCCCTCGGTCAACGACATCTGTACAGTACGTGTCTAAATTCGACAAGACGAGCGGAGGGGTTTGGTCGGGGACATTGAGGATGACGGTAAGCACCTCACGTTGACGGAAGGTGTTGATGAAGGTGTGCAGGTACTCTGCAAGCATACGGTCATCGTTGTAAATCGCAAGTGCATTAACGCTGTCGAGGAAAACGAAATTACGCTGAGATTCCATGGTGCGCAACACATAGAGCGTGCGAAGTAGAATACTCTCAAGCATGATTGGGCTGTCCACGAAGTGCACATTGGGGTACTTGACATCGGTCCCTCCGAGAATACCGGACGACACCAAATCGATGAATTGAATGTGTGAAACATCAACGCCTATCGCCTCAAACGCTTGGATGATTTCAACGGCTCCACGACTCGCCGAAATGTAAACTCCACCCATCTCAAACATTTGCATGAGCGGAATCATTGTACTCGCTGTGACCATAAATGAGTTTGCAGTTCCTACGCGTACTTGGACGGCGCTGTTAAGTGCTACTTGTGTCAACTGCTCAGAAATCCTTTGGTCCAATTCAAACATATTTATTGCCCCCATCTGCTGGTTTTATCGGCCGAAGCGCCCCATTTGAGCATTGGTGTTAGCATGACTCCAAGCGGTGTTAGTTCAATGGCATGTTTGGCACGACTGTGAGAAGTACCTCGCATCTTTACAACTTGCAGGAACCTCAAAAGATGACCCATCCGTTCGGAGTCCCCCATCACAATGATTCCATCCGCTATCGCTTCTTCAACACCAAAGGAAGACCAGTGGGCGTTTTCAGTGGCGGAGGTGATCTCAGAGATGAGAATGGTGGTGCATCCCAAAGTCGCCAGTTTCTTTCCAAGCGTGAACAAGAAATCGCGGATGAGTTGTTCGGATTTGATCTTGTAACACAGCGTGGTGACCGAGTCGATGACAAGGCGAGTCACACCGATGGTGTTGACGATGTCTACAATTGCTTTAATCAAAGCATGTACGTCATCAAGTTCGAACGAGGCTTTGTCAAGACCGAGCCAGGAATACAATACGTCCATGTCGAATACGTTGATGAGCCCCGAATCGACCATGTTCATGTCAAAAAATGCATACTGGCGAATGTTTTCCAGAAGTTTTACAGAAGGTTCGGTTGCAGTAAAGTGGGCACACGCCTCACCTGCGAGAGCACCACGAACAAGGAACTCCATGCCGAGCGTCGTTTTTCCAGAACCGCATGTTCCAGCAGCAAGAACTGTGGAGCCGTAGGGAATGCCTCCACGAAGAATCTCATCCAATCCGTGGATACCGGTTACGCACCGGTCTCGGGTGTAAACGGTTGTAGGTTGCATGGGAACGAACCGTTGGTGCAGCCGGTGGTTGATGAAGTGTGCGCAATAATGCACCCAAAACGGCACCTCATTCGTGAAAGTATCAGCCTTCACCAGGCGTGGGAGTTTCAGCAATACTCCAGGCACTCGAAGCGGTCATGCTGGTGCCATCCCACTGAAGCGATTGGCCTGTGACGAGGAAGAGACCCGTATCACCGCCCCATTCAACTCGGGCAATCTCCACGGCCCTTGTTTCGTCGAGTTGCGTGTAACGCAGCGACAGAATACCTCGGCCATCGGCAAGGCCGTCAACCTGCCCAACCCCCAAAAAGGCGTATTGGCCCAAATCAATGATTTGTGAAGCGTTACCCGCAGATTGACTGGCGGGGTCACCTGTAAAGAGAGCCAGGGATTTCCCAGAAAGGACTCCTGACTGAATGAGAAGGTTTGTTGATGAGGAGCCTGATGTGTGATTCAGTGACCAACCTCGAAGACCAATTGCAAAATCATTTGGATTGGAAACTTCAATCCACTCCGGGCCGTTTGAGGACGGGCGTGCTACGACCTCATTGAGGTGCAAAGGATTGTTTTTTCTGCCCCCGTCGTGAACTTCAAGTACGATTTGAATCAGTTCCCCATCTTGTTGAAAACTACGGTAGGCTGTTGATGAAGAGGAGGCAGTTCCTCGTTCAGTCCCTCCGTTAAAGAGATACGAGCCCTGTCGGGTTTCATTTTGGCTTTCAGTGACCTTAATTGAAAGGAAGAGGCTCATTTCATCGCCCAATCCAATACCTGCAGCCATGCCGTCTTCTGTGATTTCATGAAGTGCAAGTATTTTGGCGGCGTCCAAGCGATGATTTGTAAGCAATCCGGGTTGGACGCGTCCCTGATAGAGGGTTGAAGCGTCTTGCAAATGCCAGTCCGAAGTCGAATTTGCATAATCGAGGCCGCCATCGCCTCCTGGAACAAACCAACCTTCACCGGAGGTAAGGCGGTCAAGGCCCATCGCTGCAGCCCTGTCAAGACGGTCGGTTGCTGGGTCGTTTGAACCCATTTGGAGTTGGGCTAGGGAAAGAAAGGCCGTGAGGATCATCAGGAAAAGCGTGAAGGCTGATAGAAATTCAATCACGGCAGTAAGGCCACGTTCGTCTCGAACGAGGTTTGCCTCACCTGCCTGTCGCATGAGAGGTGGCTCGGAGGGCGCAATTCATGAGGTTGCCGCATTTAGAATGGAGTTGGGGATTTAATTCGCAAGCCTCGGACCAAGCCGAACAACCCAAAGCAGGCAAAAGATGCATGATTTTGTTAGAATGAAGCGATGAGTCTTTGAAGCCCCACTGCGAGGAACATACGATGACAGAGCGTAAGCAATGTGCGAGACCTAACTCAAAAGCAGGCCTAGGCCTTGTTTTTCTGCTCCTCTTCTCTACGCTCGGCACGTTGGCCGTCGCCCCTTCCGCGTCAGCCAACAGCAGCCAATCACTCGGCATTGCCAGTGCCAGTCAGCCCGATGAAACAAAATGGTATTCCTCGTTTGGAAACATAGAATTTACGGTTGAGATTTACAATTATGCAGGAGCTCCTGCAGGACTCAATCGCGGCATGGCGTGGTATGTATGCGAAGGCGACGTCACCTCATCGGCGTGCAAATCCAACTATGAAGAAAAGGGAATCATCAACATTGGAAACATCAATCCATCCACTAGCAACAATTTCACATCGCTTGAACAATGGACACCTGGTCAAAATTCCGAGGGCGTTTTTACTGTTTTATTTGCCTTTGACATCCCGGATTCCAACCCGTCCGACGACGAACTCCGCTATCTCATCAACGTGACCGGTTATTATTCAGACGTGATCATCAACGAGGCCCACAACCCGCTTGAAAATGTAGACGGCCTCGCCGTATACCAAGGCCATGAAGTGATCAACACCGACACAGACTACATCCTCAATTCTCGTGGCCAAGCAACGATCTGTGGCGGATGCAATCTTGATGCAACATTCGGCTGGCAGTTGTGGTCAATCGACGATACAATTCTGCTCAAAGAGGCCTACCAAAATGTCACCGACCTACCTGCGTGGGGTGGATTCACCTCGTTCAATAAGAATCTGCCCGCAATGAGTTATTCACAAGAAGGGGAATTCATACTCAAGTGGGGGGTCTTCGAAAGCGTAGGCACACCCTATGCCGACATGAACACGCACGACAATGTCGCTCAGATGACATTGATCGTTGACGACAGCATCGACCTTCAAGTGAGCGACCTTTACCCCAGTCATGACAATCAAGGCATATCGTTTTACTACGGCATTGACCGAGTTCATTCGGTCATTAGCAATCAAGGCAACATGTCCGTCTATAACGTCACTGCCGAATTTGAAGTCTACAGCCCTCAATTCGACCTGGAAGTGGAACTGGATTGTGAAATTGAGGAACTGTTGCCGGGCGAATCCACTACATGCATGTTCAACATGACTACAACAGGTCCGAACAGATTGCTGCGTGTTCGACTTCCTAACATCTTCCAGAATGGAGAGGATGTACGCACCTCCGACAATGTCCTCACCGTCACAACAAACGTTGAATCGGGTAAAATCAACCCTAACATTCAACAAAACATCCAGAACGGTATCTATCGGACCTCCGACACCATTGAACTGGTTGCAAGGTTCAGTGAAATCGCATCCCAACCTCTCAATTTCACGTGGAGGCAAGGCTTCTATGTATGGGGGCAGGGCCAGGTATTGAATAAAACAGGAGCAGATTTTGGCCTTGGGCACCACAACATTTCGCTTGAGGCTCGAGACCCCTTCGGGAACATTGAGTACAACTACATTGAATTCGACGTACTCAATGCAATCAGCATCGAGGCAGAGCCTTACTTCAGAGGGGAGGCCGTTACTGAAACTGCTGCCTATGCAAAACATGAAATCGCACTCCCTTACTTAGGAACGAACTACGCCATCGGCGGAGGTAAATCACCACTTATGCTCGTTGGAGTAGAGATCTTGGCCAATGATGAAGAAAGCGAACCGGGATTGCGTGGAATTGAACTTTCCATGAACCTCACTGAACTTCTCCCCGAAAGCGTTGACCTCTCAACGGTTGACCTCAGAATTCTGCCAACAATGGACTCAAGCCAGTGGAATTACATCGAAGTACCAAACCTTTACGAAATCGATGATGATTACAACGTCGACATTGAATTAACGGCAAGCGGGGCCATCCTCCTGATCGGAATCCTGCCCTCCACAAATGCTAGCGTAGAAGAACTCAACTGGACGCCGTTAGAAGCTGGAAAGATTCAACTCGACTGGATTCCGGCCGGAGACATATCCAACCCTTATGTTGGAGGGTGGAACATTTACAAATTCCAAGGCATCCAAGGATCTGTCTACTTCCCCGAACCAAATAATGGCGTGAACGACGGCTTGTGGGAAGAATTAACGCTCGACTCATTTGCTGTTGGACTTTCCATTGAAGCAACGCAATGGGTGGACCCTGAGCCCCTTGAAACTGGTATTTGCGCCTCATACGCCGTTATACCTGTTGACCGTGAAGGCAACCCGAATTATCAGATGGTCAACGTTACCCGCGTGAATGGAGAGGCAGGGCTTCTTTGTGGTGACGCCATCCCACCCACTACCTCCGTCATACAGTTTGACCATTCATGGTCATTCACAAACGATACCGATTGTTTCGACCGGAGATCAGACTGGTCGATTTGTTATGTAGTCAACCTCACATGGACTTGGCCCGACCATGAAGCCCAGGGCGACTTAAACTGGAACCTTTACCGCATTGAAAGTCAACCGTCGAATGTGAATCTCAAGTACATCTACCCCATTGCTGCTAGCCTCACAGGGGTTCCTGGCGAACAAGGCACCTTCAACCAAAGCGGCATTGAGGTTGATGGCATCAGAGCCTACCGAACATACTACTACATCCTGGCCCCAGTGGATTATGTCGGTAACGAGCAACAAATCGCCTCATACCCTTCGCCCAACATCGAGCGAGTAAACATCGACGATGATTGGTGGTCGTACAATCAACACCTCATCCCAGAACCCGAACCCGAACCCGAGCCCCCTCTCGGAATCCCCTGGCTAAAAACGTTCAACGAATACATGCTGGAAGAAGAATTCCAATACGCTGGAGGCGCACTGTTGGGCGTCCTGCTTCTGAATTTCATCCTCTTGCCCGTGATCATCAAAAAGCGAAAGCGACTCAAGCGTATCGTAGATGCCCGGAAGCGAAACAGCAATTCCAAGCGTTATGAAGATGAATTCGATGAATTCTTCGAATGATGTACATCATTGAATGGCGCGGCAGGGGAGATTCGAACTCCCGAGGTGAGACACCACTGGATTAGCAATCCAGCGCAATGGCCAGGCTATGCGACTGCCGCTCGCTGTCCCTGCGACCTGCGGTTCTCACATGAACATGACGGTTGAGGCGACTCCCCGATAACAGGGCTATGTTTTGTCACAAAGGCCCCAGGAAACCCAACCACGAAGGCGGAATGAGACAAATCAAGACCAAACTGAGGAACATCCAGCCCAGATAAAACAAGCTGCGGAAGAAGGATTTTGCCGCTTTGGGCATTCGTCCGTTTTCATCAAAGGGTTCAGCAGGGTCGATGTCCCAGACCGACTTCCCATACCACAAGGTAAGGCCTACAGAGACAAATGCCCACAAGAGAGGCAAACCCGATTCCGGCCAGAACAGTGGCACCGCCCCTAAAGCCAACAGCAAAAGGCAGTATATTTTTGATTGGAGAAGGGTATGTTCTGCCCCTTTAACTTCGTTCAACATCGGAATGTTGACCTTTCCATATTCACCTGAGCGATACAAAGCCAGAGCCCAAAAATGAGGTGGTGTCCACAGGAAGATAAGGAAAAACAGCATCCATGGAATGGGCGAACCCAAATCGAAGGGATTGAGGCTGGAGATGGAGTCTCCCGCTGCGGCTGCCCAGCCAATGAGTGGAGGTGTTGCACCTGCGATCCCTCCAATGACGATGTTTTGTGGTGTTCTTCGCTTAAGCCAAATGGAGTAAATGAAAACATAAAACAAGACGGAGAAAAACGACCAAAACGCAGCTTTCCAACTCAGGATGAAGAAGATACTTGAGCCGAGTATTGCAATGGAGGTTCCAAAAATGAGAGCAAAACGTGGCGTTGTATGCCCTTGAGGAATCGGGCGGTTTTGAGTTCGCCGCATGTGCGGGTCAATGTCCGCATCGTACCACATGTTAATCGAATTTGAACCGCCTGCTGATAACGTCCCTCCAACGACAGTGACAATGCAAGCGATGATCGTATCTGCCCACGTTCGTTCTGACAAGATCAAATCATAGCGAGCAAGAGCGTCATGGACCAATATTGCGCAAATTGCAGTGACCTGCAAGAGCACAATCACTCGGAGTTTCATGAGTTGTATCATGACCTTGAGCATGCCAGGATGAGGGGTGGGTTCTCGTCCGACTTCTTCCTCGCCCGTCATTCCTGTTCAACTCCAATTTCATGGTCATGAACCGTTGAATGTGCGAAGCGGAATGCAAATACGGCCAACATGGCGGAGAGGAAGGCGGCAACTCCGACCACCAGGTGCAGCAATGAGAGCCATTCAGGAAAGTCACCAATTTTGGCGAAAACGATGTAAGAACCACCGACCATGACATTCAGCATCCATATGCCGGCAGTGATTTCTCCAAACCGAGTTAGATCATTGGCTCCAGCGAGTCCCTGGCCCGAAACACGGAGATTTGAAACGCCCAAAATGAGAATTAAACCAACTACGACGGCTCCTGTGCGGTGAATCATTTGGATGAAGATGCCGGGTTCATTCAGTGAGGGAAGGAATGAGCCTTGGCATTTCGGCCATCCGTTAGGTAAACCAACCGAGCAACTTTGATTGTAGTTTCCTCCCGCAGAAGAAGAAACCCAGGCGCCGAGTACAAGAAGAACACCCACTGCTCCCGCCATTGTACTCATCCGTTTGAAGTGCTTCTCCGTATATGTTTTTGGTGATTTCAAGAAGTTCCAAGATGCACCTTCAGTGATTTTCATCGACATGAACTGCCAGAGCAATCCAGCGGCAAAGATGCTTGCAAGCGAAAGATGCAGGGCAACGGTCCAATCTGCATTATCAAACCGAACGGTAACATAGCCCGCAGTAGCCTGTACTGCTAACAATACCAGCGAAAACCAAGAGACTTTGTGAACCGATTCACCGTACTCTGCGACTCGCTTTTTTGCAAGGAATGCATTGAGTATGATCGGGATTGCAATAATTCCAACCAGCAAACGATGGAACCATTCCACAAAGATTTGGAAGGTCGTATAACGATGGTCTTCGCCACGGGAATCAATTTGATCTGGATTCGCATCCCAATAGGCCGATTGCTCTGCTTCAGAAATATCAAAATGCCATGAGCCAAAGCAGGTTGGCCATTCTGGACAGGATTCGCCAGCATCATTGATGCGTATGCTTCCCCCTACCACAATAATGAGGAGCGCCATGATGAACAACATCAACGGCAGGGTGGACGGGCGACGCCACCAAGGCAGTTCCATGGTTGGGTGTGGTAGCAGACCCCTTTTGAACAAATGCCTCCACCCCCATGCATGCGTTGGCGGTTTTCTCTCCCATTTCTGCTTGCGACCCTGATGATTTTACCTGTGACTCCAGCCCATGGATTTCAGGATGAAACTGATGTGGACCTGCCTGGTGCTCTTCTTGACATCCGGGTATTCTCCGCTGATTGTTTGACCAACTCCTCATGTGACCTTCATCAACCCGCACACCTTCTGGAATACTTCAGTGCAGACTGGTGCGAACCGTGTGAACAAGTTTCGCAGCAAGTGAATGCCCTCAATGAAACAGAGGCTCTCATCATCCAACATCACCCATCCAATAAAGACCTGACCTTCTTATCTGAATCAAAACTACGATTTGACCAAGAATATCGCTTGTTGCTCTATCCCTCTCTAGTTGTCAACGGGAAACATTTGCTGACTGGAACGCGTCAAGCCATGGACCTTAACTCCACATTGGAGAATTCCACAACGAATTGGTCGGGCTTGGAATCGATGACAGTTGGAAATGGGACCATTGATTGGAATGCCTCAGCGGGAGATGTACTCCGCATATGGTATATCGAACCAACCCCACACACATCGGAAAACCGAATTCACCCTCATCTTGCTCGGGAGTCATGGGAACTTAATTCGTCCACATTATCGTATAATTTAAGCCAATTTGAAACCACAAGAAACGGTTCATTCGCCGTAATGCTTGAACGGCCTGGAGTTCGGAATTTGACCGTATCTTCCGACGCTCCAACGGGCCGTGTGGAAATCGATGGTGCAATCACCGATGTTGGTTCGGAGGGCCAACGTTGGAATCCTGCATGGTTGGCTGTAGCCGCTGCAGCTGGGCTCGCCATCATGCTTCTCCCTGCCCTCTTTATGCACCGCCGCTTGATGAATAAGTCACCTCTTAAACAGTTTTTTGAGAGCGAATGAACGTCCAACGGCAGAGGTAGGTTCAAGAAGAGTCGGCCTGTCGGCGGTTTGCGACTTTGCTCGCAGGTGTACAAAAATGGTCAAGCCCGCACGACTCCACACACGATTTGAACGAGCTAGAATTATTGGTGCAAGAGCCCTTCAAATTGGAATGGGCGCTCCACTTTACGCTACTGAAGAAGTCCTTCGCCAAGAATTCAAAGACGAACTGATTTCCCTTTACGGGCTCGAAGAAGCATCTGCTCGTTTCGTTCTCGACCCGCTCAAGATTGCTCTTTACGAATACGAGAATCATTTGATTCCTATCGACATTGACCCCCACGAGTGATTTCAATCACATCCTCTGGACCCCGTTCAAAGGTCGATTGACAAACAAACGGTTACCTCTGTCATGACGTTTGAGGCAAGATCAGTGCCTTTTGCTGCTTTGCAACAAGCAGGGCTCAAGAGGATGAGAATCCGTAAAATTCTGCATGCTCTAAACTTGGAAGTGCGTCGCGTTTAACGAGCATGGTCCTGACAGCCCAGAGGTCAACAAAGATACGATATTTGGTCGTAGCGTCCAGGTAATCTACACCGCTTGAACCACCAGTCCCCATCCTTCGCCCAATCATTCGCTCTACCATTCGTGCGTGGTGGGTTCTAAAGAGAAGCATGGATTCTTCAAGTTCTACGAAACTGTCAATGAGTTTACGAGGCCACGATAGCAAAGGTAGGTCCCGATAAGATTCAATAAACAACAAACCTGCTCGAGAACGAATGACACCCTCTTCTCCGATGAGGAAAGAGCGAGCGCCATGAACTCCAGCCTCAATCCTAGGGCGGATCGTTGCTTCATCACCGTGTCCGATCGAGATCATGTGCTTGATGACCGATTCTCCATGTTCCGACATGGAGTCAAGATGCTTGTTTACATAATCAAGAACCACGTCAGTATCGTCATTTCCATCCGGAGAGGAGCCATGTATTGGCGTTCTTCCGAGCCAGGACATCAAAGCATCATTGAGCGAAGGAAGAGAATGCGTGTTGTGGAAATCTGCGAGGGCAGAAGGTGATACTTTACCTTCTCCAGCAAGTTTTTCCATGTGAGCAAGAGGGTCCATGCCGCCCATTCGTTGCTCGTTTTCAAGTCCGAGCAGCACTTCCATTTCCCTCATCTGCCATGATTCAAATCCTGAAGAAGTACCAAGGCGGTCCCTGAATGCGAGGAAGTCTTGAGGAGTGAGTGTTTCCATGACTTTCCACTGGTTTGCAAGCAATCTGAATATTTCTGAAACTCTTTCAAGATGATGGACGATAACGGGCACTGTAGCCTCTTGGACACGCTCTGATGTCATGAGGTCTCTTGCTTCCTTCAACTCTCGCAAAATCTGTTTGAACCACAGCTCAAAGGTTTGATGGACGACGATAAAATGGAGTTCATCGTTTGATGGTGCAGGAGTATATCCTTCCGGACCGGATTGGAGGTCGAGAAGAGAATCGAGTTGCAAGTATCCTCCATAAGTCATGCGAACCGCAGGTGCGTCTTGTCCCATGCTTCCTTGGAGCCCAATCCACCACATGAACCCTTCACCTCGGATGCATGCTCAGCAGAATCCATCACAAGGTCCCGGAGACGGGATATGTTGTTCCAAGATTTACAGATAGACAAAAAACCAGCATAACACTCATAGAGCGAATACGAAACCCCTCGGCATGGGCGTAGATTACGAGACTGTTCAAAGTTGGCTCGCAGGCTATGATTCCAGCCAGATTACCATCGGCGTGGTCGCCTCACACTCATCCCTTCAAATCCTGCACGGAGCCCGCCAAGAAGGGTTTCGAACACTTGGAATCGCTGTTGGTGAAAACCGTCGGCGATTTTACAAAGCCTTCCCAGGGGCTGAACCCGACGAATGGCTCATGCTCGATGACTACCGAGAAATGCTTGACCACGCAGAGTGGTTTCGCTCAAAGAATGTCATCATCATACCTCATGGTTCTCTCGTTGAATACCTTGGTGCGACGAATTTTAGAAACCTTGAAGTCCCAACATTTGGAAACCGTAACATCCTGCACTGGGAAAGCAGCAGAGCGCTCCAACGCGAGTGGCTTGAAAAAGGCGGATGTACCATGCCCAAGGTCATTGAAGACCCTCACAACATCGCCGGCCCAGTCATTGTCAAGTATGCTGGGGCAAAGGGAGGTCGTGGATATTTTATCGCCCGCGACTACCGAGATTTCAGAAGGAACGTCGATATTGAAGAAGAATTCACCATCCAAGAATACGTGCTGGGGTGCAGATATTACCTCCATTTCTTCTTTGACCCCACGGCAACCGACGGCTATCAAGTCCAAGGCCGTGGCCAACATGCAGGCAAGAACCTTGGTCGGCTTGAATTGCTCTCAATGGACCGAAGAGACGAAAGCAATGTTGATGAATTTTACAAACTTGGAAGCTTGCGAGATTTGAGAGAAATGGACCTTGAACCATCTTTTGTCGTAACTGGAAACCAACCCGTTGTCATTCGTGAGTCGTTGTTACCACGGGCTTTTGAAATGGCTGAAGGCACTGTTGCAGCATCGTTCAATCTTGAAGAAGGATCACGAGGTATGCTCGGGCCATTTTGTCTTGAGACGATCGTTACTGACCAACTCGAATTCAAGGTCTTTGAAATCAGCGCTCGTATTGTCGCCGGCTCAAATCCCTTTGTAGGTGGTTCGCCTTATTCAGACATCAATGAGCGGTTCATGTCCACGGGGCGTCGCATTGCTCGTTCGATTCGTAACGGAATCGATTCAGAAACACTGGACGATATTATTTCTTGAGGATTAATCCTCAGAATCATCATCGCCCATGAGCAAATCAAGGTCTGGAGCACCAGGTAGTTCTTGGGAGGATGAACCATCCTTAGACTCTCCTTCAACGGCAGTCGAACCTTTTTCTTCAGCCTCTTCAGGGAGTTTCTCCTCGTCGTGAGGGGCCTTGTCGGCAGTTGAGCCTCCTTTTGCATCCTGTATTTGCTTCTCAAGATCACGGCGGCGTTCTTCTCGCTCTTCTGGAGATGGAAGGACAAATTCAGTAACCATCATGATTGGGTCGCCGGCAGAAAGTTCTCCACTGAACTCAAGCAAGTCGTTGCCCGCATTGACAATGAGTTGGAATTTCGTTGGGTCCTTGCTACGACGCTTGTTATGCTTCTTGTAATAGTGTACATAGACTTGGTACTTGCCTGCAGGAGCGCTTCCTTCTTCCCAGAACACGTTCTCAACGGGTTTGCGAGTTTCTGCACGGACGTTAGCATCCACATCCAGTTCACCGCCACAGTCCGAATTCTTGTTTCCACCGTGGATACGCTCACCAGAAGGACAAACGACGTGCAGATCCAAATCGTTGTAATTGTTCCACATTAACGAAACTTGAACATCGGATGATTGAGCACCCTCACGTTCCAAACGTGCTTGCAATTCAGACATGGCTCGCTGTGCTGCTTCACGGGATTCCAGCGCCTCTTGTTCACGGGCAGCTTCTATCTCTTTCAAGCGGTCAGATTCTGAGCTAGCAAGTTCCAGTTGCCGTGCTGATTCGCGCTCAGCTGCAAGGCGATCTTCTTCTGCGGCCCTTTGTGCTGCTTTTTGCTCCATTTCTAATTCTCGACGCTGGCGTTCGTCTTCCTCATCATCTTCGCGCTTTGCATCTTCGAGTTCGCGACGGCGACGAGCTTCTTCTTCTGCGATTAGCTCCTCTTCACGACGTTTTGCAAACCGCTCTTCTGCCGAACCGAGGTCCGAATGATTTTGACGGCGCAGGATATCTTGTACTGCGGCTAACTTGCGGTCTAAATTTTTCTTCGCTTTACCAAATCCCATGCCCGAATGTTGCTTCATAAGTCCTTCTGCACTCATGCCGCTTTGGACATTGACCTGCGCTTCCCTTCGCATTACAATGAAGAAGAGGCCCATCACAAAAGCCCCGCCCAACGCAAATGTAAGGAGGTAATCGGTCGGCTGCATACCTTACTCCATGTGCAGTCACCACTTGAAACATACGATGTACAAGAATGAGTATAATTTGCCAGAAATATTGCATGAAGACATAAGAAGGCAAGACCCTACCGTTATGATATGCGAGAGGTATCGTTAAGTTGGTCCAAAACGACTCTTGCTACAACTGAATTTAGAGAACTTGGCGAAATTGTGTCAAATCTGAAAGTTATGGGCCATTTGGCCGTTGAACCTTCGGGTGTCAAACAAATAGTACTCCCCATATATCAAGAAGGAAAGACCGTCAAAGACCTTGACGGCCTTGGTTTTATTTCTGTAGAGCAAAAATTGAACGAACGGGAAAGCGACGCTGTCGTGATTTGGAACAGGCATCCTTTGGTTTGCCTTGCATCCAACACCGAGAACATTCACATTCTACCTCCATACGAATTTGATGATGGTGCAATCACCGTTAACATTCGCGGCCTCCCGGAATCGATTTCAACATTTGTCAAGTTGTGCAAGGTAGTGTTGGAGCCAGATGAAGTGCGAGTTCATAACGTGCGGAGCAACACTGATGAAATTACAGCCATTCTCACCCCGAGACAAAACGATTGTTTCGCACTTGCTTCAAAACACGGCTATTACAAAGAGCCAAAACTGGTCACCATTCAGGGACTAGCTGAGTACATGGACATCGCCCGCTCGACCTACCAAGAACATCTGCAAGGTGCCGAACAAGCCATTTTGCAGTGGTTTAGCGACCAGGTCGAATGAACTCCCACATACAAACCTTTGATGATGAGGGGCGCTTCGACACACCATGGACAAGGCGACGCGACTTGACGCACTCCTGCCCGGTGGCCGAGGTGTTTGGATTCCAATCGACCACGGCGCCTCCGATTATCCAACAGAGGGCTTACAAGACCTCGAGGCCACCATCATCTCGCTGGTAAAAGCAGGCGTCAATGCCATTGTAGCTCAAAAAGGAGTGGTGAGCAAATACGCTCACCTGTGCGAAGGAACGATGACTTCAATGGTTGTGCACTATTCAGTATCAACACGCCACGGTGGCCCAGATAGCGATAACAAAGTCATCGTTGGCCACGCCGACGAAACCATCGGCAGAGGTGGCCTGGCCGTTTCAAGCCAAGTCAATTTAGGTAGCCACCACGAAGCGGCTATGATTGAACGAATGGGAGAACTCAATCGTCAGGCGCATCATGAACAGTTGCCATCTTTTGGAATGATCTATGCTCGTGGAGAGCATCTTAATGTGATGGAAAACGACCCGACGGGCGGACAAGCACATGGTGTAAGACTGGCTTTTGAGATGGGGTGCGATGCTGCAAAATCGGTTTGGACCGGTGATCAAGAAAGCTTTTCTGTGGTTTCTTCCGCTGCACCAATTCCGGTTCTCGTCGCAGGAGGGCCCTCAACCGGTAATGCTCGGGCGATTATCACCATGGTCCATGAAGCCATGGATGCTGGTGCATCAGGGGTTTGCATGGGACGTCAAGTGTTCGCACATCCACAACGAGAAGACTTAGCGCGAGCACTCATGATGATCGTGCATGAAAATGCTGATGTTGAGCATGCATTGAGTTCAAACGGCTTGTGAGATGAGTTTATGGAAATCTGGGTTGATGTGCGCAACGGTGAACTTCCCGTCATAGCGGAAGGAATCGACCGATTGTGGGTTGAAAAACCCACGAAAGATAACGAATTTTCAGTTGATGGAGCCTTGATACATGGCCCGTCCTCTGTCCTGGGCGGATACTTTGTTGTTGCCGATGAAACATCACAAAACCGATCGAAGGCGGCCATTGGAAGTGCTGACTGGTTGCTCATTGAATGCGAAACGTGGTCGATGATTCCACTTGAGAACCTCATTGCTGCACGCCAAGGCTCGGCGACCAAAATCGCAGCAATAATTACAACACCGCAGCAGGCTCAAGGAGCCGGCTTTGCGCTAGAACAAGGCGTAGACGCTTTGCTGGTCGCAAACTCACAGGAACTGATTGAAGCCGCCCTGGTCACGAAATCACAACGACTTGAAGTGGAATCCAATGCCGTTCACCACGAACGAAGGAAGCCAGAACCTATGGAATTGGAATTCTTTTCCATACAGAGTGTTGAAGATGGGGGTATTGGTGACCGCTATTGCCTTGATTTCACATCATTACTTCATGTTGGAGAGGGCGTCCTTGTTGGTTCAAGTTCATCTCAAATGCTCCTGATTCACAGCGAAACAATCCCTTCTTCATTTGTCCCAACCCGTCCTTTCCGAGTCAATGCTGGAGCGCCACATTCGTACATATTGATGGCTGACGGGAATACGAAATACATGAGCGAATTGAGCAGTGGAGACGAGGTTTTGATTCTAAGCGAAACCGGTGGAAGTCGGTCGGCAACATTGGGCCGAATCAAAATTGAACAACGGCCGATGCTGAAAATTAACTTCCATCGGATGAATCATAACATGCAAAAGCCTAATGAAGGCCATGTATTTATGCAACAAGCAGAAACGGTTCGCTTGGTCGGCCAAAACAAAACTCGCCACTCTGTAACTGAGTTACCACGACATACCATCGTCATCGGTTGGCTTGGGAGAAAGGGGCGTCATGTTGGCACCGCAATAGAGAGCAGTGTCGAGGAGAGATAAAAAATGGGAGTTTTGGGGAAGGGAACGGCACATGGTGCTTGTAGTCTTCTCCATGCTGCCGCTCTTGGTTACGGAGCAAGTATCGCTTTGGACCTCCCGATGACCGTTCGCTTGCTGGATAAAAAAAGCAAGCGTGATGTTCACGACCATGACAATCTCTTCGCCTCAATACTCCAAGTTTGGATGGATGCGGGCCTTGCACTTCCCAAAGGCTTCACGAGTGAACAATTGCATTGGGGAGTCAATTCAAAGATCCCACCACAGCAAGGATTGAAGTCATCTTCAGCACTGTGCGTTGCAGCTTTCCGTGCTCTGGGGGAGGCAACCGAAATAGAGGTCAGCGATGAATTGGCTGTCGAACTCTCCGGCCATGCTCAGATCGCCGCAGGTGTTTCGATGACCGGCTCGCTTGACGACGCTTGGGCATGCGCCACAAAAGGCTGGAAACTCATCGACCCCCAGGCTGAGGTTCAATCCGGAATATTGTTGGAAGGAAGCGGTCCAAATCCATCTGATTGGACCATTATCCTCGTCTTGAGAGGTGCAAGAAAACACCGTCCGACTTTCGAAGACTTCGTCCCCCATACAGCTGCATTTCAACAGGCCCTCTCAGCACTCCAAAACAACCAAGAATTGGTCGCATTAACTTGGAATGGGCGTGGAATGGTTGCTGTTCTTGGCGATACTGAAGGCCGTAAAATGACCAATGATTCCTTTGTCAACAGCGCCCGGGCTGCTGGAGTGACCGGTTCAGGGCCTGCACTTGTCATCGTCGTCCCAAGCCAACAAAAACCAACAATTGAACGAATAAAATCATGGTACGGCATCCGCTACAAGGATGCTGAAATCATCGAGACCGCGTTTTTATCCTCTCAAAACGATGGGCCTGAAGAGTGAACACCTTCTTGAAGGCCCCACGGCTGGGAACATTGACCCATCATGCAAATGTCTCTTGGTGAACAGTTGCGGTTGACCCTTTATGGGTCAAGTCACGGCCCTCATGTAGGTGCAGTGCTCCATGGCTTACCAAAGGGGATTGTTCTTGATGAGGATGCCCTCAAAACCGCCATGAACATGCGCAAACCTGGTGGCCCATACAGCAGTCAACGCAAAGAAACGGATGAGGTCATGTGGTTATCGGGGCTGGAGAACGGAATCAGTACCGGAGAAACCGTTGAGTGTAGAATCAAAAACAGCGATGTTCGTTCAAAGGACTATGGATTCCTCCCCGACCATCCTCGACCAGGTCACCAAGACATGGTCATGATGCTGAAAACTGAAGGAAAGGCTGACCTACGAGGCGGAGGGACCTCAAGCGCACGGATGACCGCCCCTCTTGTTGCGATAGCGGCTCTGCTTCGCCCTTGGATGGCCGAAAAAGGAGTTGCTTTCCGCGCACATGTTGGAGCCATAGGAAGCGTTGAAGCACGCCATCTTGATGAGTGTCCCCCCACGTTGGAAAGTGAAGCCAGCCAACACATGCGTTGCTACGACCCCGTTGCCGCACAAGCCATGACAGAACTCATCAGTTCATATCGGAAACAAAGGGATTCCATCGGATCACGCGTTGATTTGGTAGTGGACGGGCTCCCATTGGGTGTCGGCGAGCCATGGTTTGATGGACTTGAACCGGCGCTTGCCCGAGCGATGTTATCAATTCCAGCTGCACGCGGAGTTGAATTTGGTCATGGATTTGGCGTTCAAACCATGACCGGAAGTGAGCATAACAGTGCGTGGGGTGGAACATCAGACGCACCCGTCATGGAAGGGGAACGGCCGGATGGAGCGTTGGCCGGTCTGTCGACAGGCTCTCCAGTCCAAGTCAGTGTGGCCTTCAAACCTCCGTCAAGCATCCCCCAAAGTCAAATGACGCTCAATATGAAAACAAATCAGCAGGAATCCTTGACCGTAAAGGGCCGCCACGACCCAGTGCTTGCCCCTCGCGCCGTTGCTGTTGTGGAAGCCATGGCAATATTGGTAGTCTCAGATTTGATGATTCGAGGAGGGTTTTTGAATGTTTGAACCCCCAGAGATTCACAAGTTCGGAGGCTCATGTCTCCGCGATGCAAGCGATATTAATCGAATCGCTGAAGTCATGCTGAACTCAACGAACCCCTGTATTATCGTTGTCTCTGCTCTATGGGGGACAACCGACCGACTGATGCGAGCAGCAAAAGAACCACGGTATGCTGGACGCTTGGTCAACGATCTAGCGAGTCAACACTTGCGTTTTGCACCGAACCTCATCAACTCCCCCTTACACGATACCTTTCAATTGGTTCTCAAGGGGATTGAGGATGCGCTCGAAATTCTCGCCACGGACCGTGATGATTCCGGTGCTTACAATCGACTGCTTGCTGCTGGGGAACGACTCTCTGCACTTGTTGTCGCCTTTGCCTTAAGCGAGCACGGAATCGATGCACACCCAGTAGGAGCGGAAGACATTGGTCTTTGTTTGGATGGAACAACAACAGCCCAAACCGTGGACATGAAACAATCAACAGAACTTCTTCAACGCTCGGCACTCCATGGTACACCCGTGGTCACTGGGTGGTTTGGCCAAGGAAAGGATGGCAACATCGCCTTGCTTGGCCGGGGTGGTAGCGACCACACGGCTACAGCCCTGGCTGCGTTGCTCGATGCGCAACGTGTTGTGTTATGGAAGGACGTCCTCGGAATCTACCCTGTCAACCCTCGTTGGGGTGTTCATTCCTCCCCAATTCCTTACTTGGGATACGCAGAAGCCATAGAATTCTCACACATTGACGCCCCAATCATTCATCCAGCCACAGTTGAACCCGTTTATACACTTGGAATTCCAATAGAAATTCGTCACCTCTACAGTTACGAGAAGACTGGAATGAAAACCGTCATTGGACCTGACATTCATGAATTGAGTGCTCCTAAAGGAGTCGCATGTATACCGAAGGTGGCCTGCATTGTTGTCGAAACCAAATACATGCATCGGTCAACTTCAGCGCTTAGCGATGTGTTACAGGAATTCCATGCAGCCAACATTCGGATCTGTTCATTCGAGTCAAATAACGCTCAATGGAGGTTCATCATCCCCCAACACGAAGTCAATCGGAGCATTGGGTTGCTCAATCAACGATTTGACGAAGTTTCATTCAACTACTATGCAGCAATGATTTCGTTAATTGGGAATACCGGGAACCACAAATTGACCATTCCCTCTCTCGACAATGGATGGGTGAGCGAGCAGCTGAATTCAAGCCAACATTCTACTCATCTGCTCACGCAACGCAGTGATATCTCCAATTTGCTTGAGGAATTGATCACTCAATTGTCAATCGGTGAGCGTAACGACAATTGATTACTCTGCCTTGCTTTCACGGTAGCGTTGAAGGTGAGTTGGAAGATTCAGACCAAAGAGACCACCAACTACAATGAACACGAAGAGTGTTCCAAGGGCAACGCCGTAAACAGATGTGAGTTCAACCGATTCTTCCATTCGTAATGCCGTATCCGATGAGAAGATACGTACGATTGCGGGTAGAATCATGTTAGCAGAGAGAACAAACCAAGCGAGCAAGGTTGCAATAATTGGATTCATGATCAAAGAACGGTGGTACTTTGATACGATTTTCTTTGGGTTCATCACGTACACTTCGTTGGTGCGAATACTCGTATCGAGCATTGAATAACGAATGACACCGTTGCTCAACTCAAAGTACATGATAAGGAGGACAGAGTAAACTACGACCAGGATTGCAAGCGCCCCGGGATTGTCCTGGAAGCCGAAGAGATCGTTCGACAAAGATGTTTTCGAGGAGGCAAAACGGAGAATTGCAAGAATAAAGAGAACGTTGCTGGCGAGAGAAAAACGTGCATCACGCTTGTATGTGCCCATAAAACCTGAAACGGTTGCGCCAACGATAACCGATAACTGGAACAAGTTGGCTACACCCAGGCTGCCGGTAATGATGTACCAGATGGTGCCTTCAGGCGGTGAAATCATGAACGTCAAGAGCGCCAATGCCACCAATACACCGTAAACAGCAAATTGTAGGTTTTGGACCATCTTGTCTGGAGGTAGGAACTTCATCTTGGGGACCAACGGCCCTCCAAGTAGGCTTTCGATAAACGATGGGATCTCAACGGTTGGGATTGCATCTTTTGGAATCTCTCCAGTCGCAGATGCATTGCCTGCGAGTTTCTTTCGTGAAGGAGCTGACGAGCGAACCGTCTTTCCATCGTAGAGATGTGCAGTATCACCGGATTTCATTGCCATTCATTTCCCTCCTCAGAATCCTCGTGCCCCAGCAAGAGCGGTTGAGAGCAGCATATCAGGCTCCCAATCCATGATGTTCACGCCAAGACCTCGCAACTCCCCAATCAGGACGTCGCGCTCGGTCTTCATGACTTCGTAACCGGTTCGGTCAATCCGTCGAGCATCGAATTCAAACTCAAGCGATGATGGCGAAAGAACGGTGACATCAAAGTCTCGTGCACGGAAATCACGCAGTGCATTGACAATGGTTGGGTCATCTTCAAGATTGGAAAGGAAGATGATCGGGCTACCCTTGTTGATGTGCGGTAGAATACGGTTGACAACAACCTGGAGTGGAATGTTACCACGGGCAACTGCACCTGCAAGTTTAGTGAGAATGACGTACAATTGCTTCTTGCCGGTATCTCGGTCAACGCTGACGACTTCATCACCGTAAACAATGACCCCAACGGAGTCACGACGTCCTAGGAAGTATTTTGCAAGTGACGCAGCGGCTCGTGTAGAGTAAACCAATGCATTTCTTGATACGGGTCCTGTTTCTGACACCGCTCTTGAGTCAACGATGATGATAATGTCGGAAACGGCGTCTCGCTCACGCTCATTGACCATGAGTTTACCCGAGCGGGCATATGCAGACCAGTTGATCGCACGGAACGAATCTCCCTCAAAGTACTCACGGAGGGAGTAGAACTCCGAACCTGGGCCCGGTTGACGAATGTTGACGGCACCGGTGAAAATCTTGGGAACACGAGACTTGACGAATGTTTCTTTCAGGTCTTCCATCTTAGGGAACACAAGGAAGTCGTTGTAGACATGCAACTCCTTTTCCTTATGGAACAATCCGAAAGCGTCCTGGATACGGACCGTGACCGGACCGAGACTGTAGAATCCTCGCAGAGGACACTCTACCGTATATTCGATGTATGTTTCACGGCGAGGGCCAAGTTCCATCAAAATGTAATTGGCGCCTTCTTTGATTCTCATGACTTCAGGGACACGGTCTCGTACTTCCAAAATCTTAGGCAGTGAAGATGTATTTTGCATACGCAATGTTACGCTCAATTCGCCGTCCTCAAACATCCGGGCACTGGAAAGTTTCCTCATGGCAACAACGCTACCAAGAGCAACTCCCTCTTCACCCGACCATTCTTCGGCTCTTCGGCCGCTGGATGCGACATCTGCATGATTCCCCACGAGTGCAGCCCATGTTAGGAAGACAAAGATGACAACAGCGACGGTAACAAGTTGAGAGTTACGAAGCGTAAGGCCAAGCAAATACATAGCGACAGCTAGGCTGCCGAGCATGGCTGACTTACGACTCCACATCTTCAATTCACCTCAATGATTTCGTTCAGAAATCAGACCGTTGGAACGGGGACTTCTCGTAGAATAGCTTGAATCACTTCACCGGATTCCAAGCCCTTGATTTGGTGTTCAGGCTTGAGGATAATACGGTGGGCAAGTGCAAGTTCTGAAATCGCCTTAACATCGTCGGGTGTGACGAAATCACGACCTCGAAGTGCTGCGGCAGCACGGGAGGTCTTCAACAATGCTTGGGAACCACGAGGCGATGCGCCTACGAGGACACGAGGGTCTTCGCGGGTTCGGGACACGATTTCAACCATGTACATGCGCAGAGCAGGATCGACGTAAACGTCTTCACAAGCTTGTTGCATAGCGATAACTCGTTGAGGGTCAGTAATGACGTCAACATCAACGGCGTCCTTTCCACGGCTGATACGTCGGGCGAGGATTTCGTCTTCGTCTGCACGGTCAGGATATCCAACGGACATCTTGAACATGAAACGGTCAAGTTGTGCTTCAGGAAGGGGGTATGTACCTTCTTGTTCAACAGGGTTTTGAGTAGCCATAACAATGAACGGTGCTGGCAACTTGTGAGTCACTGTACCGATGGTAACTTGCTTCTCTTGCATAGCCTCAAGCAAAGCAGCTTGAGTCTTTGGAGGTGCACGGTTAATCTCGTCAGCGAGGAGGAGATTGCAGAACAGTGGGCCTGGCTTGAACGTAAACTCGCCTTTCTTGGCGTCGTAAATGTTGGTACCAGTGATGTCGGCAGGAAGCAAATCCGGCGTGAATTGAACACGCTTAAAGTCGCAACCGAGCGCATCGGCGAACGTGTTGGTCATCAACGTCTTAGCCAAACCTGGATAATCTTCGAAGAGAAGGTTTCCGTTTGACAGAATGTTGACCAATACGTTGTCGATAACGTGGGCCTTACCGATAATGACCTTTTGGACTTCGGCTGAAATCGCTGTTGCGATTGCACCGACGGCCTTGAGGCGTTCTCGGACTTCTGGTGTACTCTGGTGCTTCGGCTGGGCCGGAGCGGCCGGTGCTGCAGGTGCAACAGGTGCGGCTGGTGCAGCAGGTGCCATTGGCATTGGTGCTGCTGGGGCCGCAGGTGCTACAGGCGCTGCAGGTGCTGGCGCGGGCGGGGCTGCTGGGGGGGCTGGGGGTTGCATGTCTATTCCTCCTTGTTTCAATTACCCCAACGTCGGATGTGAGGGATCAATTCCCTCAATTCTTCGTTGGAGTATGAGCGGTTTGAACTTACAAGTTCAACCAAGCGGGGTTCCCGCACCATTTGCATTACTTCGGCGGGAGACTTGCGGGCGAATTCGTCGCGCGTCAGGTCGTTGAATTGACGAACCTTGGAGAGCAAAGCATCCCTGGTTCGTCGGTGGTATTGTGAAGGGTCCAACTTTGTTGGCCGCTCCCTGAATCGAGTCAAGTCAAAGACGTGACGCCAGTTCTCTTTCTCCGGGACGACCATGATGGCGATCGCTAGGAGTGCGAAAAGGTTGAGGATAATGAGCCACTTGAGAACGCCATCGCTCGTGAGCAAGACAATCGCCCCAATGGCTTCCGTGAACGGCATGGAAAGAGTGCTGGAAACGTGGCGGCTCTCATCAAAGACGATGTTGAACTGGGCAGGATAACGAGTAACTTGGGTTGAAATTTGTTCGTTATCGAACTCCATCATATCGTTAATCAGTGCCGTGAAGAACATGGAATTGCCGCTCCATGAGGTATCGCCCAGACCCGAATTCAATCCTGCTGAATCTGTTTCCCAGCACATGTGACCGAATTGCTGGTAAAGTTGCGAATCGCATTGTTGCTTTCCGGTTGCAGCAGCGCGGTCTTCATCCCAAAGGTGGTTTGCGAGAACGGAATGGTCCGATACAAAGACGATGCTTCCTGTCACACTCACCTCGCCGTAGTCATTGTTTGGTTGTTGGTCAAGAACCTCTTGACCGGGATAGTCAATACGAATGATGAGTCCAGTTTCACCTTCTCCGAGGGTCGGATTGTTTTCGCCCTTACCCAGATCAATTTGGGCTGAGGTAGAGGCTTGGGCGAGCACATGAATTTCTCGATTTGTATCAAGTTGCTCATCCAATACTTGGATGGCCGTTGGGCGATGGAACAAAACCGGCATTCGGCAATTCTCTACTTCTTTGTCCCGGACATTGTCGTGTGAGCATGGAATTGCCTTCTCATCGCCCATGGTATCAATACCACGAGTTACCGATGAAACAGCCCACAGTTTCTTTGTGTCTGGGCTCACACGTTCGTCGTTATCGTTGGTAACCTCATAATAGCGCCCAGTTGTTGGATCGTCTCGGACTGGAGCGTCAAAGTATTTCACTCCGAATTCTTCTGCAACCAGTTGTGCGTTGGTTGAGTTCGAGGCGAGGATGACCTTACCACCGCGTTCGGTGACGAAGTCATAAATTGCAGCAGACTCAGCTGCGTCAAAAGGCTTCTCCGGTGCTGCGATAACGAGGAGCGTTCGGTGAGGCTCTTGCCAGTCGTTGACAAGCATGGGAGTGGACATGGTATTTGCGATGTTGAATTCGGTCAAGTTGGCCCTCATCAGCGTGAGTTGTTGGTCCGAAAATTCATCATCGTTCTGATATGGGGAAAAAACAGTGGTCTTACCAGCGGAAACCAAGGCGATAACAACCGTGGAGAGGAGAACAGAAACAATCAATCCTACCATGAGCCATGCTTCAAGGCTCAAACCGGATTTTTCTGCTTCTGCGATGTTAATCTCTCCTAGTGACTGACGCGAAACGCCAGATATACATCTGTCGGAACTTCGCTCCACTCATAATGATTGCTCAAGGGTGTTCAAGGAAAAACCAACAAACTCTAGAAAAATAAGTCCTCAATATTTTTGAAAAAATGCTCTAAGGCTTGAAATATTACATTTTTTGAAGCCAAAGAGGCGATTCAAAGAAATTCACGTTGACTTCGTAGGGAAAACCACGATGTAAGAAGTAACACGAAGAAAATTTCAATCAAGGACAACGCCGGCATTGATTCCGAACCTGTGGATGTCTTGTCGTCATTTGCCGTATCATCACTGGAATCGCCAGAATTATCCGTAGATTGCGGAGCTTCAACATTGACGTTCATGGTCGATGAGCGGGTTGTTCCATCACCCTCAGACAGAATGGAGATTGAGACCTCACAAGTCCGCTCCTGATGGCTGCTGGTTGCCTCAAGGCGCAACGTGAAGGATACAACTCCCGTGCCGTTTTCATCGGTCACGGCAACGACGGTCCCTTCCAAGGAGTCAAGGCCGGTCACAGAAAGGTGCGGGCAACTTCTAATGGTGGCTTCGCCGGATGTGATGGCGTCTTGATTGTTGCCGAGATTGCTCACTTCAAGGGTAAAATCAACCCAAGAACCCGAGAACAGCGTATCGGTTGGAAGTTGTACTTCTGGAAGAAGTTGATACATGCGTGGCGTACTGATGTCGCCCTCGATCTCATTGTCCCGAACGGGCGTCTCTCCAACGGTTTCTTGGGCGAGAACGGTGAGTTTAATCGAGGAAGAAGGCGAGAAAGCCCGTACGGTTTCTGCATCTGCGCCGGAAATTGAAATTGAAAACGACTTGTTTGAAGAGCCACCAACGGAAACCGAATCTGGCCCATCAAAATCAAAGGGTCCATCCTCATCGTAATCGTACGTCATTTCAATGTTCAATTCCCCTGTTTGCTCGTTGTTAATGTAGAAGACAAGTTCTCCTGTGAGGTCCCAATCATCTTCCAAATCCACAAGATAGGTTGAATCCATATCGGTATCCCACCCCAATTCCCACGAGGGGGGATTGAATTCCTGGGCCGAGGAAAGCGGCAGTGTCAATGACAGAACAAAAGCCAGAAGGACCAGGTACGTCTTCCTCATTGCTTCAGTCCTCCTTCATGATGCCCTTTAAGGCCCGTTTCGTAAGGGTTTTGACCATTGAGCGGCGGTATCGAGGAGGCAGGGCGGTGTTGTTAACAGGCTTCACCGATTTTTGGATACTGGTGGCCATTGTTTTCACATCGATAAGACCATCGTTTTCTTCAAGATGTTGCGAAATTTGTTCTGAATGTTCTTTGGGAATTGACTCGAGCGCAGTGCTTGCGATTTGAAGCGTGTCGGCCTTGCCTGGAATCCATGAAGCAGCAATACCGGCCTCTGGGAAATCCCATGATTCCCTCACACGTAGTTTTTGATAACAGCCTTCTCGCTTGGAGGCGTCCTTTGGAAGCATCACTTTGAGTAAAAACTCTCCTTCTTCAAGGACGTTTTTCTTCATCCCATCCAGTTGGTAAAAAGAAGCAACATCAACCGTTCGCTCACCGTTAGGACCGACGATCAGAACCGAGGCGTTGAGGACCATGAAATTAGGAGCAAGGTCGCCTTGATAGGTCGCTACGCACAACGTGTTCTGATTCGGTATAACTCTGCAATCTGCTCCGGTGCCGCAATCTGCTTTATGACACCAATCGATTGAACGGCGCCAATCCTCGGACTGGTTGTACCAGAAACATCGGGTGTCAAGGCAAAGGTTTCCACCAACTGTTGCACTTTTTCTAATCAATGACGAGGCAACTTTTGCAGCAGCTTGTCGCAGCAGTGGGTGGGCATGCTCTGAAGCCACCAAGGTGTCCAGAGAGACCATGCATCCAATTTCGGACGGAGAGAGTGCAAACGCATCCTGGATGCTCGCGAGGGAAATCACGTGGGGCTTCGGATTAATGCGCCATTTGTAATTGGGCAAGACGTCCGTCCCTCCAGCGACCCAATCGAAGGCGTGCCCTTGTTCCATCAGAGCGGCCGCAAGGGCGCAGGCTTCCTCCACGGTTTCGGGGTGATGAAGTTCAAACGGAGGCATCAACATCAAGCATCATCCTCCATGTGTCGTTGCTCTTTTTTGAGCCAAGCACGACCGGCAAATCCGAGTTCAGCAAGTTGTTCAGGAAGCGGTTCATCTGCCTCCCTCCATCCTTCAACTTGTTCACTGAGAGGGCGGTTTGGGTCAAAACCAAACAAAACTCCGTTCACGTAGGCAGAAGTGTCCTCACTGCGTTGACGCAGACGGTCACGGACTTCGTGTTCTTTTGCACGTTCTATGAGTTGCTCCTGCAAGGGGCCGTGGGTGAGCGTGGGGGGTATGAGGTCCAACGGGTCATCGATGTCGTGCTTTTTCAGATGCTTCTCAATCCCTTTGTAGACAACATCGGGAGTGAGTGGAAGGTCTCGCATCCGGATACCTGTTGCATCGTATACTGCATTAACAACCGCTGGCAGAATCGGTAGAAGAGGTCCTTCGCCGGCTTCCTTTGCACCAAACGGCCCCTCGGGGTCGCTGGATTCAACGATAATGGGTTCTACATGAGGCATTTCATGGACCGAAGGAATCTTGTAATCCAACAAATTTGCATTTTGAAGGTGTCCAGTTCGTCCGTAAACCATCTTCTCAGAGAGAACTTGGCCCAATCCCATATGGCAGGAACCAATAATTTGTCCTCGTACGGCAAGCGGATTCAATGCTTTTCCACAATCATGAGCGGCCCAAACATTGGTGCAAGAAACCTTACCGGTTTCAACGTCAACGTCAACTTCTGCAACGTAGGCTGAAAACGAATAGGCTGGAGCCAGCCCCGCTGCTGCTCCTTTGTGAACGCCACCCATTGGCGGTGAACGGTACGCCCCTCGAGCGATGAGTGCGCCTGTATCCTCCTGTGCCTTGTGCAAGGCTTGCAAATACGACACGCCGACTGCAGGGTCGTGTTTGTAGTAGATTCTTCGGTCATTGAGAACCAATACATTGGGGTGGTATCCGAGCATTTCCCATGCTGCCTTGAGCAATTGGTCACGAATGCCGATAGCAGCACGAATGGCTGCGTTCGCATTCATGAAGGTGACGCGACTGGAGTATGAACCCAAATCAACCGGACTCGTATCGCTTTCGTGGCTTCGCACGTGGATCATTTCCACAGGAAGTGCGAGAACTTCGGCCACAACTTGGGCGATTGCTGTTGTTGATCCCTGACCGATATCGGCTGCACCGGTGTGAACGGTAACGCCTCCATCCATATCGACTTGAATGTGGACGGTAGCATGAGGGAAATTCTTTGGGTCCCAATGGATGGGGAGTCCCGAACCAGAGATGAAGAAACCGCAACCAATTCCGATTCCCTTACCGAGCGGAAGCTGTCGGAATTTATTGTCCCAATCCGAACCTTCTCTGACGCGTGTTAGTGCTTCTCGCATACCGTTTGAGGTGATGCGGAATCCACTGATGGTCCGACTGTGCGGAGGAAGCAGGTTGGCTAACCTGAGGTCGATGGGGTCAACAGCCATTTGCTCAGCCATTTCATCCAGTCCAACTTCTACAGCGCAGCGGGTGTTCACGGCTCCGTGGCCCCGCATTGCTCCAGATGCTGGTTTGTTGGTCCAAACGCGAGCACCTGTGTAATGGAAGGAGCCCAATTCGTACGGAGCAGTCGCAAGCACGCCGTTGTAGTAAGAGGTGACGTGGCCGAAGGAAGCAAAGCCACCGCCGTCAATAAGAGCGTCAATGTCAAAGCCGGAAATTCGTCCTTCCGTGTCAGCCGTCATTTTCACATCGATATGAGACGGATGGCGGCCTCTGTTAATCCAATAAACCTCTTCACGGTCAAAGGTAATTCGAATTGGAACGCCCGCCTTACGAGCCAGGATCGCAGCGCACATTTCGTGAGGGAAGGGATCGGACTTCCCTCCAAAACCGCCGCCGACAAAGGTTCTCACGACGTTGATTTGATGCATGGGGACATCGAGAACCGTTGAAAGGGCTCGATGAGTGTAGTGGGGGACTTGCTGGGGAGTGTACAGTTGCAAACGACCGTTTGGGTCCCAATGAGCCACAACAGCGTGAGGTTCAGTAAATCCATGATGGACACCTGCCATGGTCCATGAGCCGTGCGAGGCAGCATGAGGGGATTTGACCAAGGAACGGTCACCGAATTCTTGGAACACTCTTTTCTGAACGTTGGTTCGTGCGAGGTGATACTTGCCCCGCCAGTGAATCGGTTCATCGTGGTCCTCTAGACCTTTCTTTGGGTCAAACACCGGTTCGAGAAGTTCCCATTCAATGTCAAATAAAGAAAGGGCCTCAATGGCGGTAGCTTCGTCAACAGCAGCCACACAGGCCACCAAATCACCGACGTGGCGAACCTTGTCAACCGCCATAGCATGCTCGTCTTTTGTGACGGGGAGGACGCCAAATCGGTTTGGAGCATCTTCTCCGGTAGCAACAGCAAGAACGCCGGGGAGGGCTTCAACTCGAGTGGTGTCAATGGACTTGATTCTCGCATAGTGGTGAGGCGAACGTAGAATTTTTCCAATGGCCTCACCTTGAAGGCGAACATCGTCACCGTACCATGCCTGACCGGTGACCTTTGCATTCGAGTCAACCAGCGCCATGGGCTTTCCAACGGCAGTACCGGTCCGGTCCCGGTCGTGTATGTGATCGCCTGCTGGTTTTGGCTCGCGTCCGCCAACAGTCTCGGGAATGAAGTCCAAGTCGCGTGGACGCATCTCGGGGTCGGAGCCACCGGAGCCGGGAGGTGGGAAAACCTGCTTTCCTGCGACGCGCTTGCCATCTTTTCGCTGGCTACCTTTGCCAGAGCCAGGTTGTTGACGATAGCTTCCCATAACAATCACTTCGCGTGCCCTGGAGGCATCGTTGGGTCTTCGGGCCCTGATGGATGTGGGTCCGGGTGAGGGTCACTGGCTGGAGAGGGCGCTTCTCCTTCGCCACGATGGAGAACCGCTGCCGCCTCGATGGAATCAATAATTTGTTGGTATCCGGTACATCGGCATAGGTTTCCTTCAATCGCTTCGGCGATTTCATCCCGAGACGGGTTGTCATTAACATTCAGCAATGCTTGAGAAGCAATCATGAAACCTGGCGTGCAAAATCCACACTGAGAGCCTCCATGTGTTGCAAAGCAGGTCTGAATTGGAGTGAGGTGTGCGCCTTCTGATAGGCCTTCGACGGTCAGAATTTCACTGTTTTTTACTTGGCCAGCAAGTGTTAAACAAGACAATTTTGGAACGCCGTCAATCATGACAGTACAGCATCCACAGGTGCCAAGATCGCATCCACGTTTCACACCCAAGGTGCCGACTTTATCTCTCAAAACATCAAGCAGTACTGCGTTCGAGGGTGCAAGAACTTCGACCGGCCGTCCGTTAACAACACCCGACCAACGTTCGCTGGTTGCAGGAGGAGTCATTGTGATGTGTTCTTTGCCAACCATACTCGTCCCTGTCCATCCGTTGGCGTCCCACTCTTTGATAATTCGGGGCGGTATGTTTCAAAAAACCCTTTGCTTACTCTTCTTGAAGCCATTTTGAATTCGCCGTAGGGTTTCTACAATCGGACTCCGCTTCTTCCAAAGCATTTCGAAGCACTAAACCGTGGTAAACCTTGATTCTCCTTTCTTTCACAAAATTATTCACAACTTTTTCTATTACATTCAATTCCTCGATGGTCATGGCCTCTTCAATACGATTCAAGCAACGCATAAACTCGTTTCGACGAGAAAAGTAAACTCCAAAATAAACCGGAATCAACAGCAGCGGGATGACCAGTTCCTCAAACACTATTTCCATGACGCCGGAAACAGAGAACTCCATGCTGTCGGCGTGATATTCGAGACTGAACGATTCACCAGTCAAACCTCCCGCATAGAAAATGCCGGTATTGAGGCCAAAGTAAAGTGTGAAGGGCGTTTCATCCTCATCGTAAATATCTGAACCTCGGTCAAGCTCTACATCGTCAGGCCAACCATCGTTGTCGTTGTCATGGTCCAAGACATCGGGAATGGTGTCTTGATCGGAGTCCAAGGGTGTAGATTGCGCATTGTACGGGTCGTAAAGAATGGTGCCCGACGAGGCTGACCGTTCCATTTCATTGCGTATGCCATCGCCATCGGCATCATCATCGTACACGTCTGGCATGAAATCTCCATCAAGGTCTGAACATCCCTTCAAGCGAATACGACTCTTCCCGTAGGTGTAAGGGCAATTGTCGGACAGCGGGTGCATGCTTTGGTCTGCATATCCATCGCCGTCGCCGTCAGACCAAATAACAGGGTCCTCAGGCCAAACATCAACCTCATCCCCAACCCCATCTCCGTCCATATCAGGGTCTGCCTCGTCACCGATGCCGTCACCGTCAAGGTCGCGGTGTTCGCTTTCATTGTCGGGAAAAGCATCAGCCCCCATTGAAGCGTTCCATGAAGCATCGGGGTCAGACCATCCGTCTCCGTCTGTATCCAAGCAGCCCACTCGGTCCATGGTTGAGTCTCCTTCGGTTCCGCAAACAGGAGTTGAATCTTGTGCTCCAACGCCTGTTGGAAGGAGCAATAAAAACAAAGAGAAAATGCACACATACGTCGTGCCCCACTGTTTCATGAAGAGCGCTAAACGACCGCCCATATGGCTTTATTGCATCCAACAGCACCGGAAAGGTTTCTATAAGGAGCAGTGGCCAGTGCCATCTATGAAACAATTTGCCTTCATGATGCTCATGCTCTTATTCAGTAGTTCTCTTGCAGGTTGTACCTCCGAAGAAACAGAGGAATCGCAATCCTTCCCCGTATTCTCTTCTGTTGCGGATAACAATGAGATCTACGACAACACAAGAATGGAAGGTAGCGCCTACATTGTCGTGTTTTCTGCTGAATGGTGCAACAGCCCATGCTTCACCACCATGCACGCCATATGGTCTGCTCAAGCAGAACTTCCAGTCTTGGTCATGTCCACCGACCCTGCCGAAAATGCAACTGGCGTGACCCTCTCAGAATGGCATGAATCTGCTGATGCTCACGATGATGATGGGGAAGCAACCGGAGTCAGCCTGACAACATATGCCTTCATGAAAGGGCATGAGGCGGGAATCAGTCTCGGCATTGACAAGCCGGGATCTGTGGTCTTTGTCAACGCCGATGGTGAAGTCACCTACCTTCATGAAGGCAGAATGGACGATACCGCAGAGATCTTGAAACGATGGGAAGCCGCTTCTGCCTGAAGGCATCATTGAAGTTTAGCTTCTTCGACCAAGATCGCTTCAATGTCCTCGTCTGGAACTGCATCGGACCACTTGAACCGTTCAACTTCAATAGAATCTTCTGATTTGTTGAGAGCGAGCATGACCAGAGGGACCAATATCACACCGATAATCATTCCAGCAATACCGACCAGAACGATACTTCCGGAAAACATTCCATCGCTTTCTTCAATCGCTGCGTCTTTGCTAACATCCATGAGCATAATGTCTGCCGTAATGATTGGGGTTGAGGAGAAATTTGTTTCGCCAGTCTCCATGAGACCACGAATGGAGATGGTATGATTCCCTTGGAGTTCTACACCAGGTAGATGCTCAATTTCATGAACGATATCAATAACCTCTAACTCGAAAGCCTCTGTATGCTCGTATGAATGAATGTTCGTCCAATCGTCAAGCAAATGGTTGCTTCGCCATTGAATGGTTTCAACGCCCTCTGTAATGGTGAATTCAAGTGAATCGCCATTGGTCATGTGTACGCGATTATCAGGTCCAGAAGAAGTTTCCATAGCGAGAGTCACACTGTTATCAAAGGAATAATCCTGTTCTGCCGCTTCCATAACAGCATCAAGCGCACGAACTTCTCCGTGACCGTAGACGTTATTCTGACGAGCCTTCGGCAAGACACCAGCGCCAGTACTGTCTAGAGGGCAGCCTTTTATTCCATCTGGGTCACCCATGTAGTAACATTCACGATAAGTTGCAGTCTCTTGCATGATGTTACGAACATCAAACGGTGAAAGGTCTGGATTGGCCTGCAACATTAAAGCCGCCACACCAGCAGCACCGGGTGTTGCCATTGAGGTTCCTGACATGTCCGTATATTGGTCTCCGGTGTTGAAAGCCACTGACATGACGTTTGAGCCAACGTAAGCGACGTTTGGTTTGATCCTACCTTCTTCAGTCGGGCCTTGGCTTGAATAAACAGAGATGGAGGAGTCTTTGTCCAATGCACCAACGGTGATGACGTCTTCAGCCGACCCAGGAGTCCCGATGCTGGCCGATGAAAAACTGTTACCAGCAGCGATGAAAAGCGCAATTCCCGAGCGCACCATTTCATTGGCGTACCGGTTAACACTGTCTTCTTCTGAGGAGGTCCACTCAATTGGGCCCGGGCCACCAAGACTCATTGAAGCAGCGCGGATGTTGAATTGGTAACGGTTGTCTACGGTCCATTTCATGCCTGCCATTACGGTTGCGAAGGAACCCGAACCGCCTGCATCAAGGACCTTAACGCCAACAAGGTTTGCTTGTGGAGCCATTCCGACGTGCTCGTAGTTAGGGGCGCCCGTTCCTGCAGTTGTACCCGCACAATGAGAGCCGTGTCCTTGGTCGTCGTATGGGAACACTTCTGTACCGTTGGTAAGGGTAGGGTTATTCACAGGGTCGTAAAATCCAATCACCTTCGGGTCATTGGTTGAGTTATCATCGTCGAGGTCGTCCAGACTTGCGTGGGCGCCGTCAATTCCGGTATCGATGATGGCGACGGTTACACCGGAGCCATCGTAACCAGTTTCTTCCCAAGCCATGTCAACGCCGTGCAGAACAGCTGCATCCCCGTTTTGAATGGTGAGAATGCTGTCAAGTTCAATCATGACGACTCCTGGAATGTTGAGGGTCTCGCGAATCAAATCAACGTGAACGCGGCCAGCCAGCGCATCAATGTGTGTCAATTCCCATTGGTGCACATAACCAACTTCCCGTTCCAACAATGCGATTTCGTCAGTGGATGGCGTGTGGTCAAAGTCAATGATCAACGGCAGAGTGTTGTCTTCATCAAGGAAAACAGGATTGTCTTTGTGAAATTCCACCATGTCTCCGATGGAGTTCTTGTTTTGGTCGACCGTGGTCTCAATCCACCATCCTTCTTCAACGGAAGATTCAGTTTCAATTTGAATGGGGGTGGCCAAGGCCAAAGTTGGAAGCAGCATCAACGTTAGACAAAATGCGCTCAGAAGTTTTTTGATTAGCATAGGCTCAACACTTAATTCCAAGCAGGTGGTCTTTTTGAACCCATTGGGAACATGTGGCACGACCTCAACGAGGTCAACCGAAGGCAATCCTGGAGGTGTCAAATCCGTACTTTGTCCAAATCCACGGGTGAAATTTTAAGACCTATTGAAGGAAAAAAATAAAGATTGACATGGCAGCACCACGCAGAGCGAATCAAGGAGCCCCAAAAAGAACGCAAGCTCCAATGGCCCAACCTACGGCTCAAGCCGCATCGCCCTATCAAGGTGGATTGTCCAGTACGACCCCCCAACCCCTAGCGCCCATTGTTACGGTTGGGCCAAATGCAGCAAAACAGAGTCAAGACATGCTGATGTTGAAACTCTCTCAGGGCGTGATGATGGGAATCGGGTTCCTCGCAATATGGGGGGGAATCTTTAGCGTTGCATTTGATGAAGAGGCGACAAACGACAATTTCCTTGTTCTTTTCATCGGAGGGTTAGCTTCGTTTTTGGTCTCCATAGGCATCATTGAACTGCAGAGTAAAAAGAACGACCACAAACTGTATGACATCCACAATTACTTCCTTGGTATTGCATTCTTCTTCTCCACCATTGGAGTCTTGTGGGGTACACGATACATGATGGGAGTCATGACAGGAACATTTGAACTCAGTTGGTTCGGAAACCCTGACGACTACACCGAGACGGACTGGGCCCCCAATGCGAACGGAATTTATGCCCAACTGGCAACATGTATCTTGTTGACCTTCGGTCATTTCCGCCTCCTCAAAAGATATTCCGGCGATACCGGATTTGGATGGGGTGTCGCCACCTACGCGCCGATGGCGATCCTCTTGGCGGGAGTGGGGCCTTGGATACGCTGGTCCGGGAATGTCGTTAGTTACGAACTCGGAATCAGTATCATTGCCATCTCCATTGTTTCGATGGAAATGGCTCTGCGTTCAAACAAGGCTCTCAACTTCGGAGTTGTTGCATTCGCCTCTGGGCTCGTCCCGCTTGTCTATGAATTGCTGAATGATGTCCCCGATGCCGAAAAAGGAGGAGCACTCTCACTGATGGTCTTCATCATTGCTTTGCAGGGCTATTACGCTGCTCGTAGCGATCTACGAAAAGAAGTGATGGAACGAGCCTCGTTTTTCCTCGTAGGACAGGTTGTAGTGGCGATCCTTGTCACTCGTTCAGGAGATTTGAACCTCATTCTTGGCCCGTTTAGGTCTGCTGAATATTCATCGTTGACGTCCTATGTATCCCTCCCCGTTGTTCTTTGGTGCATGATGCTCCTTGCATATTTCCCTGCGGTATTGCAACAACGCGTCCCGTGGATGCCGATTGGGCTTGCCGTCAGTTTAGTAGCACTTCCAACCGCAACCTCAACCGTCCCGTGGACGCTGAGCATCGTGATGATCCCGTACATGCTGTTCATCTCAAAGGTCGCTAGAGAATGGGTGGTTAACATCACAGTTCTTGCGTTTGGAGTGTCCTATCTACTCACAGACTTCGGAGGAGTCATTGATGAAATCACTCCAAAAGAAACGTTCGGTGGGACCATCCTTCACACCGTTTTGCCCATCTTCATCGTCATCATCTCAGAAATGGGCCGACGACAAGAAAAAATCACCATCCCAGTTTCGCTTGGTTTGCTCGGCACCGTTGTATGCTCTCGAGCGATTCTTGACCCAGAGTGGTTTATGCCGTGGTTATTCATCGGATACATGTTTTACCTCACCATCGACATCGCTCTCAAGTGCGATGAAGAAGATTTCAGTAACCGCAAAGAACTGACTCTTTCGGCTGGTTTCACTTCACTCATCATCCTTTTATTGGGATTGTTCGACAAGTTGAAATTGCCTCCTGGCGACATCTTTGATAAGATTTCACCGGACGGTCTCGAACCGCAATTCCTCATATTGGGCATAGCTCTTTATTCACTCTCACGAATCATTGCAACAAAGGAATTCGACCTTGGGTCATTGCTTGCTTGGTTGGATCAAGGGTCTTTAAACACCCCCTCATATGACTCTGAAACAAACTCTTGGGTAGCACCGGCAGAAGAACAGGAGAAAACATTGGACAGTCTTCTTGAGAAGATGTGGACTCCGCTTGCTCGAATTTCGTTGCTCTGCTCCCTCCTTCTGTTCACGTTGAGTATTGTATCCGTTACTGCTTACGTCAACAAACCGCAGTGGATTCTCCTCATCGCCATACCCGTGGGAATCTTGGTTTGGGAGATTTATCAAATGGAACGAATTGATTCAAAGACCAGAGCTGCAGGAGTTGGCCTACTCGTAGCCATTGCGCTTCCAGTGGCCATTGAACTGCAAGATGTTGCCTACTACCACATTCCTGCTGGAAAGATGTTGATTGCAGGGATTTTACTTGACCTTCTCCTTGTTTCTGCCCCCCTCATCGTCAACGCAATTATCTCAAAGCGAGGAATTGACGAAGAAGGCTTGAATTTTTATGCTGACGCTACAGCATACGTTCTCTTGCTGATCCTGGCAACATTGGATTCATCTGGAGGGTTATTATTTGTTCCAATCCTCTTCCTTGTGATGTACCGAACGGTTCAACATCGACATTACGGAACCGCCTTATTTGCCCCATTTGCGGTCCTTATCATGGAAAACGATTGGTTCTCAAGAGTGGGAATCACCAACAAAGTCCTAGAAGGGCTACCCTTAGACATTGAGAATTACCTGAGAGATATGCATCTTGGGCCGTTTGCAGCGCTATCGGGAATCTTTGTTGCTGTTCACATGACCCTCATGCTCTTTACGATGTATCGTGATTCAGAACGCTCGGGTGGATATCAAGAACTCTTGGCTCTGCTTTGGCTGGGGCTCGCCTTTTTGTCGGTTCTTCCCGACGGATATTGGTTGCCGACCATCATCACCTACCTCATCATGTCCTACCTCTGGTACACGGAGAACAGCACTGCTTTGCCTTACATGTTGGGCATTCTGTTCTTTTCCCTCTTCATTGGGTTCGATAACAGTGACAGTTTTACAAACATCAATGCCGAGAATGCGTGGGCATGGAGTGGGTTCGTCGCTGCATTGAACGGTGTGGTTTTTGCAATCATGCATCAAGCCAATATCTTATTCAAGGCAGATGCAGATGATGAGAATGAACAAAAAACACAAGACACAACAGCACTCTTGAGCCAACAAATTGCAAGCATTGGTTTCCTCATCAGTTACGAAATATTCTACGGAATTGGCCCACTCATCGCTCTCATGATGATTGGATATTCTACATTCAAGAAAGGACAGACAACCAGCCTTCTGTTGTTCCCACCGCTTCTCTCCTTTGCAGCAGTGAACATCATGATTCAAGGAAACGTTGGCGATAGCGAACTTCACGCGACGATGGGAGGGGCCATCTTGGCCTTCCAAGGAATCATGTTTACCCTGTTGTCCAACAAGGATGATCTGGTCTACGATTGGGAAAACGTGGAATGGGAGTCAAATGACAGTTTCTTCCAATTCATGGACCGTCTCGGTATTGCTGGAGTCGCATACTCTGTAGTTGGCCTCTTCTTGGCCTTTGACGCCATTGACTTGGATTCATTTGCCTACATCGCCATTACGGTTTACCTCGTCATTCTGGGCATTCAGGGATTCAGCGAAGAAAACGATGCACGATGGCGTCGTGGAATCGGTGGATACGGTTCTGTGTTGACCTCGTTCCTGTTCACTACAACCATTGAAAACGATCTCTTCGGAGCCATCGGAGTTGTGTTGATGGGTATCCTAGCTCTTGGATTTGGATTCCTCTTCATGCAACGAACCAACACGGAAGGCATCTACGATCAAGCGATGTTGCCCGATGACGCGCCCGCGCCTGCACCAACCGTAGAACAAGGGGGAACACCCGCTGTTAAAGCAGTTGAAGAAGAAAAGAAGGCAGAGGAAGTCGTCGCCGAAGTTGAACAAACCAAGGAAGAAGATGAAGTTTCAGCAGATCCCATAGAAGAGGTTGCTGAAGTTCCTGACTCCGTCGTTCAAACTCCGCCAGCAGAATCAGAACCAGAACCAGAACCAGAACCAGAACCAGAACCAGAACCAGAACCAGAACCAGAACCAGCCCACTCTGGCCTTCTCATGACAAAGGAAGGGTTCGCAGTCCGATTACCTGCTGATTCGGTGAACAACATCATCAAGTCTCTTGAGAAAACACCTCACGACGGATTTTTGCCGGTGGTTGCCTTTTCCCCAAGCGGTCAAATCGTGTTGAACTTTGAATCAAAAACCTCGGATGCTTGAACTTCAATCCTGCGAACAACAAAGACCTGAGCCCACTCAGGGCAAAGCATGAGTGAAACATCTCAACGGATGGTTTGGATTGACCTCGAAATGACCGGGCTTGACCTTGAACGTGAGTCCATCATTGAGATTGCTACCGTCATTACTGACAGTGAACTGAACATCCTAGCCACTGGCCCGAATCTAGCGATTAACGTTCAACAAGAACTTCTTGACGGGATGGATGAATGGAACACAAGGCACCACCATGGGAGTGGATTGGTGCAACGTATTCATGAAGAAGGTACGGAATTGGGGGATGCGGAACGGGAAACGGTCGAATTTCTAAAAGAGTGGATTGAACCGGGAACTGCTCCTCTTTGTGGGAACAGTGTTTGGAACGACCGACAATTCCTTGCCAAAGAAATGCCGGCGATTTTAGAGATGCTTCATTATCGGATGGTGGATGTATCAACCATCAAGGAACTTGCTCGCAGATGGTATCCTAAGACACCCTTCTACGCGAAGAAAGGGGCACATTTAGCCCTCGATGATATCCTCGAATCCATTGAAGAGTTGAAGCACTTCAGAACGAATTTGTTCGTCCCTCAATCTTGACGCCACGTTGGCTCAGTGGGATCTTTTCTCTTGAAGGCAGACATGATTTGTGCGACCACTGCTACAGCAATCTCTTCAGGTGATTCCGCACCAATGTTCAATCCAATGGGACAGATCACCTGGTCCAATAGGGTACTGGGCAAACCACGACCTTCACATTCAGCACGAAAAGCCTGCCATTTTGACCGGCTACCAATCACCCCAACACGCGGGGCAGTGGAACCATCCAATGCCACGCCATCTTGATTGAACAAACCCAACAGACCAAGAAGCCGTTCTTGGTCTTCACTCCAATCGTGCCCGAGGAGCAAGACGTCTGAAAATCGGTTCATGGACTTGAGAGATTCATTGGAAAGAAGCGCCTCAATGTCCTTGGAAGAGAGGGCCACTGCGGAAGGATACAATTCGCTAGAAGCAAATTCAGGCCGTGTATCGTGTACGGAGTACGACCAGCCAACTTGGTCAAGCAGTGTTGCAATCGCTTGGCCGCAGTGACCGCCGCCCATGAGGAATACGTGGGGCATAGGAATCATCACTTCAAGCGAGAGGGTGACTTGCCCACCGCATAACGAATCAAGGGGTTGCACTTCATAGCCCTTCGCCCCTTTATTCAGGCCGTAGGTCACCACTTCTGCGACGGGTATTGTCGACTGCTCGAGCAAGATTTTGCAACGATTGAGGACCTTTAGTTCCAAGCCAGCCCCCCCAACGGTTCCTTCCCAACTCAAATCAGGAGCGGTCATCGCTAGACGAGCACCCGTTTTTCCCGGAACGCTACCTGAAGTATTCAACACCGTTGCAAGTACAACCTTGTGTTGTGCATTCAATCGGCTCAAGGCCCATTGGAGTACACGAGCCGTCATGCACAACCCTCTCGGCTTGCCCTCATATCCCTTGTCATCGCAAAAAATAGGCGTGCAGTTCTGCCGCATCTTCTTGCAAGTTGCTAAGTGATTCTGGCGTATCAATGTTCAGATGGAGCCATGGTCCATGGACCGTTACTTCCTTGAACGAAACGATGTCTCGCAATGACGTAGCGCTGGAAACAGACAATATGCGCTCAAGGTCATCGCCATTAAGAACCACTGGGTGGCCCTTTCTTCCTTGATGGATTGGGCACACCGACTCGTCATGGCCCGTCAAGGCCTTCACTAAACTTGCATTCCAGCCGGGGCGGTCAACGGGCGCCATAACCACCTTCCGAGGCAACCTTCCCAGTTCGGAATGAAGCGAAGAAATACCGTTCTGTAGGCTACCGGTGCGTCCCGCTTCGGGGTGAGGGTTGATGCTCACAATCGCATCGGGGACCGCCAAGAGCACATCAACAGATAACTCAGCCCGCGTAACCACAATGATGGGTTCGCAGCCAGCCGTCTTCAGGTTCTCATATGCCCACCGGACCAATGGAGTACCTCCAACGTTAACCAATAATTTCGGTTCGCCGAGTCGGGAACTTGCCCCTGCTGCAAGGATAATGCCAGGTACAGAGCGAGCCATGTTCGCTCCAACCGTTGCCGACCAATTGCTTTTCCTCTTTTCCTTCAAATAGAGTCAACCGCAAAACCTGACATGAAGGTATGGAAAATACCCCAATCATGGACCGTCCAAAAGCGGGCTGCTCATGACCGTGGACTTGAATTCCTCAAGTCCATTTGCGATTCATCGCAACACTTGGAGACTTATGCGCTCCCAAACGGACTTCCATCGGTCCGGATAAAAGGTAGTTCAAGGCGTTGGTATTCACTTCAGGCGGTGCCTGAAAAAACAATTTATCAAAACTTGATCGGTGAAATGGAAGATGGAGTCGTCTGGGGTTTTGACGTTCGCGCAGCCCCTCGAAAAACCGACCTTTTGGCCCTAAACGATTATTCTGTACGCCTTTGCATTTACCCTGAACATGGAGGCAAAGACCTCCCCATTGGAGACCAACTTGCAACCCTTGCACTCGGACTGAGAGACGACCGCAGAACAGCAGTACGTATCGGTTTGCTCGCACAATTTGTCATTGCTCCACGAGAAGCTCTCCTCGACGTGTACAAGTTTACTGCGGAAGGTGCCATGTACAACGATGAATTGTTTTATGATGATGATGAATTTGAGTACGAACCCAATCCACGTCGGCAAGCTCAACAGCGTCTGATTGACCTTACTTGTGAAGCAGACCAAATCAGTGAAACGTTTGCTGACGATGACCAAGCCTCTGCAAATGAACATGAGTACATGAACTTCCAAGAATGGTTTGACCGAAAGGAAGAAGTGGCATACACAAAGGAAGAGGTCCCCTGGCATCACGATGAAAATCAGATTTGGGACATCGAAGAAGCGCTTCTTCGGGGTTTGGATTGATCAGAAATCCTTGGTGATTTCACGGCCGATAATCATCCGTTGAACTTGAGATGAGCCTTCGTAGATTTGCATGACCTTTGCTCCCCGCATCAAGCGGGCAACGGGATACTCCTCTGAGTAACCGTAGCCGCCATACACCTGAACCGCATCGGTCGTTACTTTCATGGCCATGTCTGCCGCAAAGCGTTTTGCGTGGGCAGCAGACTCTGTGTTGCGGATTCCATTGTCGAATTCGGATGCAGATTTCCATGTAAGCATTCTCGATGCCTCAATGCTTGTTTTCATATCTGCAAGCATAAATTGGACGGCTTGATGTTGGTGAAGAGGTTTACCGAATGTTTTGCGCTCGTTTGAATAATTGAGAGCGTGTTCGTAAGCAGCCCTTCCCAAACCCGTTGCATGTGCAGCGATGTTGGGGCGACTCATGTCAAATGCTTTCATAGCGTTCATCCATCCACCCGATTCAGAGCCTCCAATCAGATGACTTGCAGGGATTCTCACGTTGTCAAACGAAAGAGAGCGGGTGTCTGAGCATCGCTGACCCATGTTGGTTTCTTTCTTTCCAAGAGTGAACCCTGGTGTGTCTTTTTCCACAATAAAGCCAGACATACCTCGGTAGCCAGCGTTAGGGTCTGTTTTGGCCAAAACGAAAAAGAAATCCGCATATCCCGCTCCAGTAATCCACATCTTTGAACCGTTCAAAACGTATTCATCACCGTCACTGATGGCGGTAGTTTTGAGTGCTGCAACATCAGAACCTGCTCCTGGTTCAGTGATAGCGTAGGAGGCAAGTGCCCCTTCTTCAGTGACTTTACGAAGCCAGATGTTCTTTTGCTCCTCTGTTGCTCCTGTGATAATTGGAGCACAGGCAAGAGCGGTCGCGTAGGCTGCAGTTGCAAAACCAGGGTCACCCCATGCCAGTTCCTCGTTAACGAGGACTTCCTCGAGCGAGCCAAGGCCTGCGCCGCCATATGCTTCAGGAATGTGAAGGTTAAGCAACCCCATCTCATGGGCTTGACGAATGGTCTCAATCGGATAAACTGACTCTTCATCCCAATGTTCTGCCTTTGGACGAATTTCATCCACTGCGAACTCATGAGCGAGTTCTTTGAGCATGGTTTGCATCTCATCGAGTTGGAAGTCGACCATGATGTTCCCAAGAGCCGCTCCCTTAAGGCGATTAGGATTCATTCTCCGAGGTTGCTTCCGTCAAAGAACAAGAATGCCCTGCCGGTGTGCGACAAGTAAACCCAAAAAGATAAGATAAAAGAAAATCAGGGCAATGCCTTCCCAGCGCTTGAATTCGTATTGCGAACGCATCATTCCTAAGGCAACCATGGTTCCAAGAACGGTTGCTGGGATAATGAGGTGCATGGTCAATGGATAACCTTCGGCGGTCAATGACAATGGGAAGACCATGGCGGCAAGGCCAACAGAAAGGAGCGGGTCGGTAATGTTGGATCCAATGAGGGCTCCGATGGCAACGCCTTCACTCCGTTTTGCGGCCATAAAGGCGATGGTCAGTTCGGGCAAAGAGGTTCCTAATCCTGAAACAGTCGTTCCGACAACTGCATGCGGCACGTTGAGTTCATAAGCCATGTCACTGGCGATTTCTACGAGGTGGTGAGCTGCAAATAGGGCTAAAACAAGGCCGAGTGTGACCATGACGATATATGACGCAGTGGTCCAGTTTGACACCCGTTCAACGGGACTCTCTTCGGTCATCTCTTCTCGCATGATCTCCTCACGATTCGACAACAACCAATAGATGTAAATTCCGTAAAGGCTCACAAGAATCAATCCTTCAAGACTGCTCAGCACCCCTCCAGTGTTCAAAAAGAAGGTGAGGAGGAGAATCGAACCGAGCATGATCAAACCGTCTCTTTTGAGCCAAGAGGGACGGATTTTTACACCACGAAACGTCACAACTACGCCAAGAATAAACGTGATTTGGACGAGAATTGAGCCGAAAATCCCCCCAAGGGCAAAGTCTGCAAATTGAGCATCTGCTCCTCGGAAGCGCATGTCTGCAGCCGAGGTAGTCGTAACTAAAATTTCTGGAAGTGAGGTGCCTATAGAGACAATGGTAAGGCCAATAACAACCTCTGGAAGTCCTGCCCGGTAAGCCAGGCCCTTTGCCCCTTCAATGAAAAAGTCTGCAGATTTAATCAGCAATGCCATGGCCAATATGAGAAGTGTAATGGATACCGGTGTGCTGTCCAAATGGACCTCATCGATGCCTGTATGAATCCCAACGAGGCCTAAAAACAAGGCTCCATTGATGAGAAGAGTATTGCTGAGGACCAACTGCGGAATGCCCATGACATTCTTTTCATCCCCCATGGTTCTTCCAAGGGAATACCCTTCTTGACCGTTCGCATGGTTGTCCTCGTAGTAATGGTGCAAAATGGTTTCAAGACGAGGACAACTCGCCCACACCATGAGCCGCCAAGCGTTCTTTGAATTTCTTGGCACAGCACTGATGGTTGGGCTTGGTTGTGGAAGCATATTCTACGGCGCAAGCCATGCTTGGATTTCATTGACTTTTGCATTCGCGGTCATGCTCGCTATTCTTTTGTTTGGCAACCTGAGCGGAGCCCACATCAATCCCGCAGTTTCCATCGCTTTTTGGAGGGAAGGAGAACTTGAAAACAGCCAACTGCTGCTGTACATTGCTGGACAGATGACAGGAGCACTTGTTGCTGCAATTGCACTTGGTGGCGCAGGACCAACGGTGGTAGCCTCTCACCTTACCCTCATTGAGGCGTTCGCGATTGAAGTGTCCATCTCCTTGCTTTTGATGTTGAGTATCTTTGCCGTTGTACGGACTGAACCTTCCATCGTCCTCCTTGCCGTGTGGGTTGGGGCCACCGTTGGAATTCTTGCATTCCTCACCGGACCAGCGACTGGAGCGAGTATGAATCCAGCACGAACCTTTGGTCCAAATGCCGTTTCAGGATTGTGGGCAAGCCTGCTCTTTTACGGAACATCTACGGTGCTTGGCGCCTGGTTTGCATGCGACATCAAGCGGATTACCTTTCCAAAGAAGCAACGTCAAGATTGAACCGATGCACGAAGCATTGTGATCACGTACTCAAGCGATGGAACGGTATGGTTTTCCAGTGGTGGAGAAAACGGCACGGGTGTATCCAATGCGCCAATGACGCAAGGAGCAGATTCAAGTTCGTAAAAGCACTCTTCCATGATTCGTGACTGCACCGTGTGGCCAAGTCCACCCGACCATTGACCCTCTTGGAGAATCACCAGTCGGTTTGTTCGCTGAACCGATTGTATGCATGTTGCTGCATCAAATGGAATGAGTGTCCTCAAATCAATGATTTCGACTTCAATGTCTTCCTCTGCAAGCTTTTCAGCCGCCTGCAATGCAACGTGAACCATAGCGCCCCATGTAACGAGCGTCACATCACGGCCCCCTCTGATGATATTGGCTTGACCAATGGCCAAGTTCTCTCCGGCCTCAATACGTTTCTTCACGGATTCTGTGTCCACATGTTGATTGATGTTCATGCCCCAACCGGTCAATCCTCCTCGCAGACCGTAAAGGCCAATGTGCTCGAGCATCAATACCGGGTCGGGGAGGTGAGAGGCTTCAACGAGAAGGTCATAAGCATCTTGAGGGGTTCCTGGAGCAAGAACGATGAGACCCGGGTCATTTGCAAACCAGGATTCAATCATGTTTGCATGGAATGGCCCAGAGCGCGTTCGGGCTCCGAGTGGAATGCGGACGGTCATGGGACAATCTGCACCCCAGCGCCAGCGAAGCATTGAGGCGTTATTGATGAGGGCATTGAAGCCCAATGCGGCGAATCCACCAAATTGGATTTCAACCATTGGACGCATACCCGATAATGCAGCACCAATTCCAGTATGAACGATTACCGCTTCGCAAAGCGGCATGTCAACCAACTTGTCTTCATGCCCTGCATTTTTTAGAGCCATATTCATTCCAAACGCACCGGCAACTTCCATGTCTTCTCCGATGAAGACGCAGTCTTCACCGAATGTTGTTGCGATATCAGCCATGGCTTGCTGGATGGCTCGTGCATAGGTCCAGCCTCCTTTTTCCGCATAGACGAGCTGGGTTTCACCGAGGGCCAAAGGACCTGCAATTGAGGGTTGGCGTATCGTACCTTGATAGCGGTGTTGACGGTCCAAGTGAGTGTCTGCATCATGAAGAGATGTTACGCCTTTGGTTACAGTTTCCGGCAGAGGCCATTCCATTGCATCAAGATCGGTCCGTGCAGTATTGACGCGTTCCTGTTCCTCCTGTTCCATGGTAGTGAGGTCGTGTTCGTCAACCCCCAAATCCAAAAGCAAGTTGCGATGGTTCGGTAGCGGGTCTTTTGCCTCCCAATAGGCGAGGAGGTCACGGTCAACGTAACCCGGAGGGGTTCCGCTGGGATTGCCGAGATACAAATCATCGTGGTGATGAGCATGACCGCACCCCCGCATGGTTTCGACATGGATGAGCGTCGGACCGCCTCCAGCAAGAGAGAATTCGCGTGCTACTGCTGTTGAGGCATGCCAGGCGGCTGGGTCTGAGCCGTCAATGGTCCAAGATGGAAAGCCCATTGCTTCGGCTTTATCCGCCCACAATTCAACACCAGATTGTTTTGCAGGCGGGGTATCAAGAGCGATCTGATTGTTCTGAAGAATGTAAGTGATGGGTAGACCGCGTGCTCCTGCAAGATTCATCGCCTCCCAGAACTCCCCACTGGAAGAGGAACCTTCCCCGATACAGGCGACATGGAACCTTTCTAGCCCCTTACGCCATGCTGCAAAAGCCAGTCCAGTCATCGTGACGCTGGCGATTGGAAGCGGTGCGGTAGGTGGTAGAACGCCCACATGCCATGCACCGACGTGAAGGTCACGTCCTCCTGCATTCTCCCATCCACCGTTTTGGTTTGAGCCCGCTTTACCAAGGTTCGCAGCCATGACGTCAAGGGCAGTATCTCCCATTGCTAGGCCGAGACCAATATCTCGAATCATTGGAGCAACCAAGTCACCGTCGTATCCTTGCCCAGGCCGAGCGTCGCGAGGAGCATCGGGCTGTCGCTTGAGAGCAGTAGCAACGGCGACGACGCCTTCCTGCCATGTTGACCGGAACCCTTTGCCTCCAAAGGTCCCTCCATCTGGTGTTTCAACACCTTCGGTAAACAGGTCCTTGAGTGAGGTATCGAGGTAGCGTGTGCGGGTCATGTAGCGCTGCCATTCCATACGATGATCAACCGTGATGGCCATGTAGTGTGCGAGACGGCGAAGCATCAAACGCATGTCAATGAGGAAATGTGTTCGACGACGCTCAAGCATGAGTTCCATGCTACGTCGAGGGATGACTTCTCGCTCAAGTTCCTCCTTCAGAGAGGTTGTAGCTTGCTTCTTCATGCCTCGTTCAAGACCGTTCAAGAACCGTTTCGAGAAGGTATGCCATGACGGCCCTTCGAACTGATTTGGTTCGTTGCTAACCACATGGTCCCAAACGTTAGCAACGAGGAAAAGATGAGCGTCATGCCGTTGAGCGACAAAGGAGAGAACTTCTGAACGGGCGGCCTCCTGAACGAGTGGCTGAACGAAATTAAGTGGTTCTTTTGGAGTCCAAACCGAACCGAAAATTTGTGGTAGTTCACCCTGAGTCATAACGCCACCTCAACCCTGCCATGAAGCGGTTCGTTTCAATACTATGTTTGTGCAACCTATGAACAAATAGGGAAATCAATCGGCCCCTAAACGTCGCTGCATCTCTGAATCGTAACATTCGTGAAGCATTTCTCTGTTCTTGAGCGTAATGAATAATGCAACACTGGCCGGCAGGGCAAGCACACCAAGGGCCAATGCCCAAGATTGGAAGATGTCAAACACTGGACCGACCATGAGAGGTCCGAGAATGGTCCCCGCAGCCCAAGCGGTCCCAAACGCTCCGAAAGCCAAACCTGGGTTTCCGTCCCCCAGTGCTCGGTTTGTTGCAGTATCAATGATGGGGAGCATGGGGATTTGGGCAGCAGCAATTGAAAATTGGAACGCTCCGAGGAGTACAATCATTCCGAAAACAGCATTGTTTCCAGAAAACTTCCATCCCACAAAACCAACTCCAAGGAGTGAAGCAACAACGACGGTCCATCCGAGAATCATGTACCGTGTAGGTCCGTTGCGGTCAACGAGTTTGCCCCAAATAAGCGAGCCAAGACCTTGCATCAAGACCATGACCAAAAGGACACCTCCAATTTCGGCTGAACTCAACCCCAGCGTATCATCCAAAAACAAAGGAACACCAGCCTCGAGAGCCCCCGTTGCAACGGTCGTGATGGCCAGTAATATTCCAACCCGAAGCAAGACTGGATCGGTGAAAAATACCTTTACAGAAGCACCTCCGAGAGACGGTTCCTGTGCTTTCCCGAGGGATGGACCAGCAGAGATGATGAACGGAATTACCGAAAACGTCACCAGGCCAAGGAAGCCAAATGCTGATGCTTCGCCCCAAGCAAAAAGTATTCCTCCAAATACGGGACCTAGCAGTCCACCTATTGCGGCAATACCAAGCAATTTCCCTGCCTGTTCTCCAAATCGTGTTGGCCAAAGTTGAGACGCTGCGGCTAAACCTGCGGTCATGATGGTCGCTCCTGATGCCCCGTGAAGCAACCGAGCAAAACAGAGGGCGAGGAACGGGTGAGGCAACCATTCGTTGGTAGCCAGCAGGTAGACTCCGCTCGAGATGGTCAGCAAAATAAGACTGGTCAGAATCGTAGTCCCTGCTCCAAATCGGTCCGTTATTCTCCCGGACATAGGCCCCATCAAAAACATAGGTACCGCCCATAGCGAAACGAGAAGTGTTGCTTGTGTAGCATTGATGTCAAACTGTGTTTGCCATGAAGGAAGAATGGGTACGATGAAGGCATATCCGAGAAAATTGACAAAGAATGCAGCAATTAAAGCACGGAAAGCGACCGCTTGCCTTTGCTCTATAGAAACTTTCATTCTTCTTCCTCCTTCGCAGGAAGGGCCTCCAATACATCACCGGTCAAAACGAGGGCATCCTCAATTTGCGTGAGGAGGGTGATGTCTGAAACAGCACCAGGGCGTTTGAGGAGTTTGAGTAAGTCATGAACCACCTCGGTCGTGAGTTGAGTCATGACAAGAGCCTCAGGATCGATGTAAGATTGGGAATCGGGCATCAACAGAGAAATATATTCTGGCTCCTCATCAAGAATTCCATCCATTTTCCCCTCGACCTCTGCTGCAAGTTCTTCTGCTTGCTTTTCGAGAATATCTTCCATTGAACCGCCAAGACCTCCTTGAGGGGCGAGGTTCGGCTTTGCCCCGTCAGAGAGACTTGCCCCCTTGCTAATTGAACGAAACGACGGGCCTTTACCTACTTCTTGAGATGCTTGGTCGTCTAAATCTTCAGAGCCAACAAGACGGTTAAGCGCAAGACGTACCATCGTCGTCAATTCTTCTGAAGAAAGAAGTGGCTCGTCTTCCTCGTCCTCTACCTTTCCCATTTCAGTTTGGAGGTCGCGAACAAACTCATCATCAATGTTCCCTGCCTCGACCAGTCTACGCAGCATAGGAAGCGCCCATTGACTGTCATTCATGGTCATGGATACGTCAAACCGTTGACCGCCAAGTCCACCTCCTTGAGTAGGGGCTATTTCGGCCGGTGGTGCAACGAATTGCTTTGATGCGTGACGTTGCATTTGATTGATGAGTTGGTTCATGTCAATGGGTTTGCCAATGACTTCCGCAACTCCAGCCATTGCCGCGGAGGAAAGAAAATCAGGCGTGATGGTTCTTGATAGAACGACAATACGGGTGTTGTTACGGAATTGTGGGCTGTTGTTCATCTTTTGACAAACATCGAGGACGCTCCCTTGACTCCATTCACTCTCAAGCAAAAGAACATCGGGGAAAGTGACGAGCGCTGTCGCTTCTGTTTGCCTCAATGTCGGAGTTCTCGTTACATCAAAACCTTCTCTCTGAAAGGTGTTGGCGAGGAGGTCCCGACGGCCTTGATTTTCATCGGCAACCATGATTTTTACTATCGTTACCCCCTCCTCAATTTGAGGAAGGGAGCCGCGCCTTTCAATATCACCCTCCAAATTCGAAAAGCGGCCCGTATTTTGGTAAGTTGCCCGAAAACTCGCCAATGGGTTGCACTTGAGCGAAATCTTCCTTAAACCACTTGGAAAGTCCCGCATTATGTCCGAGGCTGAATCTGTCGTAAAGGTCTCTAGAAAAGAACGAATCCAACAAATCATTTTTGAGGCTGACACGCCCTCAGGGAAATTTTTTGACATCGCGTTGTTGTTAGCGATTTTAACATCAATCCTCACCGTTTCCTTGGAAAGCGTTGACTCGATTGACAAGGCATATCACACTGAATTGCGACTGATTGAATGGGCCATTACCATCCTCTTTACCTTGGAATACCTCCTTCGCCTCTACTCGACTAAGAAATCCCAGCAATATGCCACTTCATTTTTCGGAATCGTTGACTTGATTGCGATAATACCCACCTACCTCAGTTTGATTGTACCTGGAGCACAAAGCCTCCTCATTGTTCGAGCATTGCGCTTGCTCAGGATGTTCCGAGTTCTGAAATTGAGCCGCTATATCGGAGAAGGTGAGGTGCTGTTCGAGGCCCTTTTACAATCAAAAACCCGAATCATCATATTCCTGTTCACTGTGACAATTCTTGGGTTCATTTCTGGAGCGATGATGTACCTTTTGGAAGGCCCAGCAAACGGCTTCACATCAATACCACAAAGCGTGTATTGGTCGCTGACTACCATCACTGGGACGGGGTATGGAGATGCGGTCCCCTTAACGCCATTGGGCAAGTTGCTGGCTGTTGTGATTATGGTGCTTGGATACAGCCTTATCATTGTCCCAACAGGAATCGTGTCATCGGAGCTGATGAAACTGGGAGAGGTTGACACCCGTGCTTGCAGCTCATGTTCCAGAGAGGGACATGATCGGAATGCAAAGCATTGCAAGCACTGTGGAGAAGCACTCCGAATCAATTGATGATTTCATCAGGCGCTGCTGCCTTCCACGCGGTGATTCCACCGTCAAGGTTGTACACGCGTGTCGCATCGTATCCTGCTTGAATCATGCTCATTGCTGCGATTTGAGAACGCATTCCACTTCGACAATAAACCAGAATATCCCGGTCGGAGGGAATTTGATCAAGGGCAGAACCAACTTGGTCATGGGGGACTTGCAAGTCGCATGAAGCCGCATGTGCTTGATGGTATTCACCATCTGAGCGAACATCAAGAATAAACGGTGACCATCCACTGGAACGTCGCTGCAAAGCATCGGAGATGGAAATGTGGTTGAACATGTTCTTGCCCTGGTGGGCTTCCTGTTTTTTAATGCCTCCATGTATTGTACCGGTTTCGAGAGAACACCATTCAGAAGGGTTAAACATGGCTGAGGATAAACTCAAATCCAAAATTTTTGTACGCTCTTCATCCCGTTCGAACGATAACTGAGTGAAGGACATCGCCGTTGCATCGTAAATGAGTAACCGTCCTGAAAGAGCCACGTTGAGTCCGAGCAAGAGTTTTATCGCCTCTGTTGCTTGAAGCAATCCAATCACTCCAGGAAGGACTCCGAACACACCAGCTTCTTCGCAACTCGGAACTGCATTTGGAGGTGGGGGTTCAGGGAAAAGGTCCCGATACGAAGGGCCTCCTTGATATCCGAATACAGAAACTTGTCCTTCGAATTGGAAGATTGAACCGTAGACCCAAGGTATCCCCTTCAATGCGCAGGCATCGTCAATGAGGTATCGCGTCGGAATGTTATCCGTGCCGTCGATGACGAGATCCCATCCCATCTCAAGCAATTGCATGGCATTCCCTGGGTTGAAACGGGTTTGGAATGATGTGACCTTAATGCCTTCATCCAATGCATGGAGGCGCTTCTTAGCGGATTCAACTTTGGGCGTCCCTACGCTTTCTGAAGTATGAAGAATTTGACGTTGAAGATTTGAAAGGTCCACGACATCATCATCAATCAAGCCAAGATGGCCAACGCCTGCAGCAGCGAGGTAAAGGGCAGCTGGAGAGCCTAATCCACCGGCACCAATGATGAGAATGCTGGCATCAACCAAGCGCTGTTGACCCTTAATTCCAACATTGGGGAGGGAAAGGTGACGCGCATGACGTTCGAGGTCAACCATGAACCGGCCAGCGGAGCCACTTTGATGAATGCACCGCCCTCAGTGGACGTTCTCTTCAAGCCACTTTTCAACATCAATTGCAGCAGAGCATCCCATTCCAGCAGCGGTAATCGCTTGCTTGTAACGGGTATCAACGACGTCACCTGCGGCAAAAATGCCCGGGACAGAGGTCATAGTGTATTCTTTGTTGACGATGTAACCGTTTTCATCGGTTTCAACTTGACCGCTCAAAAATCCAGTAATCGGTTTGTGACCGATTGCGATGAAAGCCCCCGTTGCATTGATGGTCTCTGTCGTTCCATCTTGTATGTTTTCAAGCACTGCACCGGTGAGGCCTTTTTCATCAGACAACCATTCTTTGACCTGACGGAAGGTACGAATCTCAATTTTATCGTGATTTGCAGCGCGTTCGTACATGATGGTTGATGCTTTGAACACATCTCTTCGGTGAATGAGCGTGACCTTACTCGCAAAACGCGTGAGGAAGGTAGCCTCCTCACAAGCAGAATCTCCGCCGCCAATGACCAGGACTTCTTCATCGCGGAAAAAGGCACCGTCGCAGGTGGCGCACGTGGAAATACCTCGGCCTTTTTGGGCTTCTTCCCCGGGGGCGTTCAACCAAATGGATTCGGCCCCTGTACAGACAATTATGGAGTGAGTAAGGAACGTCTCACCTTCCACTTCAACCTTGAATGGGCGCTCTGATGTATCGACTGAATCGACATTACGGTCTTGAACTTCCAGGCCAAATCGTTCCGCTTGTTCGCGCAGTTCCGTCATCATTTCAGGCCCTCCGATCCCCTTGGGATATCCGGGGAAATTTTCAATGTCGCTGGTCAACATCAGTTGTCCACCTGACATGTAACCGGCAAACATGAGGGGGTTCAGCATGGCTCGCCCAGTGTACAATCCTGCGGTGTATCCTGCAGGACCTGAACCGATAATTATGACATTGCGCACTTCTGACATGTTGTTCTCCATCCAGCGTTTGGACGGAGGGGGTGTTTGAAGGTTCGCACGTTCTATTCCGCGCCAAAGAAGGGCAGTGAGTGGCCCATTTCCGCCCAACTCCACCGGGGTTTGTTAAGCCTAAGCCCTTCCATCAAATGAGAGCCAGCACTGCTGCTCGTGCGTGGGGTTCCAACCTTGGTTCAATGTGGTGCTGTTCTGCACCTGGACCGATGATCCCCAAGCCAATCGGTTTGTTATGCTTGAGTTGCAATTCAAGAATCGTTTTGATGACCGCTTGGCCCATTGCAAGGCCGTGTTGGGTCTCTCCTTTCTCGATGATTCCCAAACATGCTGCAGCATCGCAAGCGCTCAGCATGCGGTCGAGTGCAAGCGGAACTTCCATCGAACCAGGTACCCATTCAACGTGAGTGATTTCTAAATCGTTCGCGTCGGCTTCTTCTCTTGCCCATGCGAGCATGCGTTCAACTTCGTCACGGTGGAAGGAACCACAAACGATACCGATGTTCTTGACCATGTTACGCCACCTCATATCTCCTGTTTCATCATTCGCTCCACCGTAGCGACGATGGTTTGCGTCATGGAGTCAATTTCGACGTTGATTTGATCGTCCAATGAAAGCGATGCAAATGTGGTCAGCCTCAGTGTCTCGGGAATCAAATGGATGGAAAAAGTGTCATCCTCAACTCGTCCAACAGTAAGGGACGCACCGTTAAGGCCGATGTATCCTTTCTCGTGGATAAACTTCATGAGCGTGACAGGTGCTTTTAATTTGAAGTCCATGCCTTCTCCTTTCTCTGTCAAATGGACCACCGTGGCCTTGGCCATGATGTGCCCGGAGAGCATGTGGCCCCCCAGTTCATCTCCCATTTTGAGAGAGCGCTCTACGTTCATCTCATCCCCGACCTTGAGGCGCCCTAAGGTCGTCCGCTCAAGCGTCTCGGGAATGACGTCGAAGGCGACCTGGTTTCCGACAATGTCCGTTGCCGTCAAACAAACCCCGTTGAGAGCAACGCTTGCCCCTCGCTCCAAGCCAACTGCATCGGGCAGTTGAACGGTGAGGGTTTGTACCTGCTCTCCCTTTTCGAGGCCGACCAGTTGGCCTTTTCCTTGAACGATTCCGGTAAACATGTTCATGCCTCCTGGTTGGCTGCACGTTCAAGTATTCGGGCAATGATTTTTCGAGTACCGTCTAAATCTTCGGTTAGGCCTTCTACACGAACAACTTCAATGGTGCCGTATCCGCGCGATTTTAACGCAGATCGGATGTTTTCCTCTGCGTGTTCTTGGTCGTAGCCGAGGGCGATAATATCCGGTTTAACCTGGGGCAGGATATCGAAAATCGGGACTTCAGGGGGGTTTCCGATGAACACATCGTCCACTGGCTTGAGGCCCTCTACCATGCGTTTCCGGAGGTCATGGCTGGTAATGGGATTGTGTTTTCTTTTGCGAACCGTATCGTCGTGTGCGACCACCACGGTAAGGTGGCTGCCGAGTGCTTTTGCTTGCTCAAGATAGTGGAGATGTCCTGCATGAAGCAGGTCGAAAACTCCAACAGCCATGATTCGCTTCACGGTATCACCTTTGGTAACGGAGGGTTTGTTCTTCAAGAGGATGACGGTGTTTCATTAGCAAACGCTCGCAGTAGGTCTGCACCTTCAAGGAACGGAATCCCACGCAACTCCGCCCATTCCCTTGCGTCATCAACCGACAAAGCAAAATCCCCGTTGGGTTGAAGCATTTCGGCGCCGATGACGACAGGCGTCATGCCTGCAAGACGAGCAAGTCCAACGGCCAATTCCGTGTGACCTTGACGTCGGGCCAATCCACCCTCTGCCTCTCGACAAACTGGGATGTGGCCAGGCGTTCGGAACTCTGCCCCTAGTGTTTCAATAGCAACCTCCAATGAATCACCTGAATCCATGACTGACTTCGCCAACTCTGCAAATCTGCGGGTCGTAAGCGAGCGGTCATGATCGGTAATTCCCGTGTAGGTATCTCTGTGATTGATGGAGAGCGTAAAGGCTGAGCGGGCATCATAGCGAAGGTCGTTGGTGACCAAATGGCCTAGAACAGGGAAGTTCGACACAGCAGACGCATCGGTGTGGAGGTCCTGCAGGAACGGGAGGCCAAAACATGCTCCGACGTCATCGCCGATGGCGAGAAACAGCAACCCTCCACAATCGTGTCGAAGTTGACGCATCGTTTCCGGCTTCGCATGCTCTGCGGGAAACAACAAGTCGGTTTCTCCTTCTCGTTTCTCAGAGTCGAAAAGACAGACTGGGTCTCCGTTTTTGAAGGCGTCAACCGCCTTTTTTAATCGAGCGTCCATGGGGGTGGCTGTAGCCCCACCTTCATGAAGAGTCGTATGCAATCACCATTGAAACCACAACAGCGACCCAATGATAGCGGACAGCCAACAGAAAGAGGTTATCATAGGGCGGACCTTGGCTTGGTTTCGCGGGGGGAAAAATATGCCAGTTAAACTCGGACCAGCAGGCGTTCCATTGTCATGCAAGGGACGCACAATTGTTGAAGGAATGGACGACATTATTTCCCTCGGTCTTGAGACCATGGAAGTTCAAACCGTGCGCATGGTTGCCCCACAGCACTTTGAACAATACTGGCAGGCCGGCGTGCTTGCAAACAAGACGGATTTTGAGATGAACATCCACGGCCCGTACTATTCCGAGTTGTTGGGCAACAAAATTGAGCGTGGCCGCTCTCTTGCGAAAATAGAAGCAACCCTCCAAGCTGCTCGAACCATCAATGCTCGCCACATTACCCTCCATGCAGGAAATTACGGCGAATTTGGCCGAGGCCATGAAGCAAACGAACAAGTCGCCAATGTGTTTTCTGGAATTGTAGACCGTATCCATGAAATCTGGGAAGATGAAGAGGATGAATTTCCCGTGTTCCCGTGGATTAAAGACGGCACTCCGTCAAAGATTGGAGTTGAAACATCCGGTCGACAAGAACTCTGGGGCAGTCTCGAAGAAGTCCTTGAAGTCGTGAACCATGTTGAAGGAACCATCCCTGTCCTCAACATTGCTCACATCCACGCCCGGGGGCATGGACAAATGCGTACTTCTGAGGATTACGGAGAGTTGTTCGACATGGTTCGTGAATCCATCGGAACAAAAGAATTCTACTGCCACTTCTCTGGTGTGGAGCACCGTACGGGCAACGCCATGCATTACACACAGATCAAGAAATCCGATCTTAACTTTGAACCGCTTGCTGAATTTATCGTTGAAGATGGAGGATGGCTGGACATCACCCTTATCTCCGATTCCCCGTTGCTGGAACACGACGCCATGTACATGATGCAAAACATCGAGAAGTCACGCCACAGGCAACTGGAGCGTAAGGCCCGAGAAGACCGCAGGAGAGCACTCGCCCTTCAAACCGGTAAGACTGAAGACGAACTCAAGACCAATGAGACCAAGCAAGCGCAAGCACGAGAAGAAGCGACTGAAGTCAAGGAGGAGGCGCCCACACCCGAGCCCGAAACGAAGAAAGAAGAAGCAGCTCCGAAAACCAAGGGGACCAAGGAAGACGTCTTCGACTTTGAAGAAGACGATGATGACTTGTTCTGATGGCGCCGTACTCAGGCTCATGAAAACCGCACCATGCCGGTGTTTTCATCGGGAAATGGTATAAACCAAAGAAGGTGCGAAGCAGATGATTGCTATGGCACACATCTCTGTATTGGGTCTCGGAAACTGGGGAACAGCCATTGCTCGTTTGTGGCTTTTGGAAGGCCACAAGGTCAAGGGTTGGACCATTGAAGAAGAGGTATATCAGTCAATTACCCTTGATGGAGTCAATTCAAAATATCTCCCTGACCATCCAGTTCAGGGATTGGATGCAACCATGCACCTTTCAGAAGCGCTTGAAGGAAGCGAAATCATTGTTCTTGCCGTACCCTCATCCGTCATTCTTGATGTGGTGGAAGACATCATCCCCCACCTTCAGCCGCGCCACGTTCTCCTCGACTTGGCGAAGGGTCTTGCACCTGGGAAACGACTTATTTCTCAAGCGATTCATGGAATGCTCAAAGAAGCTGGAAAAACGAATCCCCTTGCTGTACTTACAGGCCCAACCATTGCTCCAGAAGCAGCAGCAGGCGTTATGACCACTGCTTTAGTTGCGAGTGAGGATGACGCTGTTGCCAATCGCTTGGCGAGCACACTAGGGACGCCCAGTTTCATTCTTCACCCTGCAAGTGACCCTGTCGGAGCGGAACTATGGGGCGCCTACAAAAATGTGGTCGCCCTTGCTTGCGGACTTGTTGACGGACTCAAACAAGTAGGCGATCTCGGTGGAGACAATCTCAAAGCTGCGATATTCATGTCCGGATTCAAGGAAGGTTGTCTTCTTCTTGCGGAACTCGGAGCGCGAGCAGAGGTTGCTTTTGGACCAGCAGGACTTGGAGACATGTACGTCACCGCCACTTCACCGCATGGAAGAAACCGCAGCATGGGGGAAAAACTTGGGACTGGACTCACTCTTGAGCAAGCTCTGGATGAAATGCATATGGTTGCAGAAGGTGTCCGAGCCACTCGAATGTTTATTGAACGCGCAGAGGACAGTGGACTCAAGGTCCCCTTCACGAAAGCGCTCAATACCCTTCTTGATGGGGACATTGACGCTGAAGAATGTTGCAGACGCATGGTTGCACTTGGTTGAAGGAAGCCATCGGTGCTGTTTTGAGGGAAGGCTTCGTGAGCGTGGTATGTCCGATGAACTCTCTGAGTTTGAAGTCAAATTATTGACGTGGCTGGCTAAGAGTGAATTCCACATTGTACCGTGGTCAACTAAAGACGCGGCGAAGACATTCAAAGTATCTGAAGACGAAATTTACGAAGCGATCTCAGCCTTGAGCAAGAAGGCATCGGACCGCATCCAGGTGTTTTACAAGGACGGGTCTTTGCATATTGCTGCTGATTGATTAGGCCTCATCCTCGGAAGTATCTTTTTGCTTCCTAGCCTTCATGAGAACGGTTAACCATGTTGGTTTTCTCACATCCCCTTCTTCGTTGACAAAGGAACGAACCATCAACGAGAACAGGTCGATCAAGACGACGACGATGAAGATGAGAATCAACAAAGCGAAGACTTTGTCGTATTGAAGAAATTTGAGATAGGTGCTGATGTAATAACCGATACCACCAGCACCAACAATTCCAATCACGGTACCGTGCCGCACATTGTACTCGAACATGAACATCAGTTGACTGAGCAAATGATTTCCGTTTTCTGGGATGACGATGTTAAAGAAAATGCTCGGACGACTCAGCCCCATGGCCCGACCTGCTTCCAAGGGGTCGCTTGGCATCCCCTCAAACACTTCATACTGCAATTTACCAAGATATCCGACCGTGTAGAATGTCATCGCCAATACGCCCGAAAGGGGCCCAAAGCCAATCACAATCACAAATAGAATCGCCCAAATCAAACTGGGAAGGCTCCGAACAGCAGAAAGAAAGACTCGGATGGGAATTGAAATGGAAAGAGGTGTCAAATTCCTCGCTGCTAGAGATGAAAGACAAATTGCACCAATGAACCCTAGAACTGTAGAAACAAAGGCGATTTTCAGAGTCTCCATCATGCCCAAGTAGCCCACAGAGCAAAAGAATTCAATGTCTTTTTCACACACTGGGTAGGAACGGGCCTCAAGAACACTCCAATTCGGAGGCCACATGCTTTCCTTGAAAAACACTACAAGGTTAGACAATCCTCCTTCAAGCCTGCCCCAATCGCCGTCAACGAGTCCATCAAGCGTTCGCCAAGCCAAGAAGAGGAGAAACAAGAGGATACCAAATAAGCGGTACTTCATTCCTCTTCCTCCATTGAGTTTTGCTTGACCCACTCCCCGATGGGAAGGTCCAAGAAACGCTGACCCTTAATTTCCCAAATGCGCGTGGCGAAATTTAGGACGTTGTCTTCATGGTGTTCGACCATGATCACCGCCGTTCCACTCTCGACTAAATCTAGGACCGCTCCTAAGACAATGTCAACGTTCGCCTGGTCCAACTCACCAAGAAACTCATCAGCGAGCATTATTTCTGGCCGTTGAGCGAGCGTTCGCGCAGTTGCTACTCTCCGCTGTTGACCTCCTGAGAGACGCCGAACGGGTTCAGAGGCTTTGTTCTCAATTCCAAGCGTTCGAAGAGCCTCAAACGTGCGTTCTTTGCGCTCCTTAAACATTTCAAGTGACCACTTCACGCGCATTCTGGCCCCCAACGAGACATTGTGGGCAACGGTTGCATGCCGAACGAGACCAAGACGCTGAGGAATGTATCCAAGACCTCCTCGGCGTTCAACGTTCAATTCAAAAGAGCCCCCAAGGGGCCGAACGAGACCTGCAACAGTGCGTATCAATGTGGTCTTCCCGATGCCTGATGGACCGAGAATGGCGATAATTTCACCTGGTTTCACTTCAAGTGTAATTGGTTCCACCAGCGGATCATCATAACCGATGGAAAGTTGGTCAAGAGATAGGATGGCTGTGTCGCTCATAATATCCCCTCATTCACTCCTGCGAGCAGGTCTTATTCAAGCGGTTGGACATGGCGACATCAACATCTCCAAGTCTAGAATCGGTTGTGGCGGTCATGTTAGCTCCGGGGTGCTAACGGAGTGACCCTTCTATGGGTGCGGTGATTGAATCACTCCGCCAGCGGTTTAAGGTGAGGAAAGGGTTGTGAAGATCACTCCGTAATGTCGTATTTAGAATCAAAGTAGGCCGAGATTCCTGGAACTGCACCGATAAGGCTGCTGTAACTGCCCAGATGTTCCTGAGAATTCACTTCGACCAAGCCAGGGGTGTTGAGTACATTAGCCAGGATTTGGTCGCCACATGCAGATTGAGGTGAGGTTGAATCCACTTGATGAGAAACCATTGAGTAGCAACCGGTGTAATTCTGTCCCTGCATTGGATAATCCTGAACGTACATCTCATTGTTCAATGCCAGCATAGCGTTGAGGATGGCCGTGCGAGTTTGGACATCAAGTGTTTCTGGATTGTACATCACCGGATGCGATGGTGCAGAACCGTAGGACGGCAGAAGAATGTATTCCGATTCAGGAAGGCACCATTCTGCGTTATCGCTGACCTCTTCATTACCGCAATATGAAGCAACGGTGGAATCCTTTGCAAAGGCAACATCGCCAACGCCTTCTGTCAAACACTTCACTGCTCCAGAATAGGAGTAGTAAGGCGTTCCAGATTCAGGGATGCTCGCATTCTCGTTAAAGAACGACGTGATGGTGTTGCGGAGGGATTCTATGTCCTCTTGGGGCCCCACAACAGGAGCATAGCCCTGTGAAATCAGATGACCCATTGGAAGGAGCATGCCGGCAGATTTGAGCCATCCCGTGTGACATGAGGTGGTTCCTTCCATGAGAGCAAAAGGATCGGTCGAAGCATCGTCGTCTAAGTAAGCGTTGGCAATGTCGGAGCCGTTGAGGACAACAGCATGAGCATCGTAATGAGTGCGCCCATCGGATTTTAGGTCAGCAGCCATTGCTGCTAGGCCATATTCTTTCCATCCAACCCAAGCAGCCCCACCGTCCATGAAAGCGATGTCAGCATTACCGAATCGCAGGGCCTCAATAATTGCCCCTTCGGAGGTCACAGGGTAAAGCGTCACAGTAACTCCTGTTTGTTCGGAGATGAAATCAGCCAAAACTTGGGGGTTCTCCGCGGGGTTCTCGTAATCGTCCTTCATTTCAAAGGCGATCCGGATATTGGAGATCGTTGGTTCAACTGAATCGTTAATGGCGAATTTCGTGTCGTAATATGCTGAAATTCCAGGGACATCTTCGATTAGATTACCGTAAGAGGCAAGGTGTTGTGACGCATTTGTTGGAGAGATTGCTGGCGTATTGAGAACATCCGTGAGAATGGATTGCCCTTCTACCGTATCTTTCATGGCCACAAGTGCATCTTGAACAAGGGTCATTGTGGCTGCATCGCTGGTTGAAGGGTTGTACATCACCGGGTGTGAAGGCGCATTTCCGTACGAAGGCAGCAAGATGTAATCGGATTCTGGCAAACACCATGCTTCGTTCGTGCTTGCATCCTCGTTCCCACAGTATGAAGCAATGGTAGAGTCCTTGGCAAAGGCAACATCACCGACACCTTCGGAAAGGCACTTGACTGCACCACTGTAGGAGTAATATGGAGTTCCGGAGTCAGGTATGCTAGCATCTTCGTTGAAGAAATTCGTGATGGTCGAGCGCAATGATTCGACATCGCTGGCATCACCGATAACGTTGGCATATCCGTTTCCGATAAGGAAGCCCATTGGCAAGAGCATACCTGCCGATTTGAGCCATCCAGTATGGCACGAAGTCTTACCCGCCATCAGAGAGAACGGGTCGGTGGAGGGATCATCATCCAAGTGCGCTGCTGCAATATCTGAGTCCTTTAGAACCACAGCATGAGCGCTGTAGTACGTTCTGCCGTCAGATTTTTGGTCAGCAGCAAGAGCATCGAGGCCATATTGTTGCCAACCAACCCATGCTGCACCGCCGTCCATGAAGGCGATGTCTGCATTTCCAAAGCGAAGGGCTTGGAGAGCAGCACCCTCTGAATCAATTGGATAAAGCGAAACATCCATGTCGAGTTTTTCACTCAAATAATCTGAGAGACGTTGAGGATTTTCATCGACATTCGTGTAATCATCCTTGATACTGTAAGCGATAACGAGTTCATCTAATTCAGTCTGGGTTTCTGATTCACCACCGAGACATCCAGCGAGTGAAGCTGTGGCAAAGAGGAAGATAAGCAATGTTGATTTTAGTTTTCGTGTTTTCACGTTAAGCCCTACTGGTTTAGGCCGCCCTAAAAGTACCCCACTTATAGTATTTCGTATACCCTAAAAATTATGCTTGGCGGCCGTACGAGACTGAAGCGAGATTTGCGGATAGTCCCTCTCGGATTTGAACCGAGGTCGGAGGAACCAGAATCCTCCATGATGGACCGCTACACTAAGGGACTGTATCCTTGGCGAAGAACGAGTCCTTCTTGAAATAAACGGTGAGAAGGTTCTCAACTCAAACAAAGCGAAAGAGAACTTTCGAAACCCAAGAGAGCATCATGATGGTCATGAATGACGCCAACGCATATTTCGCCCACGGGCGCGAAGGTTTGGTTTCTGGCCAAAGGTCAATCCCCATCGCTTCTGCTTGCTCGATCAGATCGGCCATTTCGGCCAGATGCTCCTCCACCGATTCATGACTCACATCCCATCGGTACCATCGGCCCTATTTTTACCCTCGGAGCCCAATTTGAATGGATGATGATGCTGAAAATGGCCAAAACCTCTTTTTTGGATGCCGATGAATCAGGAACACTTTCAGATGGCGACATGGTCTACATCAACAACAACGGCGGTGTTGAAGAAGCATGGAACACTGTTCGGCTTTACTCTGCCTCTGCTGAAGCGTACAGCGACGAGAATCCAACCCTCCCAGGTTTCACCGGGATGCTCGCCACGCTTTCGTTGCTAGGTGCAGCTTTTGTTCGCCGTCAAGGTTGAAAGAAACGCAAGCCTTGAAGGTAAGCCGCTCAAGGCCCCTTCATGAGTGAAGTACCCAAGGGTGTCAACTTCGCTCCTGCCCCGCGCCGATCAGCGCGCCCAACTGCGACCATGACGCTCACACGTGACGGTCCAGAAGGCGTCGAAGTACTCCTCGGTAAGCGTTCTCGAACCATGCGAGCGTTTCCAAATTACTGGGCTTTTCCGGGTGGAGGAGTATCTTCGGTAGATACAGCGGCAGTAGAGTGCTTCCCCCAGCTTGAAGGGGAAGAGGCCAAGACCATCGCTTGTATTTTGAGAGAGATGACTGAAGAACTCGGCCTTGTTCCTGCACTGACCGGCCTAATAGCAATACCTTCAGAAGCCAGATTGGCCATCGTTAGCGACAAAAAGAACTGGCTTCCAATGGCTCAAAACAACGCTTTCCCAGTGTCAAGAGAGAACATTAAGGTCTTCAGTCACCGAATTACGCCCCCCTTTGGCCCCGTACAGTTTGATAATGCATTCCTCCATTACCACGCAGGTCCATCCCAAGATGTACCTGAAATTGATTTGGAACCTCAAACTGAATTTACAGAGGTCATGTGGGCAAAGCCCGTGGAAATTCTCTCAAAATGGCGTTCTTATGAGATGAAAGTTGCTCCTCCCGTGGTCACGCTCCTCATGGAAATCGAGCGCACCCTTGAACGGTTTGACCGCAACATGGAGAAGGCTGCAGATGACATCGCTTCAAGACTTCCCGGACGGCGCTCAATTCTTTTTGCTCACGGTGTTGAAGTCGTGCCGATTAAGACGGCTACATTACCGCCTGCGGACCACACGAACGCCTACATGGTGGGAGACCCTCAAGGAGACTATGTTTTGGTTGACCCTGCCGTGAGAATGCGAGAGGACATGGAATCTCTGGCAACCGCCATTGACCGACATAAGGGCACCCTTGTGGCCGTTGTGTTTACTCACAGCCACGGTGACCATCTTGCCGATATCGGGCTGCTCCGAGAAGCAATTGACGCTCCCATTTGGGGCAGTGAATATACTTCACAAAGCGTCCGATGCGACCGTATTCTCGTTGATGGAGATGTACTTCAACTCGGGAACCAGTCTTGGAATGTCCTGATAACCCCTGGCCATCATCCAGGCCATGTTTGTCTTCTTGGAGATGCGGGGCTGATCGCGGGTGATATGGTTGCAGGAATTGGAACCATACTCATTCCCCCTCACACCGGTAACATGAACGAATACATAGCCCAGTTGAAGCGACTAAAAGATGCAAAGCCACATCTCATTTTCCCCAGCCATGGGCCCGTTATCGCTCTGCCGGAGGAAACCATCCAACGCTACATCGACCATAGAATTGCTCGGCACCAACGAGTATTGGCTGCTGTTATCGCTGGAGATTCTGTCGTGGAAGATATCGCAAAAAGGGCCTATGAAGACACGCCAGACGCACACCCTGGTCTTGCAATTGACCAAACATTATCTCATCTGCTCGCTCATCAAGAGGAAGGAAACCTAACTCATAACAACAGGATTTGGTCTGTGAACCAATAAGGAGGAGACACCATGCCGAGAAGAGTCGTAATCAACAAAGCAGGAGGCGTTTCCGCCATTACCGTCCAATCCATGGACATGCCCGAACCCGGAGAGGGTGAAGTCCGAATCAGAGTCGTCTTTGCCGGCATCAACTTCGCTGATTTATTGATGCGAATGGGATTTTACAATCCACGACCGCCCTACCCGTTCACTCCAGGATACGAAGTCAGCGGCTACGTTGATGCCCTCGGGCCTGGTATCACCTCCTTCGCTCTTGGACAACGTGTTGTGGCCGCAATGCGTAACGGGGGACAAGCAAGCCACGTGACGTGTGAAGCCTCCAGGGTTCTTGCTCTTCCTGACAAAATATCACTCGAATCAGCTGCTGCAATTCCGGTAATCTATCTCACCGCTCATCATATGCTCCACCATCTGGGTCATATGAAAAAAGACCATTCCGTACTCATCCACGGAGGTGCAGGAGGCGTTGGAATTGCAGCGCTCCAACTGTGCAAGTGGGCTGGAGTTGACAAGGTCTGGGCCACTTCATCCGCACCTAAACACGACGTCATCAAACAGTATGGGGCACGGGCGATTGACCGCCATAACGAAAATTTCGTTGACATTGTTCGAAAGGAAACCGATGGAAGAGGAGTCGATCACGTTCTTGACCCAATCGGAGGAGAGCACCTCAAGCGAAGTCTTTCGGTTGTTGCAGAAGGTGGTCGATTGTACACCTACGGCCTTTCTGCTGCAGCTCCCACATCAAAACGTTCTCTTCTCAAGGCTCTCTTTGCAATGAGGAAAACGCCTAAATTCGACCCTCTTAGACTGATGACGCGAAATCGTTCAGTGTTTGGCGTCCACATGGGCACATGGAGTGATGAGGCCGTCATGCAAACCCAGCTTAATCGAATTTTAACTGGAATTGAAGACGGTCATCTCAACCCAACCGTCGACAGTATATTTCCCGCAGAGCAGGTTCAAGACGCTCACCAGTACATCCATGACGCCAAGAATATCGGAAAAGTTCTGTTACAATTCTCACCAGATGACGGAGGGGATTGAACTGATGTTCAAGGCAAGAATTCTGCAACATGCAATGCTTGTGTTGCTTGTGCTACCGATCGCAAGTTTGGCGGGATGCACTTCGGAAACCGACAATTGGGTTCGGCTCGGTGCTGATGAATTCGCTGTGGCGATTGATGATGAAGAAGATGCGTTCCTCCTTGACACTCGCACTCAAGATGAGTGGGAGGCAGATGGCCATTTGGAAAACGCGACCCTTATCCCGCACGATGAAATATCGGAACGGACCGATGAGTTGCCCGATGACAAATCCACGACCATTCTTCTGTATTGCCGCAGTGGAAACCGATCCCAAGCCGCTGCTGAAACGCTTCTGGACCTCGGATACACCGACGTTCGCGACCTTGAAACTGGAATCAATGGGTGGAAGAGTGCTGGATACCCCGTCACCTACGGAGCATGAAGAACCTTCAATAAACCTCAACTTCACAAGAACAACAAGGGGGTAGCAGAATGAAGAAAGCAATGTCAGGTTTTGATTTACGAGCGATCGCTCGTGAACTGAACGACCTGGCTGGTGCCTATGTCAAGAAAGCATACATGCCCCACTATGAGCAAGTCGTACTTCGCCTTAATCCGAAAGGAGCAGACCAATCTGACCTCGTCTTGGTACGTGGAGAACGGATATACACCTCTCAACGAGACCGACCGATGCCGATGACTCCACCACCGTTCGCCATGGTCCTCCGAAAGCATCTCCGCAATGCTCGCCTCACCGCTGTGAATCAAGTTGGTTTTGACCGAGTGTTGTCCTTCCATTTTGATACGAAAGGAGGGGAACGTACGCTGTATGTCGAAGTCTTCAGAGACGGGAACATCATCCTAGTAGATGAACATGGAATTATTGTTCAACCCTTAACTCACGCCTCATATGCTGGAAGGACACTGAAAAAGGGTGTTGAATACGTTGCGCCTCCCGCTGCATTGGACCCTTACTCTTTGGACTTGAAAGCGGTAACATCACTCCTGCAAGAATCAGACCGTGACCTTGTTTCCACACTTGGAGGGAAAGCGAACCTCGGAGGAACACACGCTAACGCGGTTTGTGAACTTGCTCAGCATGAACCAAATATGGAGCCTGCTGAAGCCGATGCTGAAGCAATATACAACGCACTCAACTCCTTGTTAGAAGACCTGGATTCGACGGATAGCGGCCATCTTATCGTTCAACTTAACGAAGGAGATGGAGACAACTGGCTGTCTGGCTACGAGGCTTTGGCTTTGGTTGAACAGCATCAATGGCTTGAGAAGCGGACCAAGGAAGCCACCCCCATCCTCTTGCCAGCTCACAAAGGAAAGCCCGTTGTAAGTTTCCCCTCACTTAGGATGGCTGTCGATGCATGGAAGGGAAACCATGACGCCCATGCATTGCAACGAAGGGAAGAAGAGCGCTTTGAACAGGCCGGACCAGGCCGTGGACAATCAACCGACGCCGACCGTCTAGGTCGGCGAAAGGCCCAGCAAGAAAAAGCGCTATCCGGTTTTGGAGTGAAGATCGAGAAACAGCAACGTCTGGGCCATTTGATTCAAGAACACTGGACTCATGTTGAAAGCCTGCTCAACCAAACCAAAGAAGCCGTCGAAGCCAACGGGTGGGATGCTGTAAAAAAAGCCTCAAAGTCGATCCCTTGGATTACTTCGCTTAATCCTTCAAAGAGGGAAATTAATGTTATTTTACCCGATGAGAACAACGAACCGAAAGGGCCTCAGGTTTTACTTGAACTCGACGGTACGGTCTATCAGAATGCACAACGTTATTTTGATTCTGCGAGAAAGCAAAAAAACAAAACCAGTGGTGCTGTTGAGGCTTTAGAGGAAACTGAGCGCCAACTGAAACGAGCAAAGAAGAAAGAAGAGAAACAGAAAGCAAGTGGTAAACTCAATCGTTTGAAACGTAGCAAACGCATGTGGTTTGAGCAACACCGATGGGGGGCGGTCAGCGGAGGCCACCTCTTGGTTGGGGGCAAGGACGCCAAAGGGAACGACTCCGTTGTCAAAAAGCATCTGTCTGGCTCAGACATGTACCTTCACGCAGACCTTCACGGGGCCCCCTCTTGCAGCCTAAGGGCGACACAGGGATTTGCTCTAGAAGAGCGAAGGCCAACTCATCTACCCGCAGATATACCGGCTTACCGACTGGTTGACAAGCTTGGAGATGAACGCATCAACGAAGAAAAATTGAATCAAGCTGCTATGCTCGCACTTTCTTGGAGCAGAGCGTGGAACAGCGGGGGCTCTCATGGAACGGTCTATAGCGTAAAACCTGCTCAAGTTTCAAAGACTGCACAAACAGGGGAATATGTGGGAAAGGGTGCCTTCATCGTTCGCGGTCAACGCACATGGTACAAGGATTTGAATGTTGAAATCGGTATCGGAATCGTCGCCATCAATGGAGTCCCCCTCATGATAACCGCTGCACCTGATGAAATTCGGTCGATGTGTCCCCGTTATGCGGTTTTAAGACCTGGCCTGACCAAGAAGGAACGAATAGCAAACCAAATCTACAAGGTAACAGGGCTGTCTACCGATGACTTGCTCGGAGTCCTTCCGGGTGCGTGCGAAGTCGTTGAGGAGCACGGAATATTTTCACACCCACGTCCAGTCGGGGAGGAAGAATGATGGATGAGAATACACGCTCCAGTGCAGAGATGTGGGACCGTAGATTTGGCTTGGACGCGTTCGCATACGGCAAAGAGCCAAACGTATGGCTCAAGAATAGAATCGATTTGATGGAACCGGAATCGAACTCCAGGGCGCTGTTTCCTGCCGATGGCGAAGGAAGAAACGCAGTATGGGCTGCTCGAAAGGGGTGGGCCGCAGAGGTCTTTGACCTCTCCGAAGAAGGGGAAAAGAAGTGCATGCAACTCGCTAAAGAATTTGATGTCACTGTAGAATATCATGTTGATGACTTGGTGCTACGTCCATTTGAGAGCGAAGATTATGACCTCATTGCTTGCTCTTGGTTTCATACACCCACTCCGATTCGTGAACGGCATATGCCCCGTATGCTTCACGCACTGAAATCCGGGGGGCGCTTCGTCATGGAAGGCTATCATCAAAGCCAACTTCCTTTGTCCAGCGGGGGGCCAAAATCGTTAGATCTGCTGTTTGACCTCGATACTGTTCTTGCTGAGCTAACCGGCCAACATGCCCCTGAAATGAAAATTGTTCATGCGTCGGTTGAAACCACGGTGCTCAATGAGTCCGATTTGCATCGTGGAAAAGCAAGGGTTGTTCGGTTGGATTTAATGAAAGTTTAGTCACTTTGCAGGCATCAAAATGTAGTAGAAGTAGAATTAGGACTTCAACATGCGGCTCATATGGCTCGTTTTTATTTTGATGACATCAAGCCTTGCATCACCTTTAGTTGACAATTCGGCCGCACAGAATGTAGCGGCCGCAGTAGAACTAAGCTGTACTGCACCATACTCGAGCGGGAGCGTGGAAATTGAAGTCCATCCCGGAGCAGCATTGACTGGATATGCAGATTGTACGGTGAGCAATCCTTCGGCTCACACTGAGAAAATCGCAATTGAGGTCACCGCAGATGGATTGGCAACCGCTGCGCCTGGCTCAATCTACCTTGCTGCCGGTGATGAGTCGGACTTCCAAGTCACCATAAGGGCTGATGGTCAAATGGCCGTACAGTCAAAGTCAATTACCATCACGGCCACTGTTCAAGAGACAAGTGGTTTGCCGCCCGCCAATGTCGCTGAGAGTTCTGTAAACATGATGGCAGCCATCATGCAGTATGCTGGACTTAACCTCGAAATGAAAAATCCTATTGTGTCAATTGAGGCGGGTTCGATTGAAAGTTTAGAGTATAAAGTCTACAACCAAGGCAATGGCTTAGACCAATTCACCATTTCTACAAACGGTGACATTGTCGATGGAATGCGTGCATTTTCCCTCCCATTCACAGGGATAGAAGTCGAAGCTTACGGGCCTCCAGCAATCTTTAGAATCACAGTAAACACGCCAGCAGACGGTTCCGATTGGCCGTTAAACGCAGATGGGATCCACACTCTGACGGTAGATGTTGATGTGATTATCAAGAGTCAATTCAGCTGCGAATACACCAGTGAATGCATGTCGGTGAGTTTGACTCAAAAGGTTATTTTCTTTCAAAACCAAACGCTAGAAGAACAGGCTGAAGCAAATGATTTAGCGAGTTCTTCCGAGCAACAAATGTTGATTTATGGGGGGACAGGAGCAACGTCACTTCTTTTGCTGTTCGTGTTCTTTGCAATGAGAAAAAGACAATCTTGAGTGTAGAACGAACTAGGTCCAATACTTTTGAATCAAATCAACGAAGTCTAGCAGACGAGAACGAGACGTTGTTCATGAAAGGACTGCTGTCCTTAGATGAGGCTCACTTCTTTCGCTTAAATGAACGTGGAGGAGAGCCTCTGCGTCGGGCAAAGTTCGCTCTTGAAGGGCGTGGGCCGGAACGTGGACGTGGGGGGGGTGCTCTTTTGCCCTTGTGTTCCTTGTTCTCTCCACTGTCGTCACTTCGAGAATTGTTCTCTCGCTTTGGAGCTGAGCGCCCATGGTATCCACTGTCTTCACGAGGTTCACCACGGCGCCCACCGTCACGGCCACCTTGGCGTTCGCCACGA
>DAVD01000037.1:78794-79149 GCA_002505405.1 Candidatus Poseidonia alphae | reverse complement strand
CATTTCCACGCTGATTGTCGTTGCGTTGGTTGCCACCTTGGCGGTCATCACGATTATCTCGGCGGTCATTTCTCGACCCACCATCGTTTTCACGGTCATTGCCTCTGCGATATCCACCGTCACGTTGATTGCGTTCATTGCGATTGTGATCAGGCCTTCCACCATCTCGGCGTCCGTAGCCACCGCCACCTCCACCGTCTCTGCGACCACCGTCTCGGCGTCCACCATCTCGGCGTCCGTAGCCACCGCCACCGCCACCGTCTCTGCGACCACCGTCTCGGCGTCCACCATCTCGGCGTCCGTAGCCACCGCCACCGTCTCTGCGACCACCGTCTCGTCGACCACCATCTCGGCG
>DAVD01000037.1:64246-78741 GCA_002505405.1 Candidatus Poseidonia alphae | reverse complement strand
CCACCATCTCGGCGACCACCATCTCGGCGTCCACGAGAACGTGGCTCGGCAGGAATGTATTCCACTTCAAAGGTTGGGAGGGAGCCAAAATCGGGAGGAGTAAAATCAACATTCACACCTACATTTTTCTGGAGACGGTGGTACATCTTCTTCTGAGGCCGTTGGACAAGAGACACAACGACTCCGCTTGCTCCACCCCGGGCTGTACGACCGCTACGATGCTTGTACGCCTTACCGTTTTCTGGAGGGTCGTAATGAATCACACAGTTGACGCCTTCAACATCCAGACCTCGTGCAGCAACGTCAGTAGCAACAAGAGCCATGCATTCTCCATGCTTGAAAGCCTGCATAGCGCGGTCGCGTTGTCGTTGGGACAAACCACCGTGCAGTCCCCGAACACCGAGGCCGTCATCGAGCAATTCGTCGTTCACCCGCTCAACACCAAGTCGGGTGCGGCAGAATATTATCGTTCGGCCACAATTACGAATCAATTCAGCCGAAATTGGAGATTTTTTAGAATGAGGCATGAGCCAAAAATGATGTTCCATATCTGTAATGGAAACTTCTTCTGCACCAACCTCAAGGCGGACCGGTTCTCGTTGGTAACGCTTGATCAAATCCCCAACTTCGTCATCGAGTGTGGCACTGAAAAGGACGGTTTGTCGGTCCGGTAGGCATCGGTCGAGGATATCACAAACGGGTTCCATGAATCCCATATCGGCCATTCTATCGGCTTCGTCAATGACAACGACTTCAACATCTTTGAGAACAACTGCACCTCGCTCCATCAAATCAAGTAGACGGCCCGGGCAAGCGACGACAACATCCAATCCACGCTCAAGAGCACGGTACTGATTCTTGTATGAAACACCACCATAGATGGTCCCCACAGTTCGGTCAATGACACGAGCAAGAGGCTTTAGAACGCCATAAATTTGTTCAGCTAACTCTCGAGTTGGAGTTAGAATGAGGGCACGTGGACGGTTTGGTTCAGCATAGGATACCTTTTCCAGCATAGGGAGTCCAAACGCGAGGGTTTTTCCCGAACCAGTAGGGGCTCTGCATGAAACATCTTTTCCTTCCATTGCAGGAGGGATAGATTCTACTTGAACTTCGAACGGCTCGTTAATACCTTGCGAAGACAATACTTCCGCAAGTGCATCGCTTATGCCGAGGTCTTGAAAGGAACCCATTGGTACACCCAATGTGAAGCCCCCGCCGCTCCCTATTTAGCATGAACCGTTCAAAGCAGGAAAAATCGGGGCTTGGATTCAAACCTTGCGGGTCACATACATAGCCACGGCATTGCCGCCGCCAAGGCAAAGAGTTACGATGCCTGAAGCCGCTTCAATGCGTCGCATGACCCCTAATAGGGTGATGAGACAACGCGTTCCACTCGCACCCAAAGGGTGGCCTAAACTGACTGCACCACCGTGAAGATTGAACCGATCATCTGGGATTCCTACTTCCTGAGCCACAGCACACGATGCTGAGGCGAACGCTTCGTTATGCTCGTATACATCCACATCCATCACTTCGAGTTCATTTCTCTCGAGCAGCATCTTCACTGCGGGAATGGGTGCGCTCATGACACGAGCCGGCTCAACACCGGATGTGCAATAGTCTCGGATGTAAGCAATGATTTCCCATCCTTGTTCAAGTGCAAAGGATTCTTCTGCGACCAAAATCGCACTCGAACCGTCGTTTAGGGTACTTGCATTCCCAGCAGTCACCATGCCTTCTCGGTCAAATGCTGGGCGCAATTTACCAAGAGAATCAAGGGTTGTTTGGCCGCGAACTCCCTCGTCTGAAGTGAACGAAAGGGGGTCTGCTCTTCGTTGTGGGACTTCGATTGAGAACGTCTCCCAATCAAACCAGCCTTGTTCCCAGGCATTGGCTGCCCGTTGTTGACTGCGTAGTGCAAATTGATCGGCATCGTCGCGACTGATGTTGCATTCCTTCGCAACCGTTTCACCGGTGAGTCCCATGTGAACGTCGTTGTAAACATCCCAGAGACCGTCATGAATCATTGAATCAATCAGTGTAGAGGAACCCATTTTTGCTCCTTTTCGCTGACCCATGAGCAGTTGAGGGGCATTGCTCATGCTTTCCATGCCACCTGCTACGATGGCTTTGTATTCGCCTGCACGAATGCTGTTTGCAGCCATCATCGCTGCCTTAAGAGATGAACCGCATACTTTGTTGATGGTTGTACACGGAATTGAAACCGGGAGCCCAGCCCCTAAAGCAACTTGCCGTGCTGGATTTTGCCCCGCTCCGGCTTGGAGTACTTGGCCAAAGAGAACTTCATCGATCACACCGGACTGAGGGTCAATGTTGACACGATTCAACAGTTCCTTAACCGAAAAGATACCAAGTTCAACCGCTGTGAACGAGGATAACGAGCCGAGGAATTTTCCAATGGGTGTGCGGGCAACGCCGCAAATAACTGCTTGTGGCTGGGACATGATTCTTCCAGCCACTGAAACGCTTTGAAGGTGCGCGTTCGCCAACTTGGCGGGTGAGAAGGCTTGATGAAGCGAACCCGCTGGGAGATGCATGGCCAAATTCAAGACCAACTTGGAACTTTCAAGAAAAGCAGATGAAATGAGAGACGTCGAAGTGCAACTGGATTTCACCCCTAATGCCCTTGCGTCGGTCCTTTACCGACAAGGCGACACCGTTGTCTTGGCTTGCTGTACAAAAGAATCTAAACTTCCACGTTGGTTTCCACGAGACGCAACAAAGGGCTGGGTTCATGCAGAATACTCACTCCTCCCAGGTTCTACCGATTCCAGGTTCCGTCGCGAACGAAACGGAGCAAAGGGTCGCACGCAGGAAATTGAGCGCCTTATTGCTCGATCGCTCCGCGCTGCAGTCGACCTGGAAGCCCTTGGACCTGTGGCGTTGAACATCGATTGTGATGTGCTGAATGCAGACGGGGGCACCCGATGCGCCTCCATTACTGCGGCCAACATCGCCCTCCGTTTGGCTGTCCGTCGCTTGATTGCGAGCGGCGATTGCTTGCCTTCCGACCTCCGGCCAACCTTCGAACAACGCAAAGAGGGCTGGACTGCTCCATCGCTCTCTGCGGTTGAACAGAAGAATCACGAGATGGACGTTATACCTCACGACCTTGCCGCTGTTTCAGTGGGATTGATTGATGGTGATGTCTATCTTGACCTGGATTATATCCTTGATTCAAATGCAGATGTCGACATGAACGTGATCAAGACAAGCGACGGTAAATACGTTGAAATTCAAGGCACTGGAGAGGAATCCACCTTCTCCGCCGAGGAACTAAGCGCTCTTTTGGCGCAAGCCGACGGTGGAATGACGACGCTGTTCAAGATGCAAACCGATGTACTAAACAAAGCCGTTTGAGAGACAAGAGCGACTTCTTTTGAACGGGCCAGTGAAGCCGCTGCATCGGAAGGCTTGATATGGCGAGGGCACTCGCAAAGAATGAACGGGTTAGTAGCTTAGTTGGGAGAGCGCGGCACTGAAGATGCCGAGGTCGCTGGTTCAAGTCCGGCCTAACCCACCAACATTCATTGCCCTGAGGGTTTTCATGGACTACGAAAACGAGGACAAAGGCTTCCATTCCGCCCAGGAACGGGTGGGTGCCGCCCTATCTGGCGTGTTCCTTTTTTTCTTTGGATTTCCGTTTACATTGGTCCCGTTCATGATATTGCCTGAGGTTTATGGGGAAAGCATGATGTTGAATATCTTCGTATTATGCTTCTCATTGCCGTTTCTATGTGCTGGCCTTCTCGTCCAGACCGCAGGAGGTATTTCGCTGATTATGGCACTCTTCCCAGAAAGTAAGTTCACGGTCAAGCAACTTCTAAAACGTCGAGAGGCCTCAACCTCAAGAGAACATTACAGCGACCATCATCCATCTCCGTCATACGCTGAAGAATATGGAGTAGCCCACCAAGAAAAACCCGTTGAAAGCGGCAATTTCTGGGACAATGTGGCCGAAAAATGACGAGTAGTTATTCACGATGTCTTCCTTTTGAACTACGATAATGCTCACCTTCAATTCTATAGAGTCGTACTCTTTGGACGAACCCCTCAATCATATATGAGAAAAGGGTTCATGAGGAAGTTCCGACTTGCCCTCACTATGGGCAAAGAGGGATTAGACCAAGAGGGCTCCCTCGATGCTCAGGAAGAGCATACAAAATCTCGAAATAAAGAGGCTAAGGAACTCCAAGAAATCCGTCAACGCCGTATGGGAGGAGGGAAACTCTTCCTCTCAAAGATAGAGGATTTCGTGTTGATGGGCGGGCTCGTTTACGGCATCCTATTTGCTCTGCTTCTGTTCTCTATGTCTTCGGGAGTGTTTGGAAACACAACCGCTCTCGACCATCAAGCATCGACTACATTTTTGGACATTGGTGATGAATGCGAAGAGGTATCGGATGAACCGTGGCTCAACATATTCCCCGCCCCCGACCAAGAATTGTTTTCAATCGCAGGCCACAATCTACCCAACGGGGTGGCTTTCCTCAACTACTCAATTGAGGAGAACGGTGGAGCAAATGAGGTTGCATTGACCGATGAAACCACCCGTATTGTTGACGAGGATGAAGACAATTCGGGCAGGGCATATTTCAAAGCGCCTTTTTCTGACCTTGCGGAAGGCGAATACACCCTCAAATTCAGGCTAACCGTCCATGAAGAGAACAACATCAGTTCTCCGTTCGTCATGCAATCGATGACCAAAACCATAGCGTTTGAACTGACCATCTCCAGCGAAGCGCTGTCCTTCCTTCCGTTTGTCGATGATACAGAACATTCGGATGTTCGTATTGCCGACTCGGGCTTACGGTCCTGCTGGACGGTTCAAGATCTCGGAGATTGGGGCTACCTCCTCATGGGAGCAGAATTGGGTGGTGGACGTGAAACCGCCATGCTAACCGGAGGGGCAGCCGGAATCCCTGCTTGGTGGATGGCCTTCATTTCACTCTCTCTATCCCTCATCTCACTGCTCGTGCTCTACCCGCTGATGTACAAGGTCTACCACCAAGATACCGACGACATCCTTTCCCGCAACCACATTGCACGACTGGTGGAAGATACCGTCACCGACATTGCAAATCGGCTTGATATAGAAGTGGACCATGACCTGTTCAAAGTTGAAACAAGGGACCTGTCCATTGACATTATGGTAGCGTATAAAAACACTGAAAACACGCTTTCTGACGCCAAAGAAATACGTGCAGAAATCCTTCGCAATCTTCTTGAAGAGTTTGCGATCTTCCGAGTCTTCAAACCGGTACAACTCAACGTTCGCATCATTGGAGCTGGCCAATCGATTGATTTCGACTCCGGCGTTGGAATTGGAACCCGTGTGGTCAGCGGCGATGAAGCCGAAGAGCGACAAGATTACTCGTCCTTCTTTTCCGAATTGCATTCATTGTCAAGAGTTGAAGACGATGTTAGAGACAGTTTGGACCTCTTCTTCACCCGTAGGAACGACGTCGAAATGAACGGGGCCGTTGTAACAAGTGACGACCGCGTGGTCTTCGTCTCCGTCATTTACCGGCCAACACAAAGGTTTGCGTTTTTCCGCTTTGACAAAACCTCGACTCAAATCAAGGACGAATTGTTCACCTTCATTTCCGAGCGTAATGAAGAACTACTCGGCACTCAGGAATTGGTTGTCAAAACACGAAACGAAGTTTCAACGCTCGCAGACCGTTCAGGTGCCGGTCGTGTGGAACGAAAATCCGCTGATGACGATCGAATCGTTGCAATTGCACGACAAGATGGCCTAGGTGGCCGAATGCTGCAAACAAAATTCCTCGGCGATACGCTTTCAACGGTCGAATACATGGCCAATGAAAAGCGCGAGATGATCAACAAATGGGGCTTTTGGGGCTTAATCGTCTTCGTTTGGATTCCGTTCATGGCCTCCGGAGTTCTTGTTGGGGCCATGCTTGGATTGCTTTCACGTATGCAATTCATGCGCGTGCTCATTGCGACATTTATCGGTGGATCAATCGCATCCATCACCTGGGCTTACACCGCAGAAGGGATTGTCAAATTCATGCACCAGTACAAACTTGAGGTATTCATTCCAATGATCATCATTGTCTTTATCCTCATGGCTGTGCTTCACATCCGCTCAACTAAGATGCGACGACAGACTGAATTGTTTGAAGACACGCTCCTCGATAACTTCCACGCAGACATTGTTGCAAAATACGGCGATCAGTGAGGCGGTTCAATGGACCAACAAACATCAAGAGAGGGTCGGGACGGCCACGTTGGAGATTCTGTTTGTCTCGGAATTGTCACGGTGAGTGACCGTGCAAGTGAAGGTGTGTATGTTGACGAAGGAGGTCCTGCAATCCTCTCCTTCTTTGATGAAGCCATCAAGAGTCCTTGGACAACCCATTACCGGTGTGTTCGTGATGAAATAGAAGTTATTGAGAGCACACTCAAATCCTTGGTGGATGAATTCGGCTGCGATGTCATTGTGACAACTGGCGGTACCGGGCCTGCTTCAAGAGACGTCACACCCGAGGCTACGATTGCTGTTTGCGACCGAATGATGCCTGGTTTTGGTGAGCAAATGCGAAGTATATCGCTTGCTTATGTCCCAACTGCAATCCTCTCCCGTCAAGTTGGAGGACTCAGGGGTTCAAGCCTTATTTTCAACCTCCCGGGGCGACCAAAGGCCATTCGAGAAACCATTGATGAGATTTGGAGGTCCGTCCCGTATTGTGTTGATTTGATGAACGGCCCATACATGGACATGGAAACTGAGGTTTGCAACGCATTCCGGCCCAAAGGCGCTTCTCGCTGATGGCGCCCCAGCGCGATATTGATGTGCTGGCCGCATTAGCACCGATTGGAGACTGAACATGAGGGGCAATATGCTAATTCGCGGGGCGACGATGGTCCTCCCAGGCCAAACCATTATTGGGGATTTGAGGATAAAAACTGGAGTCATTGAAACCATTGACCCCACAGGTTCCCTAATCCCACACGAAGATGAACTGTTGGTGGATGCAGAAGGCCTCCACCTCCTCCCGGGAATGATTGACCCTCAATGTCATTTCCGCGACCCTGGCCAACCGGAAAAGGAAGATTTGGGTTCTGGGTCAGCCGCAGCCGTTAGCGGTGGTGTGACATCATTCCTTGACATGCCCAACAACAAACCGTCCATTACGACGATGGACGGAATGAACATGAAGTTGGGCACTGCATCCCAAAAGTGCGTGAACAATTATGGCTTTTTCATTGGAGCAACTCCAGAAAACGTTGCTGACCTTCAAGAAGCGGTGGGAACACCAGATGCGCCGATTGCGATTCCCGGGATTTGTGGCATCAAGGTCTTCATGGGGTCTTCGACGGGTACGCTCTTGGTTAACGAACGAAAGGCCTTGGAAACTATTTTTGAAAATACCGCGGGACTCATCGCCGTGCATGCCGAGGATGAACAACGACTTATCGAGCGATTTGAGGAATTCAAATCACGAACCGATATCGCTGCACATGCAGAATGGAGGGATGATGTCACCGCCCTATTAGCCACAAAACTCGCTGTTGAACTGGCCGAATCAACCGGGCATCGCTTGCACGTTCTTCACCTGACAAGTGGCTTGGAAGCTGACTGGCTTGAGGGCAAAACAACGCTTCCAAGTCAAGCCGAAAGTTCTGGAGCGATCATCACAACCGAAACGCTACCTCAACACTTGACGTTTGACGAAGACGATGTGAAGCGAGAAGGGACTCGGCTGAAAATGAATCCTCCCATTCGTTACAAGAAGGACCGTGAACTGCTCTGGAATCACATGCAAAAAGGTACCATTCAATGCATCGCAACCGACCATGCACCCCACACATTGGAAGCCAAGGATCTCGGCTTTCCAAAGGCTCCAAGCGGAATGCCTGGCGTTGATACCTCACTCGCTGTCATGCTCACCCACGCAAAGGATGGTAAATGCTCCATTGAAGACGTTGTACGTTGGATGTCAACGAATGTAGCAGATTGTTACAACATGTCAGGAAAGGGTCTCTTAGAAGAAGGAAACGACGGAGATGTCGTCCTTGTTGATATGGTGAATGAAGCGGTTGTCGAAGACAAAAATTCGTGGAGTCGGGTTGGCTGGAGTCCCTTTAGAGGTCATGCCCTTGTTGGATGGGCTCAAGTGACGGTTGTTGCAGGGGTTCCAGTGTTTGAACGAACGACAGCAACTGGACAGAAAGGAAAAATCTTGGTTGAACCCGGTGAAGTGGGTGAAGCAATCATCATGACTCCTTGGGAATAATCACTCATCAAGTTGATACAGTGCTCGGTATTTTTGTTCGAGGTAATTGAGGAAAGGTTCGGGCGTAGGGGCTCTTCCGGTAGCATCCTCAATCAGTTTACTCGGAGTCACCTGACTACCACGCTCATGAATCCTAGGCCGTAGCCAATCCAACATCGGACTCCAATCACCAGAGGAAATCATCGCATCAATGTCGCCGAGGTCACGGCGCATTGCTTCCAGGAGTTGCGCTGCGTAGAGGTTACCAAGGGTGTAGGTCGGGAAGTACCCAAACGCCCCCATCGACCAGTGAATGTCCTGAAGGCATCCGAGTCGGTCTTCAGGAACTTCAACTCCGAACCACTCGCTGAACATTGTATTCCAAGCCTGAGGCAGGTCTTCAACCGAAAGGTCACCATTGAATAATTTCTTTTCAATCTCATAACGAAGCATCACATGTAGGTTGTAAGTGACTTCATCTGCTTCAACCCGCACAAAGCCTTTTTCGACCTTGTTAGCAATCCGATTCATTGTTTGTGAATCCCATTGAGGGGCTTCGGGAAACTCCTCATAAAAGAGCGGCAAGGCAACATCCCAGAATGCGGCCGTACGTCCAATTTGATTTTCCCAGAAACGGCTTTGGGATTCGTGAACACCCAACGAAACTGCTGCACCACGTGGAGTGAAGCGGTGAGTGTGGTCAAGACCTTGCTCGTAAAGTGCATGGCCCGTTTCATGCATCACGGCATACAAGCAGGAAAAAGGGTCTTTGTCATCAAATCGTGTTGTGAAGCGCGTGTCACCAGGCCATAGCCCTGCTGAGAATGGATGGGTCGAAGAATCCATACGCCCCGCTTCAAAATCAAAGCCCATGCGAGAAGATATGGCCTCGCAGAACCTTTCTTGGGCTGGAATCGAAAACCGGAGACGATCGGGGAGTTGAGGAGCGGTCTGATGTTGCTGTGCATTGGTAATCGATTGAAGCAAAGGCACCAAGCGTTCCTTGAGGCCTTGGAAAAGGGGGTCGTAATCGGCAACGGTCATTCCAACCTCATACTCGTCCAACAGCACGTCATAAGGTGTACTTGTTACGCCGAGATAAGCGATCTTTGTTCGTGTCATTTCAATCAACGCTTCGAGCGTTTCTTTGAACATTGAGAAGTCAGAAGCCGCTCTCGCTTCCTGCCATGCAACAAGAGATGCGGAGCGTGCCTTAGCAAACGCCTCAACAAATTCCTTTGGGAGTTTCACTGCTTGGTCGTACGCCCGACGCATTTCTCGGACGTTAGCAGATTGGTCAACATCCAGTTCTTCAGACTCCAGACGTAAGAGCAAGGAGCCCATTTCGGGTTCGGTAAGAAGTTCATGCCGCTTCCCTGCCAACCATGCAAGGATTTCGCCACGGGATTCGCCGCCCTTTGGAGGCATCAGTACCTCTTGGTCCCAACCAAGATGGCCCTGTAAAGAACTGAATCTATGGATGTCTTGAACGCGAAGTAAGAAGTCATCATAGGCTTGCATGGCATTACGAATTCTCGGGTGTTCTTGAACACTCCCTTCAAATTGAACGAAGATGAAATTCTCTTCAGCCTAAAGAACAAACCACACATTGAAGAAGAATAGAATTCTACGCTTGTCATGGTGTCCCCTTTCCGGCGAAAAGGTAAGGACGGGATTCCCAAAACTTCCGAAGATCCTGACTTGGATGAAGCCATCAATGAAAGCGAGATTATCGCACTTGATGATAGTCAACCAGCACCACCCGAAGCCCTTCAACCGGTTGAAGTTGAGGAAGACGAATCGGAAGATAAAATGGATGAATTGATGGAAAAAAGTGCTGTTACCGTCGTTGATATTTGCATGGATTTGCGCCGTGGAGAAAATATCCTCATTGTATGCGACTCCACAACAACAGGTATTGGACAAGCATTGCACAATGCTGCGAGCAAGCGCTCGGACAGGGTATTGCTGGTTGTGATGCCAAAAGGGCGCCACCACGGAGAAGAGCCACCTGCCCCGGTTGTCAATTTAATGCGGCAACAACAGGTAGTGATCGCTCCGACTCGATATTCCCTAACCCACACAAGAGCTGTACGCCAAGCGATCAAAGACGGTGCTCGAGTAGCGACCATGCCCGGAATGACCAATGAAATGTTCACCAGCGGTGGAATGTCTGCGGACTTTGCATTGATTAAGAAAAACATGGGAGAAATGGCTCCTGTTCTGAGGCGTAAACGTATTGTTAATGTAAAGTCCGAAGCAGGGACCAATGTCACCTTTGAAGTCAATTGGAGAGAATGGAAATTGGACGATAATGGAATTTGCAATCGACCAAGAATGTTGACAAATCTCCCCGCTGGGAAAATTTTTACCCTTCCGAGAGAAGGAACCATGAACGGAACAATTGTGATTGATGGGTCCTGGGATTCAGCCTTGGTTGACGAGCCTATTGTTCTGCAGATTGAGGATGGATTGGTCGTTGATGTCAAAGGAGGAACTGCCGCTGCTCAAATTCGGCAAGCCTTTGGAGAAGCAGCCAAACGATTACGAAGCAAAGAACAAGAGAATGTTTGGACGGTCGCAGAATTTGGCTTTGGCATGAATCCAGAAGCGAGACTCATTGGAAGTGTTCTCGAAGATGAAAAGCGGTTGGGGACAGCTTACTTCTCAATTGGAGACAATACGACGCTTGGTGGTGCTTCTGCTGTTGGGATTCACGTTTCAGGTGTCATGAACTCACCAAGCATTTGGCTGGATGAAACAGAATTGGTCAAAGAAGGGCAATTCCTGCTCAAATAAGGTCAATAGCCCATATTTTGCTGGCCACAAACCGGGCAAAAACGCCAATATGGGTCCAAACCAATACCGCAATTTCTACAGTGTACGCCAGAACGAATGGTTGGTTGAACCACCGGTGCCTGTGGTTGAGGCCATCCTGGCTGAGGTTGTTGTTGCCAATTTTGCTGGGGTTGCTGAGGTTGTTGCTGCCAATTTTGCTGTGGTTGCTGAGGTTGCTGAGGGAGAGGAGGGGGTCGCTGTGTCACGGGTTGAGGGGCCTGAGCTGCTTGTTGTTGCCCGCCACCCAACGGTTTTCGAACTGGAGCTACGGGTTTCGGCAGTGCTGCCGAACGATCGCCCGCCGGAGATGAAATAAATTCTGAAAGCGTAACAACCCCATCTCCGTCCGTATCTGCCTCTGCGTGTAATTCGGTGGCCTCTTTGATGGTTGCCCCGGTGGCTGATGCGAGTTCTTCAACAGATAATGCCCCGCTGCTGTCCTCATCTGCAGCGATGAAATGCTCTGCCGCACTAACGAATTCTTCTTCCTCGGGTTCCTCTTGAGGAGGTTCTTCTTGTAAAATAGGCACTGTTGAAGGAATCGTTTCTTCAGCCTGTGGTTCTGCAACTGGAGGTGTTTGCTCTTCACTTCCGATTCCGATATCAAACGCTCCAGCAAATGCATTTTGGGTCGCTCGAGCCACTTGTTTTTCACTTTCAACGTTCACCACCGTTTCCTCAGGTACGGATTCCGCCTCAATCACGGGCAGTTGAACCGATTTACTCGGAAGTGGAACAGCAGTAGGGGCATCACTGGGTTCAGAAATGGTAGTTGATGGAACCGGTACCGATGGCGTTTCAATGCTTGGTAGCGGAACGACGGTCTTCGGAGTTGATGCGACTGGAAGTGAGGGCGCCGGCAGGGTTACTTCCGCTGGTGCAGCAGATCCACTTGCAAGGGATGGCATGGGAAGTACGTGACCACTTACATCAAGCGCTGCATCCAATTCCTTGTTGATATTGACCAGTATTTCGACCGATTGTTCTATGGAATTCAAGTGGCCTTGAAGTGTATTCATGTACTTCATGAGTTCATTTGCTTGGCCGGTTTGATGCGCGACTGCAAAGATTTTCATCATCCGCATAGGGTCGGCAAGTTGAGTTAGAGGCCCTTCTTGCTCTGGTGCAATTGATGCGAGGCGAGCCCCCATGGTCTCTCCTGCTGAATTTGGAAGGCCCAGTGCATCCAATAGCGGATCGGGCATGCTCATCAACCCAAGGTGGCCTGCGACGAGGTAGTAGATTTCACCGCCCTCGCATTGCATACGCTCGCTGGCTGCTTCAAAATCAAAGTCACCAGGGCTAAGAACGATATCCGAGAGGATGTCAAAGAACTGAGCCATTGCTTGTTCTCGAGGCATTGACATGAGGGTATGGAGCATGTCCGAAGAAGTCGTGGCTCCAAAGTAAGCCGCGGCATCATCAACTTCTATGGTTTGTTGATTCGAAGAACTTGTGTCGTCAGCCATTTTACCCCTCCCTACCGTTGCGACTTCGGTCCTGCATTTAAGACCTCACGGATGTTGATATCTTACCAAGGTTACCTCATCGATTTCGTGCAAGATTGAAAATGGCTCGGGACTGTTCAGCAGACCACCCTGTTTCTTGAAGTTGCATGAGTATAGTCCGCTCAAGTTCACCATCCCCAGATGCCTCAACCACCCAGTCAACAGCCGATTCACGATCGTCGGTCTGCCAGTCTTCAAAGATGCTTAAATCAACGCTGATTTTTGCTTTTCGAACTTTTGCAGATGGTTCATCTTGAGCCGGAACAGACTTTTTCTTAGCGACTTTCTGAACTTCCTTCTTCGCACCTGGAGGTCCACGGGAAGGTGGCGAACGTCCGGGTGGCCCTGAAGACGCCTTCTGTTGCGGTGGTGTTGAACGTTGCTTTGGAGAAGATGTAGGTCCCTTTCGTTCGGTTTGCTTCGTGCGGGAAGGACCAACAGCAGCCGTACTTGAAGACGCTACGGTAGATTTGCGGTCCAGTGACTTGAACACGTCTTCATCGTCATCGTCATCCATGAAGTCATCGTAATCATCCTCGTCTTCATCGTCCTCATCCTCTCGATTTGAAGCACGAAGAACAACGAGGAAGACGACAATCACCAGCACACCGATTCCAGAAAGAGCAATCATCAGCGTCCCTCCGCTCATTCCCAACAATCCATCATCACCATCGCCGTTTGAGAGCGGTACATAGGGGCAGCCGTCTGAATAGCCATCAGAGCCTTTGGGTTCATCAACACAGATGTCTTCGTTATCAAAGACACCGTCCCCGTCTGAATCTCGTTCGGTGAGATGGCATCCATCGCTGTCAACTTGGTCTTTCAATTGATACAGTGTCTTTGGACACAAGTCCGCATTGGTCGCACCTTCAATGAAAACCCCCGGCCAGGTAGGGTTGCGTGTCGAATTCCAAGAAGGGTCACCCCAGTTATCGCCGTATCCATCGAAATCAGTATCCTGCCACTGGGTAGAATCGTTTCGTAGATTGGCTGGTTCAAATTCATCTCGCCACCCGTCGCCATCATCAGCGCATCCGAGGTAATCAATAAACGAAGTCCCTTTTTCCTCAGGGCAATCATCTCCATTGGTACCTGAATTGTTATCGCCGTAGCCGTCGCCGTCTCGGTCAAACCATTGCGTGCCATCCGTGGGATAAGCATCTCCCTGTTCATCGTACCGAAGTCCAGTTTCGGCATCGATATTGTAACTGTAGGCACCCGAATAACCGTCACCATCCAAGTCTGTATCCAGCGCATCTTCATCGGTACATCCATTTTCAAGGATCGGGAAGCCAAGTGGCGTATCGTCGCAAACATCGTCAAGGTCAGAGATTCCATCACCGTCAGAATCCCGCTGTTCTTCCGAACATCCATTTGCATCAATGGATGCTCCAATAGGGGTTCCCGGGCAGGAATCCTCAGGGTCGTTAAGCCCATCACCATCGGAATCCGACTCTCGTTGGAGTTCACTGCAGCCATCACTGTCGACGGTTGCACTTGCGGCGGTATCTGCACAGAGGTCAACATCATTGGTGACTCCGTCGTTGTCATCATCAAGTTGGGATTCTGCACAGCCTTGTGCATTCACAGGCTGACCCGATGGCGTTTCGGGGCAATCATCATCTTGGTTGATGACACCATCAATGTCTTGGTCTGAGGAATCTATAAATCGGCATCCTATGCCTGCAGTTCCATCAAGTACACCCACTTCAGCAGGACATACGTCTCCCTGGAATCCATTGACTTGGTCCCCGAAACCGTCCCCATCAAGGTCAGTCCATTGGGTGGGCTCGAGAGGAAAGGCATCGATGTTATCGCTCCATGAGTCTCCGTCTGAGTCAAGACAGCCACCTGCGGGTTTGGTTGAATTGCCCCATTCACC
>DAVD01000037.1:0-64190 GCA_002505405.1 Candidatus Poseidonia alphae | reverse complement strand
GGTATGGGTCTTGAATCAAAATCATTGCACCCTTCTGCGTCGACCTGTTCTGTAGAATTTGTAATGGACCCTCCGCACCAATCGAAAGCGTTCTCAATTCCATCATCGTCATCATCCATGGTGGCATTGTAAAATTCCGTCCACGTGTCGGGATATCCGTCTTGGTCCGAATCGTTTGCAACAGCGATGTTGTTCGGGAAGCTGTCGGGGTTGGTTGCATTCATTGAACCGTTATCGCCGAAGCCGTCACCGTCACTGTCCGCCCATTGTGTTGGGTCAGTAGGCCACATGTCGGCCCCCATGGATTCATTCCATTCCAATGAGGTGCCTGTATCGGAAGGGTCGCTTGCACCATCTCCATCCGTGTCAAGACATCCATTTCGGTCAAGGTAAGAGCTGCCCCAATCAAAGGGGCAAAAATCTCCGTATACCGAATCGGAATCGTTGTCGCCGTACCCGTCTCCATCCCTGTCTTTGTATTGACTTGATATGTAGGGGAATTCATCGCCAACGGCAGGATCAAATTCACTATCGCAGCAATCAGGACCGTGGTTATCCCCGTAGGTATCCCCATCGCTGTCAAGGGAAATTTTCCAATTGTCAGGATATCGGTCACCGTCGATGTAACCTTGTCCGTTGTCAGACCAGCCGTCTTGATCGGCATCTTCACATCCAAAGCGGTCAATCCAAGATGTACCGCCGTCATCAGGACAGGCGTCAATTTGGTCTGCAAACCCGTCGACATCAAAGTCCGGGCATCCATGAAGTACATATCCGGAGGAGCCTGTTGTGTTCGGACAATCGTCACCCAATGGACCAAGTGGATTGTCCCCGTAACCATCAGAGTCGCTGTTCATCCATTGATTTCCAACCGTCGGCAAAGCATCAACGAGGTCAAACACGAGGTCTCTATCTTGGTCGGCGTACAACCTCAAGACCACGACGTCATCGGACGACGTATCCCAATAAGAAAGGTGTACGGTGCCGTTCGTGTCAACCATTGCGTTCAGTGGACCAGATGATTCGATGTCACCAAAAGCAACGCTGATCCAGGAAGGAGAAGCATTCGCAATGCTGTTGAGGTCAAGTGTGTTGACCGTTACGCGCTGAGTAGAAGGTTCACTTGTCAAGAGGAGCAAGTGGCTGCCCATATGCACAACATCCCAGGCACCATCAACCGCTGCTGCAGGTCGTTCTGCAATCGAGGTCCAGTTTCCATCTCCATTCACACTGTAAAGAGCGGAAATGGAATTTGCACGGACAGCTAAAACCGGATTCTGACCGCCATAGAGGTCCAAGCGGTATTCATTGTCAGTACCGCTTGGTTGAGCGATGGAATGATTCTCCCATACGCTTGAACCAGGGTATTGTTCAAACAAAGACAATTCACCTGTTGAAGTGAGGGTAGCGACCAACAAGGAACCGTTGGAGAGCAAAGCAGTTGAGATCTGGACGTCCAAATCAGATTGATTCGCAATCCATGAGGATTCCAATTGCTGGCCGTCATACGTCCAAAGAGAGAGGTTTGTTGCGTTACCATCTGAGGTAACCAGTGCAACCGCAAGGTTTCCATCCGGCATGATGAGGGATGGATGCTGCGTTGAGACGGCTTCACCTTCGTTTCCAAGAGAAGTAAGAGCCCATCCGCTCGGTCGTTGTGCGAGTTCAAGTTGGTTGTTTGTGAGCCTGTAGACCAGATGTGGCGCCCCTGCCCCGTCAACTGAAACTGAGATCGATCCGCCAAGAACTGCAGCAGAACGTACCATTTCGTGGGTCCAACCTGATGTTGATTCTTGGCTAAGGAAAATTTGTTGACCCGTCCCTGAAGTATACGCAAGCACTTGTTGACCGTCAGCATCCAATGACGCTCCAAGGTATTGCCCCATGGTTCCAGTGGTTGCCACTTCCATTTCGACTGCCGTCATTGACGACACTGTATGGAGAACCATATGCACATTGTCTTCGGTAACGATAATCGGCATTCCCGATGAGCGAACGTCGAAAATGAATTGGGTTGATGGGTCAATCGAGGAAACAATGCATTGCTCTAACCATTGCCCGATTGGAGTTCCGTCCTTCATGTGTTCAAGTTTCATCAGTTGATGTCCGTCGTTATTGGCCAGCGTGAAGACGATTGAAGTTTCTCCACGTGTAGCCGTACCGAGGTCCAAGCCGGTGAGCACACCGTTGTAGGTAAACGTGAGTGATTCCCAATCGCGTTCGGTAAGAACGGGATAATTCAAACTGAAATCGGTCCCACCTGATGTGTTCCTCATTGAATAGACGATTTCATTCAGTCCATCTCCATCAATGTCCCCGTATCCTGCGATGATAGCGCCAAGAGATTCACCGCTAAGTCCTTGAGCAAGCAATTGAGATTCCGTCTGTAATCCGCTTGATGAGCCCAGGAAAATCTCGATACTGCCCCCGCTATCTCCTCCGACTTTACTGATGAGGACATCATCAAAACCATCGTCGTTGAGGTCCCCGACCGATTCAACTGCTGCGCCAATTCGAGCGTTTGCCTCGGACGAGAGGAGGACCCAATCCGGTTCAACAGACATGGAACCTGTCGTTCCATTGTACAACCATAGTTTTCCTGCACTAAAGCCGCCTCCTGAACTGTTAAACGGTTCTGTAATGATGTGATCCTCAAGACCATCACCGGTAACATCGCCCAAACAGGCGAGATTATGCCCAAATAACCTTCCTTGTTGGTTGGACTCAATAACGTGGATTGGAGAGCCATCGTATCCGTTTGAAGAACCTTCAAAGTATTCAACAGATGAATACGACAAAGCATTAGAGAAAGTCCCCGTGTTCGCAATGACCAATTCATCAAAACCATCTCCGTTAATGTCACAGGCTTCCATCGTTCGTCCAAACATTTTCCCGAATGAGGTTTGAGTCAAATTACGTTGTAACGTCATGCTCCCGTTTTCAAAATCAAAGAGAAGGACTTTTCCAGATTTATTCTCCACGCCTTCAAGACCGTTACTCCACCCCTGTGCAGAGACCGCCAATGCGGGAGAACCATCGTTCTGTTCAAGCGAGTTCACAAGATTTCCAAGGCGCTCATTTCCTGATCCTGACATCGAGTACATGGGTTGGGAGGTCAGTCCATCGGTGTGACCAGCAAAAATTTGAACCTGTCCTTGCTGACCTTCGCTTTGAGTAAGATTGTGCCAGCCTGGAACGCCAACAGCAAGGTCTTGAATCCCATCTCCGTTAAAGTCACCAAGATCAATGCCCATCCCAAAGTGGAAATCATCATCTTCACCGGCAAGGATGACATCTGGAACCGATGAAAGGCCTGCGGTTGAACCGTGATAGACATTGACCCTACCGTTATGAGTGTGGCCGAGCAGGTTTGCTGTTGGGGTTGCAATAATCAAATCCACGAAGCCATCAGCGTTCAAGTCCCCCATCGCCATGGAGCCTTCCGAGGCGTCATCTTGTCCGGAAACAGTGTAGGACGGCGTCGGGTTAATTCTTCCTGAATCTTGTCCATCAAGGGAACGAATCAACTGGATGGAAAAACTGGACGGCCCTTGTACGACCGTTGCTACTTGCTCAACGTTATTGTTGTCCAGCCCCATCCCGAGTGCTGAACTTGTGGCCGTATCTTGGGAAAGGATCTGAGTTTCATGCTCCCAACCGTCAATGCGTAGCAAGACAACTGAACCCGTAGTATTGCGAGTGTAGAGAATATGGGCAACACCGGTTGAATCAACCTCTAACTCAAGGTCGGTTCCGACAGGCCCGGCATCCAGGAGGAATTTTGTCCAATAGTTACCGCTGAAGTTCACCTGATGCAAGGCGCCATCTTGTGTCCTCATGAGCCCCCATTCCAGTCCTTCAGGGGTAATGTCCATTTCCAAATGAGTGGGGTTGACGTCTTCAAAAATTGTGCGTGTATGCCATCTTGCACGATCCCAGTAATTTTGACTCAAAGCGGCGTAACGGCCCATTTTCAAATCCGGTCCGTCGGCGTAAAGAACACGTGGGCGTTCGTTCTCCGTCACCGAAATAGCACAGTCAACAAGTGCTGTTGAATTGGATGAAGACACGTTATCCACGAGCATCGAAGTCCATGAACCACTGGGACGATGAATGGCGGTTCGGACCGGGCCTTCTTCTGTACTCCAGCAGAAATGTTCGTTGTCGGAGCGGGTGAGTTTCATATCAGGCGTGCCGTGATGTTCAACTGAGGAATTGTTTAATTCAACATTTGACCAAAAATCCAAAGCCGATTCCTCCCGAACAGTACCGCTTTCAAGGCCATCGAATGAAATTACAGTACCCGCAAAGTCATGTCCATCACCACTTGAGAGGGTGAATGGAGACGTGGATTGAGGGTTTTCTGTGGACTCATCAAAGATTTCCACCCCCTTGTAATTCACCATCGGGGAAAAAGAAGTGAGTAAAAAAAGCAGGAAAATCATCACGCTTTTTTGCATTGGAGTTCCAAAACGAGCGCCCGACATGTTACACTCACACACCCCGACCTTGAAAATCATTGTTCACTTATTTCTTGACCCCCCATAGGGGGTCAATTGAGAAAAGGTCAATGATGAGGACCGTTTGGTTGAGAAGGGGAAACCGATTCGTCGCATCGTGGAGGAAGCCTACAGTCTCATTTTAGCAAACGGCCCGTGGCCGAGTATTGCTGTTCTTCAGGCTCAGTGCGAACAAGCTGTTCACGTCATTGCTTGTGATGGCGCCCTTGACCGAGCACTGGAAGTTGACCTGGTGGTCAACACCGTTATTGGAGACATGGACAGTGTTCTCGAAAGGACGTTGATGCGATTTAACAAACAAGGTGGTGAGGTTGTTGAAAACAACGACCAAGAATCGAACGATTTTTCAAAGGCCGTCACCTATTGTGCCGAAAAAGGACACACAAGGTTGGTGGTCTTTGGTGGATTAGGTCATGACCTTGGCCATGAGTGGGGAAACATCCTGACAAGTGTGGCCTCCCAACTTCAGATTGAAATGATCCATGAAAAGAAGAGTATACAGACCCTTATCAAAGGCAAAAACTATTCTATAGAAGTTGGCCCTGAGGGTGAGTTTTCATTGTTTGCGATTCCCTTTTGCGACGGCCTTAACCTCACCGGCTGCGCCTATGAATTGCATCAACACCGATTGGAGATGGGAAGCCAGGGCGTCCATAATATCGCCAAGAACAATCGCATTCAACTTTCATTTGAAGAAGGTGCTCTTGTGATCATCAAATCTCTTCTGTGATTGGACCTTTAGGCAGATGGTTTCTCAGCATGGCCGAATAATCCTCGACACCATCCCACTGTTGGGCCACCTCATCAATCCGGGCTCGCTCGAGTGTAGGCTCGTAACCACCCCAATCTTCGATCAGTTTGAGTTTAAATGCGGCCCGAGGTGTGTGGCCTGGCAGGAAATTCCTCCATAAGAACGGAATTCTTCCGGGAGTGACGCGATTAACGATTTGAACGATGGAGGTATTGCAGGTCGTCAGCAAAGAATGGTACCACTCTGGGCTCACTGAAAGCTGATTTAATTTTTGAATCATACCAAGAAGAAGCATCTTGTCTTTCCCAGGAGGCGTGATTGCCCTGAACATGTAATCCTTATTGTTGCGAGCATGGGTTCGTAGCCCCGTCACGTCGCGTTCAAAGCCAACCAAGAGATAGAGTTCATACGCACGCCATAGGCCGTCCCAAGGATGGTAACGCTCACCTTTTTCTCGGCGGGTTTCAAAAGAAAAGGAGAGGCATGTTCCGCATTCAAATTCAAAGGTGAGATAGGTATGAGCCATTCCTTTTATCGCATGAAAATGGTCCACCATAAACCAAACATCCTTGAGTTCATCTAAACGGACCTTGACCTCTTCTTCCCAGCGCTCGTCGCGGTCTCGAGTGGTTCGCCAGTGAAAGTCTCGAACCATTTTGAACGTGATATCGTTTCCATCGACTTCAGCGGTAGTGAGGTGTTCACAATCAGCAGCCCATATGAGGTCCAATTTTGGGCGAAGTGGGCGGACGCGAGTCCACCAAACATAGGCGAGGCGTAGAACAAATAATCCTGCGAGGCTTAACACGACCGCCCATATTGCTTCTGAAACATCCATACAATCACCACTTATGCCAGATCCTCCAGTCTTGGTCCCACCAATCTACAGAGCCATCGGGATGTTGCCGCCACAACATGCCTTGGTCGTCGACCGTTGTGGGGAGTCCCTGTGAATCTGGAGAGCCGTCGGCTAAAATTTGAGGCTCAGGCCCTAAGTTGGGCAGTTCAAGAGGTTCGGGTTCACGAACCCTAACCAGCATCAGGAAGACAAGAACCGTCACGACAAGAGCCAAGATGCCCATTGAAACCCAGCCCACCGACGTTGTTTTTGTTTCAGGGCCGAGTGAGGTTGACGGGAGAGATGCACTCTCATTTTCCATCAGTTCCAACGAGGGAAGACGGATCATATTGGTCCCTTGAGTTGATGAGATCATTTTTCCAGTGATGATTTCTAGCGTCACAAGATGGGCTCCTGGGCCCAAATATGAACAATCCAGAGTGGTGCTGTTGATGCCTGAAACAACCGTGCCCTGGACCGACCATACCTTGGCCATAGAGGAATAGTCCATGGTTTGCTCGGATTCGATCATTACAGAACACGGCGTATCCGTTGTATTTTGATGGCCCATTACCCTCAGTGTGAAATCAGGAGGGGGGCGATTGAAAATGGTGAAGTTTAATGTTGATTCTGTTGTTTGACCCAGCCCGTTGCGATAGGTTTCTTTCAGTTCGTAATCGCCTGCAGGCCAAGATGAACAATCAAGAGATTGCTGGGTTTCAAGAACACTGAACGGCGCACCCGTGAAGGTACGCACTCCAGTTTCACCGTAGCGCGGTCCGGTTTCATCGGAAAAGTCTCTGTTGACGGTGCAGACTTCTCCCGTTTGGATGCTTTGTCCAGCATCAAGGTCAAGACGAACAAGTGGGACTTGCAGAGCAGGCCTAAGGAGGAACGTTGGAAGAGGATAAGTTGCGATGAAATCACCGTCACGGTCAAAGAAGTCCAGCCGTAAATCATGTTCTCCGGCGGACCATGAATCGTACACTAGACTGATGTTGGTTTGAGATTCAAATGCTAATTCTTGAATCACCATGACCTCGCGTTCTTTGTGCAACCCGCGTAACTTGATGATCATCTCGTTCTGAGATTGCGTCGAATTGAGAACAACCACAACTCTGACGGCGTCAATGTCTCCATCTTGATTGGTATCGATCGTGTCATTACGCAAGGCAAGCAGAGTCAAACCTTGTTCTGCAAGACGCTCGTCAGGCGTAAGTTCAGCCGACCCGTTCATTGTGGGGATGCAGCAAAGGAACAGAAGCACCGTGAATGCAACAGCCGTGGTTTTGGAGGCCTCATTCATGTTGCTCACCTCCGGGGGCCATGGGGAGAGGAGGGAGTTCATCGATCGGGATAATCCGTGGTTCAACGGGGGCTTGAAGCAAATCGGTCTGGTCGGTCTCCAATTCCTTATCAAAGGCCAATTGCTCCATCAAGATCGAACGTTCTCTCGAAGTACGTACGATAAGAGCTGCAACCGCACCAAAGATGAATCCGAGGCCGACGACAAGATAGGTCAGCCAAGAGGCCGCAGGGTCTTCTCCCATGATGGCGATGGCTGCGGCAAATCCACCGTAATCGTTGGACCAACCGTCACCGTTGTTGTCAACACAGCCTTGTAAATCTCGCTTAGAAGTACCAAATTCTTCGGGGCAGTCGTCTCGTAGTGCCCCAAGGGGGAGGTCTCCGAAACCGTCTTGATCAGAATCTTTCCATTGCAAGGATTCCGTAGGGAATGCATCTCCTGTCCCGAATGGATGAGCAGGCCATGAATCACTCGGGTCCGACCATCCGTCTCCATCGGTATCCCTGCACCCGAGCCGGTCAAGAATCGATGTTCCTCGGGTTTCGGGGCAAGCATCTCCTTGATGGCCGTCAATTCGGTCTCCAAATGCGTCACCATCACTGTCTCGCCATTGGGTCGGTTCGTGAATAAAAGCGTCCCCAAGGTCTGACCATCCATCACCGTCAGTGTCCTGGCAACCCCAACGGTCTCCACCGGAAGAAGGCCCGACGGAAGTTCCAGCAACGTCTGGACAAACATCTGCGGTAGTGCCCATTGGATTATCGCCTCTGCCATCACCGTCAATATCGTGCCATTGAGTGGGATCTTCTGGCCAAGCATCGCCCATTCCACCCGGACTTGCCAACCAGTAGGACGTTGCGTCTGACCATCCATCACCATCCTGGTCTGGACAGCCCCACCGGTCAAAAGTAGAATCGCCCAATGTCGTTCGGCAGCCATCGGGCCGGTAAGAAGGACGCCAAGCTTGCCCGTCAAAGAATTCGAGGTTGTCACCATAGCCGTCATCATCGGTATCGTGCCATTGACTCGCATCGTTGGGGAACGCATCGGCAAAGCCAGACGGATGGGCGATCCAACCTTCTGTCGGGTCAGAGTAACCGTCACGGTCAACATCTCGGCAACCGAGACGGTCAAAGCGTGAAATCCATCCCGAATCAACCTCTTCGGGGGTGGAAGATACGCAAACATCACCCTCGAATCCAGCAAGGTTGTCACCGTAACCATCGCCGTCTGTATCTTGATATTGAGTCGGAACAAATGGGAAGGCGTCGACTTGAGTGGCGCCGTAGGTTTGGTTATCACCCCACCCGTCTCCATCCGTATCACGCCATTGACTCGGGTTGAAAGGGAAATCATCGATGAAGAGCGCTCCCTCAGATTGGTTATCGCCCCAACCATCACGGTCGGTATCTTCCCATTGGGTTGGTTCTGCTGGGAAAGCGTCTGAGCCGTTGTCTAGAGTCCAATTTTCATCACCATCTGAAAACGAATCACCGTCTCCGTCGGGACATCCATACCGGTCCGATGAGGAAGTGCCTGTTACAAACGGGCACGCATCCGGTTGAGTTGCGTTGAAGAAATATTGTCCGATCTCCCAAACGGCTCTTGTGCTGTTCAATGCCCCATCTGCCCAGTTGTCTCCGTAACCATCGAAATCCGTATCGTTCCATTGAGAACCGTCATTCAAGAAGGCGTCGGCAGTCCCGGTAGGGTGAGAAAACCATGGCTCGTAGCCATTGAGCCCACCGGGGTCAGGGTCAGAATAGGAATCACCATCGGAGTCAATGCAACCGAATCGGTCGGAAGAAGAGTATCCACGACTGAACTGACAATGGTCACCCATGTATCCTTCTCGGTTATCGCCGTAACCGTCGTTATCCGAGTCCAGCCATTGCGTGACTTCACTTGGAAAGGCATCCGCTCCGTTCTGAGCGCCCCAGCCGGAATCGGGGTCTGACCATCCGTCACCATCAGAATCTGTACAGCCGTTGCGGTCGTTGGTTGACGAACCAACCAGGTCAACACAGTCGTCGTCGGTATCAACAAATCCATCCTCATCCGAGTCTCGGTTGGTCTTGTCGATGCTTGGAGTCAGGGTATAATCAAAGCCGTCATTGCACAAGGAATCCTTTCCTTCAACCTTGAGGCTTATTTCGCCTGCAGTGGAGAGGGTTGTTGAAAGCGAACGGCTTGGATTGCCGTCGTCAACATTTGCAGACGTAGAACCCATCGTAAAGGTCCCTTCCCACCCATCATTGAAACACAACCAGTACGGATTGCTCATGCTTCCGGAGAAGGTAACTTGGACGATGTCTCCCTTTTTCCCTTGGATTTTCCAGTAGTCTTTTGCATCTTGCGGAGAGCATCCGTCATTTGAACAAACATACCCGCTTGAACTCACTCCATCGGTGAGTCCATTTGCGCTTGCAGCACTGTCATCTGCTGAAGCAAACGGGAGTTGAAGCAGCGCGACGCAGACGAAAATCGCCATCACAGCTTTGCCGCGCATGATAGGGGGATGTAGAATTGGATTATCAAAACCTCTCCTGCGAGGCATGCGCACATTTCAGCGACTTAGAGGGCTGAAAGATACCTCAGCGACCCGTAAACGTGCTTTTTTACACCAAGTTGTGAATTGAGAACCCATTTCACCGTACCATGTGGGTCGACCACAAACGTCACTCTTTGAGGAATGATTCCAAGGGTACGGCCCAATCGCAATTTTTTGCGAAGTTGGGATTTTTCATCGCTCAATAAAACAAGGTTCCCACCAATATCGCACTTGAACTCTGCATGGGATTGAATGGAGTCACTCGAGACACCGAACAGACGAGCCCCATAAGCTGCGAATTGTTCTTCTTCCTTAGCAAAGGTTTGAGCTTGGACACTGCAGCCAGGCGATCTGTCTTTTGGATAGAAAAAAAACACGCTCCATGATCCATGAAGCCGTTCGTTATCCCATTGCTGGCCGTCATCCGCTCGCATATTGAACGTTGGAAAAGGCTGGCCAACCCAAGAAGTCGCTGCGCTCACATGTTCACCTTGTGAGTTTCTGTTTACCAAGGCATTGGCGCAAACAGGCTTCCAAGTTCTGATGTTGAAACGAATAACCGCTTTCCACCAAGCGATTAGGTAGAACCCGTTGACCGTCCAGGACTAAAGATTGCGCCATTTCGCCTAAAAGAATCTTGAGGACAAAGCCGGGCAGCGGTGCGAAGGCTGGGCGACGCATGACTTTCCCCATTGCTTTTGCAAACTGTTTCTGGGTAAGGGGGTTCGGTGCTGTCAAATTGAATCGACCTTCGCATTCCGGCGTCATCATCAGATGATGGATGGCATAGATTTGATCGTCAAGAGAAACCCAGGAGTAGTATTGTTTGCCGCCACCAACCGGGCCACCGGCTCCCAAATTTGCAGGAAGAAGGAGTTTCTTCAACGCCCCGCCCATGGGCGTGACTACGATTCCAGTTCGCATCCATGCAGTGCGTATTCCGGCATCTGCTGCTGGTTGTGCGGATTCTTCCCACCGGCGCACGGTGCCTGCGAGGAAATTATCGCCACCTTCTGAAGTTTCATCGAGCACTTCATCGCCCCGGTCCCCATAAAACCCGATAGCAGAACCGGAGAGGAATGTCTTCGGCGGCTGATTCAAGTTTGCGAGGAGGGTTGCTAAATTCCTCGTTGGGACGGTTCTGCTCGTTTCAATAAGTTCCTTGCGTTTTTTGTTCCAACGCTTATCTCCAATTCCGGCTCCTGCAAGGTGTATTACCGTATCAAAGCCGTTCAAATCCCCTTCAAGGACGGTTCCTTTGACATCATCCCATACAATGACCGAATCGTTGGAAGCATCTGGGGGGAGCCGAGTTGTTGGTCGTACCAGCCGTGTGATGTTGTGACCAGCCGCTGCCAAAAAGGCGCAGAGTTGCATTCCGATCAGTCCTGTTGAACCGGTGACCAACACCTTTTGGCGAGGCATGTGGTCAAACATAGCGATTCGCGACAAATCCGATTGAACACGTTGTGTCCGGTAGGCGAACATTTGGTCCATTCGACCTTTAACGGTGAACGGGGCGGTCCACCATGTCAGCATGTGGAAAGGAAGTTTCCACTGAACCGTATCGTGAATTTTAGAAGAAGTTCCGTCGACCGGAAGAAATCGATGTTCATGGTCCCAGGCACCGAAGGGGCCTTTGACCATCCTGTCGTGAAAGACTTCCCCCTCAACCACATCGTGATGACGGGCGATCCATTTCTGCTTGATTGGACCGAGGCTGACCTTGAACTTGGTTTCCTCACCGTTTTTGAGGGCCCCTGCTTGGATTGGGGTGATTCCTTCCCACTCAGGCATGATTCTTCGGAACGCCCCCGGGCTGTCGTACCACTGCCATACTCGGTCAACGGGCATCTCAAAATCGCCAATGTGTTCGTAGGTCGGCATCTGCAATCGTCTCTCATTGGTGAGCGGTGTAAAGTGAAGGGCCCGAACCCAACACGGTTTGTTGGGTGTGCCCTTGACTGTATTTTTCGATGTAGGCTTTGGTTTTGAATTTACGCATGGTTGAAGCGCTGGTCATGCACCTTATTTTTCCGAAGACATCGCGTTCAGTCCAACCACGGTCAAACTTGCCCAATACCCATCCGATACCGGTGTATGAATTTGGATCTCGCCCGTCGAGGGCCCATCGGTCATTGAGGGCAATCATCCATTCCATCGCTGTTTGGGGGTCGGGTGACCATTCCAGTATTTTCTTGCCCCAAAGCATTCGCAAATAATTGTGAATAATGCCTTCTTGCCTCAATTGTTGTTGAGCAGCATTCCAAAGTGGGTCGTGGGTTTGGGCCTTTTCAAACTGTTCAAAGGTGTAGATGTAAGGGCGTTCGTCGTTTGAATGCTCTGCCAAGGTGGTTTGGGCCCATTGCGGGAGCGAGGAGAATTCCGTGTGGTCGGGGTTCATCGCGCAATGAATGAATCCAATGTCCCTCCAAGTGATGATTTGGTCAAGGAAAGCCTCAACGGGTTCGGGAAGGCCCCACCAACCGCTTCTTCGTCCATCGTTAGGGGGAGTGACCATTGAGACGTCCCACCTGTAAGCGGTAAAAATCTCGTTGATGATTTGATGAATACCAATGTGGCCAAAATGAAGCCAGGGTGAAATTCCACTCGCACCCTTTTCTTGGGGTTGGTTGCGCATCTCGTTGTAGTTGACAAGTCGTTTGCTCAAGAATTCTTTCCATCGCCGACGGGCTTCAACGCTCCCTCCTTTTTTGGTGAGAACAGGAGGGACCATGTGGTCGATTTTAAGCTTGGAGAGCGCGTTTTTCCCGACATCCCCTCCTTCGGCAACCCGCCATAGGTATTCGTATGGAGTAAGGGGGGTGTTGCTTTTTGCGAAAATGTCCTCGATCAGTGTTGCATCGATCATAGGGAGGTTTCTGGCGTTGTCCAGCGGGTTGGCGAGCGGAAATTCATACATGTGTTCGAGAATGGTTTTGTGCAGGTGACGGCGAAGCGAGTAGGCAGTAGTAAAGTCACGGCCTTGAGCCCGCATAGCCATGAAGCCGTTTGAATCGACGACGTGAAGTTCGCAGGTATTGAACTGCAATGCGGTGTCGAGAACATGGCGAGGATAATACGTTGGAAAGTCATCAATCACGCATGCTGTTGCTTCTTTTAGCCAAACTTCGAGGAGACCTGAAGCCTCCTTAGGCCGAGTTTCGACATACGGGATATAAGTGACTCCGGTCTGAGCGAAGGCGGCCCGATTGTCAATCATTCCTTGGAGGACAAACGTTGAGATGCGGTCGTTGGCCCACCGGTGGTTGAGAGCAAGACATTCGATCACAACGAGCGGTTGTTGGTGTTGGTTGGCCAAATCTACTGCGTGTTCTAGCGCGTGATTCCAGTGGGCTCGGCGTGCTGATGTCATCCAATAGACAACGAAATTGCCCTTGGTATTGAGCGCTCCGTGAACGTTGAGTCTTCCAGGTGGAATCACAGCGAGACCCCCGTGTTGGTCATGAGGTTTCGATTCGTTCTGTAAACAGCATATGGGGTGTCTCGTGGGGTCAAACCATTGGTGGCCTCCATTGTTTGTCGTTGGCTCAAACCATCAATAGCGAGTTGTTGCATGGTCTCAGAAACCCAAGTCAGTTGGTTTAATTGCATGAGGGAATACCAGCCCGCTGCAGAGATCTCGTCGGATTGGTCGATGATCGAAGAGGTTCTACTGGCCACATCGTAGCACAAGAAAACCGCTGGGTCATCGCTCTTGAGAGCGGTGCGGACTGCAGCTAGGCCGAGAACGACACCACTGAGTTCGGTTTCTTCAACCAACTCTCGTAGTACAGCCTGTTCCGGACTTTCACCTGCCTCAACGTGCCCTTTCGGCAAACCCCAGCAACCAGAGAACCTTCCTCTGGCTTCTTGGACGAGTAAAATTTTGTTGTTTTGGACGACCCGTGCTGCAACCCCTAAATCGCACATCAGTCTGCCCATAACACCAAAATTTCATCACTCACTATATGAAGAACCGTTTAGCCCTTTGGCCGGATGTGAACAGCAGTTTATATGTAAAAATGTATATTTTTTTTAACATGCAAGCACCAAGCGCACTACTAGTGACACCCAAACCCCAGGCGGACGCCATCCTACCCACCGAGCACGGAGAATTTCGAATTCGTGCGTTCAGAGACCCTAGCGACGGCAAGGAGCACTCCGTCCTCTATGTAGGAGATATCTCTCAAGGAACACCGCTCGTTCGCATGCACTCGGAATGTCTAACCGGAGACGCATTTGGATCGCTCCGCTGTGATTGCGGCCCGCAACTCCAAGCCTCGATGAAAGCCGTTCAAGAAGCAGGAAGCGGAGCCATTGTCTACCTGCGACAAGAAGGGAGAGGGATTGGCCTGTATTCAAAAATGCAAGCCTACGCCCTTCAAGACATCGGATACGACACACTGGATGCAAACCTAGCGCTTGGCCTTCCTGCAGACGGGCGCACCTATGATTTCGCTGCGGAAATGCTCTATTCAATGGGCGTCACCTCTGTAGAATTGATTACCAACAACCCCGACAAGAAGGCTCAACTCATGGACTACGGCATCGAGGTCAAGTCGCGAGTGCCCATCATTGTAGGGCATTGCGCACAGAACCGTTCATATCTACAGACCAAGGCCGATAGAATGGGCCACATACTACCGGTCTGAGGAATTCAAATGAAAATAAATCTCGTCGGCCAACCGGCCCCCCAATTTAAACTTGAAACCGATACAGGAGATGTCTTTGACAGCGCCTCACTCAACGGCACATGGCGCGTCGTTTTCTTCTACTCAAGACACAACTCTCCCACGTGCAAACGAGGGTGCCTGACCTTCAAACAACAACACGACCTGTTCCAGTCCGCTGGGTGCTCAATTGTTGGAATCGGCCCAGGCACGGTTGAAGAACAAGCATCGTTCAAACTTGAACTCGGAGATTTGCCCTTCCCTTTACTCGCTGACCCCGAACGAATTGTGGGCACGATGTACAATGTGCCGATGCACCTCGGCCAGTTTCCCGCCAAGTCATCGTTCCTCATAGGGCCCGACAATACCATTCAATACGTGTACGACTGGTTGTTCAGGCCACGCCGCCACGTCGCAAAGATTCTCGGAGACATATCCACGGTCGCCGGAGGTGAGTGAAATGTGGGAAGAACTCCTCCTCGAGGCAGGCCTCAATGAACGCGAGGTGCGCTCCATCCTCATCCTCGGGTCTCGTCCAAAAATGAAGGCATCCGAACTTGCTAAGGAGCTCAACACCACACGCTTGGACGCCTACAACAGTCTCTCTCGACTGCAAGAGATGGGGATCGTTACGGCTACAGCTGACCGCCCAATGCTCTTTTCCAGCCTCCGTGTCAATGAAGCCATGGAACACATCATCCAATCACGAAAGCAGCAACTCGACCGATTGGTTGGTGGTTTTGAAGACCTTTCCCAGGGCATTACAGAGAGCGATGCGTCGTACGAGAAGCAACGACGTGACATTGACGACCCACGGTTCGCTGTGCTCAAAGAACGCACCCACATCTACAACAGGCTTCAAAAGATGGCTAACGAATCGGAAGAGCGATTGATTCTCCTTCTCGGTCAATTTGGAATTCTTCACCTCTGCCGCAACCCAGATGCTTTGGAGGCAGTTAACACAGCAGCTGTACGCGGTGTAGTCGTGCAAATCATTACACATCTTGATGGACGCACACTCCGGTTCTTTGACCAACTCAACTCAAGTATTGAGGTGCGTCATTCTGACGAATTGGATTCGCTTGGATTCGTCCAAGACCAGTCTGAAGTCATTCAATACTTGAACATCGAAGACAACCCCGTCGGACGTGGAAAAGAAGATGCTGCGCTCATCATTGAGTCGTCACCCTTCTCACAAGCACACCTCCATCTCATCGATGCAATTTGGGAGGCCGCAGTTCCATTGGAAACTGCCCGAGCTCGATTTACTGAGAACCAAATCAATGACCCGCTACGCCTGACAATCGGTGAAGGTTCGTTCTTGAAAAATGTCTCAGTGGCCCTTGGCTTTGACGGTGAGTTTCCGGAAGGGGACACCCCGTTTGACCCCGAGGCCTTTTTTGCTGCCGGACAGGAAGTCAATGAAGCTCGAAAGCAACTTACCGAAGGAAAACTTTCGAACCTGAAAGTGTTGGGGATTGACTTGGGGCGGATGCTTCGTCAAATCGGAAACCGTGTTGGCCGTGAAATCGCCTTCTCCCTCCGCTCTATAGAAAATGATATCGAATTTCTCGATGAGATGATGGACTGGTGGGAGCATGCTGGATTGGGCATGTTGCAATACGATGTTGACCCTCAGTTTCATGTTATTGTCGGCCTCAACCACCCGCCTGTATCTGACCCGGATGCATTACCCATGTGGGAAATGGACGATGGGATCATCGAAGGTGCTCTCTCAACTCGGTTCACGAAAGATGCTAACGTCGTCATTCAACGCACGGAAGGAAAAGGAACATCGGACAACCTGTGGCACTACCTCATTCATCGTCACGAACCAAAAGCCATGGAATTGGTTGACTGAACCAAAGGTGAACGGCCATGAAACTCTTGACCTTCCTTCGCTTCTTCCGGCAACTGAAGGGGAAAAAACCAATCGATGTCGATGCCATACAATCCATGGGCTTGTTGGCGGTCAAGCTTGGCCAAATCTTTGCCCTTCGGCCCGACCTTATTGACCCCGACCGCTGCATAGAGCTCCAGCAGTTGTACAGCAGAGGAGCAACCATTCCAACGGAAGATTCGCAAAATCTACTCCAACGGTTCGCTCCTTCGGGGTTCATGGACCATTTCAAAAGTCTGGACAAGGAACCCTTTGCTGCCGCTAGCATCGGGCAAATTCATCGCGGTGTCCTCAACGATGGGAGTAAGGTCGTCGTCAAAATCATCAAAGCCGATTTTGAAGTCTCGTTCAAACGAGACGTACGACGCATGAAGCGATGGATAACGATTGGGCTGTTCTTCCGTCGTAAACTGAGAAAGGTGGGCAACCCGATTGGACTTTTGGCTCACATCGAAGATTACACACTTCGTGAGTTAAACCTTACAAATGAGATATCGGGGCGGAACGACTTGATCTCCAAGGCGGACGAAATCGAGAAGAACTTCCCTATGCCTAAGCTTCGTTTCCCAAAAATGTGGGATGAACTCTCGAACCGCCACGTACTCGTTATGGAAGAAATCGTTCACCCTACCCTTGAGCAACACCTGGCGGAGGGAACGCTCAGTTGGCCCGACATGCTTGAATTGTTTCGCATCCATGGAGCGTTTATGTTCGGAATCGGCACATTCCATGGCGACCTTCATCCCGGTAACGCGATGATGGACGACAAAGGCAACTTCATCTTTATTGATACTGGAGCGATTTGCAACGCTCCGGATCATGTCCGGAATGCTTTGTTTGGATTCTTCTACTTCCTCGCCAAAGGGGAACTGCGTCACGCTTACGATGCCATGCTTACGATGGCGGACGTTCAACCCACTGGGAAAACACTTCAGACATATTACGATTCCATGAACAGCCTCTACGACGGGTTTGTTGGTACTTCCGTGAGTGAAGTCTCCCTCACCGAGCAGATGATGAAGACGGTCAAGGCTGCTGTACTGGCGGGATGTTCCTTCGGCGAAGAAGCATTTCCAATTATTCGTTCCCTCATGTACATGGATGGAATGGTGCTCAAAGGGCACCCTGAAGTTGACCTTATCAGCTCAATGGGGCCGTATCTTGATGAATTCTCGGTTTTGATTGACCCTCATTCAATTATCAAGTGACCTCTTTGGCGCGCAATAATGATATTTTCCGGCTTCATAAATTTGCGGCTAAAAACCTGCCTTTATATGTCCAATCGAATCCACATAAGCTATGAGCACGACTGCACGACCAAAAGTGGCTATAATCGGGGCGGGACCCGGAGGTCTTGCATCCTCCCTCTTGCTTGCAAAATCCGGCGTTGACGTTACCGTTTTTGAGCGTTCTAAGGCTGTTGGTGGCCGGAATAAGGTGTTTGAGCGAGATGGCTATAAGTTCGACCTTGGCCCAACATTTTTCCACTATCCCGAAGTGATTGAAGACATCTTCAAAGCCATTGGAATGGATGCCCATGAAGAACTGAAACTCAACAAACTTGACATGAACTACCGCCTCATTTTCGGACAAGGAGGTCAACTTGATTGCACAAGCGACCTCACTGAGATGACCGAGCGAATTCGAACCCTTTCTGGTGACAGCAATGCTGAGGCATTCAAGCGCTACGTTGAGGACAACAGCAACAAACTCAACAAGTCCAAAGCATGCCTACAAGAGCCTTGGTACGGCCCAACCGACCTGCTCTCAAAGCGAGCCTTCCGCGTTGCGAGTGTGCTCCGCCCACAACGAAGCGTGGCTGGTGACCTGATGAAACTCTTTGATGATGACCGCCTCATGCTTGCTATGTCGTTCCAAACCAAGTATTTGGGAATGTCACCCTTCAATTGCCCCAGCCTGTTTACCATGCTTGCTTATCTTGAATACGAATACGGAATCTTCCATCCCATGGGTGGACTCGGCAGCGTTAGTGAACGCATGGCGGGCATAGCACGTGACCTTGGTGTTACCTTCCGCATGGAAGAAGAAGTCGAGAAGGTGATCATGGATGGAAAAGCGATCAAGGGAGTGACCACAAAAGAGGGCGATTTCCTCGCTGACCGAGTCATCATGAACGCCGACTTTGCTAACGGAATGACACAACTGTTCCCTGACAAGTCTCGAAAGAAGTGGAACAATAAAAAATTGGACAAGAAAAAGTACTCTTGTTCCACCTTCATGCTCTATCTCGGCGTTAACAAAACATTTGACAACCTTCCGCATCACCAAATCTATGCCTCAGAAAATTACGAATCCAATCTTGAAGACATTGAGGAACATCACAGAATCACATGGGACGACCCCTCGGTCTATGTCCAGAACGCATGTGTTACCGACCCCGGTCTGGCCCCTGAAGGGTGTTCCACCATCTATGCCCTCGTCCCAGTATCGCACATTCACGAAAACATCAACTGGGAAGAAGAAAAGGACGCATACCGAGACCGAATCATTGACCAAATTGAAGCCAAACTCGGCTTTGAAAACATTCGCGAGCACATCCAAACCGAACTCGTCATCACTCCAGAAGATTGGGGCGACCACTGCTATCGTGGAGCGGTATTCAACCTCGCTCACGGCCTCGACCAAATGCTGTGGCGCCGACCAAAGAATCAATTTGACGAAATCGCAAACCTGTACCTTGTTGGTGGCGGAACACATCCTGGAAGTGGACTGCCAGTCATCTATGAGTCGGCCCGAATCAGCAGCAAATTGCTTCTTGATAGTCTAGGGATCATTCCTGACTGGAACGGAGTTGACACGTGGTTTGAGAGCCGAAAGCGCTCCAAGCAAGGGCGGAATGCACTCAAACAAAAGCGAAAAGAAAACCTTCCGGGAACACCAACGAGCGCTTGAGGGATCACCATGAGGCAGTTGCTGATAGACAATGCGTTTCGCTATTGCGAGGCGGTGTGCCGTGAAGCATCCACAACCTTCTTTTCATCGTTTTCTGCTTTACAGTACGACAAGAGAAGAGCCGTTCATGCCGTCTACGCACTCTGCCGTTGGGTGGATGACATCGTCGACGGAGATGAAGAACCTTCTATTTTGGAAACAAATTCACTCCGTGAGGCCACCGATGCACGTCAACGCATCATTAGCGAGATTCATGACGGTAAGGAACCAACGCTCCCTGACGAGGAGCACCGCCGACGCCTGATGGCGCTGGTCGACATACGAATCAAAATCCATAAGGCCAAAGAAAATGAAATCACCTCCAGCGATCATCCAATTTTTATCGCCTTACAAGATGTATTTGGAAGGTTCCCAATCAAAATCCACGACTTTGAAACTGTCCTCGAAGGAATGGAAGACGACCTTTATCCAGTACAAAACAAAACTTGGGATGAACTGCGCTCGTACTGTTACAAGGTTGCGTCAGCTGTTGGCCTCATCTTGATTGAGATCTATGGCTATGAAGACAGAGCAGCCCAACTCCACGCCGTTGACCTTGGAATTCAAATGCAATTGATCAATGTTTTACGAGACATCAACGAAGATATGGAGCGTGGCCGAGTCTACCTTCCTCTCGACATTCTTGCATCTCATGGCATTTCGATTGACGACTTGCAACGGCCTAATGTTGCTAAATCTCTCTCATGGAAAGGGTTCATCATTGAATATGTTGAGATGATTAAACGTCATCGTGAATCCGCAAACCACCTGTTTGGATACCTTGATGCACGAGCCCGAGTACAGCCCGAAATTATGTCCGATGCTTACCAATCCATACTCGGGGAAATCGTTCGTCGGTCCGGTGATGTCTTCAGTCAACCTGTTCGACTTTCACTCTGGCGGAAGGTTCTCCTCGGTGCGAGACTAAATCTGCGGAAGGTCAAAGCACGGCTGTTTACTTCGTAAACAACACCTTCCAACGTTTGGAAGAATTTGGGCACCAACGTTTCGGTGTCCTTCAATCGATTTTCAAGCGCCTACCCAGCCAGAACCCAACCGTGTTCACAACAAGGTCTGATAGTTTGTTCTCCAGCGGTTCTACAGCGAACGAAGCCCACGGTTGACCGTCAATGACCCATTCAAAGCATTCCCAAGAAATGGAGAGCACGAAAAACACGGTCCAGTTGAGGTTCGTCCAACGGCCAGCAGTGGACCATATCGCAAAATGAGACAATGACCAAAGGTTCAGCAGTGCCATTCACTCACAACGTTGAGGGGCCACCGGCAGTAATCTCAGGAAGCAACATCAAGTCACCGTACAATGCTGGCCCGTAAACATAGGTCCCTACGATTCCAAGTTCGCCGTTGACGTTGTGGGCGAGCGCAATCCACGGGCGGCCCTCATCGTCCAATTCAACATCGATGAAATCTCCAAACCCGCCACAGCGAACGTTTCCACAATCATCTGTAGAGTCCAACGGGTCATCTGGGGCATTGACCGCTACTGAGGTAATGAGCGGATTATCTGCGAACGCATCGGTCATGACCGACATGTAGCCGGACCATCCGCCGTTATCGACGTTCTCCCCAATGTACCCGACAACAACACGCCCTTCGTCTCCGGCGAAAATCGTAGGGAATCCCGTTTCCGTCACTTCCGGTGGTGCAACCATCATGGGTTCAGACCAGGTTTCGCCTTGGTCCCTTGAATAAGCCATCCAGGGCATTTGGTCTACACTGATCCAAGATGCGAAGAGATTTCCAGCTTCATCGGTTGCAACAGCAACTTCGTGGCTGTGCCATCCGTCCTGCATTGGAACCTCGGTGGTAATGGTGTGCTCAGTCCATGAATAGCCACCGTCAATACTTCGGTACACAGCAGGCCCATCGCACGATGGGTTGCCGCGATAAATTGCTCCATCGTTGGAACCTGCAAGGTGACCGTGCAAGCCTGAACACTGAGCGGTCCCTGTCGGGTACCCTGGACGTTGAATGTCCCATGTATGCGCCCCGTCAAGCGAGCGGGAGCATTGCGGCCCAGCAGCCGAACTTCCAGTGTTGATGCAGAACACAAAGATCGTATCGTAGAGCCCTATACCGTCAACGTCGGGCATAGAAGCAATTGATTGGTGGTCTTGTGGGCTGTAGTACCCTTCTGCAGAGAAAGGAATGGACCATGTTTCGCCGTCATCATCGGAGTATTCTACAAACATAGCGGTGAGCGCGTGCATGTCGAATTTGACGATTCGATCGGTCCACTTGTCAACGTAAATGTAAGGGTCGTTGGATGAAGGGACTTGCCCAACTTCAATCGGCAAGATTGGATTAAAGGGCCCCATATTGTTCCATGTTTGCCCTTGGTCCATTGAACTATAGACCATGGTCCCAGAGCCTGCACCTCCAAAAGATGCGAAATGAATGCCCCCCGTAGAAGTCACTCCAATGGTTGGCTCAAAGGTCGTGTCGCCAATTCCATAGTAAGTGCCTAGGGCGGGATAAGGAGTCGAATTACCGGTTAAATTTTCAAAGCCAATTGATGCATTGGTTGCGTTAATTCCACCGGGGTAGTGATACCAGGTGGTTGTACTTGGAAGCGAGTCAAAGGGAGTAGGCTCCTCGGTTGATTTACTTGCCTCATTCTCACCAAAGCAACCCGATAAAGAGAGGGTTACAACCATGAAAGAGAGAAACAAAGCTCTTGCTTGCATAGTAAAGCCGAATCGTCATTGGGATAATGACCTTCCGCATGAACTGATATCAAACCAATGGCGAAAGTTCACCCTTTTCCAGGAGGAGACTCGGTCCCTTGGCGAGGTAATACATTCCACCCATGCTGGTTCGTGAATCGGCTGGAGTAGGTGTGTCCATCGATGCACATTCAGCGATACAACCGTCTGCAAAGGCAACATAAACCCGACCTTCAAGGTCAATATGCAGGTCGTTAAAATCAAGAAGGTTACGATTAGAACCACCTTGATCGCTGCGGCAATCTCCGCTGTTGAGGCACATAGCCCCAACCTGAACGGGGTCTTGAGTGACTCGCATGGTGTGGAAGGTTGGATTTTCATCCAGAGCGTTGAGGCTGTAGGTGATGTAGAGGTGGTAATGGACGCCATTTGGAGCATAATGTCCATTTCCAGTCCAATTGTTCCCATCGATGTCGGTTGTGCCGAGAAGCGATGTATTTTCACTGCCGAGATAGGTGACTGCGATTCGCCCTGGGTCACCAGCGTCAATTTGAGGGAAGGTGGTTGAAATGACTTCAATTGGACTGATGCGCATGCTATCTTGAGCCCAAGATTCTCCTGAGTCAACACTTGTTGACATGTAGATCCCTTGGTCTTCGCCGGTCCAAACGTGATACGCATTTGATTCTGAGTCAGTACCCACTTCCGAATTCTTACGAGGGTTGGGGGTTCCTGCATCGGCTCCCATGGTTCTCTCTTCCCAATTCAAACCGTTGTCTTTGGACATCAATATCGTCGGAGTCGGAACCCGGGGGGTGAGGTAAACCGTACCATCTGGAGATGTTGTAATCGCTCCATGCAACCCGCCGTTGGTTGAAGCCAAACCAACAATATCTCCGCCTACCTCGAAAGAAGCGCCTCCATCAAAACTGGTAAAGCAAGAAATACCAACCAATTTATTGAAGCAGAAATACACTGCTGTCTCGTAGGTTGGATTCAGTTGGCCAATCGCTCCATAGGCACTATCAATCCAAGGACCGGAAGCCAACTTAATGTGGTCATTAAGGGGTGTTGTTCCTGAGTCATGAGGATTACCGAGCCACGATTCACCATCGTTATCTGACCATCCAATCCAAGTGGATTCAAGCCCCATCATGTGGATGTTGAAGACTCGATCTGTTACAGGGTCAACCCAGCCGTAAGGATCACTGGTAAACGGGGCTTGTGTGATATCCGCCATGTTTTCCCATGTCTGACCACCATCACAGGAACGCATTGGTTTTTCCATAGCGATGAAGAAGATACAGCCACTGGAAGTAATACCAAGACTTGGTTCGGGGCCGTCTTCTCCAACATCGCTGAAGAAGAATTCCATATCCAATAGGGGTTCATTAACGGCCATTCCCGACTTATCGGTCACGAAGGTGCCGTCGTTGTTTGGTTCAACCTCTGGAACAACGACTTCATCGGTTTGGTCACCAAAACAACCTGATAAAGAAACCGTTGCGATGATGAGAGCCAGGAACACTGCCTTTGCCTGCATGTTCCTCGCGAACCCCTCGGGGAATAATGACCTTCCGCTTCAATGTCAAGGCAATTCAAGGCGCTGAGATGTGATTCAATACTCAATGGCACGCAAGTAAATGGCCTCGTATGCCTCTGCGTTGTGCTCGTAAGTGTACTTCCCCAGCACACGGTCTCGTCCGAGTTGTGCTTGTTGTGTTCGGGCATCCGGTTGATTGAGAGATTCAATGACGCTTCGCGCCAAATCAGCAGGGTCGCCACGGTTGAACAGGCCTCCAACCGTCGAGTCAATCATCTCCGTCAAGGGCGCTTGGTTCACCGTGATCACCGGCGTTCCGCTCGCTAGTGCTTCGAGGGGGATAAGGCCTTGACCTTCGTAATATGAGGGATAAATGGCCAAATCTGCTGAACGGAAATGCAAGGCAAGACGGTCAAAGTTCATGCCCGGTTGAATCGATACCGCATGGCCAATTCCCAAGCGTTTGGCTTGTCGAATCAATGTATTGCGCATGTGGCCCCTGCCGATGATGACCAATTTGGCACCAGGGTGGGACTTGAGGATTTCAGGCATGGCCCGCAAAAGGGTTCGGTGGCCTTTGCGAGCGACCAATCTCCCAACTGCAAGCAAGAGAGGGGTTTCTGTATCTGCCTTCCCAATAAGAGCAGCTTCATCGGCAGCGTCATACGTGGTTCGAATAGCCTCGTAGGCCAGTTGATCTTCTTCATCATCATGATTGACTGGCCGATACACTTTGTGGTCAACACCGTAGAGAACTGTCTCACAATTCCAATCCTGGGGAGGCTTATACCATCGTTTGAATTCATGTTTGGTTGACTGCGAAATCGCCACACTCACGGTTGAACCCGTAAGGCCTGCCTGTTCGTACTTTGCATAATGCTTCGCAGTGAGAAGAATGGCCAAATCATTGAGCGTCTTCCAAGTTGCTGATTCGTTATGACGTGCTGCAAGTTTCATCCCTTCTCGCTCACCAATCCAACTCCTATTGAATGCTGACACAACGGGAGCTATGTTCTCCTCGACCCATTCATACTCCCGTTCGTTCCAACTCACCAACGGAAGAAGCGCATGGACAATATCTACCGGCTTTTCGAGGTGAAGTCGGCGAAGAGAGGTCAAAGCATGTGTTCCATATGAGCGGGTAAACGCCATGGGTGCCTTGAGCCAGGGGACATGGAGTACACTGACTCCGGGTTGCCGAGGTGTTCGTTTTTGATGCGTTCTCGTGATGACTGTAACGTCATGACCTCGCTCAGCGAGATGCCCCGCCAGGTGAAATACAACCGAGCCAATACCGCCCCAACGAGGAGGATATTCGGCTGATATCATGGCGATGTGCATCATGATAACCAAGGTCAACGGGCATTTGAATGTCATTGAAGATGTGCCTGCTTCTGTTGAGAATAAAGCCAAACCTTTCAAGTCCACCCAAACGGTGGAGGCGTCATGGCCGATGTGTTGCCCGTGACCGTGACGGTTATCCTACCTACTCGTAACGAGGAAGAAGCCCTAGGACCTACCATTGATGCCATCCCTCGTGGATGGTGTAAAGATTTAGAGATCATGATCGTGGATGGGAACTCATCCGACCGAACACGTGAAATTGCCTTAGAAAAAGGAATCCGTGTTCATCTTGAAGACCGGAAAGGATACGGACGCGCTTACAGAACTGGGTTTGATGTTGCATCAAACGACATCATTGTCACCATGGACGCAGACTGTACGTACCCTGCTGAACTCGTTCCGGAGCTGGTCAAGCGACTCATTGATGATGAGTTGGAATTCATCACCTGTGACCGGCTATCCATGGCGGAGGACGGCTCTATGTCCGGACTTCACGGATTTGGGAATTGGGTGCTATCGTTCACTGCGCGTCTCTTGTTTGGATACGGCGTTAAAGACTCCCAATCCGGAATGTGGGTTTTTAAGAAATCCATTTTCGAAGATGAAAAACTTCGCCCAACCAATGATGGCATGCCTCTAAGTGAGGAAATGAAAATCATCACACGCCGACATCTTGGAAAGAAGAAAGCTGTTGAAATCTCAGTCCCATACCGCCCACGTGTCGGTGATGCTGAAATCCACACCTGGGGAGACGGATGGAAGAACTTGAAGTTCCTCTTTTCTCGCAGATTTGGTCTCAACAAGACCTTGACTCCATGGGGTGGCCGTGATGAAAACCCAGATTCAACCAAAGGCGACATTCCTGAACAGAAGAAGTGAACTTCAAAGCAGACCGTCGAGTTCGGTTTGAACTTCTTCAGTACCGTCCATGATGTTGTCTTCCAAGGGACGTTGTTCAACTTCAGCAGTTTTTTCCGGCGCTCTAAACGCATCCCAAGAAGCGATGAGGTCAATATCTGATAAGGCCCGACGTCGGCGCATAGCGATGAATGCCAGGAGGGAGAATCCACCAAAGAGGCCAGCGGCTCCAAGGGCGAAGAAGAGGACTCGTTGGTCATCTTCAAACGCCTCTACAGTTAATGTTCTCGTGAAGACGTCAATGTTGGCGTTTTGCCCTTCGCCGTCTCGGGCAACCAATTTCAAACTGGGGCTTCCCGTTTCTTCAGGTCGCCATTGGAGAATCCCTTCCCAGATTCCGTCGCCATTAACATCGGTAAGATTGATTTCCCATTGCTGGATGTTGTGCGTCAAATTGGCTCGTACATCCTTTGTGGTACCGTCGGCATCATCAAGGCGGATTGAGATGTTCAGTTGGGAGAGTTCCCCCGCCACAAAGGTCGTTTCGGATAGGGTCAAGGAATCACGGTCAAAAGACGGAAGACTGGATTGAATCGTGATGTTCACGTGTTCTTCAACCCAATTTTCTTGAGAGTCCTCAATATAGAGGGAGAGGTGGTATTCTCCGGGGGCTAAGTTGGTAATTTCATCGATTGAACTCGTTGAAATCACCTGTGGGATACTGCTTTGATCCGACCAAAGGCGCCATTCCCGGAAGACCAAATCATTGTCAGCATCAAACGAGGCTTCTTCCAGTATCACAACGCCTCCAGGGGCGATGGACTGCCGATTTTCAGGCAAGATGAGGCGCATTGTTGGGCCTGATTCATTGATGGTAAGGGAGAAAGTCTCATCCCGAGATATTCCAGTATCGTCTGTCAGCGTGACCGTGAGTACGTGAGAACCTGCCCGCAGCGTCAATGCATGGCTTTCACTTGAAGAGACATCCACTAGAATTGGGTCGTCTTCAAGGGAAGTCCTGAGGGTCAAGACGAAATCATCGTTGTCGTAATCTATACTTTGAGAGGCATCAAACATCAGTATGGTTGAAGAAGAGTGGCTTGATCCATCGACAGGACTTACCAGCCCAAGTACAGGAGCAGAAGGAACGATGTCCAAGGTTAATGTTGAGGTGACGGGGTCATGGATTCCATCATCCAAACTCAATGTAATGGTGTGGGTTCCGGTACTCAATCGTGATTCAAACATCAACCAATCTTCACCTTCAGGAGTGAGACGACCATCAAGGTCACTCGTCCATGTAACCACCAAAAACTCTGAGCCGCCATAAGGTGAGAACGGAGCACAATGCCATATTCCTTCTTCTGGGAAGGTGTCGCATGCTGCATCGAAATCCCCTGAGCCGTTCGCTGAGAACTCAATTAATTCAGAGGAATCGAACGTTGTCAACGAGGGTGAGGCGATCATGGCGATTGGAAACGAGTTGTCAACCGTCACCAAAACGGATGATGATGCACTTTGATTGACATGTTCAGCTTGGTCATCAGTAACTTCCATTGTGATCGTGTGGACTCCCCGAGAAAGATATCCTGACCAAGTTGTTGAGCCATTCGTGAGTTCAGCCAATACACCATCAAGGCTGGAACGGTAGGTCACGACCATGTCATCACCTTCTGGGTCTGAAGTCGCGCTTCCTTCCAATGTGACCAATTGTTCACTTTCGTTTCCTTGACGCTGAACCTCAAATATTGGTTCAGGTATTTCATTGAACAGAATCACGTCCACGGTATATGTCGCATTGTTGCCTACGGCATCAAAAGCCATGACCGTCAACGAGGCAGACGCTGGCGGGTCCTCGGTGGTATAATCGAAGGTGTACGTGAGTTCCTCGGGACACACCCACTGGTTGCCCCAAGCGGCGCCTTCGCCGTTGAAATCGATGACGCATGCGAAATCATCACCTTCTGGATCAAATGTGCCCGTGGTGTTGATGACCACGGTCCCGGTTTGCGGCATGATGAGTTCACTCCACGGATTCAAAGAGGGTTCAAAGTCAACGACAAGAATTGGAGCGAGATTCACCAATTCAATGGTCCGAACCTCGGATACACAATGACCTGCATCATCGCAGATTTCAAGTGTGATGAGGTGAATCCCATCGGATAATTGGCACCCCATATTCAGATAATTTGTATTGACTGTGAATGGAACTCCATTGGTCATATCTTGTTGAGTAATCCCCTGCCCGTTGCCCTGCCCCTGTCCGGTACATGACGCCACAATATCACCATCGAGGTCACTGGTCCATGTGAACGTGAGTTCATCATCATCAAGGTCCCAAGAATCACTGGCATTGAACACCACTTCACCTTGTGAAGGGTAAATTGCTTCATCAAGTGGTGATTCCCACATCAAGAACGGGGCTTGATTGTCCAAGGGCAGTAGACAATTCACAAATCTGTTCTGATCAAGGGTAGCGCTGGTCGAATTCGTGATGCTATCGTAGGCGCACTGAACGGTGACTGAGTTATGAGGTGACGCTCCTGAAGAAGTCCACTGCTGGCCGATGAAATCGGAAAGGAACACGTAGCCTAAATCGTTGGTATACTGTTGCACAGAAGGTTCATGGTCGGTAAAACTTGCATCAACGTTTGCGTTTGGAACACCGTTTGTGAAGTTGTTTACAACCCATATGGTGAGGTCCCAAGCCACATCCACGGTCGCTGCTCCAGAAAAGGAGGCCAAGTTCAGGTCGATGTTAACTGGTTGATGAAGATGAAGATCTGATGCATCATCAAGTTGAATCATTGTCGTACCTAATTCATCTTCAAGGTTTGACCAATTCACTTGACTGTTTTCCAGTTGAACAAAGCCCGAGCAGGAGGAAGTGATGGTGTTCCCTTGGCCACCAAGGTTTGGATGATTTGTCAGCTTCAGACACGATGTTCCTGAAAAATCACTGTCGGAAATGGTGGATGGGAAATTCCCGTTGTTATCACCGCTCCATTCCAAGCCGGTATGGTTTCCAGCAAAGGACATCCCCTCAATGTGTGCAGCGGTTCGCAACAGTTCAACTGCTGGCTTGCCAGGACTTTCCGCTGTAATGTTCGCTTGGAGAATGTTGACGCGCCCAGTTGCGCCTGCGGGCATGGTATCCTCGTTATCGATGGTAAGAGCTGGAACATCCACACTGTTTCCATAGAGCGTGATTCCCTCAAGCCACAAATCCACTGAGTTTTCAGCCAAAATACCGGCTCCGGTTGAACCCGAAACCATGCAGTTTCTGCATCGGACGTCCCCAGATTCGGATTCCAAGTCGTTGGATTCTTGATAATACAAGCCCGCTTGGTTTTGAGCCAGTGGATTGGTTGCTGCATCGCCACCGTTATTGGTCGCGGTGAGGTTCTCAAAGGTCACGTACCTCGAATCAAGAACCTGTGCACCGGACTGCTCGTTGTCGTTAAGTTGGAGTCCATTAACGACCACTGTGGCTCTATCGATCAACAGGCCGTGCTTTGTATTGTTGTGTAAATTCCAATCAAAACCTTGCATAGCGCCTCCAGAGGTTGAGGAGATGCCCGGGCCAACCGAGCCTGAAATTTCCATGCCCTCAAAGTTCGGTGCGAAAAAGGAAGACCGGATTGCGAGTCCAGCTTCATGTGCCCCCTCACCAGGGTCGCCTGAATTTCGAATCGTGAGGTTTCGGAAGGTGGTCGTATCGTCAACGAAGTACAAACGTACTCCAACGGTCGTTGAATCTTCAATGAGGGTGTTGTCAAACCATGCACCGGTTGCATTGACTTCGAGTGCAGCATATCCAATGTTAGCCGTTGTCGCTCCGCTTGTCCCGGTGCCTCTGATGGTCAAATTGGTGAAATCTGCCGTTTCATAATTGGTGTAATTGGTGTGATTGTTTTTGTCAACATAGACGCCTCGGTACATTGAATTTGTAATTGTTGCATCACGGACGACTGCGCGAGTGTAACCACCGTCGTCGATGTGACGAATGACCATTCCCGTGTCTGATTTGTCAATGGAAACGTTGGTGAGAAGGGGTTGACTGTCTTCCACCCAAATTCCTGCAGCCGTAGCCCAACTTGACCCTGAGCAATTGTCTACAGTGATGCCCTGTATGAGCCCGCCCGATGCGCCCCAAATGTTCACACCACGTGTCAAAACATCAGTGAAAACTGCACGGGTGACAATGGGGGTTGAACCTGCTCCGATTGATAGACCAATACCGTAGCGCCAGTCGCCTTGGAAAGCCAAATCACGGCCAGCTTCATTGATGAATAGATCTGTGATTCTTGGGGCAGCATTGTTGAACATGTCAACGCCCACGCGGTCAGCATTGACCACGGTCAAATTCTCGATGACTGGGTTAGAACTGTAAATGGTCACCCCGTAAATGGAATCCTCAATCGTCAAATTTTGCAGAAGAGAGCCGCGTCCTGAGGAAGAGGAATTGAATTGAATGCCCTCATGGTCTGATAGTCCGCTTGCTTCAAGGGTTACGGGACAACTTTGAGTCCCCAATACAGTCAGCCGTCCATCCACAACAATTCGCACGCCCCCATCCATCTGTACGACTGTGCAAGCCTGAATCACCAATTCATCCGAAACAGGTACGGTATACGTGTTCGTGAGAACCTGTGTACCCGACCACGTGATTTGGGCTCGAGCCCCAGTATTCTGAACGATTGGGTCAACCGATTCTGATTCATTGAGAGGGTGGATGGCTGTCAACAACGGCAGAAGGAAGAGAAGTGTGACAAATATCACCCGCGAGGCTGGACGAGGGAGCACTGTCATATCCCTCAATCACCTGCTTTACCCTTTCAATGGTTCGCTGCTTTGTATCGGGAGAAGAAATGCATCAAGAGGAAGCCATAAATCCCGACTTTCATTCCAACATACATGCCTGAGGCATTTATTCTGTTCAAAACCGAACCCACGCATGAACGTGAAGTGTACCTCTCGCTCACTGGACATGAAGACGTCGCAGAAGTTCACGCACTCTACGGGGAATTTGACCTCTTGGTCCGTATTACCGCTTCAAATTCAAAACGTCTTTCCGACCTCGTCATGAATACATTTCGAAAAATCAAAGGCGTCAAGGAAACACAAACGCTGATTGCAGTTGAAGGATGAGTGATGAAATGGCTATTGGATTCGTATTGATTACCACCCTTCCTGGCGAAGAGGATAACGTCCGTAATGCACTTGATAACATCGATTTAGTGACCAACCGGTGGATGCTATTTGGCGAATACGACATCATCGCTCGCGTTCAGGCTGATGAAGAGTTTGCACTTACCCGATGCATTGTAGAAGACATTCGTTCTCTTTCCGGAATTGCTGACACCAAAACATTGATCGGAGCAGAACTCTAATCACAACAATCGATGCATTCGTTTAACGAGTGTACGGCTCGCTGAATGACAGCCTGCTGAACGGAAGCAGCGGCTTGCTTCCCGCATTGACATGAGCGACGTGTTTGGCGTGATTTTTGAGTGTAAATACCACCACCTACCTGCATAACGCTGATGAGCAACTCCTTTGGAACGGAGCACATCAGGTGATGGAACATCTTCAAACACGCCTTGTGCCTTCTTGGAATCATGCGCCCATAGGAATTCAGCGAGGGTCAGTTGTAAAGCCGCTTTGTGAAAGGCCGTAGGCTGGCGTTGGATGACCTCTTCAGCCTCGTTGATGATCAACTCAAGATTGTCGGATGAATGGAAGCGAAAGGATGCCTTTAATTTGAGCAGACGAACAAAGGGGTCATGCTCATCGCTGATTGATGCCAGTGCATCACGGAGTTCGTTAGCTCGTTGAACATCGCCTTCAAACAGAGCTGCTGCGTGTTGAATCATGGAAAGACTCACCATCATTGCCGCGCGTAATTCCTGCCGTTGAGGGAGTTTGACATCTTGAAGTAGGGATTGAACCGTTGACAATGCCGTTTCAGATGGTTCGTCAAACAAACGGTCTTCAAGATGTTGCACGGCTGCTGAGAGTAAAGTACGAGCCGCTTCCACATCGTTTGCATGGGCAAGAACGGACTGCAACAACCGTTGAGATTCCACCTCATTGCCCTCGAGAATCGCTTTTTGATAAGCCAATTCACTTCGAAGACTTTCGCTTGAGATGGCTTCAAGATGAACCCCTACTCGATCGAGTTCATGACGGTGCAAGGCAACTTTGCCCGCCCAATAATGAAGCATCTCATCTTCTGGTTTCTGTTCAACGGCTCGGTTCAGAATTACAGCGATTGCTGCTCCTTGAGCAGGAAGAAGGCGTTCAACTTGGCTCTCAATTTGCGATTTGAATTCGGGGTCATCAAGGGCAAGTTGGTGGTACAATCGAAGAATTTGTGAATCAGGAGTATCTTCACACAAAAGCCAGTGGTTCAAAGATGTTTGATGAAGTTCCTTGAGCCGGTCTTTGGAGAACATCGTTCGGCGAACGTTCCGAACAAGGTGTTGAATCTCGAGTTTCATGTTATCGTGTTCCCATCGCAAGAGGGCATGCACGTCCAAATCTGCGATTTCGTCCTGATGCGGGACGTCTTTTGCAGCAAGCGGTCGGGGGAAGAGAACATAGTGATCTAAGGCAGCCAATTCTTCATCCCCAAGGTTTTGCAGAATCGTTTGCTCTACAAAATTTTGAATGTCTTCTCCGGCTTCTGGAAGCGGTGTTCCTTCCGAGTATAATTGGAGAGCCATCGGGTGCCCACCCAGTGCGTTTGCGATTGAAAGGCGATGCTCCAAGTCCAAATGCTCCCCCAACAGTTGGGCCGCATCTTCAGGGTCAAGAGCAGACAGTTGCCGGTACTCAAATTCACCATCAAACGGCAGCGGAGTCCGGCCAACAAGAAGAAGCGTCGTAGTGCTGTCACATTGGAACGTTTCAATCATGGCTTTGACGTTGGTTGCGTGCCTCGGTGGTATCAAATGGACATCATCGATCACAAACATGCGCTTCTCATCAGCGGCCTCAAGAAGTGATTCTAATGCCTCTGTATCGTGGGGAAGTGGTTTCATGGCTGGAAACCACTGTTGAATGATATTCCTCATGTCTGAGAATTCGTTCACAATGGCTGAATGTATGGATGTACCTTCAAGCGAGGCTCGGCTCATCAATGCTTGAGCAACGGTTGTTTTTCCAATCCCTGATAGACCTCCAAGCAAAACGGGTTGTTGACGGCCAAACATGGATTCCAACTCAATAATGGCCTCCTTACGACCGATGAGTTCCACCTGTAGATGGTTCTGCTTGAGAGCATCTTGACCCTCATCAACCTCAGCGTCTTTGGGGTGTTCCAACAACCATAGGCGTCCTTTTTCGGTGGCGTGATACACCTGTCTTCGACGAGAACCTCCTCCGATGACATGAGCAACACGAACGGTGATCAATTGTTCAGACTCCAACAAATTGAGAGGACGATTTAACCCAGACCGCACAACACCCATCGCTTCAGCAAGACCGGGGAGGGAAAGGTTGCGAGGAACATCCCAGGCTTGATCCAAGGCCTCGGGAAAGGTACCGAGGTATCGGAGTAACTTTTCCTGTGGACGACTAAGCATATCTCTTCCATAATGCACTTCTTGCTCCTCCTTCATCAATCATCCCATTGGTTGCATGAACCCTTCTCTTCACAGGGTTGCCCTTTTGAGCCACCGTCTACAAGAGGGTTTCATGCCCGTCGACCTCAGTTCGGCTAACCTCCCCAAGGAGGCGGGTGTTTATCTTTTCAAAACCAGAGAGGGGCGGGTCCTCTATGTGGGGAAAGCAACGCGCCTTAACGAGCGAATCCGTTCCTATTTTGCATCCAACCCTGATCGACAAATGATTCCGGAACTTGTCGCAAAAGCGGATGATATCGAATGCATCGTAACCCAAACGCCTCAAGCGGCACTCGTTCTCGAACGGCAATTGATTCGAGAGCACATGCCGCGCTACAATTCAATGCTCAAGGATGGGAAATCCTTTCCCTATCTTGTTTTGACAGACCATGAGTTTCCTCGAATCATGTACACGCGTTATCCACCTAAACATTCCGAACAGTGGGGTCCATTCCCCAATGCTGGTGCTGCAAAACAGGTCATGCAGTTGCTACGACGGCAATTTGGGATTCGTGATTGTAAAGAATTGCTTCCGCAGGGATGCCTTTCCATGCACATTGGTTTGTGTACTGGCCCTTGCGTCTCACCAGAAGGCTACAATGAGAATGTCAAGAACGTCCGCCAAATTTTGAACGGAAACGCAGCAGCCCTCACGGACGAATTGGTTGCTTCCATGGAAAGCGCTTCTGCTCGTGAAGCCTTCGAAGAAGCGGCAAGATACAGAGACACCATTCGGGCTGTGCGGGCTACGACCAGCCAACATGTCGTATCGAGCAAAGTCTACCGCGACTGTGACGCCATAGGACTCGCCACTCAAGGGGAACTGGCTGCTGTTGTTGTATTGCATGCTGACGAAGGTATGGTTCAGGGCCAAGAAGCGTGGCCTGTGGTCTATGGAGGCGACATTGGTGAAACCATTTCCATGTTCATTTCAGAACATTATGCTCACCGAAGGCCACCTCGACTTCTTCTAAGCCCTGTGCCCATTTTCGATGGACTTCAATCGTGGTTAAATCAACGAAGAGGAGGTTCGGTGGAAGTGCGGACACCTCAGCGAGGCGACCTCGAAAATTTGGCGACGCTGGCTCGCCAAAATGCTGAGATTCAACTGCAACGGATGGCCACAAAAACAAGCGGCTCCCTTGAACAAAGAGCCGCAGATGACGGGGCAGCAGTCTTGGGATTGGACCAACTGAATCACCTGGTTTGTTTTGACATGGCTCAACTCCTTGGAAGTGAACGAGTCGGTGCGAGCGTGGTCATGAGAAACGGACGGCCTGCCAAGGATGAGTATCGAAAATACGTGGTAAAAGGAGACGCTATCGATGATTTACGAATGATGAAAGAGGTGGTCGTGAGGTGGGCGAAGCGGCAAGAAGAATGGCCTGACCTGTTGCTCATCGACGGTGGAGAAACTCACCTCAGTACCATCACAACGGCATTGGAAGAGCACGGTTGGGCCGGGCGATTTCCTCTGGCTGCCTTGGCCAAACGCGAAGAAACCGTTTATCGAGACGGTCACGAGCCACTGATTCTTGACCGGCAGGGAAGGGTGATGGTTCACGCAAGAGACGAAGCCCATCGCTTTGTCAACACCTTCCATCGCAAACGCCGAAGTCGGAACCGCCTGGCAGATCCACTGGAAGCCGTTGAGGGATTAGGGGCCAAAAAACTGCAAACACTTCTTCGCCATTTTGGCGGAAGAAAAGGCATTGAACACGCTGCGGTCAATGAATTGTTAACCGTCCCAGGCATTGGTCCATCCTTGGCCCAACGAATCTATGATTCAATGCACTGAGGGTCAGTAATCATCGATTGAAGCCATGTCTTCAATGGACTCCCCGCGCCGTAACCCTGGGCTTGAAAAACCTACCAAGTCCGAGAACTCATGGTCCCCAAGTTGAGCCTTGTTGATGTTGCTTTCCCGCCGCTTCAAACGTTCCTTCTTGGCCTTCTTCTTCCTACGACGGCGTCGAATAAAGAGGACCAAAAGGAGGATCACGATGGTCGGGTAAATCCAGAATTGAAGCAAGAAATACATCCAACTGACATGGATACTGAATGAAATGTCATCGTTGAATTCGCCTGGTGGAATCACGTAAGTTATGGTTTGTCGACCTCCATCTTCAGTGACCCTGAGGTTGCCTGATGTTGAATCCCAATCCTGAATTTCTACGCCCCAAGGGAGCGAAAAAGAAATCGGACCGGCGATATTGAGGTCGTAATCATCTTCAACGGTTGTATTCACATCCCCTGTGCTGAATTCGTAAGGATAGGTAATGCCCTTCATGTTTGCAATCGAATTGGTCAACCCGGTGGTCAGAGCATTAGCTGCCCATTCCATAGGTTGAATAAACGAGGTCGTAAGGGCATCTGCAACAACGCTAAGGCCAAGTCCAGCAGGGTCTTGGTTCTGTATTTTTTCGGTGTCAAGGTCCAAGCCAATAGTAAAGGTAACCCTTGGTATGCTAACCTTCAACGTAATGGGCTCCTCATCTGATATGGTCTCATCCGGAGCATCTATGCCTGAAATCTGCGTTTTAAGTTCAAAACCACTCAGGTCCATTTTTTCAACACCTTCTTCAGATTCAAGGTCTGTTCCAGCCTGATGCATGAGTTTGGTTACGGTTTCTCCGAACTGTACGGTAAAGTCCTTCATTCCCTGCCGCGTGGCCACCATCTCGATTTCATCCCCATCCAAATCCACTGTATGGTTCAAGGGCTCTTCCATTCTGCTGGACAAGTCAATAATGAGACGAATGAGGTCTGAAGGGATTGCTTCCATGGTGACTTTTGTATCTCCGTCTTGCGGAAGGTCCTCTGTTGGGATTCCAATTCGGTAAATGCTAAGTTCCGCATCTAAAGCAAAAGTGAAACTGACGGATTGGCTCCATTCATTCAAATTAAACTTCTCCCAATCCAGGGTAATTTGACTGTTGATGCATGTGGACTGGTTTGCATAGCAGATTACGTCATCTTGTTCGTTCTTAATTTCGCTCTCCCATGAATAGGAAGGGCCCGTTCCTGTGAAGGAAATATCCGTTTCTTGTGAGCCTTCAATGGTCTTTGTTAAGATGATTTTTGAACTTCCATCAAGGGTAGTAATCCAAGAGGGAACGAGAATTTCAACGGTGAGTTCAGATGGAGGAAGATTGCTTGGAATGATGTCGTCAAGGTAACTTGAATCAAGCACTGTCTCAAGCGTTATTCCGGAATTCATCAACCGTTCCAAATCGTTTTGCTGCACTCCATCAAGGAAGTCATCCACCATGTCATTGGTATTGTATTCCTTGAGAATACTGATGAGATTCATGTTTTCAATAGGTGCACTCGTTGTTTGGAGGTAAACCGGATATGTGGCATCCATTGCAACCGCCCCCTCAAGACAATAATTCAATTCTTGGCCCGATAGTATGGGTTCGGAACATCCTGTAGAATGGCTGTAATTAAGCCCTCCAGGCTGTTCAAAGTTCCCTGTTCCGTCGGATTCTGAAACCCATTCTAAGTCGCTCATGGTGATCTCTCCAACGCCTGCTACCGTAGAGCCAATTCCTTCCACGATATCTCCAATCGGGAATTGATCGGTAAACTGCGTTAGGTCAATGATGCCGTTATGGTATGCAAGACGTATTCCATCGGAGGTAATGAGCGGAATACTAGCATCTGAAGAGACTTCAAACATGTTGACTCCCCAGTCTGAGAGCGTAGCCTCATCCAGATAATACAAGCCTGCAACAAAGTCAATCGTGGCTGCATCTTCATCGCGTAAATCCAAAACGAGATTTAAGTCAAGGGCTTTTGTTCCTTCATCCACCCACACCGTAGGGGTTCCTGATGAGTTGCGGTGTCCCATCTTCAAGTCGACGCTTTGAAGCAGATCCGTGTCGACTTCTTGAGCGGTTAGGTGGTCCATGGACCATTCTGCAGCCCAGTAACTTGGAGGGCCGTTACGGGCAACGAGCGACCCGTTATCATCCACTGACAAGACCGTAGAGTATGCTGGAGGGTTGATGACGAAGTCGGCTTTGTGCCCGGGTTGGGTCGTTAACTCAAATCCAGTGTTGATGTCTGCGCCCATCGTCAAAAGCCCCTTGTAGGTACGCTCAAGGTCTAAATTTTCATTTCCAGCGAGATTGAAATTTGAGGACATCAATTCGACGGAAGCCACTGCAGTAAAACACAATGGAGGTTCAAACACGTTGTCTTGACTGGCCCCTTCTGCAGCTGAATCGGTTGTTTCATCGGTGGAGCATTGCGTGACTGTGCCTGCATTGGTATATTGATTGACATAATTTGTACTGAGGCTTGTTACCGTTCCAAATCCACTTGTAAGGGCGTCTTCGATAGCATCATTCACTTCGTTTTTCAGTTTTTGACCCACCGTTGGAGTTCCACTTCCACCGGTTTCTGTGTTGAACATTTGACGGATTAAATCAGCAGGGGCTCCGTCGTTAGAGTCGAGTCCATCGGTATTTTCAAGTGTGTTTCCTACAATCGTTCCGGAACCAAGCCCGAGAGAATCTCGCTCGAATTCACGAACGGCCCAAGTCAGTTCAAGTTCGATACTCGAGGTTGAAACCAAGTCGAAAACGTACATTCCTTCGACCCAATCCTGACGATTCGGAGTCATGTCTTCGGCGTGGTCGTATTCGTCACACTCACCTCCCAGAGAACTGCAGGATTGCATGCCCGCAGCACTTGCAAGAGGCGCCCAAACCTGGAGGAAAAGGAATCCAACAATGAGGGTTGGAATGAGCGGATTGGACCGATTCTTATTCAAACATAGTGCCGACATCGTACGGGCTATGAACGGGAACTTGAAAGCAGTTCCCCTCATGCCCTTACCATGAACCATGAGGAAAGCGTACACCCTTTCCTTGCAGTTCATCGCCTTCAAGGAGCGCGCGTCCATGCGCTGCTCAAATCCCAAAAAATCTTGCATTTACACATCGCACCGGTTGAACATGAAGATGATTTCATCGCGTTCCCCCTCCTTTCTATCGACCTCTCTGCATCGTTGAAAAACGACATTTCTGCAATCACCAATCGCCCCGTGCAATTGATTTTGCGCACTCCTCATGTGATGGAAACTGTGGACCCACACAATCGGCTTCGAAACGTGGTGGAGGAGTGGTTAACCCGCTTGGCCTCAAAACAACAGATAGCCAACCTCCAGCCCTTCCTTGATACACTTCCTAAGAAGTGGGAACGTCTTGGAGAACTTGTGCTCTTTCCATCTGGCAGTTTCAGTCAAGAGATTTGGGCGGGATGTTCTCCCGAAGACCAAAGTAAACTTTGGCGTGCCATCGCCTCCGCTCTAAACGTCACAAGTGTAGGCATTCAATCACCGATTGCGAACGATGCTGTTCGTTCATCTCAAGCCACCGTTCTTCTCGGCACCTCGCTCGTGAAGTTCATTGACCACGGTATTCACTATGAGTTTGATGCCGCTCAAGTTATGTTTTCCTCCGGCAACGTCACCGAACGTCGTCGTATCGGGGCGATGGACATGAGGGGTGAAACAATTGTAGATGCTTTTGCTGGAGTCGGCTACTATTCGTTTCCCATGCTCATCAATGCAGGGGCTGCTCACGTTCATGCGTGCGAAATGAACCAACCATCCATTGATGGACTTGTTCGTGGAGCGGAAGCAAACGGCATTACCGACAGGATAACCGTTTATCGCGGAAACAATCAGAAGTCGCTTCCCCAACTCAAAGGAATCGCTGACCGATGCCATCTTGGCTTGCTTCCATCGTCAGAAGCCGTGTGGGGTCTGTGTTTACAAGCTCTGAAACCCCAGGGAGGTTGGTTGCACGTCCACATGAATGTAAAAGATGAAGAGATCAGCGATTGGAAACGCAGTACGATTGAACAATTTCAATCCCTGAGTGACAGTATGAAACTTGGATTTACCATTCGAGGTGACCATCTTGAGCGGGTCAAATGGTATGCCCCATATGTCCGCCATGTGGTCTATGACGTTGAATGCCGACCCTAGGGTCATGACCATCCGGTTGTTTCATTGAAGCTCGCAATCAACGTCGCATTCCAAATCTCTCCAATCGTGGTTTGATTGGTTCGTTTTCCGACCTCTGTTTGGAACACGTACCCTTGTTCGTTGACAAAAGCGACATGGGGAATTGACTTCACACCCAATTCGCTTGAAAATTCCGGCATGAGCATGAACGGCCGGTTAATGGAACGATTGAGGTTGGATTCCGTGGTTTCGTGCCAGGTGCTCATGTTGGAAAAATCAGGGTTATCATCTTGGGAAAAAACCATCATTCTACCTTCTGGAATCACGCTGTCGTAAGCATCAAGGGTGGTTTCACAATGCGAACACCAAGGTGCTGAAAAGTAAGCGATGTAAGCACCTTGGGACATTATGGTTCGGTTAAATTCAGTACCGTTATTGGAAATTGCGGTCCATTCCGGAACAAGTTGTGCTTCTACAACAGAGGGTTCATCAACGGCACTTTCAGGTTCCTCTATCGCTGAATCGGAGGAGATACAACCTGAGAGAAACAGGCAAAGTACCAAGCAGACTGTGAACCGGTTTGAACATCCCATAGCATCACATCCCATCATCAACAAGTTCAGCATCAGTTATAATGGCTTCCTTGTACATTCCCAACGGCTCTTCACTCCGCCCTCGATAAACAATGACGGGGATGGCTGCGAGCAGAAGAAGAACAAGTGAGATGGTCATGATCTTCACGACGGTCTCACCAAATGAACTGCTCTCAATAACATCGGCAGGGGGATTGCGGATTGTACCGTCCGGGTCCGCCACTCCAATCATTTCCATGGAGATGATTTTCGCTTGATAAAGGGGCCTTCCCCCTGAAGCAAACGGGTTGTCCAAATCGGTCCCTGTAGGCTCATCGGACGTTGGCGTTTCGGCAATTGCACGGATGTGCGACATTCCATCTCGAACAATTCCAAAGGTAGCATAGCCCTCATCGTCTCGGTTTTCCGGGTCCAAATTGTGAGCTTCTGTTTCAGCGATGTACCACTGCGCGTCTGCGGAGTCAGGGTCTTGACCTCGGGCCATTCCAAGGGCGCCATCCACATGCGAAAGGTTGCCATTGAGTTCGAGAGGTATGGTCTCGCCCGTACCACCGCTTCCACAGGATGGTGCAGTTGCAGGATAAACTCCAAGAGTTTTGCATGTCGGGTCACCAGATTGTGTCACGAAATCATTGATTACACGATGGAAAAAGATGCCGTCATACAACCCTGATTCAACGTGTGAGATCATGTTGTCCGTTGTAATAGGGGCCCATTCTTCAAAGAGTTCAATGATGATGATACCATCCGATTGCCCTGCAAGATGCCCTTCTTGATAGGTCACTTGAACTTCAATGATAGCATTTCCTTTGTACGACTCCATCATCGGCGAATCTTCTGTTTCAGGGCGGTCATCCCACAGCGTCGGGTCAAGACCGTTGCTGCGCCACAAGGGTTCAGCTTGTTGTGCCCCAATTGTTGAGGGCAGCAAGACGGTTAGAAACAGGCCGACCATAAGCAGCGACCGTATCACCATCGGGCGAGTCATGGTTGTCGCAGGAGCATCTCCCCCATGAATCGTGCGGATGATGTTAGAAATGACCGCTAGACAGAAAAAGCAGAGGTTCTATTCCCCCACCATGGAAGGAAACTCGACCAATGAAAACATGCTCAAATACGCTCGATGGACGGTTGTCATCGTCATCATAACAACGCTCAGTCAAGCCTCAACCGGCTTGTCATCACTGTACGATTACAATACTGCACCAAGTCATGCTTGGACCGCTCAAATCGGATTGCTTGCCTGTATCGGATTGGTTGTCTTTGTCGTGATGTCCAAGACTGACGACTCCAAACTCAAGGGAATGTCATTCGGTTTGCTGTCTGCATGGGTTCTGCAGTACGGCTTGGGTGAAATGTTTGCTAAGATGCATTGGGTCTCGCTTGTCCATGGCGTCATCGCCATGGGAATTTTACTCCACGCAATGGGGCTGCTGCGAGCACTGCCAAGCCCCAATGCAGAGCCTGCCGTCTGAACACGGCAAAGCGTCAGCCTCTTGAGACTGAACTCGGTCGTCATGGTATGAGCGCCGTCCCGCAGACCGTAAGTGTCAGTCTGGCACTCGATGCTGCCCTTGTTGATGCGCCAACCGATGAAGGTGCTCCTTTTGAGCCCGTGGAAGGCAAAGGGCGTCGCCAGTTGAACCTCTCAGCCGGAGCGACCATCGCCGTTTCCATCGCCGTCCTCATGCTCGCAATGACGCTTGGAACTAACCTCACACAATCGGCCAAAGAAAACGGTTCTTTCTCTGGCGAATGGTGGGAGACTCCCCTTGAACTTCGTCACACAATGGACCTCCCAATGGATACGTTGCGAGCTCAACTCCCCGTGAATGGAACCTACGAGGCACTCCCTTACGAGGAACATTTCATCGAAGTTGACTTGCCTGCGAGTGAACAAGACGCGGGCTTCCCTGGAGATGCACTGATGCATGTTGCCCTGTGGCTGCCTGACGTCCCCGAGGGAGAGAAGATTCCAGTGATCATGACCATTCACCCGTACTATGATTTCGGCGGAGAAGGCGTGGTCGGCGATGACTCCTCCCCCAACACTGTACCCGATGGCGGCGTTGGAAAATGGGTTTACGATACGTTTGTACCGCACGGGTATGCGCTCGCCCAAGCCTCAACGTTTGGAACGGGTCAATCCACACACTGCCAAGACGTGAAGGGGCTGGGGGAACAGACTGGAATTCAAGCCGTTGTCGACTGGCTCGGCGAACAGGAATGGTCCAACGGTAACGTTGGCCTCATGGGTAAATCCTACGCTGGAACGACCAATTGGGAGGCAGCACAGCAACCTTCTGAACATCTGAAGACCATCGTACCCATTTCAGGGTCAATCGGCGTTCAAGAAATGTTCTACCGCAACGGCTCTTCAGAGGCAAGAGCCATGCTTTACGACGCTCTCTACGAAGGTGCAACAACCGACGGTACAACCGACGACATGCGCATGTGCAGTGACGACCTCATCGGGCCTCTCAACCCGTTTTCTACTTGGGCCGGAGCGGAATTTGGTGGCGCAGAATGGAACGACTATTGGGACGAGCGACGCCACCTCCCTGATGTTCTCGAGAATTATCAAGGAAGTGTGTATTTGGTTTGGGGGCTTCAAGATTGGAACGTTGACCCTTACCATGCCTTCCCAACGTACCAGCTCCTTCGGGATGCAGGCATCAATGCTCGAGCAATTTCAGGCCAGTGGGCACACAATTACCCCGATCAACCTGACCGACACAGTGAACTGTCGTCCGGCTACGGGCGAGAGGCATATCCGAACATGAGCAGAATGGATTGGGCCGTGGAACTCTTTGCTTGGTTCAACTACTATCTCAAGGATATCGGAGAGGAACCTGAACCCATGGTACAAATTCAAACCAACGACGGAAAATGGCATGTTGAGGAAACCTGGCCCCCTGAAGACATGACATGGTGGCCGGTAACGCTGGACGCCGCCGAAGGTTCAGGGGGAACGGTCAACGCCAACAATCAACGTTCGTTCCAACTCGAACCCCTTGAGGAACCGATTCACATCTCAGGTATGCCTACGCTTCATCTCTCCGTAGATACACTAGCGTGCCAAGGGGGCCAAATATTCGCCACAATGTACGGGGACGGTCTTCGATTAGGTCATGCAACGATGGATGTGCGTTACCGTGACGGAGGCTATGAAGCCAAAACTGCACTGCCGTTCCAATCGTATATCATGCTCATGGAATTCAATCCACTGGACGTCATGCTGACGGAGGGAACACAAATTGAAATCGTTCTAACGGAGAGCGGAGAAGACTACCTGCCCAGCCCGTGTGCTTCCATCGGCCTTAACGTCAATTTTGACGAATCGTCAACTCTTAGCCTACCGCTGATCGATCGACCTGTGGGTGACGAACGGTGGTTCCTTGCACCACCGTGGTGGGAACAACAGCCGATTCCAGAATGAGGGTCATCCATGCGAGTCCTCGCCTTTGAAGACATGTACGACATTGAAACCATGCTTGTTTCATCAGGCATTGACGTCAGTGATTTAACATTTCAACAGCGATGGAATTCCAGTGATGCTCTCGCACACATTGAATCCTTCAACCCAGATGTGTTGCTGCTTGACCACTTCATGCCCCCAACCAGTGGATACGATGTTTTGAAAGAACTTCTTGCATCTGAAGTGCCGAGGCCTCATACCATCGTTGCAATGTCAAGTGAACCGTCCAAAAACCAAGCCATGCTTGAACTCGGAGCAGATTATGGAATGATCAAGTTCACTGTGACAGAACTGGACATTTGGTCCAATCACTCTTCGTCGTAAGGTTGCCAGTCGGCTTGGCCTTCCTCTCGGTACCACCAGTAGCCATCTTCGTCCTCAAACCATTCAACACCGTTTTCATCAATGGAATAATTATCATCGCCTTCGTCCTCTTCTTCTTCAAGTACTTCTTCAACTTCTTCGGCAGCACTGGGATTGGCCATTCCAGATTCCTCGGAAATGCGGCGCTTTGCATCGTCAACATCCGATTCGGCTCCTCCAAAGACGCGGTTTGTTGTTCGAATCTCTGCTTGGTGGTCACCTTGACGAATTGCATTGTCCGACTCTTGATAGAAATCATCGGTCATCTTTTCACGGAATTCATCGAACTCTTCTTTTCCAAAACTTCCGGTGAATTCATCACCCTTGGATTTCATGAGGTCGTCTAAGTTGATCCGCTTGCCCGTGTTAAGGTCAGGCGCATTGGGAACATCACCTGCATAGAATGCGTCTTCTTCCGTCCCTAATTTACCGAATACACGACCTTCTGGGTCGGCTTCTTCAATGGCTTCGACAAGGAGGTCATGTTCTTCTTCATCGATGTCTTCGGCCTCGAACAAATCTCCTGCCTGGTCAACCAGCGCTTCGAGTTGTGAAGCGAGTTCCTCTTCTTCTTCGCCGTATTGGTCAACCAGTTTGTCAACCTGTTTCAACATCTTTTCGTAAGGGCTACCGGTGATGGCCCCGAGAAACCTACCGAATCCGCCCTTCTTCTTCGCCATGGTTTACCCTTGCCATTACCCTTCTTCAAAGATTGTCCTCGTCGGACCCTTGATGGTGAACTTCTCCTTGGGTGGTTCATGGTGGAGGATTGGTTGGAGACATTGATGGTGTCCTATAACCGCGATTCTTACGAGCAGCGTAGCGGTTACATGGCTCAGATACACCTGCCTGGGCCGGTGTTTCAGTCGCTCGTATGGTGGGCTTTACAGGCGCTTCCAGACGAAATATTGGTTGGGATTGACATCGACCCAAAGCAACCCCACAAACCTCAGGTTGATGCCTATTTTTCCGGTGATGAAGTCCATGGGAATTTGTTCCAAGGCCAGGGCTACACCATCAGTGAGGCTCACATCGTAAATCGCGGCGATTCCTACTCCGTCCACCACCTCCCGGAGGATTGGACCGATGACATGTTTTCGAGCCAGCGCGGCTCAAGAGCGGGCCGATTTACGCATTGGCTCCATACACATCCAAACGCTCCCGCAATCCCCAGTGGACCCGATGCTGATGCTGCACAAGAGACCACTGGAATTGACATGATTTTGGGCCTGAGGTTTTCTCCCGAGGGGCCGCTACCGTGGTTTGATGATGTTGAGGGGACGCGTCGCTCAATGAAAGGGGTAGGCGAAAAAAACGCACCGAGAAAGCGGTCATTCTTCGCTCGCCATCGCCTTCCGGTTCTAGGGAAGGCCCCAAGTGGTCACAGCATCCATGAAATTCAGTTGATTGGCTTTCATAAATCCGGGCATGGCGTCAATATTGTATTTGTAGATGAAAACGGATGGCCCTATGGTTGGGACGGGGAAGCAGAGGGATTGCAACCCGTTCAGAAGTGAAACCACCTAAGCGTCTTCCAAAAGTGAGTGAAGTTCAAGCAAACGGTCAGGATTAACCCCAATGTCACTCTGACCGAGCCGTGATTGGGAGTGAAGTTCGAACTCAGTTCCGCCGGTACTCAATTGTCGTAATTGAACAACAACGTCGTCGGGAAATCTCCAAAACGGAGTGATTGCGACCGCGTGAATGTAGTACTCCTCGCCTTCAACTGATTTTTCCACGAGTATTTGGAAGTTGTTTTCCACAACCCAATTTGTGAGAGCGGCAAGAGATGTATTCAGTTCAACACCGTTGGTCGTGTTGAGTTCCAGGTCCATCCGAAACGTACTTCCACCACCCAAATGAGCGCAATTTTGGCTGTTGGATTCACAAGAAGGCATGGTTGCAAAGGGGACATCAGGCGCAGCCCCGAAAATCCATGCTTGCACCAAGAGAAGAGGGGAAAGTAGAGCGAACACAATCAACGCATTTCGTTTGATCTTTGAAGGTGATTCAACGTCTTCCTCAGATTCCAATTGGCAACCCCCCAGGACTCCAGTTTCGATACTCGTAATAAGCGGCCATGCACGCTTCTTCATCGGATTCATCGACGAAGGATACCATTCCAGAAGCAACGCCACTCGTGACGGGTTCGTTTCGTAGTCGCCACGAAAGCAGATCCTCATCCCTGGCATCTTTTCCTTGTCGCACCCAATGGTCCACATTCCATTGGCGAGCAGTGTCCCACTGAACTTGGGCTCGTTCCATGAGGTCGCTCCATGTACAGCCCTCACCGGTAATTGCATTCCATGCATCGAGCATGATGTGGTCGGGTGTGGCCCCTTTTGCAAAAGCACACAAAATCATTGAGTCGCGGATTACGATGCTGTGCTGACTGGTGACAAGTTCACCCATGAGGTCAACTGCTGAACGGTTCGGAAGACCTGTTGGGTCCTTGTAGTTCGCACGCATATGGTTGGCTCCAACGTTTGACGTCATGTAGGCCATGGCGTTTCCACGCTTTCCACGTGGGTCCCATGCTGGTAGATCAAGGCCTTTGCAGTGAGCGGTTAGCCGTGTTGTCGGGTGTCCCGTTTCGTTCTCTATCCATTCACTCATACCGACTGCTCCCGCCGTAAGCGTCCCGAAGAGCGTGCCGTCCCCTGGGGTTGCATGGGCCAAGAGATGAAGGGCCAATGGCGGCAATTCTGGAATTCCAAACCGCCACGGGACAACATCTCCCTCCCTGAACGAACCGAAATCAAAGGGTGCGTGGAAATGGTCCGACCAAGATTCGGGCAACCATCCTCTCTCCGCTGCTTCACAGACAAATGAGAGCGCAGCTCCAGAGGAAATCGTATCCATTCCCAGTCGGTTGCATGCATCGTTTCCATCCATCACATCGAGACTTGAGCCGATGCCAAGGTTGGACCCCAACATCGCGAGGGTCTCGTATTCAGGACGGTCAACGCGATTCATGTGAACTGGCCGGCCGCGAGTCTTCGTTCCATCAATCACCGGGCGGTCAGCGGCCTCACATGCAATCGGGCATGGAGCACAGCACCCCGACTGTTTGGCGTCTGGGAGAGATTCATGCCAGTGTTCTCCTGAAAGTTCATGCGTTGAAAGTTTGACTTGAACGGGAACAGGAGTTGCTCCCTTACGAACTGCTTCTGCCGTTTGGCCACCCTTGCCGCCTCCTGCTTTGAGCGTTGAGAGGTCCGGCATCTGGGCGTCTGTTGATGCGTAATTTGCCGTCGGCATCCGCCCGTTTTCAGCAGCATAGAGTGGCCCCCGACTTGTTCCAAAACTGTAGAAGGGGTCCCCGGATTTCCTTCGTAAGCCCATTTCACTCCGCTGCTTTTTGACAGCATCACCGAGGGAGAATTCGTTTGCATAACGGACCATGGACGACGAATCCGAACTCGCCTTGACGGTGATTGCTTTGAGACGCTTGAACCCGAATGAGGCACCCGTTCCTCCCCGCCCCGCAGCCCGTCTTCCAGCCGTCAATGGCGAAGCAATACGAATTCCGTTTTCACCTGCAGGGCCGATTGAAAGGCACTCTCCGAGTTCGTCAAGGTGTTGCTCAACCTCCCAAGTGGTGAGGCCTAGCAGCGGTTCTGCATCATGGAGAGTCGCGCATTGGTCGTTGATTTCAAGACGCACCCAACCCTCGCTTGCGCCCGTGATAAAGAGGCCGTCCCAGCCAGCTTTCCTAAGATCATGTCCGATGTTGCCCCCAATGTACGTATCAATGAAACACTCTGTAAGAGGTGAACGGGTGACGACGACGGCGCGACCTGATGATCCGATCTTGGAAGCCTGATAGGGGCCTGTCATGAACAACAGTGGGGTCGTCGGATGTGATGCTGCATCCATTCTCCCCGTCACGGGGTGCAGTTGTGCGGTCGCTGAATCGTAATCCGTTGTATCCCATTCAACGAGCAGTTTGGTGGCGAGAGCTTTACCGCCCATTGATGAAATGCACCATTCGTATGGAATGTCTCGCTCCTCGCAAGTTCCTTTGGATAAATCAACCCAAAGGACGCGGCCTGGAAAACCATCAAACCTCCATGGGTGTGCCATGGTGAGAACTTATCTCGGACTCCTAAAAAGACTCCACTTCATTTCGTGGAAATTGAAGGCCGTCACGCTTCGTTTTCAACCGCAATGGTCCCGAGCGCGAAATAGCCAGAACGCCGCAAAGCGAGGGAATCCTCGCTCTTGTCCTCAAGGGCAGGTGGAAACAAAAGGAATCTCAATCCAACGCTGAAACAAACTAAACACGCTGCTAAGATCATGCATAAGAGCAACATTGAGTTGTATTGGGGGTCGGCGCCAGCTGCGACGGCCGAGCGGTCAATGTAGGTGCACAGAATGACGACCAGTCCTAGTGCTCCGATCTGCCAACCGTTTCTCAAAAATGGAATCGGAACCAGAAGCATCAAAAAAAGGTGAACATAATAGAAGTTCATCGATGAAAGATAAGCAGTTAGTTCAACAACCACCCCGCTCACATCCGGATTGTCAATACCCACTGCAGGGACCAATTCTTGTAACCTGCGGAGAATAAAATACAACAGCAGCCAAATGACCAATGACGCTCCCATTTTACGATCCCATGTTCGTTCATCTTTGCGGTCGGGACGAAGATGGAAATACGAAATGAAGAGAAGAATGAATACGCTCAAAATTTATCCAATGTCGTCGAGCAGGTCAAGACCTTCCGCCATAAGATGGAATGATTCCAACGAGTTATAATATTTTTAACGACAAAGCAACAATTCAGTGCTTTTCTCAATCATTTACACGATGATGGGTTGGAGTTAATCCCCTTTCCATTCTACTGGATTAATACATCTAGAACTTCTTATCCGTTGTCTCATCTTAAGCGATGAAATGAAAGCGGCGGTTGTTCTCTCACTCGGGAGGGATTGGAGGGGCATATCCACCAGCAACTGCTTCTTTGACGATGGTCATGTCTGAATCAACCATCATTTGAACCAATTCTTCAAATGAAGTACCAGGTACCCAGCCGAGTTCTTTTTCTGCAAGAGAAGGGTCACCGATCAACAAATCAACTTCAGCCGGGCGGAAGAATTTGGGATTTGTTCGAACACGAACATTGCCGTCTTGGTCAGTAGCGATGGTATCAACACCATCTCCGGACCATATTAGATTCATTCCGACGTGTGAAAAGGCAAGCGTGATCATGTCACGAACACTGTGTGTACGACCGGTGGCAACGACATAATCGCCTGGCTTGTCCTGTTGGAGCATCCGCCATTGCATCTCGACGTAATCGCCGGCGAAACCCCAATCACGCTTTGCATCAACGTTTCCAATCCACAGGCACTCATCAAAGCCTTGAGCGATTCTGGCTGCGGTCATGGTTACTTTCCGAGTCACGAATTCCAGTCCACGCCGTGGGCTTTCGTGATTAAAAAGGATTCCAGTACAAGCGAACATATCGTAAGATTCACGGTAGTTGCGAGTGATTTCAAAGGCGAATACCTTGGCGCATCCATACGGAGAACGTGGATGAAATGGAGTCATCTCCGTTTGAGGTACATCACGGACCTTACCGTATTGTTCAGACGAACCTGCTTGATAAAATCGGCAATTCGGGGCATGCTTCCGAATGGCTTCAAGACAACGGAGTGCCCCTAGACCGGTAATGTCAGCGGTCATCATTGGAGAGCGCCATGATTCGGGAACGAAAGACATGGCTCCGAGGTTGTAAAATTCATCGGGTTGGGTTTGAGCAACCGCGTTGTCAATTGAATTCTGGTCGGCCAAGTCTCCGTTCAACAGATGAAAGTTTTCGTGTTCCATCAAGTGATTGATGAGGCTTCGCCCGGAGGTGGGTTGAGAGACTCGGCGGACCAAACCATGGACGGTGTATCCTTTTTCAAGAAGCAATTCAGCCAGATAAGACCCGTCTTGTCCTGTGAGACCTGTAATCATGGCCGTCTTTCCGCTCATAACCTCCCGTTAGCGGCTCCCTTTTTCAATCGTCGCGTCCCCGGGAAGACCGAAACAAGGGCTAACCCACTAAGAGTGGGAGGGTTTCAAACGGGAGGTAAGGGACTTAAGTTCGATCTGTTTGACGGGTTCATATGGCTTCTTGAACCGATGGAGCAACAACCAAAGACAACGGTACCAGTTTATGTTCTGCACAAAGATTGGAAGGGAAAGCAATCACAGGTAGTAACCCAACTGAGGGTTATTGTTTGAGTCGGTATTCTTGTAAAAATTTGCCTCAGGGAACGACCATCATGACCTGTTTAGCCATAATTCCAAATAGCAGACCATAACAAAGAATTGCATGAGAGTTCATTGGAGTGTCCGCAATATCCCTCGTTTAGAAAAACAAAAGGATGATGGAGATGAAGGATGGTTCACTGGTGAACAATCTCACTCCGCAGGAGTAGCCGATGGCGTTAGTGTCTTTTTGTGCATGAGGATTCGACATGCTTAAGGCGTTTTATTGGCGCCTTAATCTTGGGTTTAAGAAAATCAAATCAAAGCGACTTAGAAAGAAACTCGGCAATAATATCAAAGCCATCATCACGAACAGTGAAAACGGTTTATTCGCAGTTGACCCAGAGGACCTTGAAGTAGGCCAAAAGTTACGTTCAGGTGGATTTGGTATTGAAGAAGTGCAACGACTGAAGAAGTTCATCAACAATAATTCAAAGGTTTTGATTGTTGGAACGCACATTGGCTCTTTAGCAATTCCACTTTCAAAACATTGTAAGGAAGTAACGGCGATTGAAGCGAATCCGAACACCTTTGAATTACTGGAAATAAATCTTCAACTTAACAATGCTAAAAACATAACACCGCACAACATTTTTGCTAATGATTCTCATGAAAAAGTAGAATTTCTACTCAATACAGTAAACTCAGGTGGAAGCAAGAGGAAACCAAAAAAGAGCAGTTTCCTGTATGATTATGACAACCCAGAAATTATTGAATTGGAATCTCACAGACTTGACGATTATTTGCCTGAGCATGATTATGACCTCGTTCTGCTGGATATAGAGGGGTCAGAGTACTTTGCAATGAAAGGTATGGAAGACATTCTATCCCATTGTAAAACATTAGTTGTTGAATTTCTGCCACATCACCTAAAGAATGTTGCAGATATCAACGTTGAAACATTTCTCTCAGTATTACCAGGTCATTTTACCAAATTTAAATTACCAGATCATAACCAAGAACACAACATTTCAGAAGTCAAGGCAGTGCTGCAGAACATGTATGATTCAAACATCGGCGAGGATGGAATAATATTCACTTCTAACTAGAAATTAATTCTACGCTAACGGCTCAACATTATAGCAACCACCCCTCTCACATAACACATGGCTAACCTTCAAAGAAAGCGCCTTTTGCTTGTGAAAGGCTCTTTTGAGCACTTCGGTGGAGGGGAAAGAGATTTGATCAATAATCTCGAAGCCTGGTCAAAATATTTTGACTTGAGTGTTGCAACATTACATCCCAATAAAGAACTCGTAGAGAAATCAAATGAATTGAACATACCGCTCTTTTCTCCGGTAAGTAATTGGTCTTATTCGCGCGGAATATTTTCAGAAATATTTGCAAGGTCATCTCGAAATGCATCTAAAAAATGGTACTCTATGCTTTCTTTAACAAAACAAGGAGTTGGCTTGAATACATTGTTTTCTAACATTGATGCAGTCAACATAACAACTGGAATGGCCTCATTAGAACTCCTTCCACTGATACCTAACAACATCCCCATTCATACACTCATGCATGAACCAAACCGTGGTTTACACAGCAACGACCTCCACTTTGACGTCGATGGAACACCCAAACAAAATCTCAAATTGACAAATTTCCTGTTGTCAAAACAAAGAAAGATCGATGAAAAATTAGTAACACTCGCTTCCAAGAGAGGGAAGATTAGTGGTAATTCGAAAAACACATGCGACCGGATCAAACAAGTTTATGATGTCGAATCTAACTTTATTTATCCCAGTATAAATCCAAATCTTTGGCCGATTAAACCAACCAAAGACGAAGACTGGGGGTCTGTTAAAAAGGAATTTGGTCTTATCAAAAACAAGTATGTCATCACCATTGGCCATGCTATTTTTGCGAAAGGCCTATGGGAAACCATCACAAAACTAGGCAGTTCTAATTTACAAATTGTTCAAATCGGCGGTGGGGTTAATGAAAAACACAAGGAGCACGCTAGAAAAAATAACGTCGAATTAAAAGCTCTGCCCAGAGTATCACAAGCGACCATTAGAGCATTGATGAGAAACGCTAAGGCAATGGTGAGTCATGCTATCAACGAACCGTTTGGTTTAACTCCACCAGAGGCATATTTTGTCGATTGCCCAGTTATCGTTTCGAATCAAGGAGGATTTAGAGAAACTGTTGTTGATGGAAAAACAGGACGCTTAATGGATGAAGGAGATGATTGGATTGCAGCAATCGATGAAGGGCATAAAAACAGAAAGGAATGGTCTAAGGCTGGCCGAGAACACATTCAAAAAATCGATCTAACGCCTGAAACGCAGGCAAGAAAAGTATTCGAATCCTTCACTTGGCATTTTGAAGAGGAATAATCACAACATGTTTTGAACCATGCTCTTCAATCCAGAGTAAATCAACACAACTGGCAACAGTGGTTTTATTCCTCTTTCATTAACGATTTAAACACCATCATTCAAACCGATGAGTCCACCAAGCAAGACAACAAACACAAAGTATGTCAAAACCCTCAAATTGAAGCCATGGCCGTGGAGTACTCGCGTTAATGGTTGGTGAAGATGGCTTCCAATGCACGATGACGCCCGTTGAACCTGTTGGGCTTTTCAGAAGAGATGATGGAGGGGCTTCGAAGTGTGCGAAAACTTCACTGGAGGATGGAACCTTGCGCGAGCGTTGCGCAAAGGCTGGACGGTTATATGTGGAGGAGAACTTTGTACTGCCCGTTCAAATCACAGCATTGGAACGTCTGTTATCCGATTCGTGATTTATTCATAAAGTGTGACGGGATTAAAAGTTCATGAACCTCGAAACCCCAGACAAAAAGCTGCTTGTTGTCGGAGCCGGTGGCATTGGTGCAAGCCTCTTGGAAAACTTGATTCCGGCCCTAATCAGAGTCGCTCTTCCGTGCTCTGTGACCGTCATGGATGCAGACACTGTAGAACCCACCAACCTCGGCCATCAACGCTACAGTTTGACCGATGTAGGTCATCATAAAGTCACTCAGTTGGCTCAGCGCCTGGATTCAGAGCATGTGAGCGTTGTCGGACTTCCGGAGAATTTGCGGCAGTCCAAGCAACTCGAAGGTTATGATTTGGTCGTGGTTTGTGTTGACAGGCCAGAACCTCGTCGCTTGGTCCACAGTCTTGACATTCCTTGGATTGATTTGCGTTGTTCTGGAGACGGATGGGTAGCTCTCACATCCCAAAGTTCACGAGGATTGGTCCAAGAAATGACACCGGACCACGAACCAAAGAGTTGCCAGGTCGATGGTGCATTGGAATCTGGGAACCTTGAATTCGGATTTGCAGTTGCTGCCGCCATTGGTTCTCAATGGGCCATTCAAGAATTGCGAGGAAGACCATCGCCCACCCAAACCATGGGCAGCATCACTTACGGTGCTCTTTCTTTCCCGGAGGTGAAGGCATGATGGTCGAACTTCCGGAATTCGCCCAAACGGGTTTGGATGAAGCGACATGGGATGAAGCCTGCCTCGCGGCGAGTGAACGACAGGTCGAAAACTCTCAACTTCTCTTGGCTCAAGAGACCTTAGCTGCTCACAGTCGTTGGGACGGAGTGTACATCTTGTCTGTTCTTGCAGGCTTGGAAACCTCCGTTCTCATCGACGCTGAAAACAACATATACATCGATTGGGGAACGGCTGGACAAGTCACCCTTCAACCACCAGTTGGGGCGAAAAGTCCGTTCAAATTGTGGGTTCACACCCATCCTGATTTCGCCGCATATTGGAGCACGACCGACACCAACAGCCTTTCTCTGGGCACCATGATTTTGGAAACCGCCATGGTATTGGGTGAACCTGGCCCTAAGTTCACAAGCAATTCTACCTTCAATAAGCAACTGAAGGCTCCCTTCATTTCCGCCGAAGGTCCTCTTTCAAATTGGACCAATGAAGAACCAACTCCCTGGTATTCATGGTACCAAAGCAACAACATTGCGGTGGAGGTGGATGCATGAGTGCTCGGCGACCAAAAGACGAAGAAGAATTTGTAAAAGCGCTTCTTGCTATTGAGGAAGGTCGAGGAAAAAGCATCGCCGAAGTCATCGAAGAAATCAGTGGTTCTGCGCCATCCGGAGAAACCATAGAAGCCGTTCGTAATCGGTTGCAACTCGCTCAGGAAAATGGTGAATCCGTTGACATCGCAGCGATCGTTGAGTCCCTCAACAGTCTGATGTCAAAGTGGGTTTAGTTTCACTCGTTGTTGTACGTCGCTCTACGGTTCTCGATAAGTGCAGACAAGCCTTCTAGCGCATCTTTCGTCGAGAAAATCGTGTCCAACCCGTCCAGTTCCATCTGCAAACCGTCACCCAGAGAGGTTGATGCTGTGGCATTGATGAGGTCGCTGGCCATCCTCAACCCAATGGGAGCTGTAAAGGACAAACTCTTGATTTGACGCAAAACCGTCTTGTCTTCTGCCTCGAACCCTTCCGGGCAAGCTCCATTCATGAGAGCAGCCATGTTGGCATCTGAGTAAAACGAAGATGCAAATTGAGCGACCTTAGAGTCAGGGTTTGACGGTTGCCCGGGATATTTGTTGGCTGGCTTTCCTTCCGATGCGATGGTTGCTACGCAAGAGTCAACGCTGGCAACGTCCACGAGGTGGGTAATCAAGCCGAGATCTTTTGCCGTTTGAGCGTTCATGAAGTTTCCAGCCAATACAGCCCAGCGGGCTGCAGGGATACCACAGATTCGTGCCGGTCGTTGTGAACCGCCGAGTCCAGGGTAGATTCCAATGGAAGTTTCAGGGAAGCGGAATTGCGTCCTACGTGTACCGATCCGGTAATCGCAAGCAAGCGCAAGTTCCAATCCTCCGCCAAGAGCGAGGCCGGTCGTGAGGGCTACCGTTGTCTTGGGAGAGGTCTCAAGCATGTCAAGCATGGTGTGGCCATCTGCGGTGAAATCGTAAATTTCTGGGATTGCACCTGCACGGATTTTGTCAACAAAGAATTTGACATCAGCTCCCGCAACAAATGCCTTTCCGGCTCCATCGAGGACAACGGTATGAACGGAATCGTCGGAGTTTGCCGCAGATACCGCGGCGGTGAGTTGCTCAACAACAGTGACATTGAGTGCGTTCATGGCTTCGGGCCGGTTGATGGTGATGGTTGCGACACCGTCTGAAACGATGGAATCAACGTAGGAGAAATCCCAGTCGTTCCCGCCTTGTTGAGTGAAGAACGCAGGAACGCTCCAGCCCTCTCCAGCCATGTCAGCGTACTTGACGGCCATCCGATGTGCTTCAGCGACCCCGATTTTATTCATCAATTCAAAAGGCCCACGAGCCCAGCGGAGTCCAACCTTTGCACCGCGGTCTACGTCTTCCATGCTGCAAATATCTTCGTCCACGATTTGTGCCGCGACACCAAATACAACGCCGAGCAGGCGTTCTGAAACTGCAGTGTATTGATCTTCCGAATGTTCATCATCACCGGACACGTCCCAGTGCGCATTTGCTTCAATCAAGTCTCGAAGGTTTTGAGCACCGGTGTAACGAGGGGTTTTGAGTTGCTCAGCGAGATAGTCCGTAGAGTGCAGTGCAATTGGGGGGCCTGTGAGGTTCATCAGACCGAAGGGGCCAAGCCCGATTCGGAATGCTTTGCAAGCGATGGCATCAATTTGAGCCGCAGTTGCTGCGCCTTCTTCCAATAACAAACATGCTTCATTCAGCCATGGGACGAAAAATCGGTTGACGACGAATCCGGGTCGGTCTGCACAAACGATGACGACCTTGCCCAGCATTTTGCAATACTGTACGACTTTGTCAATGGTCTCTTGGCTTGATGATTGAGCCGGGATCACTTCAACCAAACGATTCTTGGCGGGGTGATAGAAGAAATGAAGGCCAACAAAGCGGTCAGGGCGTCCGGTCGCTTGTGCAAGAGCATTGACTGATAGGGAAGACGTGTTGGATGCGAGGATGGTGTCTGGTCCGCAGACTTCGTCAAGTGTGGAAAACACTGCTGTCTTCACGTCAAAATCTTCGAACACTGCCTCGATCACCAAGTCGGTATTGGCTGCCGTTTCCTCAACTCCGATAACACCGGTTATGCGGCCCTGAATATCTTCAACTTGTTGCGGTGAGAAGATTCTTCGTTCAACCGCCTCCGAGAGGAAATTCGTTATGATGGACTGGCCCCGTTCAACCCATTGTGCTTCGCGGTCCACCATTTGAACATCAAATTCTTCTTGAGCACTTTTCTGGGCAATTCCCGACCCCATGTTTCCTGCGCCGACGACGGCTACGCGCTGAATAGGTTGCATGTTACTGCGCAATCAAACGATGCTCATGAAGCATACGGATGGTTCACGATGACGAAATCTCAGTCCAAGCATGGCTCATATCGCTGTGGAAACGCTCTGGAGACAGAAATTCAACGTGTTTGATAAGAGCCTGGACAGGTTCCCGATCTGCCCCGTTTCGAGCCGACCAGCTTGAATGAACCTCTTGAATTGCTTGACGCCAAGCATCTTCGTCTTCAGCACCAAGGCAGTGTCCGTCCGGCATCAATTCATTGTGTGCAGGTCGGTCAGATGCAAGAACAGGTTGGCCTGCCGCCATTGATTCAACGGGAGGGTAGCCAAATCCTTCAGCTCCCGAGGGAAACAGTAGAGCCTCGGTATGCCATCGGTAATGATTGAGGGTACCGTCGCTTATCTCGCCGCCAACATGAGTCCAAGGAACCCCGTGCTGAGTTGCATATTCACTGGCGGTGACACCCCCATAGGGGCATGAATCGCCTCCAATATGGTGAATCATCAACGATTGAAGAAGTTCTTCAGGCAGTTGACTGAGCATCCTGATGAGGAATTTCAAACGCTTTCTAGGGGCGTGACTTCCCACAACCAAGAGGTTGCAGGTTGTTGATGAAAGACCACTTGGGGCTGAAGGGAGTGGAAGCGTTGGAGCAAATTTAGCTGTGTCCAATCCATAGGGGATGCGGTAAAGGGGTATGTTGGGGAAGTGCTTTCGACACAACGACTCGGTTGCTTGCGTGTTACAGATGATGCCGTTCGCTCGGCTTATTCCTTTCATCAGGCGCTTCAAATCCGAGCGGCGGTACCAGGGTGGACGTTGTTCACCCACCTCAATACGTTCTCCATTGAGGGCAATCGTCTCTGGAAAGAGATGGAAGAAATCATGGATATAAACGACAACTGGCGCAGGTGATCGCTTCGGAATAAGATGCGCCTGTTCTTGGTCTGCGACATGAATCAAGTCGACTGAACTGGCTTTGTGCAAGCGGCGGATTGTTTGCAGCACCTGCTTTGGATGGCCAAACCAGCGTTTCAAAAGACGCCGCAATCCAGAAGCCCCTACAGCCAAAGTGTACTCTTCAATACCTGCGCTTTCCCACCCTGTAATTTGTTCGGCTTCCAACGAGGTTCTCAGGTCGTGAAAGGCTCCTCCGAGTCCGGAATACCGTGAGAGGGTTCCTCCGCGAACAAGCAACACGCGCCGCCGAGGGTGCGCGTTCTTGTCTTGAGCCATGAACTGCGGAAGGCGCTGGACTTCTTCAAAGAACCACCCTGAGGGCTCCTTGGGGTTTGCTTCTTGGGAGAAGAATGTACATTGGGTGTGGAAAAGAAATCAAGTAGTGGTGACGCTCGCGAACGGTTGAAGCCCATGCCGACCCCACCAATGAAAATTCCAGCTGATGCGTTTGAAGCCCTTCAAAGCAACATTGAGGGCACGCTCAACAACGGTAAAATCATCCGTTCAACCCTGGCGAATTACTCTAACCAAGGGCCCTATAACGCAGACTGGGAAGTGGAGGCAGCAGTTGAAGCACTCCATGTCTTCGGCTCCCGTTGGACCATTGAAATTCTCGCAACATTGTACATTACCGGCCCTCGCCGCTTCAATGAAATGAAGAACATGCTCAGCGGAATTTCTAGCCGAACTCTCTCCGATAAGTTGCGGTTCCTTGCAGAGGAAGGCTTGGTCTTGCGCCTGGTCAGCGAAGGTCCGCCTGTCAAAGTCAATTACGAACTCAGTCAGCACGGCTTGACCTGCGGCAGACTTCTCTCACCTATGGTGGCCCACTTGAAAGTAAAGATGGGCTCTGTCCAATCTGAATGACGTTAGGGCTCAACACGGCTTTGCTGTACAACACGCCCGTCTTGAAGATTGAACGCTGTAAGGACTGCAGGCATTCCTTGCTTTGCGTGATACAAACACGTATCGAGGCCGATGGCTGCGGGTCGGGCATTGTTCAAGCAAACTTCACTCCGCCAAACCTTGCCCCATGATTGCTCACCGTGTCCTGGAAGACTTGCCGTTGGAGTATGACCAAACACCACGGTTCGCTGATGGTCAACAGGTTCCGAGACCTCATGAAATTCCTTTCGTATCCACAAATATTCATCTTCTGTTTGCTCATCAAGCGGGAGATTTGGTTTATACCCCGCATGAACCAGTCGCCATTCCTTCAGGACAATATGGAGAGGGAGGGTTTCAATCCATTCGTTATCATCCTTGATTTGCTTCTTCATTGCTTGATGGTCAGGTTGGGTTAATACATTGTTAAATGCATTAAGATACGAAAGAACGGTTGTGTCTCCGCCGTTCTTGATCCAAACCAACAGGTCTATGTTCGGGTCTTGGAGCCCCTCAAGAGAGAAGTTTTCAGCCATCATGGCCTCATGATTTCCTTTGACGCAGAAGATTTGTTCATTCGTTCGTGCAGTGTGGACAACTCCGTATGAGTTTGGACCTCGGTCAATAAGGTCGCCGAGTAAAACCACTCGGTCGTTTCCCCCAAGATTCAACTCGTCAATGAGAGAAATAAAACTTTGATAGAATCCATGAATATCTCCGATGACCCACACGTTTGCGCCATCGTCCAATGCTGTTTGCAACTGCATTTCAATCGCTTCATTCCTCTTGTAATCCATCATAAAAACCCACCATAATATCACTCCTTCAAGAGTATATTAACACCTTAATCGTCGGTTGCAATTGCGACTCAAATCAGCGATGGTTTAAGGAAGGAGAAGACAAACCTCACCTCATGCCTCTTCTCTCCCAATGGGTACGGCAGCGACCATGGTTGGCTGCTGGCTTGGCCGGAGCAGCCAGCAGTGTTGCTGGCCTTGCTGGAGGGGTAGCGGCTGCTGCCGGCGCAGTTGGAGCCATGACAATGGGGGGCATCCGAACCAAAGCAACCCACCACGAACACCCCTTGCGGCGAAGAATTTTGTCAACCTTGGAGGCGCACCCCGGCTTGTGCTATCGTGAATTGCAAACTGCAATGAGTACCGCCAATGGAACCCTGAGGCATCATCTTGATGTTCTGCAAACCCGCAAGTCGGTCACGATTCTCCCAGTGAACGGACGAACATGCTATTTTGCAGGAGCACCAAGTCAGATTGAAGTTCTCCGTAGCACAGTGATCGGGGAAGAGAGAATGGCACAAAGTCTCCCGATTGGCCTTTCCCTTGTACAACGCTTAATCCTAGAGAACATCGAACGGGAGGGCGTTCCTCGGTCGCAAGCCGAGCTTGCTCGGCGCCTTGGAAGAACTCGAGCTACCGTGCACAGCGCTGTAAAGGTACTACGACGCCGAGGGATTTTACGCGATGACAAAATTGAACTCATGCCCCATATTGACCTTGACATGTGCTGGCAGCCGCACGGTAGCGTGGATTACGAATGGAAGGACGAACGAAGGACGGCGTGACCGCTGCTTTGAATTCCTTTTGAAATCTATCGCTTGAGCGGCATTTACTGCATAGACTTCAAAGGCTCTCGCCATTGGCTTCCCTTCGGTTGTCTACATGTTCTCGGTACGAATGGTCGAACTTCCCCTACCCTCGACCGACCGCGAAGTTGATGCGCTCGTTGAATGGATTACCGACACGCTTTGTCTGGTCCGAAAACGAGGCGATGCAATGGCTGACAACGGCAGAGCTGGGCCGGTCCACCGACTGTTGCGCGACCATTTGTTTGGTCAACCCAACACCGCTTGGGACGCTCAAATGTTGGCTGATGAACTCGCCTTGATGCCGGCATCGCTCAACCATCACCTCACACGGCTTGTAGAGAGTGGAATCGTAGGCTATACCAACGAAGGGAAAGGATGGCGTCGTTATTTCTTAAGAGGTGGTTCATTGAGCAATGCAGTGGCCTTTTTCCAACAAAATTGTTCGCTCGTCCTCCATCAACGAATGGCCGCTTTGGAACCGTATTGGAAGCGAACAGGTGAGCCGATGGAAGTGGAGCTTCCCGAACCTGAACATGCTTCATTCATGCTTGGCCTAACCGACCATCGACCAATACCGAACGATTCCAACGGAACCGTACTTTCACATTGGATGAGTGACTTTGGGATGCTCGGTGAGCGTCCAGGCCAAGAGATCGTAGCGGACTCGTTATCCGTTCGCTTGATGACAACGCTGTTGGAACGAGACCTCCCCCTCTCACTTGACGAAGCCGTTGAATCTCATGGAGGACAAAAGGCACGCATAGGACGGATTTTAGACCGTTTCAGAGCGTCGGGCATGGTAGAGAGGGTTGCCCGAACCGACCGGTTAAGCGTCGCATTATGGACGGCAATGACCACACAATATCAACGCCGAGGAGAGGATTGGATGTTGAGAAAAGGCGGATTCCAACGTTTGCTTAACAACAAACAGCAGAACAACCTACTGGATTCATTGAAGAAAGGAAACCTCAATGTTGATGACGTTGGAACGCATTTAAACACCATGGAGGCACGAGACCAAATGCTTCTTCTGAACCTACTCGGCGGTCGTCTTCCGATGGGATACCGACTCTCAGGGCCCTCTCCCCAAGCCATACAACGACGCGTTCAGGAACGGATGGACCGGGTGCTTCGGAGGATGGTTCGAGTCGCCAACTTACTCGATGAAGCCCTTGAAACCTCAAGAGTTGAGGGGAATCCATGACCGAGCACATCCAACCCGCCCCTGGGCCTTGGGAAGGTGACGCTCGTCCACTTTTTCTGGCACCGATGTCAGGAGTTTCAGATCTACCGTTCCGGTTGCTGTCAAAGGAATGCGGTGCGGACGTGACCATCACGGAGTTTACAAATTCCACGGCCCTCACCCGAGAAGCCGCCACATCATGGCGTCGCATGGAAACCCACGATACCGAAGTCCCCTTTATTCCTCAAATCTTTGGAGGCGACCCCGGAGACATGGCGACTGCGGCTGAAATGCTTGCACCAAGTGCTGACATCATCGACCTCAACTTTGGTTGCCCTGCTCCAAAGGTGACCAATATTTGTGCGGGGGCCGCCCTCATGGGCGAACCAGAACGGTTGGTTGGGATGGTGGATAATATCGTTGAACGTGTAGATACTCCGGTGACGGCTAAAATGCGTCTTGGAACCGGCAGCGGTCATAACAACGCGACGGAACTGTGCAAGCGTTTGGAGGAGGTAGGAACTCAGCGCCTCTGCATCCACGGACGAACCCTTCGCCAGAGGTATACAGGTGTTGCAGACTGGACTTCAATCAAACAAGCAGTGGAGGCAGTGGAGGTCCCGGTCATTGCGAACGGTGACGTTGTAGATGCCGCTTCGGCTGCAGCATGCCTGGAGCAAACGGGTGCTGCAGGACTCATGGTTGGCCGAGGTGCAATCGGACGCCCGTCTGTATTTGCCGACATCAAAGTGGGACTCGGATGGATGAAGGAGGAGGATTTGCCTTGGATTGCCTCCAATGAGGGATGGTATGAATTGGATGATGTCCAGCAATCGTTTGCATCACGAAGATGGTGCTGGGACCGCTACATCGATTTGTGTGAGGAAACCGTCGGCATTCAAGCTCGTTGGATGAAGCGTCATGCGATTGCTTTCACCAAAGGGTTGCCCAATGCAAAGAAGGTCAGGAACATCATGCACGAACAAAATACGCCCAAAGCAATGGCTGATGCGATAAGCACGTACTTGGCTAACGGAGTGTAACACTCAGAAGGTGGATTCCCAGTCTTCAAGGTCGTTGGCTTCTGCCCACGCCTCATCGGTGGTTTCTCCACGAACCTTGAGGACTTCACGGGCGAGGAGCCAGTAAATCAAAGCGAGTGAGCGACGACCCTTGTTGTTCGCTGGAAGAGCGATATCAACGTTTCGAAGGTGGTTGTTTGCATCAACAATACCGACGATTGGAAGGCCGGTAGCAACTGCTTCACGAAGTGCTTGCTGGTCTGCAGCAGGGTCAGTAACGAACAAGACATCCGGTTCAAGGTAGGAGCGGAGAGCAGGGTTGGTCAAGGATCCTGGAATAAAACGGCCAACGGCTGAGTGGGCGCCAACTGCCTCTGCAAATTTACGAGCAGGGCGTTGTCCGTATTGGCGGGCGCTGACAATCATAATCGAAGGGGCATCAAAGGTGTTGAGGAAGGCTGCAATGGACCGGATACGGGCGTCGGTGATGTGAATATCAAGAAGGTAAAGACCGTCTTCACGGACTCGGTCGATGAAGCGACCCATATCGGCACTCTTCTGTTGAGTTCCGATGTTGACGGCGCTCTCCTCATAGGCTTCGGCGGAGACTAGCAAACTTCCTTCATCGGACATAATAGACCACAGTAAGCCGCCCACAGACCCCCTGTATTAAACCGCTTCGTCCCAAAAGTGTTCACCGACCTTAGGGTTTTTGAAGGAATCAAGGAGGGAAAAGGTATCAAAAAGAGAACACAGCACGGCATCGTATGGGGGACGAGGGCAAGGAAATGTCAGCGGCTCACGAACCCACAGACCCGAACGCCACCGTTGACGCTGAAGGCTACTGGAAAAGGGAGAATGGAGATTGTTTGCCGGTCAGTGCGAGCGACCTGGAACGTTACACCTATTGCCCACTGTCTTGGTCTCTAGCAGCACATGGCCATGCTGGCCAAGGTGAAGAAATTATCAAGGGACAGGAACGTCACAAAGCGATTCACCACATCTACTCAGAATACCAACACCTGCGAATTCAAACAAAACGCAACTTGCTCATATGGCAGTGGTGGTACGCCATCGTACTCTTATTCGTTGTTGATGCTGTCTTGTTTCGAGGATTCAGCAGCTCAAATTTTGATACCGATGAATTTTCTAAATTGCTCGCAACTTGGGCGTTGTCTTGTCTTGTGGTAGGAATCAGTGCACTGCTCCTCCCTTGGCGGAAGTTCATTGGGATGGAGATTTATCAAGATTCCAACATCCACTTCAGTACCGAGAATAAAGCTGTGGTTGAACCTTATTTTGAACCAAGAGACTTCAAAGGTGGATGGTTCGAAGGTGGGCGTATTGAAGTGGCCTTCTTTATGGCCGCTATCGTCATGGCGCTTCACTCCATTGCACTTCGCTTTGCAAGCGATAAAGAGCAGGCTGCCTATGTTTTTGCCTTCATCGCCATCTGTTGGACGCTCATGGCCTCTATCCAACTGCAGAGAGCCCTAGTAGCCAACAGTAAATCCTTGGACTTAGCAGACGAAAACAACATCGCCACCGGGACCGAGGTCGCATATTCTGACGATGAATCAACCAGTGATTTGCTTGTTGATGGGAAGACTGGACTTAGAGGCCGGCCCGACCAAATCGTCATTATTGATGGCGAATTTATTCCTGTAGAGCAAAAAACCGGAAAGGTACCTAAGCGCCCCCATGATTCTCATTCAATGCAAGTACTGGCCTATGCCCATCTCATTGAGACCACGACCGGACGGGCCCCTCCCTACGGCATTCTTAGATACGGAGAAGAGGATTTGCATGTTATCGATTGGAATGCAAAAACAAAGGTTTCTCTCTTTGAGCGGATCAAGACCATTCAACAAGTTATGGCCCAAGGTGGGGCTGCTCGAAATCATAATCGGCCCGGAAAATGTAAGAATTGTTCGCGCCGCTATGCGTGTCCCGACCCGTTGGACCCGTGATGAACAGCGCCCTGAATTGTCCCTTAGGATTGATAATTGTTGACACAATTGAACAGTTCCCTGAGTGCCGGC
>DAVD01000044.1 GCA_002505405.1 Candidatus Poseidonia alphae | reverse complement strand
CAATCCTCGAACGTCAATTTAACGGTGGACGTAAAGACCGATTTCGAGGCACCAATCTTTGGCTTCACTTCAATGACTTCCTACATGGGTTCATGTGAAGTGAGCGGTATTTGGTTTGATTTGGAATTTGGACACCACGCTGAAAACCTGCGAATTGACATTGCTGATGATGGCGACGTCGACTATGGGTTCACTGAACCTGCGTTTGGAATGTTTGGACGCCAGACGAACTTTATCCTCAACAAGGTGGACAACATCAACTACGCAGCAGACGATGCGAGCATGACGTTGAATGTTAACGGCGAGGCCGAAGGAGCCTTTTTCATGCTTCCTGCCGGAGCTGAAGTTTCATCGGCTGATGTTTCGTTTGATGACGTTACCATTCGCTCAAATTCAAATCCGTCCGAAGGGTTTGAGCTCTCCCTTATGGCGGGGTCACAAGCCGTGTCCTTGGGCGATATGCCGAACAGAAGCATCATTATTACCGATGCGCTTCAATCCCCACTGCTGCTGAAAGAGGCCATCAACAGCCTCCTGACCAATCCATCGGTCGCAGGAAACCATGAAGACGAATTCGGACGGTATTGGGTCACCTTCCGGTTCGCAGTCAATTCACCAAATGCCTCATCAGGGACCTCTCTGAATGTGGTTGGTCTTGATGTTGTTTACAACTATTCCACCACCATTAACGCTCTTGACGGGTTTGATATTGAACTCAACCAAGGAATTGCACTTTGGACTGGAGGGGGCGCCAATGCTCGTGTTCCGGTCGCCGTACATTCTGATTCCGGAGGCGGTGTGCAGTTGAGCGCATTGTCTGTGTCCTCAAGCACAGGATACGCCAACACGCTCTCGGTGACGAACAATCCAGCTGGACTCTATCCAAACGGAGAAATCTATGAAGTCATCACGACGCACGCTGTTGACCCATTGACGGGAACAGCACTGTCTGAAGCTTGGGTGACGTTAGAGACTCCAGCAGATTACATCAAACTCACATGGTCGGACTTCATGCAATTCTCTGAAGCCAGTGACGAACATGACCTCATCACGCTCGAATCCACGTCCTCAGTTTCGGAATTCACCAATGGAAAGCAAGTGACTTGGCATTTCCGTGTCAATTCAAACTGGGATGACACTGAAGCTGTCCGCATGTATGCAGGGCTTACAACAGCAAGCAACGTTAACGGCCTACCTGACGCTCTCTTGTTTGACCCAAGCGTTGGTAATGCCGTTGAAAACGATGCAGGGATTACAACCTTTGAGTTGCAAAACAGCATTGGAGTCGCACAATCTCTAACGAATGCAGAATCCGGTCAAGACATCAATCTCGTGGGTGAAGTCCGACTTGAAGACCTCCCATACTCTCCAGACCCTGCAGCCTACTTCCTTGTTCTAGAACTCAAGCATGTCAACAACACCGACGGAAACATCACCATTGAATGGGAAGAGGTCGCTAACCGCTCGGGGATCATTGGTGGCGACTTTAACTGGAATGTTGACCTTGGTTCAGCAGCAGGAGTTGAGACGTATCGATTCGCCTTACGCGGTTACGAAGGTGGCGATATTCTTTGCCCGCCTACCATGTACAATCCCGATGAGTCATGTGCCATTCCATTTGACATCACGATCGATACATATGAGCCAAATTTGCTGGATATTGAAGTATTGAGTCCTGGGACAGACGACGATTGGCGTCTCTTGCTTGACGATACATGGGTTGTTCCTCAAGAAACTCAAGAGATTCGAATGAGCAGTCAAGATCTGCCCAATCCACCAGCAACACTTGACTTGCATTACTGGGTGGAACACGATCACGACGCCAACAGCGATGGAATACCAGATGCTTCAGAGTACGCAACCATCACCCTCCAAGGGGACGGTGAGGCTCCAACCGCAAACTACTCCGGAGAATTCAACGACTATGCCAACGTCGGACAAGACCCCGCAGGAAAGGTATCGCTTTGGATTGAAGGCTACGATCTAGCAGGTAACCCAATTGATGGTGGCGCTCCTGGATTTGAGAACGACAAGGTAACCTACGTGTCCATGTCGTCCGAAAGTCCGGTAATACGCAACTTCTTCGTTGAAGATTCCCAGGAAAACAGTTTCCTCAACTCTGCTTCAATGCAATGGGAAGGAAAGTGGAACCAAACCATGTACGCTGGGAACACGTACCACCTTCTCGCAGAAGCAAACGACGATAACGGATGGCGGGATGTTGATTACTTCAAGATCGTTCTCGACAAAACTCGTGATGACATGACCGTTTGGTACTTCCCGCGCAATGATACTGCGTGGACCGACAGCCCTTACATTGAAATCGTTCAAGAAGACGATGATAACGAGGGGCCGACCCTTCGTGCAATGGATGGAACCGCTCTTATCGATCCGTTCGAATCTGACTTCATTCTAGACATTCCAGTTCGAATTGACTGGGGCGTTGTTGGTTTGACGGCAGAAAGTACGCCAGAGTTGTTTATGCAAGACTTGGACAACGCACTCTACCGAATGCTTCCATCTCCTGGCCGTTACATCCAGAAGTGGTACTACAGCGATGGAATTCGACTCGACGTTCGCACTGACCCTGTGAATGACTTGATGATCACGCCGTACTTTGAAGACATGAGCGCACCCTACACACAAGACATCCGTCAAGGATTCATTTACTCCGGGGACACCATCCAATTCTCGGGCCAATACGCTTACCAAGATGGCATCTTCAACAGTGTATATGTCACCCCTGAAGCTGAACTCACCATGGAAATTACACGTTTAGAAACACTTGACACCCAAGAGAGCAGGGACAAAGGATACGTATTCCAATCCAGCGAAACCACCTATCACAACTTCTCTGGCGGAGTGTTTGAAATCAACATCACAGCACCGGTGTTCACGAACGAATACACCTATGAATTTAAGCTGGTCAATCTTCCAACTGGTGCAGAGGATTTCACCGCTGGTTTCTGCGATGATTCAACCGTTTATGGATGCAGTACCTTCAACATAAAGGTTGACCGGACCGCACCAACAGTTCTCGCAAATTCATGGCTGGCTCAAAAAGGTGCAACGGGTGATATCATCAGCGATGTATTGTCCACTGCTACCTTCCACTGCGTCGACATTTCAGTGACCGTTGCGGAACAAGAAGCCATGTTCTACGGAGATTTAATGGTCAATTGGAAATTCTATGACGACCCTCAAAATGACTTGCCATGGGGCGAATACGTTACTGCTTTCGGAACTGCAGAGCCAAAGAGTGCGGCTCTTGAACTTGGGACTACGCCTGGTGGATATGTTGGCTCGGCGACGTGTCTTGACTTGTGGCCGTTGAGTGATGGACAATTTGACCCTCCTCAAAGCCAAATGGGTGGCGTTGAGATCGTCATGTGGGTGTCTGGTGTTGACTCTGCTGGGTCCGGCGTACGCCTCGGTGGCGGACCTCAGGACGACGGTTCAATTTCACCGATTGTGTCCAGTATTGCCCAACATAAATCGATGTACTCCTTCATTCACGAAGAGGCTACCTTTGAGATTTTGAATGTCCGCCTTGATGAAAGCCCTCGTGTTGGTGACACCATGACCCTTGAGGTTGAAGTTCGCAATACGGGCACAATGGCGGGGGGAACTCAACTCACGGTGAAGTCCGTCATGAACGGCCTGACTCCGGCCTCAGAAGGAACCATCGAAGTCACCGAACTTGGAATCGGAGAGAAAGCATGGTTCAAGATTGTACTCGAACCCTTCGGTGAACAAACCACTGGTATGTACTATGTTGTCTCCGTGAACGGCACAGGCGATGTATTGTACGACGGTAACGACGCCAACGATGCTTTCAACGTCAAGGTTGCGGAAGAAGATGACTCATCCAATTTCCTCCTCATTGTCGGTCTCTTGGTCGTCGTGATTGGTGTTCTTGGTACATTGGTCGTCGTTCTCGCTCGAAAGGGCAGCGCTGACTCCATGCTCGATGACGAATACGAAGACGATGATGAGTATGTCGGAGGATCAAGCGATAAGGTTCTTGCTGAAATTCCAGCAGACGTGGACCCAACGATGGCTCAAGCGATGAAGGAATTCCCTCAGTGGACGCAATCTGAAATACAAGGTTACTTTGACCAAGGATGGGACATTGAAGCCCTGCACGATTGGGTCAACAATCAGTGAGGCATCACATGTCCTCCCAGCATACCTGGGCCGATGAGGTCTGGACCGACCCTGAAGGGGGCAAGGTTGTGATTCATGGAACACTTCCGACTGTGGTTTACCCGAATGTCATGCGCCCCCGAGGCACATGGCATGGTTTGGCGATTCTCGATTCCCCTGATGTTGTCGATATGTGGGTGCAAGAGGAAAAAGACGAAGCAGAATCGTATGGGGTTAACATGACCTATGGTCTCATATCTGGAGGTGCTTTCTCAAAGTATCTTGAAGGAATAGACTCTCTTGAAGATGTCCAAGGAGGACGGTTCCCTGATCCTGAACCGAGAAGGTTACAACGCAATGCAGATCGTCATGAGCGGGATGTATTTTTCATTGAACCTCTTGCTGACGATGAAGATTGGAACGACTACCTGACTCAGCAAGCAAAAGCAGTTTCTCATTGGCGGAAATTACTGGGCATGGTCAGAAGCGGAAAACGATGGAAACGTTCGGTCAAAGAGAACCTTTTTTTGGCTCAACCCCCTCCAAAAGGGCAATCAAACGACCTCTCCTCAGTCAGTGTACTTGCATCTGCATGGTGGGATTTGAATGAATGGTTGAGCACTTCGGAACTGAACAAACGAAGGGACGTCCGTTTCGCCAGGCGAATCCGTGGCGCACTGGCTTCACTTCGTGCAACCCATGGGGATGAGGCTGTGCTTCTTGTCGTTGCTCATATGCCTCAACGACCGCTGATTCTTGAGGCATTGAAGGACCTTCCTGAAAAAGAGGAGATTTCATCAACAGTGACTCACAGCGAAGGGTCGGAGGAGGAGTGAAATGGCATCAGGTTCAGTCGATGTTCGAGTGGAAAATCAGCTCGTACGTTTCGTATGTCCAATCCCCATCGACCAAGAAAAAGTCGTTCAGATGGTTGGGGGGCAACGCAATAGCGGCGTGGTCATCAAAGTCTTGGACCGACCTCGAGCAACTCTTGTTATTGACGACGAAGGACGAATTGTCGTTCACGGAACCCATCGGGTTGAGGCTGCGAGGGCTGCAGCAAAGGAACTCTTGCTTCGCCTTGGCATGGACGATGCTGGTCTTGTTGCCGAGTTGGGCCCCGTTGTTACTTCATTCAAGTACGAGCAATCCATCAACCTCCAAGCCATTGCTGGCTCGTTTACATCCGGGACAACCGAATACGATGCACGCCTTGGATGTACCATTCTTACCGACACACGGCACAAACTCACGGTGCAAATCTGGCCGAATGGAAAATGCATTGTGACGGATGCTCGGCATCCAAATATGGTCGCCATGGCTGCTGTTTATTGGAAGAATCAGTTCACTGAACGTGGCTATTTTGTTGACCAAATTTGAGGGAAGGCCATGACGTATGACGGTCCAATCTTGGACAATCATTTCCATCTCAATCGTAACGGTCTATTCTTGGATGCTGCGAGGGACTTTCAGCGTGCTGGAGGCACCGATCTTGTCCTTGTCCACTGCCCTGATTTCTCCAACCCTCCCGAAACACATGCAGGCCATCGTGCTGCTTATCAGGACACCATTGGAATGGCTGCTAAGGTTCGTAGTGAAGTAGGATTGGGAGTTCGGGTTGTTCTTGGACCGCACCCCGCTGCTTTTGCTCACCAGTTTGAGCGATGGGTTACGGAGGATGAAGTCTCTGGGGAAGAAAAGGCCATCAACAATTACCGGCACTCCATAGATGCGGCGTTGGAGTTTATCGAAGAAGGTGATGCTCATGCGGTTGGAGAGGTTGGAAGGCCCCATTGGCCCGTTGAGGAGCGGATTTTGGACCTGTCGAATCAACTCTTGGACGAAACCATGCATCTCGCAGCACAGCAAGGATTGCCTCTGCAGTTGCACGTTGAAGGGGAAAGCGAGGCAACCTATCCCGACCTCGCAAAACGTGCGCAAAAGCAAGGGATGGACCTCGTAAAACTTGTACGGCATTATGCTCCAGCGAATGTTGACGCATCTTCAACTCACGGTTTAACGCCGAGTGTCCTCATCGGGAAAGGGGCGTTGGAGGAGTTGATGAGTACCTATGAGGCGGCCAGCCACGGCTTTTTCCTTGAAACGGATTACATGGACGATTTACGAAGGCCAGGAGCGGTATTGGGTCCAAAAACAGTCCCAAAACGTACACAACAACTCATTGCGGCAGGGCTTCCTGAAGACATTCTTTGGAACACACACCAGGAACTAGCAGAGCGAGTCTACGGTGCAGAGTCCCCCTGAAAGTAATCCTTGGGAAAACAACAATCCTCTGGACCGTTTATCCATCACATTCATGAAAGGGAGAGCCTACCCTTGTCCGGTGTGCACCATGCATTCGACACGAAAGTTAACACTTTTTGCCGTTCTCATGTTGGCCATGTGCTTGCCCCTAACCGCTTCCTCGCAAATTCCAACGGCACCCGGAGTGGAGATGGACTGCGACAATAAAAATCCAAAAATTGATGTCCGCCCTCCTTCCAGCAGCCCTCAGGTGCAAATCATCTGTACCTTGACGAACCCATCATCGTTTGAGGAGCAAATCTCCGTTGACAAAGAATGGGACGGCGTGGAGGTTGAAATGACTCTTGAAGAAGACTCGTTTACACTGGCGGCGGGGGACGCAGAAGAGTTCACCGTTACCTTTTCAGGAAACAGCAGGGCATCGGCTTCCTTGGTGTATGATTTCACACTGATTGCCGTTGTAACAAACGTCCAAAGTTTGGATTGGCCGGATCAACTTTCCTCCAATGCAACCGTTGAGGGTGAGTTGGGGATTGAAGCCTTTGGAATGGTTGACCTAAGCGTTGCAGACAAGAGCACCAGGAGCATGAATTCTGGTGAAGAAACCCCTATTGCATTCCAAGCCCAAAACAATGGAAACAGTGACGACGATATTCGTATCATCATCCAGAATCAGGATGAACTTGAGGAGGCAGGATTCACGTTCCCAGGAGGTGCAACTTTGACCTTGCCTGTAGAAAAGGGAGCCCTTTCCGAAACACGGGAATTCACCATCCGCTCGCCGAATGAGATCCCTGAAGACGCTCGCTACCAACTCATACTCCAAGCTTCGAGCGTCAACGACGATGACGCAACCCTTAGCGAGACCACTCTTAGCATTCAACTTGAAGCAAACACTGGGGCTGGAAGCCTCGGCGGAGGTTTGGAAGAATTCAGCAAGGATGACGCCGTTCTCTACGGTGGGATCGCCGCTGCCGGACTGTTCGGTATTGTTCTGGTCGTCGCTCTGAGTAAGGCTCTTCGAAAGCGAGCCGACTCGCAACCAATGTACCTTCCACCCGTTGACGTTGCAGATGAAGAAGAACCTAAAGACGAATTTGACTTTGAGGATTTGGACGACGATCTTGACAGCTTGTTGGATGATGTCGATGATTTAGACGATGTCTTTGCAGACCTGTAATTGCACCCGGGCTTTCGGCTCATTCGGAAAGGTGACCAACTGGCGCTCTAAGCGCCGTTTTCAAAGGCAACACTCAAAGGCTTGGTGTAGCGGACTACACCTGTTCGTCACGGAGTGTTTTCATGCTGAGTTTAGAAGGGAAAACAGCGTTTGTCTTCGGTGTCGCTAGCGAAGACTCCATCGCTTGGGCTATTTGTCAACAACTTGCTGCGGCTGGAGTGACGCTCTACCTGGGGTACCAGAAGCGATTCATGAGCCGTATTTTCCAATTAAAGGACCAACTTCCATCAATCGGAGGGTTCTATCCACTGGACGTCGAAGCAGACGCAACAACTCAGGAATTTTTTGATGCATTTGCTAAAGACCACCCCGGCAAGAAGGCAGATATCCTCATTCACGCCATTGGATTTGCACCGAGGGCCTGCTTTGACCGACCGATTCTCTTTGTTGAGGGAGAAGACATCAACACGGCAATGACCATTTCTGCTAATTCATTGCAGCGCTGCTTGAAGCACGCCCTCCCCTATCTGAATCCAGGGTCATCAACGGTGACCTTGACGTATGCGGCCGCAAACAGGTATGTGCCCAATTATGGCATCATGTCCATGGCAAAGGCTGCATTGGAATGCTGGACGCGTGAACTGGCATGCCACCTCGGCCCAGAAGGTCACCGAGTGAATGCCATATCTTCCGGACCCATACGAACGATTGCGGCAGGGGGTATTCCTGGCTTTGACCGAATCTTAGACCACGTCGAAGCCAATGCTCCTCTTCGAAGGAACGTAAGTCAACAGGATGTTGCAGGAGCAACATTGTGGCTCTCAAGTCCGCTTTCTTCTGGAGTTACGGGGCAGTGCATTTACGTTGATGCTGGTTACTCAATTACGATGGTGCCGGAGAGCATCATGAACTAAGGTGAACAACATGACCATTACCACTCAAGACGGCAAACCATGCGAAGGGCTCGAACAGGGTCCATTCGAACCGATTGCCGTCGTAGGTGTGGGGGCCTTGATGCCCGATGCTCCGAGCATCGATGCCTTCTGGCAGAACATCATTGAGAAAAAAATCAGCATCGCACCTCTTCCTGAAGGGAGATGGCCAGGTCCAACGGACCATTTTTGGAAAGAAGGAGGCCCTGGACAACACACTGAGGGATTCACCTACTCGAAAATAGGCGCTCTCGTCAAAGGCGATGCGTTTGATTGGCGCCGATGGCGTCAGCCGCCAGGCACACTCCCCCAAATTGACCCGTGTCAGTTGTGGGCGGTTTCCGTTGCGGCCGATGCGATTGAGCACGCCGGATACGACGGTGAAGTGAAGGACATTGACCGAACCAAAACCGGAGTCGTATTTGCCAATGCGTTGGGCGGCGAGAACCGAAACCTTTCCAACATTCGTGTTTGGTCAAATCACACCAAAGAAACTGCAATTTCTCATGGAATGCCAGCGGGAAATGCTGAATCCTTTGTCGCTAACATCAACGAAGGAACACCGCGTGTTGACGAAGACACCATGCCTGGAGAACTCGCGAACGTCGTTTCAGGAAGGGTTGCCAATCTCCTTGACCTGCAAGGGCCGAATCATGCAATGGATGCTGCCTGCGCATCATCCATGGCTGCTGTTTTGGATGCATGCAGGTTGCTTCAAACCCGTCAAGTTGACGTGATGCTTGCCGGTGCAACGGACCGAACAATGGACCCAGCAACGTTTGCTAAATTTTCCGCCATTGGGGCCCTGTCCCCCACCCATTCTTCTCCTTTCGACGCCCGTGCTAATGGATTTGTCATGGGAGAGGGTGCCGGGGTGTTGGTTCTCAAGCGATTGAGCGACGCCATCGAATCGGGTGATGAGATTTACAGTGTGATCAGGGGTATAGGGGGCTCTTCGGATGGGCGCGGAAAAGGGATCACTGCTCCAAGTCAACGCGGTCAAATACAAGCCATCGCACGAGCCTACAATCAAGCAGGTTATCCTGCTTCTTCTGTTGAATTGGTTGAGGCCCACGGGACCTCTACGAAGGTGGGCGATGCTACAGAATTGTCTACACTGTCCCGTTTGTGGACGGGTCTTGGTGGAACTGGCAAGGTTGCAGTCGGTTCGATCAAATCGCAAATCGGCCACCTCAAGGCAGCGGCAGGGATTGCAGGCATCATGAAAACGGTCATGGCTCTCCACCATCGCACCATTCCGCCGAGTGCGAATTTCGAAACTCCAAATCCAACCGTGGATTGGTCCAATATCCCCTTCTTCGTTCCTACCGAGGCGCTTGAATGGCCCCGCCCAACCGACAACCCCCGCCGTGCAGGGGTGTCAGCCTTCGGGTTTGGTGGGACCAACTTCCATATCGCTCTAGAAGGGTACGAGCCAGATGTACACCGTCCACTCGCCTCAGAATGGGAGGCTCGATGGAGCGCATATTCCCAAACTTCACCAAAGAGCATGGCCCCTTCAATCCTTGATGCAACCGCAACGCCATCAATGAACCACAATGAATTGAAAGCCATTGAGGGAGGGCTTCTTCTTCTTTCATCAAACCACATTGATGGATTGAAAGGTGCTCTCGGGGCATTGGAATTCACAGGAGCACGTTTTGACGAAGACCCGCGTGGTCGAAGACTTTCTGAAGCCCTTCAGGCGGCAAGTCAATCCTACGACCCACAGGGCGGCGTCCGAATGGCGGTCATCGCCACATCATGGGCAGAATTTGACAAGCGCCTAGGGTTGGCTCTCAAAGCCATGGACGATCCTGAAAAGTGGGGCTTTCTCCAATCTCAAGGTGTCCTCATCAGTTCAGAACCATCGCTACCTGCTGAAGCTAAGGTTGCTCACATGTACCCAGGACAGGGCAGTCAGTACGTTGGTATGACCAATGACCTCGTCAAACGTTTTTCTCCTGCTGCATTGGTTTGGGAACAAGCCGATATCACGATGGTGGACGTCTTGGATGGAGAGACGCTTTCCAGCTTTGTCCTAAGAGATGCACTGACTGGTGAAGAACGGATTGAAGCAGAACATAAACTCAAGCAAACAGAATACACTCAGCCGGCAATGCTTACCGCAGACCTGGCCATCGAACGTACTCTGAACGCCTTTGGACACCACCCCGACATGGTAGCAGGCCATTCGCTGGGCGAATATGCTGCCTTGATGTCTTCAGGAATTCTCGATATGGACGGTGCTCTGAGGGCTGCTGCAGCTCGTGGTACTGAAATGGGCTCGGTTGAAATTGATGACAAAGGCCTCATGGCCAGTGTAACAGCGCCCTATGAAGAGGTTGCAACAATCCTTGAAGCGACGGACGGTTACGTCATTGCTGCGAACAAGAATTCACCAAAAATGACCGTGATTGCGGGAGAAACGGAACCCGTTCGGGCCGCTATGGCTGCTTTCGAGGCCAAGGGGTTCAACAGCGTCGAACTCGCAACATCCCACGCCTTCCATTCGCGAATTGTCGCTCCTGCAAACGAACCCCTACGCCGTTTCTTAGAGGGGTTGGAAATACGGTGGCCGAGCATTCCGATTACGGCCAATGTAGACGGGGCCTTCTATCCAATGGACGGAGATGATTCCAAGGCGGGGATCTTGAATCAACTCGCTCCTCAAATGGCTTCCTCAGTTGAATGGACCAAGCAAATTGAAACCATGTATGATGCGGGAGGACGTGTCTTTTTGGAAGTTGGACCAAAGCGTGCCCTGACCATGTTTGCCATGCAAATTCTCGAGGGTCGCCCGCACGTTCCCATCATGTCCAACCATCCCAAACAAGGTGGCATCGCTACATTCCTTACCGCTTTGGGCGCACTTGCACTGGCTGGACGCCCCCCTCAGTGGCCGGATTCAAATTCAGAAATGTTGAGCGAAGCCTTCAGAGCAGGGCCGATTGAAGCACATCAAGAAGGGGCCATCGGAAGCGGTCCATCTTCAGCCGACCTTGAATCGCTTCGTTTGAGAGCACGACCGCTACCAAACGGTGGCGCTTCTACAAGCGCACCCCGTCCTTCCATGGTTCAACAACCAGCCATGGACAGTGATTTTGCTCTTGAGCGAGCCATTCGTGCTTATGTGGGCGACCGAATCGGCACCTTCAGCAATTATCCTGCTTCTTTTTGTCACGGGCACGTCATGCTTCGTGAGGGCTTGGGCTTGAGTGAAACCTCCATCCAACAAGTGATTTCAACCTTGGCTGCGGAAGCAGAAACCGACGGGGAATACAACGCAAGTCTGGCCCAAACTGCCGGCGACCTTGCCCGCTGGGTGCGTAAGCCGCCTTCATCATGGACGCCAATGTCGTCCGTAACTGCTCCTGCTCAATTGCAACAACAAAACATCCAAACTGTTTCTGCGCTGCAGACACGTTCCGGCTCTTCTAGAGACGTAGATCCGTTCGTCATTACTGGAGTCTCGCTTGGGTTGCCCGGCATGGACCGTGTCTTTTCAGAAGATACGTTTGAGAAACTCGTTCGTGGAGAAACATGCATCAGTGAAGTATCCGATGAATACAAACAGCGTCTGTTGGATAAGAACATTGTCCGTTTGATCAAAGGTCGTGACGGTTCGGTGAATATGGACCAAGCCACAGTGTTTGGAGACATTCCGCAACTCGCAGGGCTCAAGGGTGCATTCGACCTTTCCGAAGAATTTGGAATCGATCCGAAAGCGGTCCTGGCTTGGGACATCAGCACTCAATTGTCGGTTGCTGCTGGATTGTTAGCCCTTCGTGATGCTGGAATCCCATTGACTCCGGTCGAACAAGTCGGAAAGGGTGGGCTTCGACTCATCCGAAACTGGCAGGTCCCTCAGATACAGCGTGAACGAACAGGTATCGTCTTTTCATCGTGTTTCCCTGGATTGCAAATGGCTTCAAAGCATGCAAAAACCAACGGAGATGACGGTGAAGGACGCTTTGACCGACGCTACCTCTTCCAAGCCCTGAACATGGGGCACTCACAATTCGCTCAATATACAGGGATTCGCGGGCCCAATACCACCATCAATCTCGCTTGTGCATCAGCCACAGCCGCTTTCGGTGTTGCAGAAGATTGGCTGGAAAACGACCGTGTTGACCGTGTCGTCATCATCAGTGCAGACGATGTAACCGGCGACGACCTCTGGGAATGGATTGCTGGAGGGTTCGCTGCTTCCGGTGCGGCTGCAACCAACAATGTTGTCGAAGAAACAGCCTTACCGTTTGACCGACGGCGTAACGGACTCATTCTCGGAATGGGAGCCGCAGCCTTTGTCGTTGAACGCCATTCTGAAGCCAAGCAGCGTGGGGTGCAGCCAATCGCTGAATTCCTTGGTTCAACAACGGCCAATTCAGCGTATCACGGAACACGTCTTGATGTGGAACATGTTGGTCAAATTGTCAACGGTTTCATCACTTCCATGGAACAACGGTGGAACATTGACCGGCATGAAATCGCTCCAAAAACGGTCTTCTTCTCTCACGAAACCTACACTCCAGCACGAGGCGGTTCAGCACAATCCGAAGTCAAGGCCCTTCGACAAACATTTGGAGATTCTACAAATAAGTTGGTGATTGCCAATACCAAAGGATTCACAGGACACCCAATGGCGGTCGGTATAGAAGATGCAAGCATGTTCTATGGAATGCTCACTGGACGTATCCCTCCAATCGCCAACCACAAAGAAAGAGACCCTGAATTGGGTCAATTGAACCTTTCAACCGGTGGAGATTATCCCGAACTTAGATACGGTCTTCGGTTTGCCGCAGGGTTTGGCTCACAAATCGCACTTTCCCTGGTTCGCCGATGGCCGATTGAGGGTGAGCGTATCAATGGAGCGGTGTTGCTGGCTTGGGCAAGGGACCTGGCTGGAACAGATGACGTCGTGTTGCGAATCCTTCAGAACAAGCTCGTGGCTTACGTCAACGGAGATGACAATCTCCACGGCGGTGTTCAGGGTGAACCCTGGCAGCCTACAGTGGACTGGGAAGGAAAACCGTCCCCTCAACCCGATGTTGCTCCACCGGTTCCGGTACACGTGCCCGCTCCTCCGGTTGTTGTGCCCGTGGCCCAATCAGCCCCTGTCGCCGTTGTAAGCGATGGATCGACCGTTCAAACGGTGATTGATGTGGTCGTGACGCATACGGGTTATCCGTCTGATTTCATAGAACTGGACCAAGATTTAGAAGGTGAACTTGGAATTGATACGGTGAAACAAGCAGAGATCATGGCAGATATTCGAGAAAAGTTTTCACTTCCGGTGGATGAAGATTTCATTCTCTCCGACTATCCAACGCTGAACCATATGATCTCCTACATCCAACAGATGACCGGGGGGGCCGTCACCGTGGCTTCGCCACAAACGGTCGCATCCCCTTCACCCGTGGCTGTTAAAGAGGTCCTTCCCGACATCAAACCGGCAACTTCAGTCGTACCCGTGGTGGACGATGCATCCATGCGAGATATTGTCGTTGAAGTTGTTGTTGAACATACAAAGTACCCAGCTGATTTTATTGAGTTGGACCAAGATTTGGAGGGGGAGCTTGGAATTGATACGGTCAAACAAGCCGAAATCATGGCCGATATCCGTGAACGGTTTTCTCTTCCAATCGATGAGGACTTTGTTCTCTCCGACTATCCGACTTTGAATCATATGATGGGATACATCCAGAAAATGCAGGGCGGGACGGTTTCAACTCCTGAACCGACGCCTGCTCCGGTTTCCCCAGTGATGCCTGCGGCGGCTTCTGAAGAGGCTGTAAAGCCAGTACGAACGCCAGCGGCAGCAGGAACCAACCCTGACATTGAAGCGGTTCTTGTTGAAGTGGTCGTCGAACATACCGGTTACCCAGCGGACTTTATTGAAATGGACCAAGATTTGGAGGGCGAACTTGGCATTGATACTGTCAAACAAGCCGAAATCATGGGAGACATTCGTGAACGGTTCACACTTCCAGTCGACGAGGACTTTGTCCTCTCCGACCATCCGACCTTGAATCACTTCACAGCCTACATCATCAAGATGACAGGCGGGGTATCTTCTGATATTGAACTCCCTCAGGAGGCAACAGTAGAGGCGGTAATTGGTCATGATGACCACCATGTGGTATCCATGGGCACCCGTCGTTGGCAGGTTGAAGTTGAAGACTGCAACGGCACCCCAAGCCCACTTTCAATTGATGGAACCGTTGTCGTCACCGATGACGGCTGGGGTATTGCAGAAGCCTTCTGTCAGCGTATGGATGCCCGAGGTTTGCACGCGGTTCGTGTTGGTTTCGAAAGTCGAATCCGAGACCCCTCCGTTCTTGACGAAGGTGGACGAACTGTTTACCGAGCTGACCCTGAGCAACCCGAACACCTGGCATGGGTTTGCGAACAACTCAAGGCGACTTCCATTGGCGCGTTGATTCACATGGCTCCTATGAAAATCGCCTCGGCACAGTGGGAGGAAGATACGACCCCTTCTTCACAGATCGCTCTTGCAGGCCACGGATGGTTTGCTTTACTCAAAGAGTTAAACAACCATCTTTCTGATCAAAAGCCTGCTGTGGTCGCCTCCGTGACCGCAATGGACGGGCGCCATGGAAACATTGGTGAACGTTTCAATTCAGTTCAGTGTGCTGCCTCTGGCGTAACCAAATCCTACGCCTTTGAGCGACCGGACTTGCGCTGCAGAGCCATTGACCTTCACCCTGATCTTCTCTTTGAAGAAGTTGCGGCTGCTAAGCAGATTGAACATGACCTGTTCGAACTCGATGGAGATGTCGAGGTCGGTCTGGACCGTGATGGACGTCGTTGGGCCCTCGTAGCGTTTGCAGAAGACCTTGTAGACGAAACTCAACCCTTGACCAAGGACGATACATGGCTTGTATCGGGCGGTGGTTCAGGGGTTACTGCCGCGTCCGTGATTGGAGTTGCACAAGCCAGTCCAAATTCAGGAGCGCACTTTGTTCTCCTCGGGCGCTCGTCGTTGATTGAATCAACACATGCGTGGGTTGGTTGGGATGATGCACAACTTGCAGAGGAAAAGAATGCACTCCGTGAACGGCTCATAGAGGCTTCAGAGAATGGCAAAGTCACCATGGTTGAATGGAACAATGCATGGCAGAAATTCACTCGGAGTATGGACGTTTACATCACGATTGACACCATTCGCCAATCTGGGAATACTGCGGAGTATCGGTCTGTGAATGTCATGGATCACGAGGCTCTGACGTCTCTGGGAGAAGGACTTGGAAAGCCGATTACTGGAATCGTTCACGGGGCAGGTCTGGAGGATTCCAAACGTGTCACGGACAAATCTCACGAAATCTTTGACCGAGTCGTGCGTGTGAAAATCGATGGATGGCGAGCACTTCTGGGAGCAGTACGTGCTTCTGGACGGGATTATCCCGAGTTTGCCGCTTGCTTCACCAGCGTTGCTGGCCGTTTCGGCAATGGAGGACAAACTGACTATGCCGCAGCCAATTCAGTACTCGATGCAGAGATGTCACGGCTTACGGCGAGTTCCTCTTGCCGTGCGGTGGCTATTGGATGGACCGGTTGGCGAGACGTCGGCATGGCAACACGCGGTTCAATTGAAGCCGTGTTCGAAGCGGCAGGAATTGAAACGCTCTCCGTTGAAGACGGTGTCAACATCTTCGTTGACGAAGCCCTTCGTGGTGGGAAAAGAAGAGTGCTCGGTTGTGGTTCTCTCGGTCTGATGGACCGTTTTGACTCCTTCCGAGAAGCCCCGCTGAAATTACCTCCCGGCATGGCTGCAACCATTGCCGACCCTGCCCGTTTCCCGTTCATTGACAAAGTGTTGAATCTCGAAGAAGGGTCTGGTATGACGACCCAATGCACGCTCTCTGTTGAAGACCACCCTTTCCTCACCGATCACGCCATTGATGGTGTGCCGTATCACCCTGGTGTCATGGCTCTTGAGATGTTTGCACAAAGTTCACTTCTCTTACGCCCCTCAACCTGCCTAGCAGGCTTTGAAGACGTCTCGTTTGGCTTGCCTGTTAAACTGATGAAGGGTCCAATGACGGTTCGTGTGGTGGCTCAATTGGACCGCCAAGATGACGACATGACGTGGATCAAGTGTTCTTTGGTGTCTGACCTGACCAATTCTAAAGGAGAAGTGTTCGGAGAACGGGAACACCATGTTGCGACCGTACGCCTGGTAGAGAAATGCGAGGACTTGTGCCCATTCCTTCAGCGTGAGGTCGATGAACTCCCGGGAATTGGAATACCTCCAGCAGGAGAACTCATACAGAATCCAGCTTTCATTTACATGCGCTATTTCCACGGAGCGAGGTTCCAATCTCACGGAGGTGTGTTGCAAGGTGTTGGTGATGAAGAAACACCTGGAATTGACGGACTTGCCCTGATGCGCCATCAACTCCCTCTAACGGACCAGTTTTCAATTGAAGCCGATGGAGAATCCGTTCTATTGGAATCCCTGCCGATGCTCATTGAAGCCGGTTTCCAAAACGCAGGTTTGGTTGCGATGGAATCCAAGGGCTTCAGCAGTCTGCCGGTCGGCATTGGTTGGTCGACCATGCTCCGTGTCCCTGAGAACGACGAAACCCTTCGTCTAAGGAGCATACAAACTTCCTCGGATGATGACGGAGTCACTGTTCATGACGTCGTCATTGTCGGTGACGATGACGCACCGGTATTGGCGATGAAAGGTTTGAGATTGAAAGCGATGGCTCCAGTTGCAGACGAACAGAAATTTGAATTTAATCGTTAAGCGGTGGTTCCATGGAGTCCGATGTCGTTTCCCTCGATGTCCCTCAATCTTTTGCGAACCATGTTCGTGTGTATTCAATGCCGATACGGCATTTGAAATTCGTCGATGTCCCGCTTGCAAATGCAGATGAGGTGGCGACCTTTGCAACTTCAAAACGAAGCGACGAGCACCTGAGTGGTCGTTGGTTATTGGGCCATTGTCTCGGGCTTTGGGGTATCGTTGACCTCAACGTACTTGAAATCGTGCGGGACGAGCACCGGGCGCCACGGGTTGCGTTTCTACAAGGGATCTGGATGAACACTCCCCTTCCCTCGTTTTCGATATCACACAGCGATGGTCATGTATTCCTTGCTTTATCCGATTCGGAGTTGAATGTTGGTATCGATGCCGAACCGGCTCAACGTGCGCTTGCCCCGAACGCCTTTGATCTCATCTCAAAAGGTGATGAATTGGAACATCTACGCAAGAATCCTGAGTCGGCAATGATGTTGTGGACTTCGAAAGAAGCCATACAAAAAGCAATGCGGAAAGGCATGCATTTGAATCCGCGTAAAATTAAACTTTCAATTGGGGAATCGGAACATATTATTTCAATTGAAAATTCAAAAATTCAATTGGTAAACTGGGAACATGACGGTTATCAGTTGGCCCTTGCAATTCGAACCAAACCGACCGCTCACCTGACTGCAGAAGACCGCCTTTTGGAAGAGACGCGAATTGCCATGCAGGGCCGGCCAGACTGGGGTGTTGGGTGCAACACGAATCGGAACAACATCTGAGCGTTAATTCCAAAGGCGACTTGATTCCCATGGGAGATCCATGGCGATTCCAAGTTCGGTTAAGATCACAAAGTTGAACACAACATAAAGCAGAACCGTGAACGTTCCAACAATGAGGCTTGTGTTGATGACTCTTTGCCGTTGTCGTTTTACTTCGTCAAGGCTACAGATGCCCTCTTTTCGGAAGTAAACCACCAAGCCGACAACAACCATCAATGCTGAGGCGAACAAGAGAAGCGGTCTGAACCAACCCATGCCGTTGTATCCCCAGTAGAGGTCATCGGAAAGGGCTGCGGCTGTTGAGACGCTTGCAAGGCCAAAGAAGACCAATACTATGCTCGGGAAGCAGCACAGTGAGGCCATAAATGCAGACCCTCCGATGAGCCTCCATAAAGAACGCACATCGCTTGTGACGGCTTCCCCACTCATACACGTCAATCATTGGGTTCGCTTTTGAAGCGTTGTTTCAGGTGCAGGCAGAAAAGCGTCCCTGTGTATTGATCCCATCAGAGTATACTGTGAGTGGTAAAACCGGTGTTCCATCAGACCACTTCCCCATATTGGTCAGCGTTTCTTCTTCCGTCATGTACTGGAATGCCCAATCCGCCGTGAAGGTGTCGTTTCGACCGTGAGCCACCAAAAAGTCGGCCTGCGCATCAATTCGCCGGTAGAATCCCCAGTCTGCCAATCGGTCGTATGCGGGATTCGTCTGGACGTAATGGCTCGCCACGAGACGGGGGAACCCATAGAGGTCAGAGTGAACTTCAATGAGTTGATTTCGCTCATCGGGGAGCGCATTGAACATCTGTTGATGAAATGCGCCGGGGCAAACACCCACGCTCATGTCATCCTCTGTCACTGCGATCTGCACCATCGTATCAACGGGTAGATTGGTCAAGTCGGGTTGCATTGACTCGCCCATTGGTCTACTTGCTGGCGATTCCAACGCCACCACAAGCGCCCGAGAACCCCAGCCTTTGGTCAAGACCTCATCGAGTGTGATGAACGTGTACGCTCCTCCCAAACTGTGTCCCCCCACCCAAAGAGAGGTCGGGTCAATCGTGATGTTACCAAGAGTTTCTTCGGCAATGGCTGATCGGTTTTCACCAAGGACCATGACCTCAAGGTGGTCGATAGCTGCTCGTATGGCTGTGTTACGGTATTCGTGCTGGAGAAAATCCGACGTCCCTTCAACATCTCTCGCTTCAAACGATTCGAAACCTTCTGGTCTGAGGTCCGAAGGGTATTGCAACAAGGCAACCGCCATTCCTTTTGCAGCGAGGTGGTCAATCCAGTATGTGTAGGCATTGAGGTCAGGGTACCCAAAACCATGCAAAAGGATACCAAGAGGTAAGGTCTCAACAGGGGTATCATCCGGAAGGATTGGTAGTGTTACATGGACGCTGAAGAGGACATCATCTTCCCGATCTCCCTGGATTGCTGCAACATCACCGGGCATCGAGTAGGGTTCGGAAAACCTCATTGTCTCGTAAGGGCCAGGACTTGACCCATAACCGATGGTAGGTGCGTCTGGTGGAGACGGAGCAAATCCGACCAATGCAGGAACTCCGGGCATCAACATCCATGCCGCTAGAAACACGCCCACGAGATGGATGACTCTTCCGGGGGCGATTCCCTCGGATGCAGTGCTTCTCAATCGGGGCATGCCTCCTCGCAAAAGCAGTAGCCAAAGGAACATCCAGGCGTAGAACATCGGGAGCATGAGGAACGCACCCTTGAGGTAAAACACATCCATTACGAAATGAATTGCAATCAAGCCGCTGATCAAACCTAGGAGTACCATCAGAACTTCATCGATGCCCCGTTCATTCTTGTTTTCGAACTTCCAGAGGTTGAAAAAGTATCCCAGCACTGGAACGGCCATAAACAGAACCAACGTTTGCTCCGTTGATGAACGAAGGAGCACCGTCCACTCCAATGAACGAACAGCATGCGGCCAAATCGCATCGACCGCACCGGTTCCCTGTACGAGGCGAACAATGACTTCACTTAGGGCGAGAAAGAAACCTAATGAGAAGAGGACAGGCTGCCAGAACAACGATGTACGCCAGTGTGAACTGGTGACAACAATGTCTTCTTCCATGACCGTCGAATTGGTTTATTCTTCATCAAGATTCGTATAGAGCCTTAGACGCCAACGTTTCGTATTTCAGGAGTCTGGTCAGCTATGAGGAACTCAAGCATAGCCGCCCACATCACAAATTCGATGCTCTTTTCGAGTTCTTCTTGCCCGCCGACCTCTGTAACCATGTTGTCAAGCGTGTCAGTCGGGGAGTGGTAGGCGGAGTAGTCATCGTCGTATGCACCGAGGTGGAAGATGGTTTGAGCTCCTAGGTCACGGAATGTGACGTGGTCGGAACGTCCGAATGTATCCTCGTGGACGTCCATAACCAGATTGTAATGGTCGTCCCAATGCTGGTCACAGCCAGATCCGTAGGACCCTTCAATTCTCAAGTCCATGGGGGCTTTCAAGATGTTTCTGTGTACGTGGTCGAGCACACTGGTAATGGCGACGTCTTGTTCGTTGGGGTCGATGTCTGGGCCGGACCATGCGTGGTATGGGAACGGGTCACCGTTTGATTTGTGAGCGGGCCAAGAGATTCCCATCATGTCCATGTTGATGTAGAATTTCAGTTCCTTATCCTTGGGCAGGCAGTAGTCACAATCGTTTGTTGCGAAGGCGTTGGAACCTCGCAACCCCTCTTCTTCACTTGACCAAAGAGCCAAAAATGTATCACATTCAAAGGTTAAATCAACAAAGGCTCGGGCGTAGAGCAACATTGAGACGGTACCTGCTGTGTTGTCATAGGCTCCTTCATAGGTGCCTGCAAGACTTCCAGGTGGTGCTACATCCATGTGCGCCCCCATGCCTTGAACACAGGAATCGTTACGCCCTTCCTTCCAAGCAATGACGTTCAAGCTCTCAGGCTGGGTTGGGTTCCCGTGGTCGATGACACGCATCATGTGAGTTTCATATCCAAGCCCTTCAAAGTGGCCTTTGAAATAGACTGCAGCACGCTCAAATTGGGGGTTGCCTGAGCCCATCCATCGGTTGATGTATCCGCCACATTGAGTTGAGTCTGAGCACACGCTTGTGATGAAATCCATCTTCTCAAACCATTCTTCCCCGTTCACAATCGGTATCCCTTCGAGCATTGGAATTTCCAAGAGGGTGGACAATCCATCTGGGTGAAGGAGGGTTAAATTGGCCTCAGTGGTGTAAGGGGTGGTCAGAATTTGACCTCCAATTTGACCTTCATCACCAACCCTAATCTCTCCAGATTGAACCAACGTTCCGTTGACGATTAGGAAAACGTCCACCGGTACGACGAGTCGCTGACCTTCGCCAATGAGTATGAACTCATGATATTCTCCAGCATTTAAACTGACTTCAGAAGGGTTTTTTGCATCGATGAGAAAAATGTCCGAGACTTTGATTTCTTCAACTTCATCCTCCCCAAAGCAACCAGCAAGTGGGGCGGCGAGCATCAAAAGAACGAGGCCAAAAGCCCGTAGTGAGGCTTGATTGTTCCCTATCATGTTCTGCCGTCCCCCTCGTGCTTCATAGGTATTGGCCTTTGATGTGGTGAAGTTCCAATCAATATGGAACGTCTTTCCAACCGATTTTGTAGCCGATGAGGTTGAAACTTCGATGCAAGATCGGGGTGATGAGGATGAGGACAATCATCGGAAGGCGCAACTCCGATGCCGCAAGAACCGACGAACCCAAGAACAGTTGCCCGAAAAGGAACACCATGATAGCAAAGGGAAGGGTGTCGAGCAAGGGTGCTTTGGACGAGACATCTCCTTCACGCTTTAGACCACGACGACGCTTTACAAACGAGCCCGTGCTGTCTCCAAGGAGGCAAGCAAAACCAAGGAATGAGCCGAGAATAAATGCTGTAAGGCCTGTCCCACCCACCTCGAACCATGCTCCTGATGAACCAGCGAGTGGAGATGCAAATACAGTTGAGCCGTCGTTAAAGACGGTCCCCATGCCGCCATTGTCCACTGCAGCCACCATGACCATGCAGAGGAGTCCAGAGGTCATTGAGCCACCGATAAGCCCGTTCCAGGTCTTACCGTCTCCAAGGATGCGATTTCCGTCGCTCCAAACTTTGCCCCCGTCGATAGGCCAGGGGCCATATCCGGTTTTAGGCAACCACTTGCCCCACATCATAGCAAACGTGTTCGCCAAGAAACCAGGCAGGTAGAGCCACAAGGTAAGCAAGCAAAGGAAAAACAGATTCATGATGACAACCGACGCGACCGCTTAGGATACATCCAGTCGTGGTGCTGGTTAGCATTTGATTGTTGCGAGGTATGTCAACTGTATGGAGTTAAATCCCAACGCATAGGCTGGAATGGGGCCATAAGGTGCGGATAGCGGGAGTTGAACCCACGACAAAAGGTTGGAAACCTCCTATGATACCACTTCACCATATCCGCAGTGTAGCGTCCCTCCGAGCAACCTCTCCTCTTTGAGGGAATCGGTTCAGTTTTCAGCCGTTCACTTACGCCTGTAATCCTCAAACATCGAGCCACCGCGTTCTTTCCTCACAGGTGGTTGTGGGGTTCGAACCCGGCGTTCTGAGGTCGGTCGTGAGGAGGGCAAAGAATCAATGCCGCGAGCGAGCATCATCTCTTCCGCAGCCTCTCTTCGCCGTACATCAGACCGTGCGTTCTTTCCACGGCCTCTGAGGATCAATGCTCCCATGAGGACAAACAACACCAAGATTCCACTGGCTGCTTGAATCATCGGTTGCTCCATAAGCTGTGCAAGTGAAGAGGTTCCATCGTCTGAATATACGGTGTCTGGGGCATTGGAATCGGTTGTTTTGAGGGTTACCGTGACGGTCTCCATCGGATTTTCGACTCCTGGTTCACGTAACATCAAAACAATTTGATGGATTCCAGTGGATTGCACGTCTCCGGAGAACATCACCGTTTGCGTGTTGCCTGATGATGGGGTGAACGTTAGGTATTGAGTCGTAGAGTCACCGATTACATCGTTCGTTCCCTGCCATTCCACACGGGCTGCGAAGGAGGTTGTCATGGTGGTGCTTGCTGTACAACTAAACGTAAACCGTGAACTTTCGGCAAGGTCGATTGAGATGCTGGTTGGTGTGCATGTCATGGTTCCTTCTGCGGAATTGCGTTGGGCATCGTTCGGCCAGTGGTCCGGTTTGTATGCTCCAAGCGACGCATTGTCCCCCCAACCATCGCCATCGCTATCGAAATGCTGACTTGATTGGAGTGGATACCAATCATCGGCATCGGCCCATCCGTCTCCGTCTGTGTCGAGGCAACCCCTCTTTCCGCCTTCTGTTGACGTTCCGTTTTCCATTGGACATGCGTCGCCGTTGGTTCCATCCGGTTGGTTTCCATATCCGTCGCCATCGGTGTCAAACCATTGTGTCGGGTCAGCAGGCCATACATCGTTTTCATCGCTCACTCCATCTGAATCAGTGTCCGGACATCCATAGCGGTCAAGGGTTGATGTTCCAGCAGTGCCGGTACAATTATCTGCAGTCGTTCCCATTTCATTGTCGCCAAATCCATCTCCATCTGCATCGTACCATTGGGTTGCATCAGCGAGGAACAGGTCGTTTTCGTCAGAAGCACCGTCGCCGTCTCCATCGACACAGCCGTATCGGTCGATGGTTGAAGTTCCAGCCGTTGTTGGGCATGCATCAGGGTTCAATCCTGAAGCATTCTCTCCGTAACCATCGCCATCCGTATCGACACTTTGAGTGACTTCAAACGGCAATGCATCAGCGCCATCGCTAACGTTCCATGCGGAGGTGTTTCCTATGGCTTCGGTTGGATCAGATACACCATCTGTATCGCTGTCGAGACATCCGATTCGGTCGATGGTTGAGGTACCTGAAACATTGGGGCAAACGTCAGCCTGCACCCCTGTTGAATTGTCTCCAAAGCCATCGCCGTCGATATCGGACCATTGCGATGCTTCGTTAGGGAAAGCATCGGTTAGATTGGATACTCCATCCCCGTCGTCATCATCGCATCCAAAACGGTCAACGGTTGATGTTCCACTTTCGCCAGGACAAGCATCAGGCTGTATACCGCTTGCGTTATCCCCGTATCCGTCCCCGTCCTGGTCGAGCCATTGAGTAGCGAGGTCGGGAAGGGCGTCCAGTGTGTTGTCCCATCCATCTCCATCGTTGTCGATGCATCCATATCGATTTCCGAGTGTTGAATTGCCGGCTGAGTTTACACACGCATCAGCAAATACACCACCGGGATTGTCTCCATAGCCATCACCATCAACATCGGACCATTGCGATATTTCGTCTGGATGACTGTCTTGAGAATCAGCCCAACCGTCTTCGTCTCCGTCAAGGCACCCATAAGTTGAGTTCTGCCAGGAAGTCCCGAACAGAGACGGGCAAGCATCAGGGAGGTTTCCTAGAGCTTCATCACCAAAGCCATCGGCATCGGTATCGTTCCATTGGGTGGAATCACTCATGAAAGCGTCAGCGCCGCTGGAGACAGTCCATGCTGAGTCTGGGTCTGAGTATCCGTCGCCGTCTTGGTCGGGACATCCTTTTCGGTCATGGAGTGATGTTCCAGGGAAACTCGGGCAATCGTCGTCAATTCCATCATCGTATCCATCACCGTCAGAGTCGGCCCATCGTGTAGCGTCGCTTGGATAGGCATCAGCGCCTTCGTTTTCTGTCCATCCCGAATCTGGGTTGGAATATCCGTCACCATCGGTATCCGGGCATCCAAATCGGTCCTGATTTGATGTACCAGCCACACTCGGGCAGCTGTCGCCATTGGTTCCGCTTGGGTTGTCTCCGAAGGTATCGCCATCAGCGTCTGCCCATTGGGTAGAATCGTTCGGGTCAAGGTCAGCCCCGTTCATCATCGTCCATCCGGAGTCAGCATCGGATGAGCCATCGCCGTCGGTGTCCAAGCATCCAAACCGGTCTCGGGATGACGCTCCAGCAGAAGAAGGGCAATCATCTCCCTCGAATCCACTTGCCTCATCTCCGTATCCGTCAGCATCAGAATCGTTCCACTGAGTAACTTCGGTAGGGAATGCATCATCAAGGTCAGCATAACCATCACCATCCGTGTCTGTGCAGCCCAAGCGGCCAGCTTCAGATGAAGTTCCAGCTTGCACTGGGCACGCATCGGGATTGGTTCCTGTAGAGTTGTCGCCGTACCCGTCCCCGTCGCCATCCGCCCATTGTGAGGCATCGGATGGGAATACGTCTGCACCGTTTCCAGTTGTCCATCCAGAATCAGGGTCAGAATAGCCGTCCCCGTCGCTATCGGTGCAGCCAAATCGATCGTTGGTTGACGTTCCGCTCACGCTTGGGCATCGGTCGCCGTCGGTTGCCGGTGGTGGATTGTCACCGTACCCGTCACCATCACCATCCGCCCATTGTGTGGCATCGGATGAGAATGCGTCCGCACCGTTTCCGACCGTCCACCCTGAATCGGGGTCGGAATAGCCATCTGAATCTGTATCAGCACATCCATTCCTGTCTTGAGTCGATGCTCCAGAAACGGATGCACATGAATCCGCTCCGTTGGAAGTGGTCCATCCTGAGTCTGGGTTTGAGTATCCGTCGCCATCAGCATCGGTACACCCGTAACGGTCTGCGGTTGAATTGCCAGCAAGTGATGGACATCCATCAGCCTCAGTTCCAGCGGAGTTGTCTCCGTATCCGTCGTAATCTGCATCCGCCCACTGGGTGGAATCAGAAGAGAACGCATCTGCACCATTGTTTACCGTCCATCCGGAATCAGGATTTGAGTATCCATCACCGTCAGTATCTGGACAACCAATACGATCTTCTGTTGATGTTCCAGCAACGTTTTCACAGTCGTCGTCTGCGTCGATGGTGCCGTCAAAGTCAGCATCTTGGGTGAGGTTTGTCAAAGAGTAATTTCCGGTCATGGCCACGGCGAAGAATTGGGGGCCAGTGGGGACGCTCGTGCCGAGAATATGGACTTCCCACGTACCTTGGGCGGGTGAACTGAAACTCTCGGCAAGGAGATTGTCCACGTTGTTGCTGACGTTGGTCCATGTGCCGCTTGGGTCTTTGACTGCCAGGTCAAGATTGTTGACCAGATTGGTTGAGGCAGTGGGTGTTGATGCGGGGTCGGTCCATGAAAGAGAGATGGTGAAATCATCAGCGCTTGAGGGGACAATAAACGACCAGCCGCTGTCGGCATTTGTGGTCACGGATTCCTCTTGAATCCAAGAGGTATTGAGGGCTGCGCTCATGTTGACTCGGCCCCAACCTTCGTGGTTGTTTGGAGCAGCCTCTCCGGCCCCATTCGTGGACGAGCTGTACTGGCCCGTCATGTCATGAGCGCTTGCAGTGTAAATTGCTTTTACGAGAGCCGATGTTGGATTGGATTCACCGACGTTTTCGATCAAGTGTTCAAGGAGCAGGGCAGTTGCCCCAGCGGTGAGTGGAGTTGCCATGCTCGTCCCGCCCATGTAGGTGTAAGATGCGTTGTATGGGAGCCACCCTGTATCGGATGTGCTGCGAGATTTAGTGGACAGGATAAAGGTGCCAGGGGCGGATATGTCCGGTTTGAGTCGGTTGTCATCGGTAGGGCCCCTGGATGAAAACGCAGCCATTCCATCTGGATTATCTGCAAGTTTGTCGGTAGAAATTGGCGAACCGTAGTCTGTGCTCCCCCACAGATAATTGAGGTTCCCACGGTTGTTTTCAGATGCTCCGACGGTGATGACGTTCTTTGCTGAAGCCGGTGAACCAAGAGAATCAAGGTCAATTTCACCGTCGCTGTTTACGTCAACGCCTTCATTTGCTGCGGCGAAAAGAATGACCAACTCATCGTAGGTTCTTGCACTGCTGTCCGCTTGCATGGACGAGGTCGTGTATGCGCCATTTTCTGCCGAGCCCCAGGAGTTCGTGTGAATTCGACTGCCGTTGTCCCAAGCAAGGCTGAACAGGTCGTCCAAATCGTTGGGGATTCCGAGAAGTTTTTCCTCTCCTCCTTGGGTGGTAGCTATCGCATGGAACAGCAACTGTGATTCGCTGGCAGCCCCTACGATTCCACCGTTGCTGTGTGTTCCGTCCCCAAGCACAGATCCAGCGACGTGTGTACCGTGGCCGTGGAAGTCTTCAGCGCTGTCTCCACACGGACTAAGGCCGTAGTAAGTACAGGTTGATGGGGGAGGCGGGAAGGAGAGAATGCCTTTGATGTGGTCCTTAAAGTCGGGATGCATAGCGGAATTGTTGATTCCGTTATCCAATCCTGTATCGGCAACGGTGACGATGATTCCGCTTCCATCAAGGCCGCTCCAACTGCTGTCAATGTTGCTCATGGTTGTTCCATCCCAAAGGTCATCCACGTGCATCACTTCAATGCCTTCGGTATTGAGGATTTCAAAGACGGGCTTGGCTTCAATCCATTCAATTTCATGGTGTTGAGCCAACCAAGCGAGTCCTGTTGTATCGATGGCCATGGTGGAGAATCGACCGTTGTGAGTGTCCACGCTGATACCATCTTGCTGTCCGATGTTTTCGGGAAGGCTTGTACCCGACAACACCACGTTGACGATCCCCCCGGCCTGGTTTATGAAGGGATTCTCATAGGTGGTTTCGAGGCCGAGAAGGCCTAACACAAGGTTGGTTTGGACCTTGTCTGTGGCGTCCATGACAGCGATCCCTTGAACATCCAAGGCCCCAAGTTGTTCTGGGGTTTTACCGTTGACGTCGCAATGGAATGCTGCAGGCGGTAGGAATGAATGGCAGGAAATGCCTGCAGCGTCCAGCGCTCCGAACCATGAAGAGGGGACCGGATAGGAATGGCTCAGTATGTGGAAACCGTTGAGGGTCTGGCCACCGGTGGCATCGGTCCAATCATCAGGAGCGATCATGGTTACATCTCTGTGGAGGAGATGAGTCGACGAAACCCCGTTTTGCGAGGCCAGCCAACCGTGCTCTGCGTCTGCTGCGGGAGAAATGCCCAGTTGCTGGAGCGATTCAATTTCGGCATCTGTTGCCGTATTAAATGAAGACGTGGACCCGGCCGAAGCCAATGCGATTGGGGCTAAAACCTGCAAAAACATGAGAGCCATGAGGAGAGTCGAGAGCCTTTGAGTTCGGGTCAGCATAGTTGAACCACGCGGGGGTACCTCATCAAAGATTGCATTCCAGGGCCATCATGGTTCGTCGAGGTATCGCACCGAAGACCGAGGGTTCAAGAACAGCAAGCGAGGCCGGAGGAATGTGACGCGAGGGAAGTTAATGAAAAAACAAACGAGCGGCAATGGCGATGTGATGGACCCCGAAGGCATCAACGAGGACACACAGGTTCTCGGGAAACAAGTTTGGAGAGTTGTCCCCTATGCAAAGAAGTACCCAAAGCGTGTCATGACCGGTATTTTTGCAAATGCAGCAGCCCGTTTCTTTGATTTGATGCCCTTCGTCGCCATCGGGTTTGCAGTTGACTACTTCACCACTGATGCCTTGGCGGGCCCTCAAGTTGTTCAAGATGCAGTCACACTGATCCCAGGGAGTGCTGCTGTGGGCTACGGATTTCTCGTCTTCTTCGGTTTCTTGTGTCTTGCTGTGTTTCAAGGGATTTCCGAATACGCTTGGCAGACACTTGGCTACAACATCCAACACGACCTGCGAATGGACGCTACACGCTCCCTCATCAACATGGAAGCGTCGTACTACGACCTTCGGCAAACCGGACAAATCATGTCGGTTCTTTCCAGCGATGTAAACCAACTTGAAGACGTTGTTTCCGACTCATCCACCTCAATTATCCGTATTACAGTGACCTTCCTGACGGCGTTCATCATTCTGGTGCTCATGTCGTGGAAACTCGCTGCGGTACTGTTTGCCCCGTTGTTTCTCATTGTCCCAGGAGTGTATTGGTTTTCAACTCGAGTCCAGCGCAAATACCGCAAGCAACGGGAGTCGACTGGAGACATCAACGCCGTGCTTGAAAATCTCGTTTCAGGCATCTCTGTCGTACAAGCCTACAACGCCCAAGAATGGGAGGCCGACCGTGTTTCTCGTGACTCGGGAACCTATCGCGACCAAGCCATGGGTGCGAGCAAGGACAGAAACCGCTTCGTTCCAATGATTTACGCTGTTGCAGGGGTTGCATTTGGCCTTCTCGTCACAGCAGGCGGTTACCTTGCTGGGCAGAATGAAATCACCACAGGACAACTTGTGACCTTCCTCCTCATCAGTACACGAATGACCATGCCCATGTTCATTTTTGGTATCTTGGTGAATCAACTGCAACGCGGCGAAGCGGCTGCACGACGTGTTTTCGCAGCGATTGACCTTGAACCGAAAATTATCGACGTGGAAGGTGCAGAAGAACTTGGTGAACCGATTCGTACCATTGAATTCAAAGACGTGTTCTTTACCTACCCAAACACCAGCATCAAAGTATTGAATGGAATCTCATTCAAGGTTTCTGGTGGTGAATTTTTGGGCGTTATGGGGCACACTGGTGCAGGTAAAACGACCATCCTGAAACTTCTCATGCGATACTACACTCCTGACAACGGGCAAGTGTTGGTGAACGGGCGTCCGATCACCGACTTTACCCTTGATTCCGTCCGTGAAGCAATGGGCTTCGTAAGCCAAGACCCGTTCCTCTTCTACGGGACGGTAAGTGACAACGTCATCTACAATCAAAAGGCGAGTGATGAAGAACTGAAGAAGGCGCTCTCCTTGGCGGGTGCTTGGGAGTTTGTTCAAGACCTCGAGGACGGACTTGACACTATGGTTGGCGACCGTGGGGCTAAACTCAGCGGTGGCCAGCGGGCCCGTATTTCTCTTGCAAGGGCCCTTCTCAAGAATCCTAGCCTCTTGATTTTGGACGAGGCAAGCAGCGCCCTTGATGCAGAGACCGAACGCCGCATTCAGGAAAATTTGTTGTCTTCGGGAACCGAGCGTGCAACCATTGCTGTAGCGCATCGCCTCAGTACCATCCGCAATGCAAACGAGATTCTGTCAATGGTCGATGGAGCAGTTGTTGAGCGCGGTCAACACGACAACCTTGTTGAATCCGGTGGGGTTTACGCCAGCCAATGGACGATCCAAACCGGTGATATGGCCGGCCTTTGAACCTCTCAACCGTTTTGAACGGATAAGCGACATCACGGTTCAGTTGAACACCTATCCTTGCGAATGCGAGGTCACGTTGTGTCATCATCAAGCTTTTTGCCATGCAGTTCGGAGATTCGCTAATGCAATGACAAGGACCATTGCTGACATCCATAGCGGCATGAGAGGGACCGTTTCGTACGGTAGATGAAAGATGTCGAGAAGTGATTCTCCTCTCGAATACGTTCCGCCAATTGATGCTGTGAGGAGAATAAGTCCTGATGATGCCATGCCGCCGAGAGCTTGTATGTCTCGAGTGTAAGCCTGTTCCCATATCTTCATTCCGATGCTGCGACGGGTCACAAGTACCCCGATGGCGAGCCCTAGCGAAGCGGTGGAAAGGAGCATTTTGTTCACCAAAAGGGGGTGGTTGATATCACTCTGTGGTCCGGATTGAATCCCGCTGAAGATGGCGAACGGCATGGCGACAAGGCCGAACAAAAGAACGGCATGAGCCACCGTGTCAAGGGCTGAGAGCTTTGACCTGAGCCCGAAAACATCCCGGCATGCTAATCCTGCAAGCATGAAACAGAGGCCGGCCATTGCAAATGAGCCAACGGTAAGTTCAGTGGTCACCACGTGGAAGGTGTTTGAGGATACCATCATGATTCACCTCCAGAAGAGATGATGAGTTCAGGACGCTCCTTCTCTGCCGTTGTCCGACTCAAGGTGGTTTGCAAAGCCATGAATCCTGCCATGAGAGCAACGAGTATTGCAATCGATTGCCCGTATACCAAGGTGTTGTCAACTGCCCAGGACGGTTCATCACTACGAAGTTGGAACCACGGACTGGTCTGGTTTGGCCCTTCTCCTGCTAAAATCACCCGCCATTCGATCATGCTTGGTTGAATTGATGTCGGCAATTCAAACCTCCAAGTATTGTCCTCCATTTCGGTAGCGTTCAGGACGGTCGTCTCTCCACCGTTCATCCGCCATTCAACCTCCAGGTCAGTAACAAATTCTGTTGGTGCCGTTATTGTTGTTAGTTCGCCGATGTCACGTTGGGTTGGAGGGCTGAATGAATCGGCAAGGCGCGGCAAGTTTTCAGGAACTTCAAGAACGCTGATGGATAACGGTGTTTGGCTGACACCGAAATACGGCGCTTCATCTCCATTGTCATTTCCATGGTGTATGGCCCCGAAGAGCGTGTACGTTCCCACAGGGGGTGCTTTCAATGTCCATGTGATGTCGACTGAAGTGGTTCCTGCTGGAACCGTTGTCTCAAGATAATTGAACGCCTCTCCTTCGCTGTTGGATACGATGTCCCATCCCGCATCAGCAGGGGTGTCTTGGGCCCCGGTAAGGTCACTGAGCAAAAAGACGCCAAGAAGGCCGGTTTGAGTGGTTTGAATGGATTCTATGTGAACGGTGACACTGGTGAGCAATCCTTCGTAAACAGCATCAGGTGCGGAAATGGAAATGACTGCATTTGAACTTCGATTCATATCGGCGTCGCCGTGGCAGGCACCGCCACACTGAGCATCAAATTCCCCGCCTCCAACACCGCTGGGGTTAGCCGAGCCAATGCTTGGTGCAAGCAAGAGTACTGCGAGCAAGAGCGTCAATGCGGGCCGGTTCATGGATCCTCACCTCTTTTCAGATGATGCGGGACAAAAACAGCAATGCTGGCGAAAAGCACGAGGATGCCCAGCGCAGTCCCTGCTGATTGAGAGGCCTGACGCGCTTCTATGGTTGGAAGTTCGACCTCAACCGAACGTATTGAAGAGCCTGCGATGAACGTACGCTCCTCATTGAAGGGCTCAATGTGATAGATGTTGGTCCCGGTCAGTGGTGGTGAATCTGTAAATTGCGTTGCGTTTACAGTGCCGATGCGTTCTCCGTTCCTCCAAACGTCGTATTGGACCGTGCCTCCGTTCCAGTTCCATGACAGAGCGACCTTGCCCTCATTGACGATTGTCTCGAAGCCACTGACTTGAGGTCCGGCCTGAGGAATGATGTCGATTTCCGTGGTGTTTTCTCCTCCGTGTTCATCGTATACGGTAAGTGTAACTTGGGTGTTCTGTTCAAGAACGAAGGAAAGCGTTTCTCCATTCGCCGTGCTCTCTGCCCACGACCATAGGAATTCAGTGATTTGACTGTCGATGTCAAAGGATTCGTCCGCACTGAGGTGCACGGCCTCTCCCGTCCATGTGTCGGTTGATACAAATCTTATGTCGGCGCGTGGCGTTGTATTTTTGATCGTGATTGAACGCTCAACCGGGGTGCTGTTGGTCGTTCCATCGTTAGCAGTGACAACAAGTTTCCATTCTTGACCGGGTTCCATACGCTGTTGAGACAGCACCGACATCCCGTCCATGCCGCTGTCTCGAAAACCGTTCTTGAACCATGAATACGTGAGACTCGTCTCATCCTGGTCCCCGTCAATTGCGATGACGATGGGCGTTAACGGGACCAGTGAATTCACTTCGTCCGGCCACGTAATGCTCACCATCGGCGCAGCGTTGAGGACCTCAACTGCCGGAGTTTGAAATGCTGTCTCGTTCACTGAATCCGAAACAAAGAGTTCTGCTGAAAGGAGATCGCCACGGGCGAAGAGAGATGGATCAAGGGTCAATTGGTCTTCTCCTTCAAGAGGAACTCCATTGCGCATCCAAATGACCTCTTGGACCTCAACCGTGTCGCCGTCATCGTCAATTGCCTCGTAGCCCAGTTCAAGCGAATCGTCAACTGAAAATGAGGGCGAGGTGAGGGCAGCGCTCGTAATCACCGGAGGGGCATTGACAATGGTTATCGGTGGTGAAGCCGACCAAGACGACCAGGCCGTCCCGTCAAACAAGCGTACTTCTCCAATCCATGATTCATCTTTCAGCGTCATGTTGCTTGGGAGGGTCAACAGTTCATCTGCAGGGGCATGAGTCAGACCGTCGCGTGACCAGCGAACCGAGCGTTGAGTGATGGTGTCACCGTTCTCATCGAATTCGTCCCAAGAGAGGGAAAGGGCATCCGTTGTGAAATAAGGACCAACGCCAGTGATGTGCACGTTGCTTGAGACGGGGGGTGTATTCGTTCCAGTTCCAACGACGATGTCCTCTGAAGTGACCCATGAGGACACTCCTTCTCCATCATCTGCACGAACACGAACCTGCCAAACATCACCGTCACGAGTAGCGAGTGCTGGAAGTGTTGTCGCATTGTTCAGTTCAGGGACTGCTGCGCCGTTGAGAATCCATTGATTTTCTGCCGTCAACGGGTCACCATCATCGTCGCTGATTTCGGAGGTGTAGGTGATGTCCATGTTTTCAGTGGGCGATGAAGTTGAGGCGAGTGGGGTTGACACGGATGGGAGCGAATTGAGGACGGTTGTTGCCGTTGAGGTGACGCTTTGCCCTGCGTCGGAGCCATCGGAGGGGGTCACTTCAACGGTCCAGGATTGGTGTTTAGTGGTCAATGAAGTCGAAACTTCAGACCCCGTGATCGAGGGCATGATGGTTCCGTTAAGTCTCCAAGAAAAGGTTGAGCCGCTTTCAGCATCCCCCTCTGCATCACTGAAGTTGTACGATGCAACCAATGGGTCGGATGTTAGGGGGCTTGCGGGAGAAATGGTGAGATTGCTAAGGCTCGGAGGGGTGTTGGTTGAGGGCGTTTCGGGGATTGAGAAACTTGCAGTTCCAGCAGCATCCCCTGCTTTGTTTTGTTGTCCGTTGGCCCCCAATACGGCGAGCGAGAGGGTGGCGGTTCCAGTGCCCGCAGCGGGAGCAGTCCAATCAACGCCCCACGAGGTGTCGGTCCATGTTGTATGCGTGGCTGATGAACCGTCGGTGATGACTTGAGTGTTTGAGGCTGGATTGGAGAAGGTCCCGTCTGACGCCTCAAGCGAAAATCCGCCTCCTGTATGAATTGTAGAAATCCCTATCGAAAGGGGGTAGGTGGTCCCCGGAATGTATTCTGCTGGCTGGCCTGAGAGGGTCGGTGTAAGCGTGTTTGAGGAGGTGTGGCAGCTGCATCCTGAGGATGAATTGTATTTCCCAGTCTTGTATCCGTCCACTGGGGCAAATACAGCGCTTGTTAGCAAAAACACGAGGAGAAGTGCAAACCCGTGCTTTCGCATGGTAACGAACACCAGTTGTGCTTATTTCACTGTTCGTCTCTTGGGACTAAATTTACGCCGTGTTTTCCTCTTCCTCTGAATTGTAGCGGTCTCCAAACAGAAGGCCGAGTGACATCAAGACAAACAGAGGTATGCCTGCGATCATGGCCCAAATCCCTACGGTAAGTCCCTTGATGTATACGTCGTCAAACATTTCTCCGACGAGGATGATGAGGAGGATCAAAACGATTCGGGCGAGGATTAAAATCGGGCGTAATGAGCGCCAAATTGCTTCTACATCTTCAATCTCTTCAGGGGTGTCCAGGGCGGAGATGCGTTCAGCAAGTGATGCTCTGCCCATGGTCTCGAATTCATCTGCTCAACAAATAGAGGTTCTGCCTTGAACCAAGACGGTTGGCGGAGTTTCTGAAGTTGCTGCACTTGGCCGAGATGTTCAGGCCGTGCGTACACGGTCATCGATTTGAGCGCCTTCGCCCGCCCGTCCGCCTGTGCGACGGATTTCACGCCATGCTTTGATGACGCCTTGTCCGTATGCCCACTGGGCGAGGAAAACAAAGAGCGGAGCGAGGAAGACCGTTCCAACTGAGCGGTGAGGTGAAGTGCCGATAGCAGCGCCGAGCCATGAGATTCCGATGTAGAAGCACATCAAGCCCAGCGGGATGTGGAAGGCGATGCGGGAGATGTCCCACGCACCATCCAATGAAAACCACAGGTCTGCTTCTGCTCCACCGGTTGCAGCCCCGTAAATCATTGCGAGAACGGCTGCAACGACAATTGCTGGGAAGAATCCGATGGCGGTGTGCGACCATGCAGAGATTTCTGGCCAGCGTTTGTTGGCGACCATGCGGGTGTATCCGTAATTACGCATCTGCTTCATGTACGGCTTAAACGGGCGTCGGCGGCGATGTGGCATCACGTTTGAGGGGTCGATGAACAGTTTGTGGCCTGCTCGTTGAATCTTCGCGTCCAGGACGACGTCTTCTGCTCCAATGCAGCCTTCTTCAAAGAAACCGACTTCTCTCAGGTTCGCCATTCGGTGGGCACAATTGACACCTGGATTGTGCGTGATGGGGACGAGTTCACCTTTTGGTTGGGCGCCGTAGCGGGTTCCAGCCGTCATGAACTTCGTACAAAAAGCGACGTCAGCACACTTTGCTCCAAAGGGGTCGTCATCAGGGGCGAAGTTGGGGCCTCCGACTGCACCGACTTCTGGATTGTCAAACCAGCGAATCAATTTCTCAACCCAATCGAGGGGTGGGACGGTATCGTCGTCGGTGAAGAGAACCAAATCATGGTCCATTTGGTTGAGTGCGAAGTTGCATGCGTCAGCACGGTTACGTGATGGGTCTTCAATCCATGTTGCACCGTGCTTTTCGCAGACGTCCTTGGTGTGGTCTTTTGATTTAGAATCCGAGATGATGATTTCGAAATGCGGATAGGTCTGTTTCCCTAAGCGACCAAGAACGATATCAAGTTCGTCAGCATTGTTGATGGTTGGGATCAGAACCGCTGTTTTGAACGGCGTACCGTCTTCTTTGTTCAGCACCGGAACAAGCTCGTTTGCATCGCCCATGCTATCGCCAGTCGCCCGCCATTAAAGAAATCAAGGGCAGAACGAGCCTCCAACTTCACGCTTGGTCTGCTTCAGCTTGTATGTTATTGATAGCGGCAATGACCGTTCCTTCACGGGTGTCCGTGATGGTCACGTCAATGGTACACGAAGTAGCGCAAAGGTCTTGTCCGCTTTCTTGGATGGTAACACCGTCACCAACAGACCAGAATTGGCCGCCATCACCTTCGAAAGGCACCAACACGCAAACAGCGCCAGAGTCCTGTCCTGGGTTGTCACAGGTAACAGGTGCTTTGTTGTCCACTTCAATTTGGACCTTTAGGTTGGCCCAGTTGATGTTGCTTCCTTGCATCATC
>DAVD01000050.1:3025-28124 GCA_002505405.1 Candidatus Poseidonia alphae | reverse complement strand
TTTTCCCCCAAAACGAGGGCGGCACCTGTTCCAACCGCCACATACTCTACAGTATAGTCTGAAGTTCTTTGAAAGTCATCGATGAGGAGATCAAGCAATCCCGAGTCACGCATCGATGTCGTTGTAGCAAGGCGAATGGTCTTGCTTTCATCGTGATCAAACGATAAACAACCCGAGCAGAGCGACGTGAGGAGAAGAAGGACGAGAAGAGTCGGTCCTTGCCTCATTTCAATCGAACTTCATGACGTTGCCACATTCCGGATAACTGCAAGTAACGCTGTATTTTGAGCGCTTTGGCTTCGGAATTTTAAGCATAGAACCGCATGATTCGCACTGGACTTTCAGGGTCTCGGGTGCTTTGGGCGCGGTCGGTTCGTTCAGAGTACGACCGACATCTTGTGACCAACCGAGTGAATCCGAATACTTGTCTGAAGAAGCATTCAGTTTCTTTTGTTTGAGTGAAAGACGCATCTTGCGCTTTCGCTTACCTTTCTTTTTGCCTGGTGGTGTCTTTGCCGCCATGGGTATCGTGTAGCGCTGGGTGTTGATGTATTCAATGACTTCGGCGTAATTCTTCACGAAATATGACCGGAGACTCCGTTGACTGGTTCATGAACCGTATGACCCTGAGCTTCCAATGCTTCAACAAGAGGTGGGCGGGCGTGGTTCGGGTCGGTATGGTAGACGACAACGTGTTTTGCTTCGCATGCCTTTGCAAACTCAAGAATTTCTTTATGTCCTGCATGGGTGGAAAACGAGAATTGTTTCCATTCAAGGTCGATTTCAGCCGGCTTCCCATAAATTTCAAGACGGCCCGTATCCATAAGGGAACGTCCTCCGGTATCTTTCGCTTGATACCCGGTGAAGAAAATCGCATTTCTTCGATCTTCACGAAGGCGATTCAAGTACCACAAAGCCGGGCCTCCCGAAAGCATACCGGATGTGGAGACAATGACATTGCCGTTCAATGCTTTCTTTTTGTCGGATTTACTTCCCACGCGCTTGACCCACCTCCATGCCTGTTCCAATTCATTTGAATCTCGGAGGAACCCGCTGTGCTCAAGATGAATTTTAGCGACTCGTTTTCCCATCCCGTCAACGTGAACATCGAGATGAGGGAGGTGCCGATGGAGCAGCATAACAACGTCTTGTGTTCTGCCGTTTGCAAAAGCTGGAATGAGAACGGTTCCTCCTCGCTTGACCACTTCTGCCACTGATGTGATGAAACGTTCAACTTCAACCTTCGTTTCTGGATGGTCTCTTCCGCCATACGTTCCTTCAACAAACAAAATGTCGGTCTTGATCGGTTCCGCTCCCTTGACAAGAGGCGAGTCGCGTGTATCAAAATCACCGGTGAGGAGCACGCGATGCTGGGGGGTTTCAATTTCAAGCATGGCTGCTCCAGGAATATGTCCTGCCCGTCGTAATGTAAGCGTCCAAGAATGGTGCTTCCAAGGTTGATCGAATTCATGGACATGCCAAGAAGCAAGAGCCGTATCGATGTCACGTTTGTCCCACGCAAGTGGATACCGTTCGATAGAACTCACTTTGTAGCAATCCCTCCACATCATGTCTGAGATATGTGCAGTCAGGGGAGTTCCATGAAGGCGGGTTTGATGATTTGCGCACAACCATGGAGCCATCCCGAGATGGTCAATGTGAGAATGGGTGATAACAGCATCATGAACGAGTGGTGCTTCAGAAGGGTAACGTGGAGGTGTTGTTGGAGCTAATCCATAATCGAGCAACAGTCGGACCCCATCTGGGTCTTCCATGACGATCCCCACGTTCCCTACTTCATCGCCTCCGCCAAGATAATGAAAGCGAAATCCGTCTTTTGGAGGTTCATCAGGATAAGTTGTTGTCCGTCCCGCAGAATAGAAGACCATGGTTAAGGGTCGAGGTCATTTTTGAAGAAGGTGTGGGTGGACACCCCTCCATTTCCATTGGAGCATATTTTTGAAGAACTAAGATAATTTTTTCATTTCTTTTTACCACTATGTTGATTAACTTCTCGCGACCAATATCAACGGGCTTTCTTCGTATTCTCTTTCTCTCTTCTCTTTCTCCGTATTCGTGTGAACCCGTTCATCCTCTCCAGTGGAAATAAGGGGGTGTCATTGCATGACCTCATTTCCAGGTTAAAAAAAGATATTTGAGAACCACTGCAGGGCGAAGAGTCCTTCAATCACCATCACTTCCACAGGTTATGGGACGAGAACCTGACAAGGAATTTGTCGTCCGGGAGGATCGGTGCTTTGGCTGCGGTGCTTGCATCGCATTATGTCCAGTGAACGTACTCACCCTTGAGGACCGAATGATTTACGTCGACGAGCCAAATTGTACCCACTGTAAACTTTGTATCCCATCATGTCCTGTTTTTGCCTTAGAGCTTCAATCAACAGTTGATTAATATGAACATAGGAATCATCGGCGGTAGTCTCGAGGGAATTCTTATTTCCCTTCAACTAGCATCAGATCACGAAATCACGGTTTTTGAATTGGATGCGGAAATAGGAACACCAGCATGGCATCCAGGCTTCATCATCAATCCAGATTTACTCGATATCTTTCTCACCAAAGAACAACGTTCGTTCCTGATGTTCAAAGCGTGCGCAGACGGCTGGGGTATGCGTTGGGAATGGCTCATGAAACATCTTACTATCGTCGCCGCTCAACGAGGAGTATCCCTTCGAACTCGAACTCGAATTCTTCAGACCAGCCAAGACGGAGAACACATTGTTGTGGAAACGTCTTCAAATGAAACATCACAACCCTCTATCTTTTCTTTTGACCGCCTCATCAACACTCAAACATCAAACCAGAAACCAGGGGGTCTTCAACACTTGATCAACCCCGATCACACAACACAATATCCCTTTGAACATTCTATTTCTTGGTTTGGTGGAATCCTGAGTCACCAACATCTTCCATCACCCGTACCGCTCAGTCCAGAACTCATTCTTCCACGCAGTGATAATTTGACCGAATTGTGGTGGAACAGTGACGAGCATTGGACTCCAAAGGAAGGCTATATTGAAGAAATTAGAATCTCTTTACCCAAAGACAAAGCCAACGTTTCCTTTGATGCAATGTATCAAAAGACCACTGAATTTTTACATAATTTCATCGGAATTGAATAATTAGTGTAGTTAGCAACACCACTTTGATAGGTGAAGGACGCGGCCATTGGTTTTGAAGACACTTAGCGTCTGATGGGGGAACAGTCTATGGCAACACATCCAATGGCAGATTTAAGAAAAAAACTTCAGGAGAAAAATCTACTCGACAAACCTACGGCAAAGTCCTGGGCCAAGGTCATCTCTCTCCTTGGAATTGTCGGGATATTGTACAGCGCCCACATCTATCTCCCGCTCAAATTTGGACTTCTACTTATTCCAATCACAGCGTTGTTTTCAACAACACTCGCTATGACTGGCCACGAAGGCGTTCACTCTTCTGCTTGTCAGTCCAAGGCGGGAAACACATCACTTGCCGCCATTGTATTCCCGCTTTTCGCAGGTCTTTCAATGGAATACTGGCGTGAAAAGCACAATGTAAAACATCATGCTCATCCGAACGTCATCAACAAAGATCCAGACATTCACTCGTGGCCTTTCACCTTCAGCGAAGAGGAATACAAGACCAGTGGACCGGTCCGTAGGTTTTTCCAGCGCTATTTGCAAGGATGGACGTTCTGGCCAATTTCTCTTCTCGTTGGCCATTTAATGCGATTTGACGGATTGAAGTACATCGCCACAAAACCTTTCAAATCAAAGAAGAAAAAGCGAATCACAAAAATTTGGCTTCTTGATACATCCCTCATCATTGTTCACTTCATCCTCTGGTTGGTCTTGCCAGTTGCCTTTGGTCTATCATGGCAGGCAACGATTGGTTTCTATGTCCTCCTCTGGGGATTGGTCGGTACATGCCTCACGGCAATTTTCATCGTTGGGCATGCAGGACGTCCCGTCATTACCGAGTACGACCAGAACTGGCGTTTACAAATTGAAACTGCTCGTCGGATTAAATTTGGGCCAATCGGTTCGTTTTTCTTTGTTGGACTTGACTACCAAATAGAACACCACCTTCTCCCCGCACTATCCCACTTCAATCTTCCAAAAGCATCACCGCTCGTTAAAGAGTATGCAGAAGAGCGAGGCTGGGAATATGAAGAAGTTGGCTTTTTCCGAGCTCTATGGCGCTCGACGGTCGCACTTCACACAGCATGGAAGACCCCCTCAATCGTTATTGATGGCTCAGAACAAGGCAACGCTAACAAAATCGAAGATTTTTCCCACGGTGAACTTCAACCCACAGAGAGTTAATACCATCAACGACCGCTTCTACGAATGGTTATGTCAACCGAGAAGTTGTATTTGGAAAGCATAGAAGCTGGCTATTTCCAAAATTTCCGGGCCACCGTTATTGAAGCAACCGACACATCAGTCGTCCTTGATCGAACCCTCTTCTATCCGCTTGGTGGAGGTCAACATTGGGATACGGGCACGCTAAACGGGCCAAATGGCCCACTGTCCGTTACCGAAGTTCGGGGTCGAACAAACGTTGAACACACGATAGGAGAAGACCACCAACTGACTGCAGGAGACGAAGTCAAAGGATCCATTGATTGGGAAACGCGATATGCGCACATGCGAATGCACACAGCCCAACACCTTGTTAGCGGGCTGGTGTATGAATTGTTCAACGGAGCGCGCACCGTTGGAAATCAAATCCATGCCGACCGGTCCCGCATTGATTTTAACCCAATTTCATTCGATGAATCAATGTTGAATACCATGACTGAGGCAGTCAATCTTAGAATTGACGAGGGCCTTGAAGTCACCGATTCTGTAATGACACGGGGACAAATCAATGACATCATGCCCCCCGAACGAACCAATATGGACCTTCTGCCCGCGTCGGTCAAGGATTTACGCGTCGTTCAAATCGGGAAACAGGTCGACATGTGCCCGTGTGCTGGAACCCACGTATCCAATCTAAAGGAAATAGGCCATATTCAAATCCTAGGCAAGAAATCAAAAGGAAAAGGTACACAGCGCGTGAGTTACAACCTCCACCTTCCAGAACGAGTACGCCAACCGATGATGGAAGAACGCTGATCAGAATTCCAAATCGTCATCAACTAATTTTTTGATGTCGCTCAAAGTAGATTTCAGTTCTTTACGTTCACTTTGCCGACGCTTAAACTCAATTTCTTCAAAGATTTCAGCGGCTTCATCGTCCATGGAAGATGTTTGGGCAGCTGCTTGAACGCGGTCGGTTAGCGCCGTATCTTCTCCAAGCCGCTCCTCTCGGTTGACCGGCTGAATAGGGACACTAGGAACCGTTCTTGCACCGTAGTTTGCGTCCTCGGCCAACGCATCACTGTCCCAAGCCTCTTGGCCTAAAATACGAGCAACTTCAACTGAAGGAGCACGGTCCTTCCATGGATTCTTATTGCCGATTTGTTGGATGAGACTTTCCTTATTCACAGTCTTCTGTTGTGCGAACAAATCTCCAACTTCTTCTGACGTTGGGAGCGGAACAGGTTCTTGTAATCCCGCAGCCAACCGCTGCTGTTCTCGTAAAATACCACCGTGGACTTCATCGTGGTCGTGGCGATGAGGGGAGGCCGCAAACGCCATGATTTCCTTCGCTAACTGGAACAAAGGGTCATCTGGCGGACTTGCTGCAATGGTTTCCCTCACGTTCCTGTGGTGATTAATACAGGGGCCACAGCGCGTCGCACCTGCATCATCCGGGGCGTCGCACCACAAACAGCAAGCCTGGAACCCAAGCTCCTTCATCGCTTTGCGTGGCATTGACATGAGAATCGCAATCAGGACGAAACCTCTCAACCACATGAACCCTCGGACACGAGGATTCAAAGTGAACGGCATCAACCATCCTTCATGAGGCGCAGAGATTCAAGAGCCGACCTCATTGATGACGATCCGTTTTCCTCATCATACAACTCAACATCTCGAGTCCGACACATCCACCAGCGCACCGATGACCAAGGAACCATTCATTTCGACACGAAATCACCCGGAAGCCAACTACCACCTGCGTTTGCACAATTCTTTGGCCAGTCCCAGTGGCGACCGCCAGCACACCATGCAGGCCCACTGTGGCATTTCAGTAAGGAAGAAAAAGCACACTTGCGCCAAGCCATGGGCGCGTTTACTCTCGCACTCGGCTTCATGTCTGTGGGGGGCATATCAGGACTGGGTTCTCTCGGCCTCACCAAATGGACGGTCTACCTTTTACTCTCGATGCCGGTGATGTTTGTGGCCATTGGGCCGGCCTTCCTCCTTCATGAAATCGGTCACAAACTGGTAGCCAAGAAGAACGGTTGCTGGGCAGAATTCAGAGCCGACCCCAAAGGATTGCAGATGGGCATATTCCTCGCCCTCCTTCTCGGCTTTCTCTTCATGGCACCGGGGGCAGTTATGGTTGCGGGAATGGTGACTCGGCGACAAAACGGGCACATTGCCGTCGCTGGGCCATTGACCAACCTCGGCCTTTTCATCATCGGTATTCCACTGTGGGGCATCGTACTTGGTTTGTCAGGAGCGTTTGAAACTCTTCCAACCGGAATCACAACTCAAGGATTTGGACAAGGGTATTTGCTTGATGGTAGTCTTGTGTGGCAAGCCATGATCATCGATGTTGGCGTGTATTGGCTTGGTGCAAATCTCTTCTTGGGGTTGTTCAACATGTTGCCGTTTGGACCCCTTGATGGGCTGAAGGTCAAAGATTGGAACGAGACCGCATTCTACGTTGTCATCCTCATCTTTGCCGTTCCTTTGCTCACCATGTTCCTTGGATATTGGACGCCCACAGGGTTGCTGTTGACCGTTGCGGGACCGGTTTCAAACTTGATTCGATGAATCAAAGGTAAGCGTTGGTAACGGGCTTCTCATCCAGGTGGAAGAAACTGTACGCAGCCCACCACGTGATGATGTCAAGACTGTCAACAAGGTTTGAAGTTCCTGAATGTTCTTCGCCGTACCCCTTTCCAGTGGTGTCCATCCAAATTTCCATCTCCTCGAGAGTATCACAGGTTTGGTGATAGCACCAATAACCGTCAACAAGACCGCCGAAGCCTAACGTCACCGTGCCCAGGTTCGCTTGGAAACTCGCATGGTCAGAACGAGCGGTAACATCTTCGTAAACCACAATCTCAGGCTTTCCTCGCTCCAGCCAATCGTCAACCTTCCAGGTATCTTCTGCAAATCCTTCACCAACCAAAACACTCTGTTGCTGCTCCACACCGATCGCATCTGCTCCGATCCAAAGCGTGAGCCCAACCATTTCCGGTTGGTTGATGACGTCGTGATCGAGGGACGGGCCAAGATAAACCCGCATTGGCCAAACTTCCTCATCCTTAGGATAGCCATCCGGGTCGATCTCAGTTGCAGGGTCGCCGTGAGGGGCGCCGCCGCCACCGGGCCAATTCACGCCCGCCATATCCAGGTTGATGTAATTGGTAACAGTAACATCGGGATTGTCCTCTTTGACGTAATAATCAGTCCAGTAATCACTACCACGCTTTCCACCTTCTTCACCCGACCAAAAGCAGAACACCATTGTTCGCCGAGTATCGTAGCCAGACATCGCTTCAGCGACGGTCAATACCATGCTTGTGCCCGCTGAATTATCGTAGGCTCCAACACCAGTGCCGTAGGTTCGGGTTCCGGTAATGTGAGGGTCAACCAGCAAAACATTTGCAGGGGGGGCAACATCAAAGTGAGCGCCGAACACCATCCATTCATTTGGAACTTCACTACCATAGCGAAACCCACAGATGTTGTACGATTCTGGATTCTGATTGCCGAATACATCAGTGAATTCAAAGCGCTGTGTGTCAACCATCAGCCCGAACGATTCCAACTTGTCAATAAGATAGACAGCACCCGCTTCATAGGCGGTATTCCCCTGTCCAGCCCACCGATTCAAGTACCCAACAGCACCATCGGTCAGGTCCAGAGGGTCTGGCGTTTCATCGGTGATGTGATGGAGATAATTGTACGTGGTTCGACCGCTGACAAGACCGGTTGAGTGACGCCCACCTTCATCAGAACTGTAAGCAGGAGCGTTTGGACGCTCAACAACAAGGGTCACGATATTAGCGGCTCCGCCAGTTGTGGAACTTGCATTAAACAACCCCGTCCCGTTACCGCTTCGCTTTACAGCACCACCATCGGCACTCAAATGACCGCCGTCGGAGAACCAAGACGCCCACGACTCATTTGCATCTCTAATAGGCCAAGAGTCGCGTCCATATTCACCAAGAAGAGCAACGGCAAGACCTGCTCTTGGTGGCGCAAGGAGAGAAAGTTGCACCGAATCGCCCTTTCTCAAATCTAAAACGGTTGAGTTTGCGACATATCCAGTCTCTTCATCAATGACAAGATATGGAAGGAATACAGACATGTCTTCACCTGCAGCAACGGTCACGGGTTGAAAGGAGCCACCCACGAGAACCTTTGGAGTGATGGTTACATCAGAAGCTGCGACGAGCCCACCGGAGTCATCTTCACCAAAACACCCGGAGAGTGGTGCAGAAATCATAAGCAAAACCAGAAAGCATGCTTGGCTGACACGGATACCCACCATGACCTTGCGTAACGGTTCACCTTCTCAAGTCCTGCGCTTCTACGGACCGATTCTTTGATAGAGGAACAGGACCAATGTAAACATGAGAACATGCGAAACAAAAGCAAAGGCCAACCCTCTCACTTGAGAATAAAGAACAAACGAAATCTGTTTTCAAATCATATCATTGAAATCGTGGACGATGTACAATGCCCTCTCATCGAAGGTTGATTCATTCCTCTTCAAATCGTTTGGGCTCGTACTCCACGTTTCGTTCACGCAGTATTGAACGCGTAAGGAAAACGACTGCAATTCCAGCGATGGCGGCGGTTAATTTCACCAAATCATCTTGAGAAAAACCGTCGCTTGCACCCTCACCTTCATCCAAAGCATCCACAAGAACATCATCACAGCCAGCACCGAAGCAATCGCCTGGAGAAGGCCCCCCATCATCATGAATGTCTTCGAACACCTGAATTTCATACGTCCAATTCGTGGTCATGTTGTTGACGTCCCTCATGACCCAGTATTGATATGTTCCAACCGTAGCATTTGACGGGAAAGCATAGATTGCAGAGACTTCACATGTTTCATCGATTAATGAGCCATTATCGTCCAAGTCACACGACTCTACAATGGTTGATGAAATGAAGTCCACTGAAGCATTAAGAACACCATCGGCGTTCAAATCAATACCGATCTGCATGGTAGCATTTTCAGTCGTATCGTGCATTTTGAACCATACAGCATTTCCTTGAACAAAAGCAGAGTCCGAAATATTTCCGACCACCGCACCCTCATCATTGAGAATAATCGTCAGGGTTTGCTGCTCGTGTGCATGAACAGGACTTGAGGATAAAACTGCAACTAAGAGGGCGGCAACAGCAACCCCCATCCACTCTTTGCCCATGACCACCGACACCCACCAAGTCATAAAGACCAAACGGACGAACCCGATGAGACATACATGAACGGGAAAGAAATAGCGTTAGGTATTTTTCTTCTACTTTTTTTAGCATCCATGACAAGCCTTCTTCTTGGCGATGAAGAAATCACCGAGGAAGGGAATGCACTCTTGACTTCGAGCGGCGATCCACTGTTCCAATACGAAGGCCACGACCACAGCAATGCATCACAGCACATTGCAGGCACCGACAACATGGAACTCCTCGATTACAACGCTCTTTCAACTCCTGGAAACGCCGAAGTCCAAGTAGCAACAACACCCGACGGCAGAACTTATGCTTACCTAGCAGGCTGGAACGACATGCACATTGTTGATGTTACCGACCCTGAAAACACAGAAGTCGTTGGCGTTTTCAAAGACCCTAACACCCAGGTTCTGGACGTTAAATATCTGGAATACAACGGCCGGGAATACATCATTCAACAGAACCAACTCGTCGACCCTGGCAATTCCGACCCCAACGTCGGTGAGTGGAGCGAACCCAGCCAGGTATCCGTTGTGGTCATCGACGTTACCGACAAAACGAATCCAACTTGGATTGACTCGTGGTACGACATTGACCACCCCAGCGGCCCGCATAATTTGTACACCCACATGATCAACGGTGAATGGTACCTCTTTGTAGCAAATCCCGATTACAATCAATGCAACGACGCTATTGGCGAAGCGTGCGGTGGAGTGACCATCGCTCACTTGAATTTGGACGGATCAGCCGCACGTAATTTGCAAGGCGTTCCTGGGGCAGGACTTGGCCATACCGTGGTCAAGGTTGGCGAATACGAAGTTGCTTGGGAGACAACGCGTGGAGGCTGGATTTACATTCACGACATGACCGTTCAAACGTGGCCCGGTGAAGACCAAAATGACCCGCGTTACGGTCATACATTCATTTACGGCAGTTACTGGGAGGCGGGACTCCGCATCGGAGATGTTACCGATGTACCTCATCCGGTAACCTCGCCAGAGGCATACGCCGTACATGCTACGGTGTGTAAAGCAGGTCAAGGAAACCCACTGATGTGCCGATGGCGAGCCCCTGAAGTAGGCCTGTGGATGGATTTCCTCGACATGGACGACGACGGCCAACCCGATAGCGGAACCACCGGTAACGAAAACGGCGGAAGGGTATCTTACATCCATTATGCAGAACCCTTCCCGGAAATGGTAGATTTGTCCCATGTTGGGTACTCCGACGAACCCGTCCATCTTGTAACAGCGGCCGTTGAAGTGCTTTCAACAAACGTCGGAACTGGCATCATTTATCTCATTGACACAACCGAATACACCATGGAAGATGGCCAATTTAAATTCAAACCCAAACTGATACGAGATTGGGAAATTCCGTACGCCGAAGACCATTGCTACGGAGAGGATTGTGAAACTCATCCCAACGGGGATGAATGGTTGTTGTTTTCCCCACACAACTTAGACAGCACCTATTTTGAAACTACAGACGAAAACGACCAGAGCCATGGTGGTGGTTGGGACGGCCGCCTGTACATTTCCCATTATCACGCCGGACTGTGGATTATTGATATTGAAACGCTGGTAGCACCAGAATCAGAAGACCGCGTTGCTATCCACGAGGAAGCAACCGTGGCGTACTATCTTCCTCACGGTGAAGACGGCACCCCCCTCGACTCAAGTTTCTACGACTTCGGGTGGGTCCCCTTCCTTTGGGCGGTAGAACACCATGACGGGATTACTTACGCTTCCTGTATTTCCACGGGACTGTATTTGGTCCAATTGGATATCGATATGCCTTACCGCCTCTAAAGTGATGATATGAAGAATACGATATTGACGCTGCTGCTTTGCCTCATCCTTCTTCTAGCGGGTTGCACTTCTCCCGACCAAGTGTCTGAGTGGGACCCAAACGGGGTCATCATTGAAGCAGAGTTTGTTAACGATTTCACCCTCACTACAAGTGAAAACACACCGTGGACCTTTTCTGAAGAAGCACAAAACACAACCGTAGTTGTCGCCTTTTTGTTTACCAACTGCATCGACATCTGCCCTATTGTGACGCACAACATGAAATGGGTTCAATCCCAACTTACTCCTGACGAGAAGAATTCAACCACGTTTCTCACCATAACCGTTGACCCATGGAGGGACAATGTCAGTACCCTTCACGAGTGGAAAACAGGAACCAATTCCAATTGGACTCACCTCACGACCAATTCCTCGGAAGACAACGCTCCAGCAATGACGGCCATGAATGCAGTTTGGATGAATTTTGGCGTAGGGCTGCAAATAGAAGAAAATCAAAACAACACAACGGCCCGCCACCATCCCGATGACTACAACGTCAATCATTCAACTGGAACCGTATTGATTGACCGCCACGGGGACCAACGCGTTTGGTGGGGCGATAACGACTGGGTACTCGACCTCTTCCTTGATGACCTTCGATATTTGATTGAGTCGTGATGGTTCACAATTCATTGGGCACCGGGGTCTGGTCCATGTGCAGGAATGCATAGACTGCCCACCACGTGACAATGTCCCACGAATGAACGAGATTTGCTTCACCGGTTGCGTTATCGGTAGTCATGTATTCCTCCATGGTTGCGAGTTTGTCACACGTCTTGTGGTAGCAAGGATAACCATCAACAACACCGTTCCATCCAAGGGTTGCAACACCAATTTGCTGGAACGAATCGTGGTCGCTCCTTGCAGTGGGGCTTTCGTAGATTGCGACGGTGTCTTTGTAGTTGTTTTCCCACAGTGGACTTTCTCCACCATTAGCCCACTCCTCACGTCCGTTTTCAATTTGGTCTGCGAGGTTAAACGCGTCTGCACCGATCCATTCAGCGAGATGGTACATGCCCTTCTGGTCGATGACATCACCCGTGCCATCTGGTCCGAGATAGACAGAGAGTGCAAAGTCGCCAGGGTAGTTGATACCAGCCATGTCGAGATTGAGATAGTTGCTCACGGTCACACCTGCAGGCAGGTCGCCAGCAAACGCACTTGAGCCCCAGAGCCCTTCTTCTTCCGAAGACCACAAGCAGAACACCATCGTTCGGCGAGCGTCAAAGTCAGCGAGAACCTTTGCGGTTGAGAGGACCATCGAAGACCCTGCTGCGTTGTCATAAGCACCCGTTCGGGTCCCATACCCCTGTTGTTCAGTTCCAGGAATAACGGCAGTAGGGGGCGTGGCGTAGGGGGCGACATCAAAATGAGCACCGAAGACCAACCACTCGTCGGGATAAACTGTACCGGTTTTGTACGCGCAGATGTTGACTGCCCAAAGGGTGCCGGACTGGAAGCGGTGAACTTGCACGTCCAAACCGTATCCAACCATGACGCCTTCGAAATACGTGATTGCATCTTCGTAGCCGGGGTTGCCGTTACCAATCCATCGGTCAAGGAAGCCAACGGCGCCATCAGCCGGGTCCAACGGATCTGCTGTTTCATCGGTGATGAAATCCACCCATTCGTAGACATCTCTTCCGTTGACCCAACCCTCGCTTGCACCGACTCCATTTTCTTCGGTGAGGTCGGAGCGCTGTGGGCGCTCTGTTGTCAAATGAAGGTGAGCGACCTCTCCTCCAGTTGAATTTCCTGGGACGACCCACGGCCACAAACCGCCTTCATCTTCATTATCAGTGACTTGAACTGAAGACCCCTTTGAACCGTCTTCGATCCAATCCATCCACGATTCATCTGCGGCACGGATGGGCCAATCGGTTCGGCTGTACTCGCCAACGAGGAACACGATGTCAGGATTTCGTGGGGGAAGGAGGATGCTGATTTCAACACTCGACCCTTCAGACATGTCCAACACGGTTCCGTTCTGAGCTCGCAAGGATCCCGGGTCTTGGACGAAGTATGGAAGGAAGACTGCGAGGTCTTGCGATGACTTTAGGACAATGGTTTGCCACATCCCACCTTCGAGGGAATCCGCTTCAACAACAGTGAGTGAAGAGGCACGAACCTTTTCACCATCATCTTCTCCAAAACAACCGGCCAAGGGCGCCATTAACATAAGAGCGATGAGGCCAAACGCATTCAATCTCAAACTCAGCATGTCATTGGCCAAACCGCCCTCCCTGTTGAATGTTACAGTTTTACTGAGCCCAACAAATACGCCGGAAAACCCTTTCCACTCAACGGAAAACGAATTCCGTAAAAAGGCGAACAGTTAAGAAATGCCCATCGTCCGAACAATCATGGCAACCGTACGGTTGGACCAGAAGGCACGCGCCCTGGTCCGCAGTGTTCCCGACTCCTACACGGAGGCGCTTGCCGGCTATTTTGGAAACGGGCCAACGGACGTTGCCCTTGCCCGCCAACAACACGAACAATACTGCCATCTTCTTCGCCAACATGGCGTTGAAGTCACCCTCTTAGAAGCCGACCACAACCATCCCGACTGCATGTTTGTTGAGGATCAAGCGGTTGTTATTGACAGCCATATTCTTCTTCCAACGCCCGGTCATCCAAGCCGTGTTGCCGAACAACCTCCGATTGCAAACTTCCTCATGGAGTCCCTTGAAGGGATCCAAACATGCACCATGGGCGGCGATGCACGAATGGACGGCGGCGACATCATCCGACTTGGTAACCTCTTTTTCGTGGGGCGTTCGTCTCGGACCAACGATTTAGGAATTGCAGCCCTCAAAAGTTTGCTCGATTTCTTTGATTATGAGTTACGAATCATCGACATTCCAGGCCACGCCCTCCACTTGACAAGCATCAGCTCTACACCAACCGACCAACTCATCATGGCCCCCGAAGGCTATCTTTCAAAAGATGCGTTCGGTGAACTTCCAGAAGGGTGCGAAGTCGTTTGGATGCCCGCAGAGGAAGCCTACGGGTGCAATACCATTGGTTTGCCGGGAAACAAGGTAATCATCGCCGACGGATACCCAACCGTTGAGGCCGAACTCGCCAATCGTGGTTTTGAAATCATCAGGGTGGACATGAGCGAAATCCGTGCAGCGGATGGGTCACTGACCTGCTGCTCCATCTTCTATTGAGGTTCGTCCGAACCATCAACAATCATGATCTCCAATTCATCAAACGGAATCTCGATGGATTGAATCTACGGTTGGACCAGGGGCTTCCTCTTCATTACGAGGTGGAAGAATGATGGTGATAGACACCGGCAATTTGTCCGCCACAGCACCTTGATTCAATCTTTTCATTTGACGCCATCTATCCCTTGGATTATTTATCATATTACCAAGTGGGGTGTTTGTTCGACATGCACATTGCGATAGTGTCAGGTGAATATCCGCCCCGTTGGGGAGGAATTGGTTCAGTGGTTTTCCATCTTGCTGGACACTTTGTCCAATTGGGGCATCAGGTAACAATTATCACCCGCTCTCACCCGGAAAATGTGCCTTCTCAAGAAGGAGTAGATGTGGTTCCAGTTCGCTGGGCTCGACTGCCTATGGCGTTCACTCGCTCATATGGAAAAAGCGCAATTAAGGCTTTGAAAAATCTTCATTCAGAAAAACCAATTGATGTTATCAATGCCCATCTCCCCTTGGTATCTTGGAAAAGGAAAGAGTTCAGGTGGTTGCAGAATAATATTGCTCCAGTAGTGTCGTGTCTACACGGTTCTTGGTTAGGAGAGAAAGAGGGCGTGAAAAGAGCAGCCGCGGCCAGAGAGTCTGCGACATGGAGAAATCCGAATGACCTCGCAATTCTAACTACGGCCGGATGGTATTCTCGATACGAAAGAGCGGGGATTTTGGAGTCCAGTATCTGTGTTTCAAATTCCCAATCCACGCTCAAGGAGTTTAAACAATGGTATCGTCCGGAAGCAAACTTCGATTGCGAGGTAATCCTTTGGGGGTGCGATCACAAAGTTTTCCGTCCACCAAATATGGACGCTGAAGCAGAGCAACTCGAGCATGAACGTATCAGAACCCAATACGGTTGTGGTGACCATGAAGCGTTGTCTTACTCAGCAGAAACGAATACTCCCATGTTACTTGCAGTCGGAAGATTGGTTGCACGCAAAGGATACATGACTTTACTACGAGCTATGCCCGAAATTCTCGCAGAAAATCCGGGTGCAAAATTGGTGATCGTTGGCCGAGGTCACATGAAATCAAGTTTAGAGAAAAATGCTAGAAAACTTGGCATATCAGAATCAATCCATATTCAAAGCAGCCTATCATTCGATGAATTAGCTCAACATTTCCGTTCAGCAGACCTTGTAGTCTATCCTTCATACTACGAAGGACAGGGATTAATTCCACTTGAATCCCTTGCAAGCGGTACCCCAGTAGCAACCGTTGACCAAGAGCCATTGACTGAGATGGTGGATTCTTCAGTTGGTGGTTTATTCAAAAGAGGAGACCCTTCTGATTTAGCACGATGTGTAAACGAGATGTTATCCAGTCATCAGACTGCAAGTTCTGCACTATTGGGCAGAGAACGTGTGCTTTCGAAATATACCTACGAGCATAACGCTTCAGATTACACTGCAGTGTTTGAAAGAGCCATCCAAAAAACGGGCTAATACACGAAGGTGTCACAACAAATAGGTTGGAGTGTATACCGTAACCGGCAGCGGTCCAATTGAACCCCGATCGTCTATTGAGATTAACTCAAACCTAGAACACCATGCCATTTTTTAATGGCTTCCAGCAAATCAGAAACGAGCTCCCCCCGCCAAACATTTCCTTCAAAAACGTCCGACTGAAGGACATCAGCAAGAAGAAAACCTTCAGCAGAAGGAATCATCTCGATGGTCTTCGTATGTTCCTTGTAGATTCCAAGTTCTAGAACGACCCAAGCATCTCCCGAGCGACCGTATTGTTCGAACATCTCACTCGAAAGAAAGCTGCCCAAGTCCTCAAGAGTGTAGAATGAACACAACATTTGGAGGGTTTGATCCAAACCCAACGATGCATCATCGGTTGGACCAGCACCAATTTCTCGCTGCTTCACAAGAGTAATCTTGGGAAGAATATCTTCCATAACCAACCCCTCTCAACAGTCAAACGTTCAAAGCGATGAGGCCAAGGTAACGACTGCGTCGTAGTCTGGTTCAACACCTGGGTTTTCAGCAACCCAGCGATATTGGACGACTCCATTGCCACCAACTACGATGACGACTCTGTTCGCAGACATGTAGCCTTCAATGCCACCAAGTCCGACAAATGCTGCATCGTATGCTTTGACGACATCTCTGTCAAGGTCTGAGAGCAACGGGAAATCCAGACTGTATTTTCGAGCGAACTCGGCATTGGCCCAAGGGGAGTCAACACTGATTCCAAGAACGGTTGCATTGGCGCCGTTAAGTTTAGCAAGGTTCTCTTGGAACGCACACATCTCTTTGTCGCAAACACCAGTGAAAGCACCAGGATAAAAGGCTAGAATAACGGTTTGACCGCTGTAGTCAGCAAGGCTAACGTCACTCTTTTCTGTGTTTTTCAGGGTGAAGGCTGGGGCAGTGTCTCCGATATTGACCATATCAATTCCACTCAGCGCCGGCGTATATCTGTTACGCCGTTCAAGCAAGGTCAAAACGGTCTGCGTTCATGACCTTATTCCATGCATGAATGAAGTCGGAGACGAACTTCTCCCCGTTGTCATCTTGAGCATAGACCTCAGCGATAGCACGAAGTTGGGAGTTGCTTCCGAATACGAGGTCGTACCGGGTTGCCCGACGAACGATCTCTCCACTGGAGCGGTCCTTTGCTTCGTACGAGTTGCTGCCAGTTGCCTTCCATTGCACATTCATGTCCATGAGGGTCGCGAAGAATTCATTGGAGAGGTTTGTGTTATCACCAAATATTCCACGGTCATCGGAACTCACGCCCATTGAGCGGAGACCACCAACAAGAACGGTCATCTCGGGAGCGGACAAACCAAGCAGTTGAGCCTTATCGAGCATCATTTCTTCTGGACTGACGCTGTAGTTCTTCAACAAAAAGTTTCTGAAACCATCCGATACAGGTTCAAGAACAGCAAAGGAGCCAACATCGGTTTGAGCATCGCTTGCGTCTCCACGGCCGGGCAAGAATGGAACTTCAACTCCAGATGCCATCTCAATACCAACGTTACCTGCTAGGACAATCGTGTCTGCAACGCTTGCACCGTGAGATTCGGCAAGAGGAGTAAGTGCAGCGAGAACCTTAGCAAGTTGTTCAGGTTTGTTGGCTGCCCAGTCCTTCTGAGGAGACAAACGAATTCGTGCCCCGTTTGCACCGCCGCGCATATCAGAGCCACGGTAAGTGGATGCACTTGCCCAAGCGGTCTCAACCATCTCTGAAACCGAAAGACCGGACGACTTGATGGCTTGCTTCAATGCGGAAACATCGTACGATGTGCTTCCAGAGGGGACAGGATCCTGCCAAATGAGCTCTTCAGAAGGCACATCAGGCCCGAGGTAACGGGACTTTGGCCCCATGTCGCGGTGAAGGAGTTTGAACCACGCACGAGCGAACGCATCGCCAAATTCTTCTGGGTTCTCATGGAAATGTTTGGAGATCTTCCGGTATTCGGGGTCTCGAATCATTGCCATATCAGCGGTGGTCATCATGGTAGGAACCTTGATTGAAGCGTCTTCAGCATCCGGAGCCATGTCTTCAGCGTCTGGGTTTGCTGGAGTCCACTGGTTTGCACCCGCAGGACTCTTAACAAGCGTCCAAGAATCTTCATGCTTGAACAGGAGGTCAAAGTAACCGTTGTCCCATTGGGTGGGGTTTGCAGTCCATGCACCTTCAATTCCACTGGTGATGGTGTCGCGGCCTTTTCCAGACCCGTGAGTATTTGCCCATCCAAATCCTTGCTCTTCAATCGAAGAACCTTCAGGTTCAGAACCAACCTGTCCAGCATCGCCTGCACCGTGGGCTTTCCCAAAGGTGTGGCCACCAGCGGTAAGTGCGACGGTTTCAGCGTCATCCATTGCCATACGGGCAAAGGTTTCTCGAATATCTTGAGCGCTCAAGAGGGGGTCGGGGTTTGAATTTGGACCTTCAGGATTAACGTAGATCAGTCCCATTTGGACAGCAGCGAGAGGATTGTCAAGAGATTGGCGTGTGTCGCCATATCGGTCGTCACCAAGCCACTCGTCTTCTGCACCCCAATAGATGTCTTCTTCAGGATGCCAAATATCGGGACGTCCGCCTCCGAATCCGAAGACCGGTCCACCCATTGATTCAATTGCAACAATACCGGCCAACACCAAAAGGTCAGCCCAACTGATTTTGTTACCGTACTTTTGCTTAACGGGCCAAAGCAGACGTCGGGCTTTGTCGAGGTTCCCGTTATCTGGCCAACTGTTGAGCGGAGCAAAACGTTGTGCTCCAGTGCTAGCTCCACCACGACCATCACCGATTCGGTACGTTCCAGCAGCGTGCCAGGTCATACGAATAAAGAACGGCCCATAATGGCCGTAGTCAGCAGGCCACCAGTCTTGGCTATCGGTCATTAACGCATGAAGGTCTTTCTTCATGGCAGCATAATCCATTGATTCAAATGCATCCTTGTATACGAAATTCTCATCCATTGGATTTGATTTCCTATCGTGTTGATGTAAGATTGCCAAATTTAGTTGGTTTGGCCACCAATCGTTGTTCTTCATCCCAGTACTTGGCGCGCTTATTGCACCGTGCATTACTGGACATTTCGCTTCAGTATTTTCGTCACTCATGCCTTTCATAGCCCGGCCTCATTTGCCGGAAACCTCCGTACCATATCAAGGTGAAGGTTTTTTTATTCACCACGGTAATGCGGTTCCGTCGTACTGAACAAATCGTCCACTCATGGCCATATCTTGCTCTTTGATCCGTTTAACAATCCCATGGACGCTTTCTTCAGGCGTTAACGGCGCCCGAGGCCCACCCATGTCGGTCTCAACCCAGCCGGGATGGAGGATTAGGAGTGAAGAACCGATTGCGGCAAGCTCATTTTTCATCGACATCGCAAACATGTTAAGGGCCGTCTTTGATGCTCTGTACGCATACGACTTACCGCTTTTACAATCATCGATGGAGGCCATAAGACTCGATACCATTACCACGGTGCTCGACCCACTTTTTTCAAGTAAAGGCAATGCATGCTGCGTAACCCGCACAGGTGCAAAGGCATTGACTTCAAACACCCTCGCCGCATGCTCGAGGTCAATTTCCGATATAGACGCCCACCTCCCATCCGCAACGCCTGCATTGTTAACGAGAAGATCGACCTGCGGCCCAACTGATTTCATGAGACTGGCGACATCTTCCACGGAACATACATCCGTCTTGTGTACGGTCAAGTTTTGGTGATGAACACCTTGCAGTCCGCCCATGTTGCTCCGATAGGTTGCATGTACGGCATAACCAGAATCCAAGAGTTGCCGCGTAAGTTCAAAACCTATTCCGCGGTTAGCACCCGTGACAACAGCGACCTTCATGGGTTGGGCAAATCAAATCGGCCAATAAGGATTGACCGATTAAAAATCGTAATCCTTTTCTTCTTCATCCAGCGTTTCGTCGTCGTTCATGAAATACTTGAATTGGATGTAACAACTTCCGATGATGAACGGTATTGAGAGATACACATCAATCGAACTTCCATCCAATCGATAAATATCCCATCCCATGAACAAGTAGGCCGAAAAGAGAATTCCAACCGAACCCATAACCGCAGCAAGAACAGCGGGTATGAGGCGGCGGAATGAGAAACTGAAAATGAGGGCTATTAGCGTTAAAATCCCAGATAAAAACGTGTCCCCCTCAAAGTCGTATCCGTAAGTATCTCCAACTGAGATAAGACGTGTGACAGCGAGATAAACCATTCCAGCAGCGAGAAATCGCGAGGCGATTTGTGTTACGCTGATGGCGGCAACCCCCAGGACAATCCCGCACAGGAGTTGAAATTGAGCGTCATTAAGAGATATTCCCAACCGATTGAACTGGTCGGTAAATTGGTACGACATCCCGTAACCAACGACAAAACCCGTCGTCCCCATCGTAAACGGGAGTCTCTTTGCACCTTGTATAAACAAAAGGAGTGAAAACGCCAAGATGAGGGCAGCATAAGCGAGCCCCCCCTCCACGACGTTATCCAGAAGGGTTAACCCCATTTCTTCAGCATCAACCACAACCAACCTAAGAAGCGGTTGTATTTATTGTTTCAAAGAATATATGAAAACCACCGTTTTTACCCCAAGAGGGAAAAGGGAGGGAACAAAACAGGCTTCATGGCCGACGAAGCAAAAGTACGAGAAATTCTTGCACCTGCCCTTGAACCAACCTTCTTTGATTTCAACTTCCCCTTCGGATTATCCCGGTGGCTTTTATTTGTATTTGGTCTTGCTCTTTCTGCCTTAGGAATTCTGTTCGGCCTTTCGCCTTACAACCCACTCGCCCTGGCTGTAGTCATCTATTTCTTCGGATATATGTTAGCAGCTTCCTTCCCCTCAGCCGTTGTGATCGTGGTTCGTAATTTGCGAAACCTTTCACCCGGGGGAACGGATGTTCATTATGCAACGGGGCCGAATCAAGAAAAAACACAGCCGAGCAAAGGGACTGAAAACGAAGGCTGGATACTTAACCCCCCTCAAATTTCGGAATGGAACCTTGCTTCACCCCATAGTCCAGATGATGGCGGAATGTTGGCCGAACATCCTCGAAAACTCGGCACACCCGTTCCGGCAACGTTCACCATGTATTCAATGCTCAGACTCATCCAAAGCTTTGCTGCGGGGATTTTTGTTTATCTGGCCGTAGAAAAGTACGATGAAGTTGACCCAGCACGAGCAGGCGTTGCTATCGCTCTGCTGATTTTGGTGATCCAATTCTTCCGTCGCAGGAAGACGATGCGCATCAGCGATCTCGCAACATCATCCATGCAGGGCCTTCCAATGGGCGGTGTCGAAGTATTTGGACAACTCCGCCCCCGTCTTGCCAACGGATGGGTTCCACCGATTGCGGTTGATGGAGACCGAAAGAAAATCGTTTACGGTCAACTGGATTGGTATTGGGAGTACGGGCATCTGTTCAAGTGGGAAGAATACGTTGAGACTAAAGACGACGAAGGAAACATATCTGGTGAATGGAAAAGCCGTAGCGATTACCGTAGAATTCGCAACGACGATGGAGGAGCACTCGCTTTGGTTCACGACGGAACAGGAGGAGTCGCCGTTGAGTCCGATTTGTTTTCAGTTGGTAAAGCACCAAGCACAGGCTCATGGAGTGATGAAGATCGAAGCCTCTGGAATACTCGAAGCCGCCCTAGCGGAAAAGTACGTAGCCTGAGGGCATCACATGAGTGGAAGTCAAACGGCTGGAGTATTGGTGACCCCTTCTTCTCGCATTGCTATGCACGTCCAAAAACGAACGCAGAACTTGAACAGCAACCGGTCGATAAAACCATTGCGCCATCGCTTGTTATGCTGACCAAAGAAGGTGAAGAGCCAGGGCACAAAGTCATGGTTCACCGCGGTTCAGAAATATTGGCTTTAGCCAATTCAGAAAGCGCCCCATCGGCCTATCTGCCGTCGCTTATTCTCGCCTTGTTCAGCGGCGTTGCATGGCTCATGACGCTTTGAAGCAGTACCGTTCACAGCATGTTGAAAGCGTCGGGCTTGAACACCCAGCGCAATTCATCAGCGTCAGCATAGTACGTCTTTACCCGTTCGTCGTTCGCCATCCAATCATGGAATTGCATAAGAAGCGGGTAGTTTTCGAGAAGGTCCTTCGTAATACCATCAAATTGTCCGGAGAACAACATAAAGGTGTCAATAAAGGCCTTAACGTCGGCAATTGACATGGATTCTGTATTGGCGAGCCAACCTGTTTTTGATTCAGCGTAAACAGAAGAGATGAGTTTGAGGGCAACGTCCATGCTCCCACCTTCTACGAACATCGCTTGGCGAGCAGCGATTTTTTCATCCAAATTTTCAATTCCAAACGTTGGGATAAAATACTCTCTCCAGCCGTTGATAACCTCAATCAATTCATCCACCTTTGCCCTCACATGGATGTCTTTTGGTTCGAGTCCTGCGAGTGCGCCCGTGTAACGCAGCAATGCATTGGATTCAGCGATGACTCCGTTTGGAGTTTTTATGATCGGCAAATAACCGTAAGGTAAAATTCCGGACTTTTTAATTTCTTTATAACCGTCCCAGTCAACGACGGTATTCTTCCATTCAACCCCAGACAGTTCGAGGCAAAAACGAGACGATTCAGCAAAACCAGGGGATGCAAAATAAATGATTTCGTGCATGTTTTTCCGCCGCTCCACCCCTTCATTAAGCCTTGGAAGGGGTAGCGTTAGCAGCGACCCACAGCATACCCATCCAACAGAGGGGTGTTGTATGGGTTCTTCTTCCGACTTCAAGATGCCAAATGGTATGATAGGATACAACTACCATGGCGGGGGGAAGTTCGCAGTTGGCATTGTCTCAATGCATTTTAACATTACAAATTGTTTTCACAAGTTTCATCATTGTCTTCTGAATGTGTTCCATCTGGGCAAATGCAATACCACCACTTAGTGTCCTCAAGAGTCGCATCAGTAAAATTAGTGTTTGTAAAATCACCCTAGGACCCATCGTTATTGAATTAGGAGGTGGGGATTGGTATCTCGATAATGATACAGCGGGCCTGTTTGTTCGCTACCGATACATACACAAAGGTGACACATTCCTGAATACAAATCAAATAGATGCAGTCGAAGCCCCGAATATGCGCTTGGAATGGCCAGTCTATGCATTTACTGCCGGGGTTTTCCTCACCTTTGCCCTAAGTGTTCAGTTTCTCTCTCTGGGCACCTTTGCCGTCGTTGGACTTTTCGTGCTGCTGACCGTGGCCTATGCCTGGGTCGCCTGGGTGATGATCAAGCAAAAGGCCGTCCTCGAACTTCATGCCTACAATACCTGCAATACCTGCGGCGTGTTGACGCCCTCACAAGGCAAGCACTGCATGAACTGCGGCGTGGACTTGTAGTCAAACATATACAACGTGGCCGTTGTACTTCCCTGCATATACATGGGTAGCGTTAGCACCGACCCACTGCAAGCCCATTGCATTCTCATAAGATTACAATGGGTAATCGGATGAACCCTTCGTATGCATCCGATTCAATCGAGTATTACTCATACTATTAGTAGGAGATAATCCACGATTTCTATATATGGCGAGGTGTTTAAATATCGTCAACATTAACCGAGGTTATGAACGAAGTTCAGTGCCCTCAATGTAAGTCGATATTTGAAATGGATGCAGCAGGTTATGCAGAGATTGTTAACCAAATAAAGAGCGAGGAATTTGAGAATGAACTAAATAATCGGATTAATGAAGCCTCAAAAAGTCATCAGATCCAACTTGAACTTACCAAAAAAGAGGCAATCTCAGAAAAGGAAAAAGAGATTTCCTCGCTACTAAACCAAATCAGCAATCACGAAAGAGAAATTGAATTTGCTAAAAAAGAATCCATCGAGGTTATTCAGAAAGAAATTTTTGATAAAGATAAACAAATTGAGAGGCTGAAAAATGAAAGAAAGGCTGCGGTTGCCGAAACAGATATTGCGGTACTAAAGGCAAAGGCAGATCTTGAAAAAGAGATTATTGAATTAAATAACAACATTAAGAATGCAGATACTGAGAAAGACCTTCAAATCCAATCTTTGAAAAACACTCATCGAACTGAAGTCCAGGCAAAGGATGAGATCATTCGTATTAAGGATGATGAGATTGAGCGGGTCAAGGATATGAAAGCGAAAATGTCTGTTAAAGAAATTGGAGAAAAACTGGAGTTGTGGTGCGAAAATCAATTCAATATCCTAAGGCCCAGCGCGTTTCAATATGCATATTTTGAGAAAGACAATGAAAGTGTAAAGGGCGTTGATGAAGAGCATGGTACAAAGGGTGACTATATCTTCCGAGATTTTGATTCAAATGGAGTTGAATTTATTTCCATTATGTTTGAAATGAAGGACAAGATGGAAGAAACTAAAGGAAAAACTAACGAATCTCACTTAGATAAATTGGATAAGGATCGGAAGAAGAAAAATTGTGAATATGCAGTTCTAGTATCTATGTTGGAGCCAGAAAACGAATTATTCAATTCAGGGATTGGCTACATTCCTCATAAATATGATAAAATGTATGTTGTAAGACCACATAATTTTATCCCAATATTATCATTAATCAGAAATGAAGCAAGAAAATCTTTGGAGATGAGGCAAGAGCTCGCAATCATTAGATCACAAAATATAGACTACGAAAATTTTGAAAATAAGTTATTAGATTTCCAAGATGGATTCGGTAAGAATGTTATATCGGCAAGAACAAATTTCGATAAGGCCATAAAGCATATTGATGAAACAATAGTGAAGTTAGAGAAGGTAAAGCAGCATCTTACCACATCTGATAATCAACTTAGACTAGCCAACAACAAGACACAAGATCTTTCGATCAAGAAGTTAACGAGAGGCAACCCGACGATGAAGGCAAAGTTCGAGGAATTAGGAAACAAAAACGAATAGATAGATTTTGCAAATACTAAGGGGACCCCTTGACTCAGCCATCAATGCAATGGGTAGCGTCTGTATCGACCCACTGAATC
>DAVD01000050.1:0-2907 GCA_002505405.1 Candidatus Poseidonia alphae | reverse complement strand
AAAACAATCGCTACCACAGCTTGTCCAACAAACATCGTGACCCAAGGATCATTGTCCCAGGCGTCAGTGTTTCCAGTGAAAGTAATTCGAGCGAAATAAACAGAAATCATCATTCCAAAGGTCAGATGAACCCAACGAAGAATTGTATTCCAATTTCTTGCCAAATTCATTCCTCTTTTGAGCTCTCTTGGTGTTCTTTCAATTTCGCTTCATATTCTTCTTTGGAAAGACCATGCCATCCTATACACATTCCAGTTGGTGATCTTCCACATCCGCATTTACTCATAATATCATTTCTCCTTGTCACTGGGAGATACCCTTCCTATTAAGGCGAAAAAGTCCCAAAGCAGAAACTATGGTATCTGGTTTGAAACTGGGTGGTTGATATAATCAAGCAACTTGGTATCGGTATGCAACCACCAATTTATGTGCAGCCCCTTTGCTTGCAATCACAAGGACGAGAATTCATCGAACTGTTAGGGAAGTCACATGTTCTCAACATGTTGTTTTTCATGTCTCGTACGAAAAAACCAATGAGATTTAATCAACTCAAGCGAGATATAGGCATTACTGCGACCACGCTCGGCCGTCGCTTGGATGAGATGATTAGGCAGGGGCTGGTTGATCGAGAAGTTTTTGCTGAAGTTCCTGCAAGGGTTGAGTATCAATTGTCAGAAAAAGGCAGAACGCTGGGGCCAATCCTCAAATCTGTTTTTGAATGGGTTGGAAGCAATAATTCCTAGGGTGGTTCAGAAATGAAAGTAATATCAAAATTCAAAGTGACCAAAGGTTACGGTGTATGGAAGAAAGAATTCGAGTCAAACGAGGCCATGAGGCTAAAACATAACGTCAGAGTCTTAGCTTACGGTCATGAAAACGACAACGAAAGTAACGTATACACGGTTGTCGAAATGGATTCGATTGAGGATAAGCGATTAAAGGACCCCAATAGGATCAAATTTAGAAATAAGGCCGGAGTTGACCACGCATCGTTGGAAATCATAGCATTGGTTGAATAATGTTACTGAACATACCCTTGCTTTCATCAGTCGAGATGTATAGAGGGTAGGCAGTGTACTGAGGGACTGAACACCCATTGTACTCCTCCATAATGTCTTGAGGGGTATGAGAGAACCCTCGTGATTTCATGGGAATAATTTGTCGCTAAATGCAAATCAATTCATGCATCTTTAGAGGCATCCCTCTCAAAGCATTAAGAAATGGACCCCTTGGGCTTTGCATGGACAACTTTGAGTATCTCACCGTGTCTTATGTGCTCATCACGGGCATTGGGATGTCCCGATTGTTCATATCGCTTGGGACAATTGTTGAGGAGCGGGCTGTTTTAGAAAATGAAGATAAGCCGAACTTTCATTGGATGCTTACCACTTGGATCCTCATGCTCATCGCCATTATCTCCTTGTCTTGGCACGCTTTCTACAAATGGAATCTTGCTTACGAAAACCCGATGGCGCAACTCTCTCCGATTTCGACACTTGCCCTCACCTTGCTTGCTGGTTGTTTCTACATCCTCATGGAATTGCTTTCTCCTGAGGCATCCGGGGACGGAAAACTCGACATGGAACGCCATTTTTTCCTCATCCGACCACATATAGCAATGTGGGTGACTGCATCGATGCTCTCCATGATCCTCGTCTTTTTGACGTTCAGTAATGATGTAACAGGAAGCTACACACAAGTCTACCGAACAAGCACATCAGCCCAACTCGGCTTGGTCACTAATGTTGTGTGGATTCTCATTGTCGTACCATTGTACCTCCCTGCCAATGCAGTCCGAGACCTTGCTGTCGTGTTGACTGGGTTTGGCATGGTGGTTGGCATGACGTTGGGGACGCCGACCTATTCGATGATTGAAGATGACACGGACCTCGACGGTGTCCACAACGATATGGATATGTGCGATGATTCTGACACATGGTTCTGGGAAGAAGTTGATTCGTCCGGGTGCACGTTTTCCCAGTACGATGTGAACAACGACGGGAGCATCGACGATGACAATGACGGTGTTTATGACCGGTTTGACGATTGTCCGAACACTGCACAAGACGATACTGTAAATGACCAGGGGTGTTCCATTGAGACAGAGGGATGACAATGGATATCGGTAAATTATCACTCTTGTTGCACATCGCTTTCGGTAGCACCGCATTGATCTCCGCTGCTTTTGCTATGCTTACAGAAAAGGGCCCGAAATTTCATGCAAAAGTGGGGAGAATCTACGCTCTTGCCATGATTGGTGTCGGGTTGACGGCAGGGGTCTTATGGTGGCTGGGAAGTACTGACTTCCTTCTTTTCATCGCTTTCTTTTCGACGTACATGGTTCTCGTGGGTTGGAGGCTTGGGCAGAATCGAAAAGGTTCAGTCGACACCATTGATCAAGCGCTTGTTGGCATGGGAATCATCGGCACCTTAGGTCTTCTTTTCATTTCAGCAGATATTGCATTCGGAGGTGGTGGGCCTTGGGATGAAGAAGCCAGTTTTGCCATTGTCCCGCTGGTGTTTTCATTAATTTGTGGCTTCTTGACCTACTTCCAATATTTTTCCTTGAAGAGTGGCATTGCCCCACGAGGGAGAGAAAGAATTCGCTTCCATGGTATCTTCATGGGCGCGGGAACCATCTCAACCGTCACGGCATTTTCGTTGACCGCAATAGGAGGTGGGGTGGTGATGTGGCTCCTACCGACCTTCATCGGCACGCCGCTTATGTTCTACACTTTAGGTGGACTTCGAAGTGGGCGTGTGCAGATTCCAAGCAACTTAGAATCTGATTAAAGCCCTCACGACACCCTTTGTTGACACGCCTGTCGTATCGGTATGCTCCGTAGGAGAAGATAACACGAGAAATCGCAAGGGCCCCCCTCTGTATCGACGGGTGTCGCATGGGTA
>DAVD01000027.1:5016-72764 GCA_002505405.1 Candidatus Poseidonia alphae | reverse complement strand
GTCATAGAACACTTCATCCTTCATTTGTCTGAAAGGTTTCAAATGGATGCGAAAAGGTATACAGTCCAAACAAACAACAGAAGACGATACCGGATAGAATTTTTCGCGTGGTACCCCAAACAAAACCAAGATACAATTCATCTAAACCAGCAGCGTTCACCACACCTTTGCTGGGAACCTTCATGAAAAGCACTCACGATTGGTATGGAATCCATTCATGTGAAGCTGCGTCAAAGTACGACAAATTGCCCTCAGCATCCTTGGACCAGTGCACTCCGTTCTCTTCCCATTGCTCAGAGACGGACTCAATGGATGGAAGTGATTTTTCTTCATTTGCCGCAAATTGTTCCGATGCTGCATCAGGTGAAGAAGCGGAATCAAACATGGTTGAAGCATCATCCGGCTTGCGCATAAAGATAAATCCACCACCACCAACGAGAGCAAGAATCAGCAATGTGATGATGCCGTAGAGCATACCGTTTCCAGATTCAACCGCCTCTGCGACGGAGCGAGTGCCATCTTCAGGGTATGCATCCATGCTGTCCGCAACTCCATCCCCATCGGTATCCACTGACAGATTTGAATCAAATTTGAAATCGTCTTCTGCATCGCTCACACCATCTCCGTCCGAGTCCAACTGCAACAATGCACAACCGCTCGTATCGATCAGTTCTCCGACCGGTGTGTTCGGGCAGTTGTCCAGATGATTCTTAATGCCGTCTTTATCATCGTCTTTTTGCTGTTCTGCACATCCATCAAGGTCCACAGGCTGAGTTGTGGGGGTGTCCGGACAGAGGTCCATATTGTTCATGATGTCATCCATGTCCTCGTCCCTTTGAGACGATGAACAGCCTTGATTGTCAGGTTGCTCACCGGTAGGAGTGACGGGGCAGAAATCATTTGCATCAGAGATTCCGTCATTGTCAGCATCCAGCTGATTGGTAGCGCAGCCGAGAAGATCAACGGTCAATCCGTTCCCTGTTCCAGGGCAAGTGTCTACATCATCACTTACATCATCGCCATCGGTATCCTTCTGAGAAGGAGCACAGCCTTGTAAATCTGCGATTTCGTTGGTTGGGGTTGCATCGCAGATATCACTGGCGTCAACGACGTTATCACCGTCTGTATCACGCTCGTTTGCTGCACAACCTACACCGTTAACCGGCAAACCTGCGGTCGTAGTAGGACAGTCATCGCGGTCATCAGTGATGTCATCCTTATCGGTGTCAAGTTGACTGAGTGCACATCCTGCTGCGTCAATTTGAAGGCCAAGTGGAGTGTTTGGACATGCATCAAACGCATTCATGACCATGTCATTATCATCGTCTTCTTGACTTGAGGAACAGCCAACATCGTCGACCTGCTCTCCAGCAGGCGTGTCGGGGCAAGCATCAGTAGCGTCGTCTATTCCGTCCAAATCTGCATCCAATTGAGAAGCCGCACATCCAGTTGAATCCACAGATTGTCCAGGTGGTGTTCCGAGGCATTGGTCACCGTTCACCCCACTTGCGTTGTCACCGTAGCCGTCGTTGTCTTGGTCGGCATGCTGAGTTGGGTCGTTCGGGAAAGCGTCTCCATTCAATCCAGCAGCATTGTCACCGTATCCATCGCCGTCTAAATCCGACCATTGCGAGGAATCGCTGGGGAATGCATCAGGATCTGTGCCTGCTTGGTTATCACCAAAGCCATCTCCGTCTTCATCAAACCATTGCGTTGAGTCGGTCGGGAATTGGTCGCCATTTGTACCGGTTGGATTGTCTCCGTAACCGTCTCCATCGGCATCTTCCCACTGAGTGTTATCCGAAGGGAATTCGTCAGGTGATGTCCCTGCAGGATTGTCACCGTATCCATCGCCGTCTGAATCGGACCATTGAGAGGAGTCGGTCGGGAAAGCATCTCCATTTGTCCCAGACGGGTTATCACCGTAGCCGTCTCCGTCAGAGTCTTCCCATTGAGTGGAATCCGCTGGCCAGGCATCGGGATAGTTGCCGCTGGCGTTGTCCCCATAGCCATCTCCGTCGGAATCTGACCATTGAGTCGAATCGGTCGGGAAGGCATCAGGGTAGGTCCCATTTGCATTGTCACCATAACCATCACCGTCAACATCCGACCATTGAGTCGAGTCGGTCGGGAAGGCATCTGAAGAATTGCCGCTAGCGTTATCTCCATAGCCATCTCCATCCATATCTGAATATTGGCTCGAATCGTAGGGGAAGGCGTCAATGTCGTCGTTGTATCCGTCACCGTCGCTGTCTTTCTGGTCCAGTGCACATCCGTAGAAGTCGACTGTTGCGCCAACCGATGTGTTTGGGCATTGGTCAACCTCGTTCGCAACACCGTCATTGTCGTCATCCAAGGTGAGCATGAAACAATCGGAGTCACCAATCAGTTGTACATTCACTGACGAATAGAGGTCTGCAAAGACGCAGTAGGTTCCTGAAGAGGAAGGGGTTGTGTAGTTGAAGTATGGAAGGGACATGTTTTGTGCGGTTGCAGTCACTGCAGTCATGGTCGAAACTGCGAGGTTAGCACCAGAAGAATCCTCAACTCGGTATTGATACTTGTAACTGTCACCCGTCACCAAATCCAATCCTTCAGCACGAACGTTGTTCGTTGCAGCAGTTGAACTTGCAGAGTACGAATTGATGACCAAAGCAGGAAGTTGCGGAACGAAATCACTAAAGTGAGCCCCGGTGACGTTGTCATTGGTATCAATATCGATAACCGAGTTGTTGAGGGAGAGTTCGACGTAGAACAAGTGGTCGTTCATTGTGGTTGGTCCTGCCCAAGCGATTTGATGATTGATTGAGGTGACGGTGGGCGTGAAGGTCCAATCGTCCGAGTCGATCATGGAGGCGTTAATGGCGGCATTTGTATCATTGGAAACAGAGAAATTGTTCTCCCATTCTAAATAATCCAGAACGATCCAACGCATGGAATAATCCGTGCCGATGGAAAGATTGGTCAGCGAAATATCACCCGTTGTCGATGACGTCGGAGACGCCACAACCATTTCAAGATAAACTTCATCTTCGTCGCTATTCAAGGCCATTCCTGAAGCATCACTGAGTGTTGATGATACCATCATAAGGGATTCATCAAAGGTTGCCTGCGTGGTGATGTTCACCATGTATGTGGTATTTGTAGCATTGAAGGTACCGCTGGATGAGGAAGTCCAGGCCTCGGTCTCATCGAGGTACAACTGTCCGTAAGAGGAATTGTACGAATAATTCGTTCCGATGGTGAGCCCAGAGAACGAAAGAGTGGCTGAGGTTCGGTTATTGATGCTCACATCAACACTTTCCACACTTTGGCCACCACCTGGGTTATCGGTTGAAAGTTCAATGTCATAAATGTTCGATGTTGCGGTGGTAAATTGGTACAAGAAAACCCTCAGATAGGATGTGAAATTTGTCGTTGCTGTAAATGAAGCCGCTTCGTTATCGGATCCAGAACCAAGCGAACCAAATCCAGCTAGACTAAGGGAACTGCCGCTGGAGTCCATCCACTGCCCATCAATGTCACCGTTAGCATGAGTGAAGGTCAAGTTCACGTAATAGGTGACTCCTGAGATCATATCGATTTCAAAGAAGTCTTCGTCACTGGATGAATGAATGGAAAGGCCTGAGCAAAACAACGGAAGCAGTGAAGCAGACGTCGCTGCTGTCATGGAGTCATTGGGTTCAAGGATGTCTGGGGCGGTTGTCCCATTTCCTGAACAATTTGTGATGGAACTTCCGCTACCACCGGTACCATTACCTCCTGTGCCGCTACTGACGGTGAATTTGTTCAAGGTAAGATTCCAAGTACCTGCACCGGCATATCGGTAAATTTGGATGTAGACCATTCCTCCGGTGGACCCAGTGGTATTTGTTGTGAGCGTCTCAGGATTGTAAGCGTACGAATCATCCAAATAATTCAGCGAGGAATCGAAAAACAGAAGGTCAAAATCATTGGTGACGGTTGTTCCATTTGAAAAGGTCGTCGTCGACGGGAATGAAAGTGAGGCTGAGAGTCCTTGAGTTGCGGACAATGCAACTTTCAGGTAATCTGAATCGTCCCCGTAGTCAAGTTCACCGTTTCCGTTGTAGGAGCCTGAGAAGATGTAATTCGTGATGTTCACCGTCGTATTATCCGGTAAATCACCACCAGAATTGAGGTCGTTCTGGTTTGGTCCAACCGCAGAAACACTTGGAGCGCTTAATGCCACGAGGGAGGATAAAACCAGCAAGAAGACAACTGAGATGGAACTAGCGGGGCGTTTGTTCTCAAGATTAGGATGTTGCGCCATGGTAAACCTAGGCATTGAGGGTATATCAGCCTCACCACTGCGCAATCATTAGATTGCTGTAGGGGCAACGTGCCCATCTTTCTTGTCATCGGGCTTGCGGACTCGAGACCATACCCCCCCCATGAGTTCATCATGGTGGTTGGAGCAATAATGGAAGCGGCGGTAAGCCTCTCGAAACGAGTAGGCCTTCTTTCCGGTTGCTACGAGATACCCCTCTGGGGAAAGCCGAGAAACCACGGTCCCCTCTTCTCCGCATCCGGGTAAATCACAGACGGGTTCTTTGGGCATATATCACTCAGCCCTTCTATGCTTGATTAACTCTTGCCTCTAACCAGCGAAAAAGAATCATTCTTCCGCTTCGGGTTCGGGAATAGGCTCGATTACGACGAGGGGTACATTTGCTTCAATTGCCTCTCCTTCATCGCAATGAACTGAAATGACGGTTCCCGTCACAGGTGCTTGGATTTCATTTTGCATTTTCATGGCCTCAAGAATGAGAATGACTTGACCTTCTGCAACTTCATCACCCACTGAGACCTCAACGGTAACAACTTTTCCGGGAATATTGGCTGAAACCGTTCCCGATTTCTTCTTCTTGCCTCCACCTGACCGACGTTGCTTTGGTGCAGGAGGGGCATCGGGCATTTCAATCTCGTAAGTTTTTCCTTCAACAGTTGCCTTCCAAGATGTGCCTTCACCCTCGAGTTCTACTTCATATTCCGTGCCGTTGACAATGACCTTTCGTGTTTCTGACATGAGGTTACCTCCATGGTGAGCGTTGGCTTCGAGCGTGCATGAGAGACGAGCGGCCAGTAACCATTCGTCGATGATCTTGGGACCAAGGCATCCCCGGGCGACGGGCTATTTCGGCTGGGTCTTCGCCTTGTTGCCTTGTAGCGGCAAGCACAGCAGCAATGGCTGCCATTCGTAATTCATCGTCTTTTCCAGCCATAATTTCAACTCACAAGGGAATATTTCCATGTTTTCGGGCGGGACGAAGTTCTTCCTTGTCCTTGAGCATGGCAAGCGCCCTGCACAAGCGTTGGCGTGTTTGGTTCGGTTCGATAACATCATCAAGATAACCCAGGGCTGCTGCCTTGTATGGATTCGCAAATGTTTCTTTGAAATCCTCAGTCAACCGTTCTCGCTCCTGTTCCGGGTTGCGGGAATGAGCGATTCGGCGACGATGAATGATTTCAACTGCCCCATCAGCACCCATCACGGCCAACTCAGCGCTGGGCCAAGCCACGTTGTAGTCGCCTCGGATGTGCTTACTGGACATCACATCGTACGCTCCGCCGTACGCCTTACGAAGAATGACCGTTAACTTTGGAACGGTAGCCTCAGCGAACGCATAGAGAAGTTTTGCACCATGTCGGATGATTCCACCCCATTCCTGATTGGTCCCCGGCAGGAACCCAGGTACATCCTCAAAGGTGAGAATTGGAATATTGAATGCATCACAAAACCGAACGAAGCGAGCTGCCTTATCGCTGGCATCAATGTCGAGGCAACCTGCGAGAACTTGTGGTTGATTGGCCACCACACCAACGGTATTCCCGTCCAAGTGTCCAAATCCAATAACGATGTTTCGCGCCCATTCGGATTGAACTTCCATAAAACCACCGTCGTCGAGGACTTCAGTGATTACATCCACTACATTGTAGGGCTTTGATGAATCTTCAGGAATGATGCTGTCAAGTGCATCGCACAACCGGTCTCTTGAATCGTTGGTTTTCTTGACCGGTGGTCGTTCAAGATTGTTCTGGGGGAGCAGGTCGCACAAGTCACGAGCCATCGAAATGGCGTCTTCATCGTCAGAGGCAGTAAAGTGGGACACGCCTGATTTTGACCCGTGGGTTGACGCTCCTCCGAGGTCTTCAAACGATACGACTTCATTGGTTACGGTTTTGATAACCTCTGGTCCAGTGATGAACATATGCGCTGTTTGGTCGACCATGATGACAAAGTCCGTGATGGCTGGAGAATAAACTGCGCCTCCAGCACACGGACCCATAATCACTGAGATTTGAGGGACGACGCCAGAGGCTCTTACATTTCTGAAGAAAATTTCTGCATAGGAACCAAGCGAAGCCACCCCTTCTTGAATTCGAGCTCCGCCCGAATCGTTCATTCCAATGACGGGGCGACCGGTTTTGAGCGCCATGTCAAGGACTTTGCAAATTTTAAGCCCGTGCATTTCACCGAGTGAACCCCCGTAAACAGTGAAGTCTTGAGCAAAAGCAAACACTTGCCTTCCGTTGATTGTACCGTGGCCGGTAACGACCCCGTCTCCGGGGATCACGTTCTTGTCCATGTTGAAATCACGACATCGGTGTTCAACCAAAGCATCAATTTCTTGAAAACTCCCGTCATCCAGAAGCATTGTAAGGCGCTCTCGAGCAGTCATTTTACCCCGGTTATGTTGGGCTTCGACACGTGCTTGACCTCCTCCAGCCTCACTTCGAGACTTGCGATTTCTGAGGTCTTTTAGACGGTCTTCTGTACTTGACATGGACTTCCCCCTTCGGATGGATGAAAACGCCGCCCTTATGCGTTGCTCTTGTAAATCCGTGAAAACGGCTGTTGAGGCCGGATTCAAGTTTGCCCCAAGGGGTGTGTTGATAGGGAGGCGCCTGTTCCTCAGTTCATGGCCCAACCGCTACGTATTGTTGTCGCCAAACCCGGACTTGACGGTCACGACCGTGGAGCCAAGGTCGTTGCCCGTACGCTTCGTGACGCTGGCCATGAAGTAATCTATACTGGCCTTCGCCGGACTGCGCAACAAATCGTTGAGACCGTTCGAGATGAAGATGCCCGATTCTTGGGGCTTTCATCCCTTTCCGGCGCCCATAGCCACCTCTTTCCAAAAGTGTGTGAATTGTTGGTGAACGAGGGACTGGAAGACGTGATCGTGTTCGGCGGAGGAATCATTCCCCATGAAGACCGACCTGAACTGTTCAGTGCGGGCATCAAAGCAATCTTCGGACCAGGAACGCCAACCTCTGAAATTCTTGAGTTCATCCAACATGCGAACGCTATGAGCGATGCTGGAGTTGGCCAAGGAACCGACTGGCATTGGGAATCCAAGGCATGAGGTGACCTCACATGCAAGACGAAGTTGCTCGTGCGCTCAACGGCGAACGTCGAGCCCTTGCACGAGTGTTGTCCGCCATAGAAAACGGAACGTTTACTCATGAGGGGACTGACCCGTTTTCGCAGAGGGATACCGCTGAACCAACATGGCGCACCATGGCCATTACCGGCGCACCAGGTGTTGGAAAATCAGTCTTAGTAGATGCACTGATGACGCGTTGGGCTAAGCAGGGTCACAAACTCGCTCTGCTCGCAGTCGACCCAAGTTCCCCTCGCACCGGCGGCGCCCTTCTTGGCGACCGAGTACGAATGACTTCTGTGGACGACCCGGAAATCAAAGATCACGTGTATGTCCGCTCAATCGCAACACGGGCAGCTTCTGGAAGCGTACCATTGATCGTTGAGGACATGGCTTCGTTCCTTCACGCATGCGGGTGGAATCGAGTCCTCATTGAAACGGTGGGCTCCGGCCAATCAGAATTGCGATGTGCGGCAGTAGCCGACCGCATCATCGTCGTAGAAGGGCCTGCTAGAGGAGATGGGATTCAAGCCGAAAAAGCTGGGTTACTCGAATTGGCGGACGCTGTACTCGTCAACAAAGCAGACCTTGACGGGGCGCAAAAGCATGCTTCGGAACTTCAAGAATCCTTCAACCTTGGACAAAGCGAAGCGCCCCCTGTTTTGCTGACATCGGGCCTACATGGCATCGGAATTGAGCCGGCATCCGACCTGTTGCTTCACCTCAAGGCATCCGACCGAGCAACCCGTGCACGAATGAGAGAGCGATTGCTTGCGAGTCATGAACGACGGCTTGTGACTCATCCATCATACAATGAATGTCTTGACCTTCTCACAGAGGGTACAATTGATATTGAGAACGCATTGACTGTCTTGTTAGGGGACACTGATGAGCGGTCAAGTTGAATTAACAAACCCGGTTGAAACCTCCGTTGGTGGAATGAATGGTCACATCCTCCGTAGAGTCATTCATTTGAGCATGGCTGCAATTCCACTTCTCTACTTTAGACTTGGAGATGACGTGGCCTCTAAGGTCAGCATGGAATTGGACCAAGTCGTTGCGTCCGTCGTCCTGTTTGCACTTATAGCGGAAAGCATTCGCTTGCGGTATGGAATCACCATTTTTGGACAGCGCGATTACGAAGCGAAACAGGTATCTGCTTTGGCATGGGGGGCTTTTGGGATTGGAATGGTTTTGCTGCTGGTACCCCATGAAGCCTATGCATACCCACTGATTATCTCACTGGCCTTTGGAGACCCGCTCATGGGAGAATTACGCAGAAAAGGAATTGGAACACGCCAAGTCATGGTTGTATCAACTGGAGTCATCCTTGCAATTTGGCTTGCATGCTCACTGCAATTTGACACCCCGATTTGGATTGCATTGCTTCTTGCGCCTGTCTGCATGATCGCTGAATGGCCACGATTGCGGTACATTGACGACAATGCCACCATGCTTCTCATACCGCTTGCTTTGGTTCTTTTATTGGACCCGTTTGCACAAGTGATGTGAGTTATAAACAACCCTCTGCATCGAATTCGCTCAACATATTCAAATGGGGGGCATTCTTGGTTTCAACCGAGGAGAGCCCATGTCAGATGAGTCCCAACATAACGACCCGCCCCAAATTGCGTACTACGTTGGTTTTGGACTTGCAATTATTTTTCTCGCAATAACAATGTTCCGTTACCCACTTTGGTGATTTTTTCAACCAAGGATTGAACATTCCTTGAAAAGGAAGGCCAGTTACCGAGACTCATGTGCGGTATTGGCGGGATGCTGGGCAACCCCGATATCGCCGTTGCTCAACGAATGAATCAACTCCAATATCATCGAGGGCCTGACGGTCAAAATGTTTGGTCCGATGAACGCGTCGCTTTTGCTCACACACGCTTGGCCATCGTGGATGTTCACGGTAGCCAACAACCGATTCATGGTTCAAAAGAACGCACACTCATCGTGAATGGAGAGATCTACAACCATCGTCAACTCCGCTCGAATCTCAAACATTACCCGTTCACCACATCGGGAGACAGTGAAGTTATTCTTGCTTTGCATGACCGGTTTCTTGCAAGCGGTCAACAGCGTCCAACCGCAAGCGACCATGCCTCGTGGCTGGAACAGCTCGACGGAATGTTTGCAATAGCGCTGTGGGATGGGTTGAATCAACAACTTATTCTCGCCCGAGATTCCCTCGGAATCAAACCATTGGTCAAGACTCAGGTAGAAGGTACACTCTTGTTCGCCAGTGAAGTAAAAGCGCTGCGAGCGGATGAACGACATGTCCCCAAACTGGACGAGGTTGCCCTTGCTGCACGGATGGTTTGGGAATACCCACTTGATGCTACAACGCTGCTCAAAGGAGTCACACAGGTACACCCTGGGACGGTTGAAACATGGGAGCTGAACGATGATGGGGAGGCGTTCATGTCAGGTAGAGCTACCATTCGACAACAAATCGTGTCCCCTGAGCCCTCATGGAATCCGGCAACTCAGGCACCAGTGCTCCTTGATTCGTTCGTATCCAGCGTCCAACAGCGATTGATGGCGGATGTGCCCGTTGGTATCGTTTTGTCCGGAGGACTTGATTCGAGCCTTGTTGCAGCCGTTGCTCAAGAAGCGGCTTCACGAGCGGAACAACCCGTACCCGAATGTTGGACGGTAGCAGAAAGCGAAGACAATCCAGATTGGAAAGCGGCGGAACTGGTCGCCTCGCATTTTGACCTCCGCCATCATCAACACATCCTCGAACCCGATGCGTTTGAACGCGCATTGCCGAACTTAATTTGGCACGGAGAAGACATTGACGTAACGGTTCTGTTTTTCCAACCCCTCTTTGAGACGATGGCTGAAAAAGTCAAAGTGGGACTGTGTGGCCAAGGTGCTGATGAATTGCATGCGGGCTATCCTCGCTACCGAGACCTCACTCAGCACGCTCATCTTTTGCGTCAACGGCTCCGGTCCCTTCCCCCAACCGTGCAAACTTCGCTAGAAGAAGGGCCACTCACCGAGGATGATGGCTGGTTTTCACCCCACCAACGACCTGAGGAGCAGGCCAAGGACCTTGACACGTTCCTCCAGTTTGAATTGGATCATGGCCAACTTAGTAATTTCCAATTGCGCCTTGTTGACCGCCATTCCATGGCTCATTCGCTTGAAGTACGAGTACCGTTTCTAGGAGCGCCTCATCTCAATGCCGCCAACAGGTTGCCAATGGAGTGGAGATTGCCCTCAAGCATGGAGGAAAAGGCAGCCCTTCGAGAAGCCGCAAATCTCACTGGACTCCCCAAAGAAATTGTCAGGCGTCCAAAAATGCCGGCAGGTAGAGCAACATCTCCGACCATGCTGCAAACGTTCCTTAACGAATTCTCTTCAGAAACAGAACAACTGGTTGCCAAGTACGAACGCCTCTCACCGGTCTTCAAAGGACAGTCTGAACTTGCCCTTGGACTAGGACTGTTCGAGTCCATGCACCTTATTGAAGGTGGAAGAGTCAAGAGGGTCGGAGATGTCAGCACCCTACTCAGCGAGGTTTTACCATGACGTATGTACACGACATAACCGCCCTGCTTGAATCCAAGCGGGAATTGATTACGAATTGGATGAGTGCGAAGCGAAAAGAAGTACCCATTCCGATTTATGGAAGTGTTGACATTAGAGATGCTGGGTGGAAGGTTGGTGTTGTTGATGCCAACCATTTCCCTGCAGGATTCAACAATGTCGCAAAGGAAGAACTTGATGCTCTCTCGAACCTGTTCAAAACTCACATCACGCGTACTCAACCAAACTGCACATGGGTGCACATATATCCTGAAAGCCACACACGAAACCAAGGTTATATCGAAAACATAGCGACGATTCAACGATTGATCAAGACGGCGGGATTCAAGTGCACCATTGGGTCGCCAGAACTTGAAGAATTAGGCTCATTGAAAGGAATTTCGGGGCCGTTAACGCTTGACCAAGTGGCTCTGAACGGAGACGGTGATCTATTGGTAGGAGGACTGAAACCCGACCTTATCCTCCTCAATAACGACCTCACCAATGGAAAATTGCCGGGACTTACTGCACCCAACGTATCCCCGCCTGCTGCTATGGGGTGGCATCAACGAAGAAAATCTGAACATTATTCATGCTTGCAAATATACGTTGACGAAATTGCAGAACTTCTTCAGATTGACCCATGGCATTTGATGCCCGAATGGTTTGTCTCGGAAGACAAATGCCTTACTGAAATCGGGTGCCGTACGAAACTTGCTGGTGAGATTGATTCATTTCTTGCAAACATCCAATCGCGATACGATGCTTTGGGAATTGAAAGGCAACCTGCTGTGGTTATGAAGAACGACCGTGGGACCTACGGATTAGGAATCATGGTATTGACATCGGGAGACGCAATACTAAACCTCTCCAATCGCAAAATCAACAAACTTCGTTATGCAAAGGGAGGCGCTGCAGTGGATAATTACCTCATCCAAGAAGGAATTCCCACCTCCATGCTTACCGAAGAAGGCGAACCTGTTGAACCAGTTGTGTACCTTGTTGACGGTGAGGCCGCTGCGTGGTTTTACAGAATCAATCCTAAAAAATCGGACATGGATAACCTTAATTCACCAAGCGCACGGTTTGAGGATTACTCGAACTCCGGCCACATGTACGGAGAACACGCTCACGGCTGGCATGCGCTTCTCGCAGAATTGAGCATGCTGGCCATGGGTGCTGAGTCGAACATTGAGCGGTGAACCATGATGACGACAATCCATTGCCTTGGAAGCGGCTTAGTCGGGGCTTTTGTTGTACGGCATCTGGTAGAATCAGGCCACGACGTTCACGTGTACGACCTCAAACCGAATTCTACGCAGGGAATTACCATGCACGTTGGAGACATTACCCAAAGGCTTGACATGCTTCCCGATGGGTTGGTGGTCAACATGTTGCCTGGCGATATTGGAGGAGGGTGTACTGAGGACCTTGTTCGCCTCGGCAGAACCCTTGTGGACCTTTCCTTTGCGGAAAAAACTCCAGACCGTCTTCACGAACTCGCCGTTGAATCAAATTCCACCGTTGTTTGGGATGTCGGAATTGCCCCTGGCCTCTCCAACATGTTGCTCGCTGAAGCACAAACCAAACTTGGAACATTTAGAAATGCTGAAATCCGTGTCGGTGGAAATCCTTCTCAACCTGATGACGATTGGTCTTACATGGCACCGTTTTCGCCGGCAGATGTCATTGCAGAGTACACACGGCCTGCCCGTGTGGTGAGAGAAGCCACTGTAACGACACTGCCAGCTCTTGATGAGCGACACCTCATTGAAGTCGCGGGGAAGGGGTCTATGGAGGCCTTTCTTTCCGACGGGCTAAGGTCCCTGCTCTTCACAATGAAAGCGGATGAAATGTCAGAATACACCGTTCGTTGGCCAGGCCATATTCAACGCTACATTGACGAGCGAGACGCTGGAGAATTGAACCTCGATTCACTCTTGGAATCATGGACTCTTGACAAAGATCGCAGTGAATTCACATGGATGGAAGTCAAGGCAGAAAATGATGCTCAGAGATTTATTTGGCGTGTTGAGGACAGCGGTTCCAAAGGCGACTCATCCATGGCCCGAACAACCGGGCTTGTCACTCTCGCAACCGCCCTCACCCTATGTGAAAACGCTGATATTCTCTCATCTGGGGTTTACTCCCCCGAAGAACTCCCCTCGCCATTTCTGGACCGAGCCCTTTCTTTAATGGTCAAAAACGGCGTGAAGATTGAGCACCATATTGAGCGGTCAAACTGAAATGGAGAACCTCATCCCCTGTACCATGAACCGCTCGCTTTGGTACGTTGGGACCATTGCGATTGGCCTATGGATTTCAGCAACGGCCCTTGGAGGTCTACTCCCTGATTCTCTGGCGGAATGGCCGGTCAACATTTGGTGTTGGGCACTCTTCGCACGAATCTATGCGTCAACCGACCAAAAAGAGCGTATCGAGATGCTTACGGTGGTTGCTATTGCGACACCAATGGAGTTGTTTTTCTCAGAAGTTTGGCTTGTTTATGAATATCAGCGGGACCTCATGCCGCTCTTTGTTCCAGCAGGGCACTATTTTCTCTTTGATTTCGGTAGACGAGCTGCTCTTCGATTGAAGATTTCTTGGGCTATGCCCCTTTTGCTACCCTTCGTACCCATGGTGCTGTATGGCATATGGACGGGAGGAGATACATCTGGAATATTCCTTCTTCTTCTTGTCCTTGGATTCACGCAGTGGGGGCCTCAACCTCGCCTCTACGCTGCGATGGCATGGGCTGCTCTTGCAATGGAGTTGCTTGGAACCTATCTTCAAAATTGGACGTGGGCCAATGAGGTCCCATGGACTGGATTAACCGCTTGGAATCCACCTCTTCTTGTAGGGGCATTCTATTGCTTTGGAGACGTGTTGGTCAACTTGACCGTTGCCAAGTTTGAAGGGGAACCTCCAACGGTGGTGACAACATGACCAGCCCTGATGAGTTGCGTCGCCGGCGAGAAGAAGAAGCCATGCGAATCCGCACGGCTCTCAATCGCCAACGAGGTGAGCAACGCGCCAATACAAAAGGAGGCGAAACAACCGTCGCCTTCGTTGAAGAACGGAAATGCATCGGTTGTGACCAATGCACCATCGTATGTGATGATGATGCGATTGAACTCTATTTTGTTGATGTCAAAAGCCCGCTACTTTCAGTGGAAAGCAATCGCAAGGCCAAAATTATTCGAGACCCCTGCACGGGTTGCAGGCTGTGCGTTCTTGCGTGTCCAACGGACGCAATCACCATGATTGACCGATGAGGTAGGATGATAGTATGTCAAAGAAAGGAAAAGACCCATCAGCTCAACGATTTGGCGGGGAGTTCGGACCTTACCGTAACCCAGGCACCACTGGAGTAAGCCTATCAACGTTCAAGACGCTCGTTTGGACATCAAACATTGGAGGACTCTTCTTGGTTGCACTTTCACTTGAGTTGCTGATCTACTATCAGAATTTCACCTGGGGATTTATTTCTCTATTGGCCGGAATCATCGTTGCTCTCTTCCCGTCAAACTACGAAATCGTAGGTATGAACGAGGATGAAGAAAACGAATCGGACGACTAAAAACGAATCCATTCGTACCGTCGTTACCGCATCCTGAGGATGCAACGAAGTTCAACGATTCACTTTGACTTCAAGCTTCAACAGTTTCGCCAACGTTGGACTCAACTGCTTGCGCCTTCTTTTCGTTAACTTGACGAGCAAGGAATGAAACGACATCCAAAATTTCAATGTCTTCGTATGCTTCATCGCCTTCAAACTTGAGGCACTCAAAGTGAGAGACACACTTGGGGCATGATGTGAGCATGGTTTCAGCTCCCGTTGCACGAACTTCTTCCATTCGGGAAACTCTCAAGGAACGAGCGTCTTCATTGCAAGACATCATACTGGAAACACCGCAACACATGGCGTCTTCTCCATGGTGTTCCATCTCGACAATCTCAACACCTTCGACCGCATTGATGAGGTCACGAGGCTCGTCGTAAATTCCCATTTGGCGGCCAAGACGGCATGGATCGTGGTATGTCACCGTGGTTTCTTCGGACTTCAGGTTCATGTCAAAGCCTTGTTCAATGAGGAATTCCGTGGTATGCATGACTTTGACGTCTTCCAACTCATAGTCTCGGGCAAACGTTCTGAAACATTCTGCACAAGAAGAAACAAGCGTGTCAATACCAGATTCGTGGATCTTGCGTTGGTTGTAAGCCTTGAGCTTCTCAAAGACTTCATCGAGGCCTTGCCACTTTTGGTCGTGACCACAGCATTTCAAGAAGTCACGGCCCAAGTAAGATACATCGGTTCCCATCTCTTCAAAGAGCGTGAAAGCCGCAGTGGTGGAGTCGCCCAAATTCATGGTACCTTCGTTAACGTGTGAGAATACCATTTCTTGGTCAAGGTAGTCAACACAACCAGGATAGTAACCAATGTTCGATGTGATGGGGTAATCTTCGGTTGCGATGAATTCCACATCAGCCGCTTCGTCGGCTTCCGCAGAAAGAACTGCCTGTAGGACGGTGTGAGGTATCTCGGCTTGTGGACCACCGACGATGAGACTTCGGCGAATATCAACGTATGAGTCGTAGTCAACAAGTTGTGGACATGCATTAGTACATGCAGAGCACGTGAGACAGGAATACATCGGTACACCGTCGTCTTCGTTGTTCCAAGTGTTGTAAATGATGTTCAATTTATCTCCACCGTTAAACAATCGAACCGGGCAAGCATCGTCACAAAGGTCACAGCCGTAGCATTTGTTCATCTCAAACTCATAGCCACGGGCCATGTATCGCAACAAGACAAAGACAATGGCTCCAAAGGTAACGCAAGGAATGAACATAGCATACGTCAACTTTGCATCCAATGATTTAGGGTTGGTATGGTAGGTTGGGTTTTCAATCGATGAGAAGGCTGAGCCACCAAGTGCCATTTCTTCGGCACTGGAAAGGTTCACGGTGTGGCCTGCAAGTGTTGCAGGAGCATTTTCATCCCAGACGAGGAGCGGTTGGAAAGATTTCATCGAGAAACTGGTTTCGGTCGTGATGCTGTCATTCAGGGCAAGGGCTCCGTTGACGGTAACGTCGTAGGTGTAGGAGTATGTACCGACAGTCAACTCGGTCGTAGCGCCTTCGCAATTGGAGAAGGATACAACCTCAGAACCTGCGGCGTTGGTCACAACAAGTGTGGTAGTCACCATGCTTTGAGTCGATACACCGTTGATCTTACGCTCGCTTGAACGGAACTCACATGCGAAATCCGAAGTGAGCGATTCTAACTCTTCTGGGTGACCATCGGGGAACGAGTTTGTATCTTCAGTAACATCAAAGGTACCGTTGGTGCTCCAGCCTTCGCCTCCGTTGAAGGTTTGTGAGCCTGCGGCAGCATTGATTCCATTAGCTGCGTCCTGATGCCCGTTTGCATCAGCAAAGTCCGTGATAATGTACCTTGCAGGTTGGTAAATGTTCCAGTTCAAGAATGCTGTAGTCGGAACAACTCCCGATTCAGACCAGCCTCGGTCATCAGTAAATTCATTGGTATCGTGGACATGAACGTCAACGGGTTGAGTTCTCATCGCTTCCAGTTCACCGTAATCTTTGATGGTAAGGAGTCCTTTCGCATCCCAAAACCCATCGTCGTATGTATCGAAGGTAGCAACGGTTGCTGCTGTTGAGATAAGCAGAGCACCAACCAAAAGTTGACGGCTCCTAGCCACGTTAAAACTGGTACCCCAAGCACGAACGAGGAGTCCTCGACCTACGAAGTAAACGACAATCCACATCAGAACCCCGGTCATCACCCACGGTATTGAATTGAAGACTTCTGCAATCCACGGTTCCCGATAACCACACAACAAATCGCCGTGTGAATCTAATTTACAGAAATCAGACCTGTTCTTTCCGTAGAGTTCCAAGAAGATGTTGATTGAAAACACAGAGATGAACCAAATGTGAGCGAGATAAACTGCTCCTGCTGCAGCGAACCATGGGTCCTCTACAGGTCGCTTTTCACGGCCACCGAGGAACGGGGGAAGTGCGAGAATACCCACTGGAATTCCAGTAAGTGCAGCGCCCCACCATGCAGCGTTCCAAGGGAACATAGGTTGACCAACAATTTCCCCTATGAAACCGGTAGGTACAACGAATTGAGGCAAATATTCTCCCCATCGCAAGTATCCGTATGAGAACAGAACATACCAGTCCGGGAAAACGAACCCTGCTTGTGCATAGGGGTCAGCCGCACCGTGAAGCGGTGGCGGAATGAGCCATGCATAGAACAGAAGGATCGCAAGCATCGATGCGAAAATGATGCTGTCACGAAGAACTTCATGTGGCCAAAATCCGTGTCCTGTTCGGGTACGCTTACGCTTCTCTTCAGCTTCCTGAAGGTGTTGCTTTTCCTCCATATACATGGAGGCGACTCTGCCAAAATTATCGATTAATCCCATATTTTCCCCTCTGTATCAATGCGGCTCCGCAATGCCTTGTACCCAGACAATAAACAAATGTATGATGATGAGTGTTGTAACGATTACAGGTAAGATGAACACGTGAATGAAGTACATGCGTGTAACCGTCAAAGGAGTCAATTCAGAGCCAGAAAACAGCAATGTTGCAACGTACTTTCCAACCAGCGGACTCGAATTGGCCAAGTTGATTCCAATAATTGCGGCACCGTATGCGAGGCTGTCCCACGGCAAGAGGTATCCAGAATATCCGAATACGATGGTTAGAGCCATCAAGGCAACACCGATGAGCCAGTTAAGTTCACGTGGGTTTCGGTATGCACCTGTAAAGTAAACACGGCACATGTGCAAAAAGACGCTTGCAACCATGAAGTGGGTCGTCCAGTGGTGTACCGCCCGGAGGATGTAACCAAAGGGAAGTTGTGTCATGATGTATTCCATGCTCGCATAGGCGGGAGATGGATCTCCTTCTCCGCCGGGAACATAGTAAATTCCAAGCACGGTTCCTGTAATGACCAAGATAATGAATGAAAGAAAGGAAATTCCTCCAAGGCAGTAGAGGGGGTACCAGTACCAAATGATGCGCAGTTTGTACTTTTCAGCGTGAGTAAGGGGCATCTGACGGTGCATGTTGTAATATGCGCCTTTGGACATGTTCCAGTAGTCCTGGAGACGGAATCGAGTATCAAGCCATGAAAAGACCCACAAAAACGACCGTTCGGCCACGCCCATCTTGCCGGTCGATTCTACAGCACGTAGAATGTCACGGCGGGGCATGTCTTGATTTTCCTTGCGCAGTGTAAATGCAACAAGAACCACCAAAAAGGCGATGAAGAACCAAAGAATCCAGAACATTGTCGTCATCATATCACCTCAGTCACAATATGTGTACCAATCCACGTAGTCTGTAAGACCTTCCAAAACATCGCCATTCAATTGAATGGGAATGATGGGGAGGCCCACCGGTGCTGGCCCGCCTGAACGGCGGATTCCAGCGTAGTTGAATGTTGCACCGTTGGACCGGTTACGGTTTGTGTTCATCTCAAGAACGGTTGGGTCAAAACGAGAGGAGTGGCAGATGCAGAACAGTTTGGTTCCGCCATCATCTCCACCGCCGGGAGTCCATGAGTCCTCAGTGTAGGAGTTTGAAACGAGTTGCCAACCTGGGATGCAACACAAGTGCGTACAACGACCAAACACCATGACGAGGTCTTCGCTTGGCATCAAACGAGGATCCGCTTCAGCGAGGTCATCAAAGTGGCCAACGTATTTCCCAGTTTCATCAATACCTTCAGTGAACTGGAAGCGTGCTTTTCCATTGGCATCGGGGGTGCCTGCATACTTTGAATGTTCAACATACATGACAACAACAGGAACTCCGTTCCACACGCCAGAGGCTCCAGCTGTTTTTGTTGAGGATGCTGCGGCCTCGGCCACAAAGGAACTCTTGGTCATCGATTGCAGGTGTTGCGCACCGTACCAGGCAGAGTCTTCACGGCCCTTCGCCCAGAACTTAACGGCCAAATCCCCGCCGCCACCGCCGCCAGGAGGCAGTAAAATCGAAGCAAAGCCGAGCACACCCAACGATGCCGTGAGGACGCCTGCAGCGGTATTGAACCCGTAGCGTAGGAATTGACGACGATTGATGGTAGTAGTGGCATCAAGAAGATCCGCTGCGCCTTCACTGGGTGCTGGTTTGAGTTCGTATTCACGCGCCATGTTTCATCACCACTTGTACTCCCGCCAATCCTTCATGTGCTCAGGAACAAACTTGTTCTGAGAATGCTTTACAATGATCGTATCAGGTAAAACAAATTTGAGATAGATTACGCCGACCATGATGAGCGTGGTAAAGGTCATGGCGAGATGGAAGGAGAGTTGTTGTTGGTCCCAACCCTTTGCGAGGCCGTAAATCATTGAGAAACTCCAGTAGCAAATCCAAAACAGACCCCAGCCCAAGAAAAACATCGTGAGGTAGGAGCCTCCAGAAGGGGCAAGAGAAGCACTCACGATGGTTCCGGACTCCGCGAGATTGAATACGCCATGGTCGATTGCGGAGGTCATTTGGTCTTCGGTCAAATTCACGTCTTCCAAAGCAGTCCGTGCATCATCGATCGATACCGAGCCATCGGCGACGCCTCGCAACAAAATTGTGATTGTGTCGTCCATCACTGGTCACCTCTTCGATTGAGTTTGTAGCGCAACCTGAGCTGGTTGCTTCGGCCTTTGTAGGATGTAGAGAAGCCATAGCGGAGAAGCAGACCGGCAAAGACGATAACTCCGATCACAGCACCGAATCCAAGCAATCCAAGCCAGTGGGCACGCAACTTAGCACCCATGTGGTGGAGGTCAACGCCATGATGGTCAGGCTCGGGAGGGCTGACGTTACCATCGCCAGCAAAGAGGGTGCGGGTGCCGAGCGCAGTTGATGCGTCGTCGCCTTCAGTAAGGGCGAATTGGAGTTGATTCCATCGGTCCTCGACGCCCGGCCCTTGGTCTCCGTTGACCGAGTTGCCCGAAATCCAGAAGGTTGCAGCGCCAGCTTCTGCTTCCGCTGGCGCCACCCAATCAAAAGTCCATGAGCGATCGCTGGTTGCGGCTGATGCTTCCGTGTGAGTAAGTGTCTGTTCGTCGACGGTGCCGTCGATTTCCCAGTTTTGGACGTCGTCACCGGTCAGCGTTCCGAGTGATACTCGCATCGCAAATCCTGCCGTGTAAACGCCCGTGGCTTCCGGTCCGCCAATCAATTGGAGGCGGAGGGTGTAGGTTTCGCCGGCAACCCAGCCGTAAGGGACATCATCAAGGATAATTTGGACGGAGTTGTCTGCGACCTCATTGTGGCAGAGGCAGCCAGATTTAGCAACGTCGTCAATTTCAACGACGCCGTTTGAACCCTGGTGAGATTGGGGGCCACCAATGCCCCCGTGGTAGGAAGATGCGAGTGCTGGAATGACCAGAAGAAGCCCTACCAAGACCAATAGGGAAGTTCGGGACGTTCGTGTGGTTTTGAGCATAGCCTCACCCTTACATGTTTCCGACTTGTACGGACTCCTTAAACATTGTCAGCAAAACGCCACAAAAATTGCGGCGCAGTGTAGCGTTTGTTCACGAAAAATGAACAACAGGCCCCCAAGGCTTATTTTGGCCGGTTTGGCGGGGAGGAGGTTTGATGGAGGGCGACCCGTTCGGAGAGGATGAGACCCATGGGAAATCATACCTTCGACAACACCTACAATCTCTCCGACAAACAACTCGAGTTGCTTGACGAGGCCGAGGATTTGATGCTCAAGGGAGCCCTTGGGGCAGCTGAAAAAATACTTCTTGGAATGCTCAAAGGCGACGAAGAGTGCATTCCTGTTCTTTCGAACCTTGGCCACTTGTACGGCCGATATTTATCGGAATTTGAAAATGCAATTCAATACTACGACCGGGTTCTTGCCCTCGAGCCCGACAACGCTTGGGCAAGGGATGCAAGACGCCGATACCTCCGCTACGTGGATTAAAGTCCAACACCGCGCACACCAAAGTTCAAGGAGATGCTTCGGTCATTGCCGCCCATGGACCCCTCCAACATCCTGATTGCTGGGGTCGGGGGAATTGGCTGTTCGTGGGCACACCAAGCCTACAAGCGCTGCGGGAAGGGGGCCCATCTTGCTTTGATTGATGCAGATGACAGCAGTTTCCAGACCGGAGAAACCATTCATGTCCTCCGCCTTGGACACGCCCTGGACAGCATGGGTTGTGCTGCCTTACCGCCGCTTGCTGAACAACGAATGAGAGGACTCAACAAATTGACTCAGCAACTCCTGAAGGACACCGAGCTGGTCATTCTTCTCACCGGCCTCGGAGGAGGAGTCGGAACCGGAGCCGCCCATGAGTTTGCTCGCCAGGCACGACAATCAGGAGCCATCGTCCTCGCCGTTGCCGGCCTACCGTTCGAGGCCCAAGCCACTCGTCTGGCTCTTGCTGAAGACGGATTTGACCGGCTGGAGCGCATCGCTCATGTCACGGTCCGATTGTCGCTAGAACGCCTTGCTCGCCAAGCACGAGAAAAGGGTCAGAGCTGGCAGATGGGCGCCGAATGGATCGAAGACTTGGTAGACGGATTGGTTCGGACCCTCATGCGAATGGGACTCATCAATCTGGACTTGATGGACTTAAGGGCCATCGTGGACCAAGAGGGAATGGCCACAATGTTGGTCGGAATTGGCCGCCCGGATGACCCAAAGGGAATCTTGGAATCAGCCCTAAAGGCACCGCTTGCTGCGCTCGATGTCGGCGGTGCGAAAGGATGTTTGATTCAGGTTGAAGGTGGACTTGGAATGACCATTGGCCAAGTTGATGCAGTAGCCGAATTGTTTACTTCAGCCCTCGACGACGACGCCCAGGTTATTCTCGGAGCCCGAGTCAGTGAAGATTTGGTCGATACGATTCGAGTCGTCACGTTGCTTTCTGGAATCAAGCCAGCTTAGTCGTCAACCAACTCAATGACGTCTTCTGCACTCCATTCAACGTCCTGGCCGATGTCCTTTGAGTTGTTTTCAGACCACTCCTCGCTTACGGCAATACCGGCTGAACCACCGGCCCCCTCCGCATCAACGGAGCCGCTGGAGACTGACGGGTCATCTCCACGCCCGCCGTCTTTGTCCGACGTGTCCTCTACGGGAACTTCACGAATCGTACGCATGATTCCCACGGTCGAATCGTGGTCGGCAAGCACACTCATCAAGACCCTTCGTTGCATCCACATGAACGTGAGAATCACAACGATATGGCCGGTGATCATGACGTAACGAATGTCAACAAGAACCGTCGTCAACATGGCTACACTTCCGGCATAAGCATAGCCAAAGGCAAGTCCTATCGGCAATGCATTGTGCTCATCTACCAACCGATATACGGATTTGTAGGAACGCGAAGTCAACCCCCATATGGCCATAAAGACCGTCGAAATCATCAATACCAATTCCTCAACCAACATGATTGGACCTCCAGTGGACATGACAGTATGACGCCAAACGGTCAACAAATGCCATGTAATCAAGGCTTGAGTTAGCAAGAACCAGCGTGAAGAAAAACGATGCAGGGAGCGATGTCTTGAGGCCACAACTCGAAGCTTCCAAGTCAGAAAGGTAGAGGCCAAAAACAATCCTGCAAAGGCGAGAAAGAAAAGGCCATTTTCAGCGACATCCTGAGCCAATCCATCTCCCTCTCCTTGAAGGAATTCAACACCGGCAAGAATCAATCCTGAAAGAACGACGAGCAGCAAAAGATGAACGCCGACCACGAGATTCAGGCCTCCGCTTCGTGGACCATCATCGGGCAATCGAAGAGCGGCGACTGAAGACAACCAGTGTCCAAAACTTCTCCCTTGCATCACCGCCCAGAATACAAACAAACTTCCCATCACAAACGGTAGCGATTCAAGTATGCTTTCTCCAAGGCCGTCACCACCCAATACTGCGAGCAGCAACAACATCCAACCCAGTGAAAATGCTAGGGGAAGCAAACAGATTCGGAATGAGAAAAAGAACCGCTTGATCCGACCCGCCTCAACTGCATCGGTCAAATCTGGAAGGCGTGTAAGTCGGTCAATTCGTTCGTACTTTGACAGCAACCCCATAACGAGGTAACCTCCTGTTAGGGATAAGAACCCCATTGCACTGAGTCGTTCGGCGCCTTTGGTCGACAGAAGATAGAACAGGGATGAAATAATAAAAATGAGAATCACGTGAGGCAGCGTTTTTACGTCCAAAAGCACCTTGATTAGGGCACCTAACGACGGATCGTTGCCCTTCAACTCGCTGAGTTTTGTTGAGGTCCCCTCGCCCTCTTCCTGCGCCGGAAGGGAGGTCCCAACTTGTCTCTCGTCCACAAAGGCTGGTGGTGGTTGACCTTTTTTCATACTATGGTAAGATTTGACTCAAAGGTCATGAAGCAGGAATGTTTGGAACAGCCATGGCCAAACGGTTGAGCAAGGCGCTAAGAGGCAAACGCCGTTGGATCGGCATTCTTGTCAGCAGCCGATATCAAACACGGCCGTCATTGAACGGGCTCATCGCATCGGTTGCTTCCACCTTTCAATCAGAACGACCCATCAAATTGATGGAGTTTCATCCCAGTGAGAGCGATACGGCCAAAACTGCATTGCAACACCTCAATACAACGACCGAACTGACCGCCAGTGATTTGGGGGTAGCCATCTTACAAGTCCCTTTGGAACTAACAAAAGGAATACGAGCACTGCTCGAAACCGAAGATGCAATCCGAAGAATGGAAATCAAATGCATCACGACCAGCGGGAAAATACGCCTGGTCCGGGAACGAATGGCCCTTCCCAAGCCATCAAGGAAGGGTTAGGGAGCCTAACCTTCATGGTCGGTCATCGATTGGCCACTCCATGGGCGGTGGAGGAACAGCACCAAAAATGAAGATGAGCGATGCGCTCATCCTCACAGGAGTCACCGTTCTACTCGGTGGGCTCTTCATGGTTGCATGGGTCACCCCCGTCGAGCATGCAGAGGAAAGCCCACCCTACGTCAACGGAGCGTCAATGTGGGCAGGGGATTCGTTTGAAATCGGCATTACCCCAGAGAACGACACCGCCGTGCGGTTGGTGTTGAAAGCCGAAGACGGAACGATTCTAAGCGCTCAAAACATCGACATTGCAAGCGGTGAAACAAAGTCGATAGCCTTAGAGATTGACGAGGGAGGTTATTACACCTATGAAATCGATACCAAGGGCGTTGGGGCGACGTTTGACCTCGACATTGACCGCAAATACATGATCGATATGCTGCCCTTCCCAATCGGAGGACTGATCTTAGCATACGGTTTGTACCAACGCGAAGGTACTCAAGATGAAAATGAAATCCTCGATGCGGAACTAGATGTTTGACCATTCCAACTCATCGGGGTCGTCCAACAAAATATTCGCACCCAACTCTGTTTCAACCCGGAGGGATCCTTGATCATTCAAGCCCGATACATGGACTTCCCCACCCCTATAGAGCACAGGCCCCAAGGCCAACGAACCGAATACCAAGGCCTCATCAAGGTCTTTTCCGGGCGGAACAGTCAACGGAATTATTGGCGCATCAAGAACTTCAAACATTGAGGCCACTACTGCGTGAAGTTGACCAAGAAGGTCCTCCCCCTCTGCAAGTTGACTCAACTCAGCAAGACCTGCAAATTTTGAATCGGAAGGCGCCGTGACATTGAGACCGATCCCGAGGACGGTCCGTTGCCCACTGCCCATCGTCCTCCCTTCAAACAAGACTCCAGCGCATTTTTTCCAAGGAGTTGACAATGAAGAACGTACGTAGAGGTCATTGGGCCATTTTAGACAGATGCGGTCTGGTCCAAATGAATGAAACAATTTCAAGAGGTTGTATCCAAGATGTACTTGGTCAGCCGGCTTGTGAAGAGAATTGGTCCCATCTTCGACGACCCAAGAGGCGGCCAAAGCGCCCGTCAGGGACTCCCAAGTCCGCCCTCTACGACCTCGACCCTGGTGCTGGACATCCGCCGTACAACGGACTCCGACGGCGTATGAATTCTCCAACAAAATGGCATTGGTACTTTCAACAACCGCCTCATGCATGCATTCCTTTCCAGAGTAAGGGTGCCACATAGCGATCAGAACAAGCGATTCTCCGTCTTCGAATTCCTTTTCTGACAAGACTCGGGCAGCCAACCCGTGCTTCCATGCAGTTGAACACGCATGCCGGCCATCGAGCAGGCTTGAGACGACTGCAAGGGCGACCCCCTTCTGTTTAAGCAACTGTCCGCTAGCAAGCCGTTTCACATAACGAATGAAGAGCCCTCTTTCGTCGCTATCAATGAGGGCTGATTCTTCCATCGGGCCCAAAACATCCTCGCCCATCTGCGGTTGAGGCAAGTATGGAAGATTCCACATGACAACATCATAATGAGCGTCTCCCCCCCACTGATTTGAAACACCATCAAGTTCAGGACCTGGCCCTCCCTCCAATACCGTGATTGATTGACCGTACAAAGAGGCATGATGCCGTGTGCAAGCGACTGCAAATGGATTGACATCACAAGCAACAACCCTCCACCCCAAAGTGGCCGCATGGATGGACACTGCCCCGCTGCCGCACCCGATCTCAAGGCACGATGTTCCGTGAGGCAGACCCAAGCGATGGAGCGCTCCCGCCAAGAGGGATGTATCTTCTCTAGGAGGATAAACTGTCACGGGCAAATCAAACTCAAACGATTGGCGTGTTGGCGAGGTCCAAACCACTTTTTGAGCAGGTCGTTCGAGGCGCTTAATTTCCTCCTCGGCGGCCTCGGCGCTAAAGTTCGGACCTGTTTTCACAAGGCTTCCCAAACCAATCCACCACAAGAGCCTATGCGTCCATCAAAGCCGATGTCGGCCCAAACAAGGTCAAAACGCAGTTTTTATCACCCTATGGCGGAAGTCATAATTCAACGGGCGCCTTGAGTGCAGGTCACTCACTCCCCGAAATGTATAATAACACCTTGAAGGTCGGACGAAAAGCCCAAGTTGCTACTTTGGGCCTGTAGCTCAGTCAGGTAGAGCGTCGGACTTTTAATCCGATGGTCGCGGGTTCGAACCCCGTCAGGCCCGCCTGCTGAATCTACCGGCTCTTGTGCAAGGGTGTTCGCGGGGTGTCAGAATGGTAGTAAAAAGTGCAACTAAAAAACGCTTAATGGAACTGGGAGTTTCTGAGGATTACGCTCACAAACTTGCCACAGACCGTAACATGACCGACATCAAAAACTTGGGCCATGATGAAGTGGCCTCTGTCCTCGGTATTTCAAAAGACGCAGAAGAATTCGTCACCACAATGAACATCATTGCAGAACAAGGCTCCCGCCGACGTGCTGCTAAGAAGAGCAAGAAGATCACCATCCGTTCAAAGGCCATTGATGACTTTGACCGCCCAGAGATTACTTCTCGCTTCAACGCACTCAATCACATTCTCGTACCTCACCAAGAACTCATTGGAGAGCCCAACATCTCTGAAGAAGACCAACTCGCCATCGAGTTGTCAGAACTCGCCCCATGGGATATGGTACAACCTGACATCGAGACCGGTGAAGACCGCCTCGCCAAAGAATTGCTACCCAAAATCCTGATCACCGACCCGGTCGTCCAGGTCATCAAAGAACTCGCAGAAGCAGAAGACATGGCCCGGCTTGCGGCTAACCCCGACCACAAGCCATTGGCGGCTGGTTGGATTGCTGACCGAGTTTTGAAAGTCGTCCGCCAATCCCCATCGGCAGGACGCACAATTGCCTACCGGCTGATTGTGGAGGGGAACTGAGGAGAGGATAACATGCAGGAAATCATTCAATCATTTTTCAGAGAACGAAGTTTGGTCAACCACCAACTCGCATCATACGACGACTGTATCCCAGCTACGGAGAACTCACTCTCCCGCATGGAGAAGATCATTCGCAACATCCGTGTTGGAACCGACGAGGATTTCAACGACGATGAAGGCGGATACATCAAATTGGACGTAGCCGACCAAGACATTGTCATCCGAATCAAGAACGTGAAGCTCGGCAAGCCAATGGTCAAAGAAGCCAACGGAGCCCTCAACGACTCCACGCCAATGCAATGCCGACTGCGAAAGCTCACCTACATGTCTCCTGTTTCAATGGATTTCACCATCAAGCGAAACGGCGTACCATCCCCTACCGAGAAGGGCGTTCAAGTGGGATCCATGCCGATCATGGTTCGCTCAGAACGATGCAACCTCCACCCCAAGCACATCGCTGGAGACCGTGTCCTCGCACCCACAACCTCTGACGAAGACAAGGCAAACTGGCATGACCTCCTACGCAAGAAGGGCGAAGACCCTCTTGACCCTGGTGGCTACTTCATCATCAACGGAACTGAGCGAGTCCTCATCTCAATGGAAGACCTTGCACCAAACCGTGTTACCGTTGAAATCAACAAGCGATATGCTAAGCAAACTGAAGTCGCAAAAATCTTCTCTCAGAAAGACGGTATGCGCAAACCACTCACCGTCGAAAAGCGACGTGATGGAATGCTCATGGTTAAGATCAGCACGGCTGGAACCACTGCAATCCCTGTCGTCCTCCTCATGCGAGCGCTCGGCGTTGAAAACGACCAACAAATATTCCAAGCAATCGCTGGAAACACCGATTCATTCAAGTTTATCGTTGCCAACATCAACGAAGTCAAGGACAACGAAGAATACGGAGTTGAAACCAAAGACGAAAGCCACGAATGGCTTCAGAAGAAATTCGCCGCTGGACAACAAAAAGAGTACCGAGAAGCTCGGGTTAACCAACTTCTTGACCGTGAACTTCTTCCTCACTTGGGAGACAACGAAGAAGACCGTGACAAGAAGGCCATCTACCTGGGTCGAATTGTCCGCCAAGTTTTGGAAATGGCCATTGAAGGACGAGACCCCAACGACAAGGACCACTACGCCAACAAGCGTGTTCGTCTTGCAGGAGACCTCATTGAAGACCTCTTCCGTGTCTCCGCAGGCCAACTCTCCCGTGACCTCAAGTACCAACTTGAGCGACACCACAACCGAAAGCGTGAACTCAAGATTACTTCCTGCCTTCGCCCTGACGTCTTGACCTCAAAAATCATGCACGCACTGGCAACAGGTAACTGGGTCGGCGGACGCTCTGGTGTAAGCCAACTCCTTGACCGAACCACCTATCTTGCGGCCCTATCCCACATGCGCCGTGTCACATCACCGCTCGTTCGAAGCCAGCCTCACTTTGAAGCACGTGACCTCCACCCCACGCAATGGGGACGTCTGTGCCCTAACGAGACTCCTGAAGGTCAAAACTGTGGACTGGTAAAGAACGCTGCACAAATGATTGACATTTCAGAAAACATCGATGAAGTCGAAATCCGAGAACGACTTGACGAGTTGGAAGTTTACCAGCCTGACGACTGGACCGATGGTGACCGCATCCACGTGAACGGTGACATTTATGGAATCCATAAGAAGGGACAGAAATTGGTCATGCACTTCAAGTCTGCTCGACGCCGTGGTGTGATCCCATCTGAGGTCTCCATTCGCCACGACAAGGAGAACAAAGACATCTTCATCAACACGGACAAAGGACGTATTTTGCGACCTGTTCTCATCCTTTACGACGGTGCCCCTCGCTTAACGCTTGAGCACCTATCAAAGTTGACCAGCGGCGAAATGAATTTCCGCTCCTTGGTCATCGAAGGAATCGTTGAGTGGATTGATGCAGAGGAAGAAGAAGACCTCTACATCGCTCCACGCCCGTTCGTTCTACCAGAAACCGTCCCTGAAGGCGACTCTGCTGGCCTTGCCGGTCGTACCGTCAAGAACGAAGACATTGAATGGATGAACCTTGGAGAACCAGGTGCACGAACCGCTCACCTACGAGCCAACGTCCGCATGCCCAACGGCGACTGGAACACGACCGAGTTTGAAATCCCGCTCCTGTACACCGAAGAACACACACACTGTGAGATTGACCCACAACTGGTCCTTGGGGTATGTGCATCGCTCATCCCATACCCAGAACACAACTCAACACCTCGTGTTACTGGTGGAACAGCAATGGTCAAGCAATCGCTTGGACTACCGAGCGCTAACTACCGAATGCGACCGGACACACGCGCTCACATCTTGCACTACCCTCAGCGCTCAATTACCAAAACTCGAGCAATGTCAACTACGAACTTTGATGACCGCCCTGGCGGACAGAACTTCATTGTCGCCATCATGTCCCTGCACGGATACAACATGCAAGACGCAGTCATCATGAACAAGGGTTCAATTGACCGAGCCCTTGGTCGTTCAACCTTCAACCGCACCTACAATGCAGAACGTCGCAGATTCCCTGGTGGACAAGTCGAAGAAATCGAAAAGCCCGGGTCCTCGAAGCAGGAAATCAAGGGACTCAAGACGCCAGAAGCCTACATGCACTTGGAAAACGACGGACTACCTGTTCCTGAAACCGAACTCATCGGCGGAAACGTATTGGTTGGAAAAACCAGCCCTCCTCGTTTCCTCGAAGAAACATCCGGTGGAGCCTTCTTGATGGCCCAAGAACGCCGTGAATCTTCAATGCTCGTTCGCCACGGCGAAAAAGGATGGGTCGACAACGTGTACGTCACCGAATCCCTTGACTCAGGCCGCTTGGTCCGAGTCATGGTTCGAAGCCACAAGATCCCTGAAGTAGGCGACAAATTCGCTTCTCGTCACGGACAAAAGGGTGTCATTGGACGCTTGGTTGAACCTGAAGACATGCCATTCACCCCTGATGGCGTCGTGCCCGACCTCATCATCAACCCTCACGCCATTCCTTCAAGAATGACCGTGGCCCACGTTCTGGAAATGATCGGTGGTAAGGTTGGAGCTATGGAAGGCCGCCGTGTTGACGGTACTGCATTCCGTGGTGAAAAGGAATCCAGCCTTCGTGACGGTTTGGTCCGTAATGGACTTGACCACACTGGTCGTGAAACCATGATTAACGGTGAAACTGGTGAATCATACCCTGCCGACATCTTCGTTGGATGTATTTTCTACCAACGATTGCACCACTTGGTATCGTCTAAGATTCACGCCCGATCCCGTGGACGTGTTCAAATCTTGACTCGCCAACCAACCGAAGGACGGGCCCGACAAGGTGGTCTGCGATTTGGTGAGATGGAACGTGACTGTTTGATTGCACACGGAGCATCGATGGTCATCAAAGACCGTTTGCTGGACGAATCCGACGGTATCGACATGTATGTCTGCGCTCAATCCGGGCACATTGCCTGGTACGACCCGAAGCGTGGAACTTACGTGAGCCCCATCCATGGAGATGGAGCAGAAGTCTACAAGGTACAGACTTCATATGCATTCAAGCTACTTCTAGACGAAATGAAGAGTTTAGGAGTGGCCATGCGCCTTGAACTGGAGGACCGAAGATGAGCCGAAAAACGACAATGATTCCCAAGCGGATTGCACAAATCCGATTTGGACTGATGGACCCTATTGAAATCAAGAAAATGTCTGCAGTCGAGGTGAAAACTGCTGACACCTACAAGGATGACGGCCACGCATACAAGCAAGGACTAATGGACCCTCACATGGGTGTTATCGAACCTGGACTCATCTGCCCAACCGACGGTTGCAAGTACGACGAATCCCCCGGTCACTTTGGACACATCCAGCTTGAACTGCCTGTGATTCACATCGGTTTCGTTAACCTCATCAAGACGGCCCTCAAAGCAACCTGCAACACCTGCAGCAAGATCCTTCTTCACACAGAAGAAGGTACCAGCCCGTCCAACCCAGAGCACTCCGAACAGGATTACTACCGAAACCGTATCCGTGACGTCATGACGAAGCACGGTGTTGGATCAACTGAATTCTCGAAGATGATCAAGGAAGTTGAGAAGGTCACCTCTGGTACCAAGCGCAAGGTGTGCATGCACTGTGGCGCAGCCCAAGGAAAGATTGTTCTTGACAAGCCTACAACCTTCAAGGAGAAGAGCGAAAGCACAGAACGAAAGCTCAACGCTCGTGATGTTCGTGAATGGTTGAGCAGCATTCCTGCTGACCACCTCATCTTCATCGGAATGGACAAGCAGAACCGACCTGAGTGGATTGTTCTCAAGGTCCTCCCTGTACCACCCATCACCGTTCGACCGTCCATTACATTGGACAGTGGAGACCGGTCCGAAGACGACCTCACACACAAACTGGTTGACGTTCTTCGTATCAATCAACGTCTTCGTGAAAACCGTGACTCCGGTGCGCCTCAATTGATTGTTGAGGACTTGTGGGAACTTCTACAGTACCACATCACAACCTACTTTGACAATCAAACATCAGGAATCCCCCCAGCCCGCCACCGTTCAGGTCGTACACTCAAGACCTTGACACAACGACTCAAGGGTAAGGAAGGACGTTTCCGAAGCAATCTTTCCGGTAAGCGTGTTAACTTCTGCGCACGTTCGGTTATTTCGCCTGACCCGTACCTCAGCGTGAATGAAGTCGGAGTTCCAACAAAGATTGCAAAGGAACTCACCGTCCCAATCCGAGTTACTGCTCGTAACCGAGAACAAATGCGGCAAATGATCCTTCGTGGACCTGATGTTCACCCTGGCGTGAACTACATCATCCGTGGCGACAACCGACGTGTCAAGATCAACGCACGAAGCCGACTTCTTAACGCTGGTTTCCGATGCCACAACCCTGAATGCAATGAAGACACCACGCAGCGAGCTGACCTCCACCAAGTCATGCCTGCTCCGAACTTCCTCCCAGGAATGGTTATTCAGAAGCAGATTTCACTCAGCGGAATGGATCAAAGCATCGAAGAAGTCACTTACGCTGTTAACGATGCTGCAACACTCATGAACTTGCAAGGCATCGACGAAAGTGGTAAACCACTTCCTGAAGATGACCCTCGGGCAATCCTCCACTACCGTTGGATGCACGAGCTTGCACAAGCTGACAAAGCAGACCCAGAGCCCTTCCCTGCCCACCTGGAAGTAACCTGCCCTCACTGCCTCAGCCCTGTTGACGAGTTCTACGGCGAGCGTACCCAAGTTGAAGACCGTCTCGCAACGGTTGACCGCTACGGTAACCCGAAGCCTGGTCTCCAAGTTGAACGCCACCTTATTGATGGCGATGTTGCTATCTTTAACCGACAACCTTCGCTCCACCGTATGTCAATGATGGTTCACGAAGTTCGTGTCATGAAGGGTCATACCTTCCGGTTTAACCTCGCAGTTTGTACTCCATACAACGCTGACTTTGACGGTGACGAAATGAACCTCCACGTGATTCAATCTGAAGAAGCACGTGCTGAGGCTAAGATTTTGATGCGTGTTCAAGAACACATCCTCACGCCTCGCTACGGCGGTGCTGTGATTGGTGGTATACACGACCACATTTCCGGAGCCTACCTCCTGTCCCGACCAGGAACGCTCATCAAGCAATCCAACGGATTGGAAATGCTTGGGAACATTGGATACACTGGAAAGCTTCCTGAAATTGTCCAGGACGCTAACGGTGCAGACTGCTTCCGTGGGCAAGACTTGATTTCGCTGATCATCCCCGACAACATCCACCTTCGGTTCCGCAGTCGTTCTAACGACTGGGTTATCGTCAAAGACGGTCATGTTGAAGGAACCTTGGACAAGCGAGCCATTGGGGCTGAAGACGGTCGTCTTTTGGACGCCATCGTACAAACCAACGGTCCTGAACTCGGTGCTCGTTTCCTTGACGAATTCACACAAATGTCCATCGCTGCTTGTACGTCCCTAGGATTTACAACCGGTATCGATGACGAAGACCTCTCTGACGAAGCTGTTGCTGCAATTGATGCTGCAAACGCAAAAGCCAGCGATGAAGTCAACGCAGAACTGGAAAAGTTCGGAGCAAACGGCAAGAATTACGAAGCCCGACCAGGGCGAACACCCCGAGAAACCATGGAAGAAAACATCATGCAAATGCTCGACAAGGGTAAGGAAGAAGCTGGTGAATACGCAAGGGACGAGTTGAACAAGTCCGGTTCTACCAACGCTGCCGTTAACATGGCTATTTCCGGTGCTCGTGGTTCCATGGACAACTTGACCATGATGGCTGCATCAATCGGACAAGCAAAAGTTCGTGGAAAGCGCTTGGAACGTGGATACGATGACCGTGTCCTACCTCACTTCAAGCGTGGTGGCCGTGGAGCACCAGATCGTGGTTTCATCGCATCCTCATTCAAGCGTGGATTGAAGCCTACGGAGTTCTTTATGCTCTCTGTATCCGGTCGTGAGTCTCTGGTCGATACCGCTGTCCGTACTGCAAAGTCCGGATACATGCAACGCCGACTCATCAACGCAATGGACGATTTGAAGGTCTATGATGACGAAATGCTCTCTGTTCGAAACACTGCAAATCGTATCATCCAATTCAGCTACGGAGAAGACGGAATTGACCCGTCCCGTGGCGTGCACGGGTCTCCATTCAACATCGACGTCATCGTTGATGCTGCTCTTGGAACATCCGGTGGACTCGAAATTGATCGTGACTCCTACGAACGAGATATCGTTGAAGAAGATCTCGGGGCATGGGAAGATGACGCTGAAGAGAACGATGGAGGTGAGAACTGATGGTCGTAAAGAGTGCAACCAAGAAGAAGCTCATGGATTTGGGTATTGCAGAAAACTTCGCACACATGCTTGCAGACGACCGAAAGTGGGACGATGTCAAAGTCATGACCCAAAACGACGTCGCTAAGTTTTGTGAAACCGATTCAGACACCGCAGGCACGATTCACGCAACCATTGTAGCCGCTACCCAAAAGGGTCGTGATGCAAGCAGTGAGGCAACTGGGCCGGTCACAAGCGTTCGTCTACGAAAAACAACACGCCGAGCTCGCACCAAGACCGTAGTGGCCATTGAACCCTATGACATTGATCGTAAGATGAAGGCCATTGAAGACGAGTTGGCTGATGACCCTGTGTTCAAGTCACTTATGGCGGCAGCTGAAGCATCAGGATCAAGCCGCTTCACGAACCGTATCTTTAACGATTTGACCGTCGCATGTCACAGCCGTGGAAAGAAGAAATTGACCAAGGCTCAAGCAAAGAAAGTTATCGATGAATCCATCGTTGCATTGGATCGGGCGAGTATCGACCCTTACGAAGCAGCCGGAATCATTACCGCACAATCGATTGGAGAACCTGGAACTCAGATGACCATGCGTACGTTCCACTATGCTGGTGTTGCAACGGTTAACGTAACCCAAGGTCTGCCACGTATCATTGAGATCGTAGACGCCCGTAAGGTACCACAAACACCTACAATGACCATTCGAATGACTGCTGAACAAGAGCAAAACGAAGGTGCAGCAAAGAAACTCGCTGCTGCCATTGAAGTAACAACAACTGTGAACATTGCATCGTTGGAAACAGACGTCGCTCAACGACGACTGGTTCTCAAACTCAACAAGGGTAACCTCAAGCAAAAGGGAATGACTCCTCTTGAAGTGAAGGACAAACTTGAGCGAGCTACACGGCTCTTTGTTCAAACAGATAAGCCAAAGAATCCTTCAACTCTGACATTGATTCCCGGTGTCCATAGCGAAGATGACCTCGCAGACCTCGGAGAGAATCCACCATCGTACACCATGCTGTTGCAACTTGAGGAGAAAATCCGAGACATGCGACTCAAAGGAATCCCTGGTATCGAGCGAGCAAACGTCCAACTGGATGACAAGACTGGCGAGTACTACCTCTCAACGATTGGAAGCAACCTCACCCGTGTGAGCGAATTGGAAAACATTGACCGTTCCCGTACCTACACCAACAACATCATTGAAATCTACGAATACCTAGGCATTGAAGCTGCTCGACAAGCCATTGTTGACGAACTTCAACTGACCCTAGACGGTGCTCGATTGGAAGTTGACGTCCGTCACTTGTTGATGGTCGCTGACGTAATGACCTCTGAAGGTGAAGTCCGTGCAATCGGTCGTCACGGTGTATCGGGAACAAAGCACAGTATCCTTGCTCGTGCTGCTTTCGAAGTCACTGTGAACCACCTGTTGAAGGCTGGTATCATCGGAGAGAAAGATTACCTCACCGGTGTTGCAGAAAACATCATCGTCGGGCAACCGATTTCACTGGGTACTGGAAGTGTAGCATTGTACTACATCCCTGAGGAGTAACTTTCCCAACCATGAGAAACACATGTGGAGAATGGAGGAATAAAAAATGGATCTAAGCCGACAATTGAAAAATGCAATCGCAACAGGAAACCTGTTGTTTGGACAACGCCAAGCAAACGACGCTTGCGCTAAAGGAGAGGCGAAATTGGTGCTCATTGCTGCCAACTGCCCAGAAGAATATACTGACGCTTTGCGTGCAAATCACCCTGAAGTGACCATGTACCGTGCAGCAATGGTGAACCGAGAACTCGGAATCGCCTGTGGTAAGCCATTCTCAGTGTCCACCATCACCGTACTCGACGCTGGTGACAGTGATTTGCTTGCTCTTGACTCCAACATGGAGTGAAGTTGTACCGTCAAGGAATCAAAGGCTTGATGGCCTTTGAGCCCTGCCCGTAAAGTATGCAGCGTGCTCGTAGCCATCACCTACCCTTGTTCTTGGTCACATTGTTTGTTCTGAGTATACTCAGCCCACTTACCACCCATCAAGAAACAGTACCGACCGAATTGACTTCGCTTCAAAGCATTGACGAAGCCTCTGGTCGTGCTTCATCCCCTGAGGTCTTTCTCTCGTCTGGAGGCTCGGCTAATGGTGACGAATTTGACACCATGATTACCACTGGCCTTGATGGGTACTTCGTTGGTGGTGACTTTAATCGCTCGTTGACCTTTGGTATCCATCAACTTCAACCAACATCTCCCTTTTCAAATGGAAACGAATTTTACATCGCAGGCATCGATTCTACCGGGTCTTGGACCTTCCTGACTGGGGCCGACCACAGCATGGGGGGCGTTTCATTCCTCACTGACATTTCAACGGTCAATGGCATGGCGGTAATATCCGGTTACATGTTTGGGCAAGTGAATTTCGGCCAGACCATCTTGACCACTCAGGTATTGGACGGTTTCGTTGCAGTTGCGGACCAAACAGGAAATTGGATGTGGGCTACCGCGTTCCAAACGCTCCCAAATACCACCACTGATGCCAGCATTCCTCAAGCAATATCCGTAGATAATGCGGGTGATATCGTCGTGGCTGGATATTTCTCTGGTGAAACCGATTTCGGTGGAACGGCCATTAACGTCTCAAACGATGAGGTGTTTATCGCCAAACTTGACGGTGCGAACGGGGCGCTAAAATGGGTCACAAATGGAGGGGGCATCGGACAACAGATCGTTACGGACGTCACAACTGACCTCAACGGTGACCATCATATTTCTTGTTTAACCCAAAACGATGTGCTTTTCGGTATGACGAGTTATTCAGTAGCGGGCACACAAGACTCCTTCATCGTCCAAATGACCAGTACAGGTTCTATCGCCGGAATTACAGGCTATGGCATTCCATCCCAGGTCGTATCCGTTCAACACCTGGATGTTGACTCGACAGGCGCTTTGTACCTGGGCGGAACCTTTGAAGGAACTCTTGCCCAAAGCGGTTGGTCCATTACAGCAAACAAAGGTGGAACTGATGTCTTTTTCATTAAGAAAGGGAGCGGAATTTCCAACAGCAATTGGGCAGTGATTGGTGGAACAAGCGACAATGACGTTCTCGAAGGAATGGAGATGACATCGAAAGACGAACTTATTTTCACAGGCTACCTCCAAGGCACCTTTACCGCTGGAAATAAGGCTGTTACGCCGGATGCCAATTACGATGGGGTCGTCGGTGGTGTCTCGAAAACGGGGTCATGGTCGTGGCTGGATGTTACCGATAGTCCTGATTTCGAAACAGGAAGGGGTATTGCAATCAACGGGACGGATATCGTCGCTGTTGTTGGCGCCTTTGCTGGTCAAGGCACATCGCCAAGCATCACAAAAGGGACATCGACCGTTACGAGCACCGGTGGCTGGGACGTCTATGTTTGGGCCTTTGATTCATCGATGAAACAAGATTCTGACAGCGATGGAGTTCCTGATTTCGAAGACAATTGCCCGACGGTCTCGAATCCTGGCCAAGGCAACACTGACTTCGACGAGAAGGGGGATGAATGTGACCCCGATGATGATAACGACGGACTCACCGACAATTCACCTGACATCTGTGCTCGTGGAGGCCAATACAACTGGACATCAACGCAAGACTTCAATGACCCAGCCAACTCAACGGATTGGGATCGTGATGGATGTAGAGACAATGTTGAGGATGACGATATCGACAACGACGGTGTCAACGATGATGTGGACGCATGCCCCCGAACATCATACAGCCCACCTCGTCCGACTTGGATTTCTGATTCCACGACGGACATTGATGGCGACGGATGCAGAGATGTCGACGAGGACAACGACGATGATGGGGATGGATTCAGTGATGGAAGCGATGATTGTTCCAGTATTCCAGGAACCTCTACACTTGGGGAAGTAGGATGTCTTGACACTGATGGCGATGAGTGGGCTGATTCCCGAGACGATTGTCCCACCGAATACGGAAACTCGACTGAGAATGGAAAGATAGCCTGCCCAGATACCGATGGAGATGGTTGGGCGAACAGTGACGATGCATTTGTCAATGAACCAACACAGTGGGCTGACAGCGACATGGACAGCTATGGGGATTCACCCGATGGACTAAACCCTGATGCATGCCCTAATTCAGCAGGAACTTCAACATTGGACCGTATGGGTTGTATTGATTCCGATGGGGATGGATATTCCAACCCCGATGCATTGTGGAATGTAGAGGATGGAGCAGACGCGTTTATCGATGACAGTACACAATGGTCGGATTTCGATGCTGACGGTTTTGGAGATAATTATGCCAACCAAAGTTGGGATGACCGAAATCCAAATTGGCCGGGAACCTACGTCGCTAATGCCTACAATCAAGATGCATGCCCTACACGAGAAGGTACTTCTTGGAAGGATGACACTGCAGGATGCCCAGATGCCGATGGTGACGGATGGTACAACCTCCAAGATGCATTCCCTGTTGACAATACACAATGGAGCGATGAAGATGGAGATGGATACGGTGACAACCAATCAGGAACAACACCGGACGCTTGCATTCAACGACCAGGTGGTTCTTACACCGACCGGTTTGGATGCGGAGATTACGATGAAGATGGAGTCTCCGACCCCGACCCAGCGTCCAATTACTTCGTATCCGATGGTGCAGATGCATTCTTTGACGAACCCACTCAATGGGCAGACAGTGACATCGACGGATACGGTGACAACCCTCTTGGCTTCCAACCCGACGCTTGTCCTCAACTTCGTGACTCTTCAACGGTTGACCGTTTTGGCTGTACGGACAGTGACGGTGATGGACTTTCTGACCCTGATGCCTCATGGACCATCACCAATGGAGCAGATGCTTGTCCAATGGTGTACGGAAACTCAAGTGCTGACCGCATCGGGTGTCTTGACCAAGACGGCGATAATTACTCCGATCCAACAGACGATTGGGGTCTCGCTGAAGGAGCCGATGCATATCCAAAAGACCCTACACGATGGATCAAGGAAGCAGATGATGAGGCTCAAAGCGCAAGCTCATTGACGACATACCTTGCCGGAGGAGTAGGTATACTCATTCTCGCAGGAATTGCCGTACTGGTCGTTGTTCGTAGAAAAGGCGAAGATGAAACAAAGGCTTGGGCGGATGCTACTGCTGGCCAAATTGCTATGCCAAACTTCCAAGCACAGCCCGCTGCACAAGTTGCTATGCCAGACTTCCAAGCACAACCTGTTGCACAAGTTGCGCCTCAACCGATGGCAATGCACGACCCTGCTCGTGATTACTACAACGGTCTGCTCGCCCAAGGCTACCCCCATGCTGAAGCGCTTTCCTACACACAGCAATACTTCCAAGAATTCCGAGGATGAGTTGGAAAGGTCAACTGGTGCATGACATGAGTGAAGCATCTGATTCAACTTCTTGGATGGCTCAAGCAACGGACCATCCCCTCGTGAGAGGCTTCCTTATTTTTGCGGCTTTCCGAGCAGTCTATGGAATGGGAATCTTGGTTGTCACCTACTTTCTGGTGACCAGTGAAGAAGCACCGTGGTGGACTTCCATCGTCTTCCTCGGTTTCTCAATGGTGTTTTCTCGGCTTCTCTTTCGAGCACTCAAGCAACGCTGGCCTCATGTGTTCAACAAAGAACCTAGGTCCAGTCCAGTCACGAATGAAGTAAAGAATCAAACAATTCCTTGAGCCATCATTGCTTCGGCAACCTTGAGGAAACCAGCAACGTTCGCACCGAATACATAATCGCCTTCCCGTCCGTATTCCTTCGCCGTTTCGAAGGCGTTCTTGTGGATGTTGATCATGATGTTCTCAAGACGCTCATCAACTTCTTCACGACTCCAACCAAGGCGGAGTGAGTTCTGTGACATTTCGAGTCCAGAGGTAGCAACACCACCGGCATTGCTTGCTTTTCCAGGTGCGAAAAGAATTCCAGATTCATGGAACACTTCTACTGCTTCTGGTGTGCAGGGCATGTTTGCACCCTCACCAACAGCGATAACGCTGTTTGCGACAAGCATCTTTGCTTCTTCACCATTGATTTCATTTTGAGTAGCACAGGGTAGAGCCACATCCACATTTACGCCCCAAAGTCCGTTAAGGGAGGGTTCAGGCTCGCTCGCTGTGAAGGTTGCTGAAGGGAACTGCTTGGGGTATTCAGAGATACGCCCACGCCGGTTGTTCTTCAAGTCCATGATCCAAGCCAACTTTTCCCGGTCGATTCCATCAGCATCATGAATGAATCCAGAGGAGTCGGACATAGTGACCGGCTTTCCACCAAGGTCGAGGACTTTTTCGCATGCAAATTGAGCGACGTTGCCCGACCCCGAAATGGATACAGATGCACCCTCAAAGGACTTGCCTTTGGTAGCGAGCATCTCACGAGCAAAGTATACCAGGCCGTATCCGGTGGCTTCGGGACGGACCAGTGAACCACCGTAGGAAAGCCCTTTTCCAGTCAAGACGCCACCTTGGAATTCGTTCTGCAAGCGCTTGTACATACCGAACATGTAACCGATTTCTCGCCCACCAACACCAATGTCTCCAGCGGGGACATCGCAATCTTGGCCGATGTGGCGCCAAAGTTCCATCATGAAGGACTGACAGAACCGCATGACTTCACCATCGGACTTCCCCTTTGGGTTGAAATCTGCGCCACCTTTTCCGCCACCCATTGGGAGTCCGGTAAGGGAGTTCTTGAAAATTTGCTCAAATGCAAGGAACTTCAAGATTGATGCATTAACACTTGGATGGAAACGCAGCCCGCCCTTGTAGGGTCCAATTGCACCGTTGAATTGGATTCGAAACCCACGGTTCACTTGGGTTTCTCCAGCATCGTCGACCCAAGGAACTCGGAAGTGAATCAAACGTTCAGGCTCTACAACTCGCTCAACAACGGACACATATTCCGGATGGGCTTCCAGTACAGGCTCAAGGGATTCAAGAACTTCTTTCACCGCTTGGTGAAATTCTGGTTGGTCTGGGTCGCGGGCTACAACTTTTGCATAAATGGCGTTACTAGGGCTCATCTTTCTTCCTTCTAACACATTAGTGTTGAGGCGCCCTAGCATAGGCCCTTTCTAATGGTTGTCCCTAGTTTACCTCAACAAACCCTGAACACAGGACCAATTGGATTCAACGATAGGGACAAACGGTGATGAACCGTTCAAGCCGTTCGATACGCCTTCGCCCTTTAGCGTCAATCTCACCCATTGCACGGATTGCTTCTTCAATGAGTGCATGCTGATCTTCCTGAACGCCAATCGTCTGGCGCAAATGGTCAAGCATCGCCCATTCATCTTCTGAAATAACATCATCATCCAGAGCGGCGATGAGAGCTGATTGGTAGGTGGTGACGTCACCAATATGGTGTCCGCCGAAAGCGTCATCCTCCTCAAACGGCGAGGGAACCTCCCCTAGGATGACCGATCGGCATTCCGCAGTATCTGCAGGCGCAACCCCCAGGCATCGCGAGAGGACATGAAGGATTTGGGCTTCATCTTCTGTAACGATGGCGTCCTCAAAAGCGATTTTAAGAATTTCAAGGTATAGGTAGAGGCCACGGCTTGGGACGAGAGGCATGAACCGTGGTTTCGCTCCCTTCGCTTTCAAACTTCGGTCGTGTTTTAATGAACTCGTCGATGAGGTGCAGAATACAAGTGTATTACAAATTATGACAAATCGTAATTATATGGTTACATTTATATGATGACCGCATCTGTCTACAGATAACGGAGGAACCAAGATGAGCCAACCAACCAGTGCAGTATCACTCAGAATCACTGAGGAGGATCTTGCATTGCTTGATGCTCAAGTCGGGCTCAAGGGCTCCAGGAATCGTTCGGATGTCGTAAGAATGGCCATCCAAGAATACCTCCACAACCGCCCACTCCTACAGGATATGGAAACCATTCGAATCCCGTTGGGCCGCCACGACCAACAACAACTTGGGAAACTCTACGAGTTGCTTGGAGTCACTCCCGAACTCGCCGCCCAAGAAGGAATCAAACTCTACATCGCCAAGGCTACAGCTTCCTTGGCGCCGATCAATAACACACTCGATGCAGTTCTGGAGGCGTCCAGAGCAGCAACGATACGACGCAGTGAATACCAAGAATAATGGTGAGAGAGCGGAGGGGATGGGATGATTTGGCAAAACTCTGGATACAACCTAAGTGGAGCCACCCCAACGGCCAAGCAAGTTCGGTCAAACTTGCATGGCTTTGCCTCATTGTGTCAGCGTGCCCGTCATGCACGCCTTGGCCCTGGTTACCCCAACCAAAACCCCACAACCCCCCCCTTGGATGACGGCCAGGGGGACTCTGATTCCACTCCAGCTTGCTGAGTTGGTGGTTCCCGTGCCCAGCCCCCACATATCTGGGCACATCGATTTGGAACCAGCGTAAGCCATCCCGCTCAATCCCAATCCTTTAGGAGGGTCGTCTTCGCATGAGCGATATGAACGACGGGAATGAGGTGATTCAACCACCGCATTTCCCGTTCCTCGCCCACACACAACCTCGGCCTGGGCAACTTGAGATGATTCAAGATTCCATCAAGGCGCTCGAACAAGGGGGTTACCACCTCGCTGCAGCCCCGACGGGAATCGGGAAGACTGCTGCATCTCTAGCCGCAGCCCTTCAAGTCGCAAGCCAGCAGCCCCAAAGGAAAACGATCTTCTTCCTCACCTCCCGTCAAACACAGCATCGCATCGTTGTCGATACGGTTCGTAAAATCAACCAACAACGAGTGGGCATGGCCCCAATAAGACTTGTAGACATGGTCGGACAAGCAGGAATGTGCGTCCAAGAATTCGCCAAGGAATCGTCCGTTGTGTTTTCCCTCATGTGCAGTCAAGCCCGAAAATCAAGGTCATGCAGGCCTTGGATTACCAGCGCACCTGGACTCAAGGAACGAATTCTAGAATCACCTCTTCACGTTGATGAACTCGTATCCCTTACCCGAACCCATACCGTTAACGGTGAAGTGACCCAAGCATGTCCTTGGAAAGTGGCCCGTGAAGCCGTGAATGGAGCAGATGTTTTCGTTGGAGATTACAACCACCTCTTTGACGAAGGCGTTCGTGATTCAAGTTTGAAAGCCATGGACCTGTCCCTTGAGGACATCATTGTTGTTGTTGATGAAGCACACAATCTACCCGACCGAATCCGGCTTACGCTTGAGAAACGACTCACGCAGACCATGATCCGGAACACGTTTGCCGAATTGGAAGAGTATGTCGGCACGCTTCAACAATCCATGAACATGCCTGGGGGAGAAATGCTGGCAGCAACCCATGATTTAGCCTACTGGGCTTTCGAGGTTATTCGAACCTCAAGGAAGAGTTTTGCAGACTTTTTCAGTCGTCTTCGCTCATCCTTAACCGGTGACAAGGAAGAGTGTGAAGTTCAAGTTGAAACCCTCCTCCAAGTGTTCCACCGTGCCTGTGATGAAGTTGACGGGATTGTCGGTCAAAAGAATTTGAATTCCCCACCTGTCCAACAACGTAAGCATGGCATTGACCCAGCCGTCAGAATTCATCAATTGCGAGACATTCTTTCAACCGTGGATGTTGATATGGACGCTGGAGACGATGGAAATCCAATGGAGCCAAACGCTCATCGTGTCGCCCAAATTTTAGATTGTCTCATTCGCTTCGGCTCCACAACTGCAATGACGATGGTGTACGATACAAAAGGAAAGGATGGTCGAATCACGACCCACCTGCTCGACCCAGGATTGGTCTCGAAACCTGTCCTTACCGGCTCAGCCGGTGCCGTACTGATGTCAGGAACGCTGTATCCACCCACCATGTACGCCAACATCTTGGCGCTACCGACAGCCAAGACCACCGCTGTAGCCTATGCATCTCCTTTTGCTGCTATGCGACGGCCGGTGCTGGTGGCCTCGGATGTAACGACGAAATATACCGAACGAACCCCTCAAAACACCGATTTGATGCGCCAGCACATTCAATCCCTCATTGACACGACCCCAGGAAACGTTGCTGTCTTTGCCCCATCCTATGCACTCCTCAATTCCACTGTCGCAGAAGCTCATTTCTCTGGTGTTCGGATGATGGTTGAGGACCGTAATTGGACCAAACAAGATTTAGATCAAGTGGTAGAAACGCTCCTCGAAGAAAAGAAAGCTGGCCGGCGTATTTTACTCGCCGGCGTATTCAATGCTCGTCTTTCCGAGGGAGTTGACTATCACAGCGGTGCACTGGATGCGGTTGCATGTATTGGCATTCCAAATTCACCGCCTTCCGTATTGTCATCTGCGCTCAAAACACACGCTGAAGAACGCTTTGGAAGGAACCTTGCATGGAGGTATACCGTTTCTCAGCCAGCGATCAATTCCATTTTGCAAGCGATGGGGCGTCCTATTCGCTCGATTGGAGATAGGGCTCTCATCGTGTTGTTGGACCGGAGGGTTACAGAACGAACCTACGCCTCTTGTTTCCCTGACGACCTGAGAATGAACGAATCGAGCGGGCCCGAATCAACTGGCCATTTTGCTCGGAGGTTTTTCTCCAAAATCCAACCCGACTCCACGCTGGAGTGAAGGAAGAGTCGTCCGAAGGTTCATGTGGGCTCGTCGTATCCAAACCTCATGGACGAATGGTCACCTCTCGCAATTGAGCAATCACTAAGCACGAAGAACGATCACTCTGACACACCCAGTTTGGACGGTTTTTCACCCGATGCATCGATGCTCCAAGCCAATTTTGAAACCGAATCAACACACCTCTCAGAAGTTCGCCAACTGCACACAGAAGTTCTGGTCACTGCCGGTATGCTGCCAGAAACATCACTTGCAGAAGTAGAACCTGAACGGGCTCTATCTTGGATTGTTGAATCCATCAATGGAAGAATGAACCCCGACGGCTTGACCATCCCGTTGTTGGGAACAACATACGACAACCTCCACCTGCGGTTCAAAACCATCAACGACCAAACCGTTGTTCAACTTCAAGTCAATGATGGAGACCTGCCCCCTTTGGTCAAGGAAATCCCACTTCCAAAGGAGGCTTCATCAAACCTAACTGCCGAATTCAGCAACGGTCGTCTTCATCTTCGCTGGTGAGCAACTTCAGCGCTGAGGGAATTTCTGAATCTGTTCGATTTCAGTACCCATTCGTGTCAGTGATTGCACGGCCACTTCTTGATGCTGACTTCCCATTTCTTCTCGGCTGTAACGAGCCATTTCAAAGGTATTGTCCAAGGCTGTGAGGGCGTCATCTGAGACTCCATGCAACGCCTGACGGATGGCAAATTCAAACTCACGGACCGTTTCGAAATCTCTTCTCAAGAATCCTCGTTGTTGGAGGAGACCACAGAGGTCCTGGTAACACGTGAAGATCGATTCACGGACGGCATCACCAGCGGCGAGCAATTCAGCGGTGTAGGCAAACACTTCAGCAGCGTCTTTCAAGAGGTCATCAGAAGCAACCTTGCGGCGGTAGAGGACGACTCCTCCAGCGATCAAAGCTCCCAGCAACAGAACCATCACATAGGCCCATGGGGACACCGTTGATTCTTCAGCAGCGTAGGAATATTTCAATTCAAATCCTTCGCTGCGCAGGGCTTCGAAGTCTTGTGTACTTTGGCTGGAGATACGTGGGTCGTTGATGACAATATCCATGGTGACTTCGCCCCAGAAGGAATAGTCGCCATACGGTGGGTCAGCAGGGAAGTCAAACTGCACCACACCAGAATTGTCAGTTTGGCGTTGCTGAGAGGCAATTTGACTGTTGTTTTCATCATAAAGATAAACCACAACGTCAATGCCTGGAATTCCATTCTTGGTATCTTTAGCGGTGATGAGGACTTCAATATCAATCTCTTCTTGAACCCCTTCAACTATGGCTCCAATCGTGGGTACGATGTTTGCATCGACCTGTACAAAGACTGCCTTGCTCACGGTTCCTGCATTCAGATGGTTTGAATCGTTACGAGCAGAGTCGACTGCAAAGTACTGTGAACCTACATCAAGCCAATAAGGTGCGGTTGCTGTCACTGAAAAGTTTCCATTGGCCCATGTAATGAGGACGGTCCGGAAACATTGAGCACCTTCACGGCCATTTGCACATTCTGAACCGTTGCCGATGGTCAAAACGAGGTCTTCAAAGACTTCTCCTTCGCCACCTACTTCCTGTACTGAACCGGTATAAACGATTGGTGCAAACACGTCATCAGAACGCGTTACAATCGACGTCGAGGTTGGGTCAAGCGTAATGATCACGTCCGACCAAACCATTAGGTTGCTGTTGGTTGAAGCAGCGAGATGAGCCGTTGTACCTTCGAAACTAACGGACAGTGTGTGCTCTCCACGAGCAAGGTCCATTGTCGCAGGGATGCTTGCGGACCATAATCCGTCGGCACCGGTCACGGTCGAGAACAATGGAACTCCATCCATCGAGATGTCAACCATCATTCCAACCAAACCCTCTCGTTCGACCGTATCATAATCATACAGGCGGCCGTTAACCTCCCATGAATCACCACGGGTGGCCTCGATGCCGTCTTCAAACAGAAGCGTAACCCAAGAGCGATGCGAGAGGAAGAAGGTCACATTTCCTGTACCTGAGCGGTAGTATCCTTGTGAAGCCACATCCGCTTCAAGCGTGTGGTTACCGAATGCGAAGATGTCGGGAACAAACCAATCATAAGAAAATGCCCCGTTTTCATCGGTAGTGATTGAAGTGATGACAATTCCTTCTACAACCAACTGAACTTCATGCCCAGCGATTCCAAGCAGTTGATTATCAACTACAGTCCCGCTTACAGTAACCGTTTCATTGACGGCAACTGGAGAGGTCATATCAACGGTCACGAGGATCGGGCTAAAGATCTCCCAAACACCTGTTGCATTGCTCGGCAAATAGGCCACTGTCCCAGTGAAACGAATCTCAACAGAGAGCGGACCAAGTTGTGCGTCAGCAGGAACCGGGTGGACGGCGATGAAGTATCCGTTTTCATCGGTCGTGGTATTGGTCAACCATTCTCCATCAAGCCAGATTCCAATCGTCAAATTCGGCAGGCTGTTGTCAACAAGGTCAACCAGTTGACCTTCAAGGGTCATGGTTGATTCACGGTCTGCCTGGCCAGTTGGGGTCAAGAATATAATTTCAGTAGGGACACTGACGTTGAAACCAACGGTTTCTGAACTCGGCAAGTAGTATTCCGGATTGACGATATCTCCGTAGCCGACTGGGTCAACCCAGTCGCGACCACCGCGGAATTCGACACCAATCACGTGAGGACCAGCTGCTGTGTCTTCAGGTAACGTGTATCCAAGGGTGTAGGAACCGTCGGTTGCATTGGTCTCAATGCTGGCCACTGGAACACCATCAATCGTGAGATGAACAACTGCAGTCGCAGGTGCGCCTGCTTCCACAAGCGGCATTCCAAGGTCGTCAAGCAACGTCCCACTGACCGTTAGTGAATCTCCAGCAGTGAGGACGGTTGGAGCATCTGCAATGGTAAGGTTGGTTGCGGCTAACACAACAAAGAGCGTTGTACCGTTTGAACCAATGATTCCAGTTGTACCAGAGATTCCAACGAAGGATGCCCGAATGTCTGCGGGGCCGACTGATGAGTCATACGGTACGAGAAGCGTACCAAAGGCGCTACCGTTAGGTGCAGTTACAAAGACGCCGCTTACGTTGGTTCCTGGAAGGGATACGGTCAGCGATTGATTGCCCATTGCCTCACCTTGGTTGTCACGCAATAGAACTTGGAAGGACACGTTGGTTCCGCGGTCTGTACGATCGTTCAACGAAGGTTGCCCAAGTCCGTCGAGGCTTGGTAGGATGAAGTCAAGTGTGGAGAAGCCTCTGGAATCAAAGGTTGTGTTGTTTTCCGACCCCACGTAATAGTTGACATTGGGGAGGTACGTTGCTTCCAGAACATGAGTTCCGGCGCCGAAGGTTTCCGTGAGGCGTAGGCTTGCGTTCCAGAATCCACCGGTACCAATTGCTCCACCTGTTACCGTAAACCCGGTTGGAACTCCATCGATGGAGAAGAGCACATTGGCGTTGGGCAACGTAATGTTATCGCGTTGAGTTAATCCTGAACCGTTGTCAGAAGTGACGCGCCCTGAAATGTTGAATTCATCACCGGCGACTGGATTGTCCGTAATGCTATCCACCACCATGAACGTCAATGACCTCACGGTGATTGAAGTCAAGTTTGCAGAGGTTGAAAGGAGGTCGGATGATCCGTTGTAGACCATTTGGACCACGATAAGACCCAGCGGGTGGTCGTAAGGAACCGTGTATGAGAAATTCGCAAAGCCTTCGCCGTCGGTAGTAGCGGATGTCAACCAAGTTTCGTGGAATTCAAGACCAACATCGTATCCTGCAAGAGGTGCAAAGAGGTCCGATGCCTCGACAAGTTTAGCCGACATGTTGACTGTGTTTCCTCGGTTGATGACCACGGCATTGAGTGGAACCAGATTTTCTAGCCGAGACACGCCCATGACCTGAATGGGCGTTTGAGCCGTTGCAGTAAGGTAGAACGGTGATGATTCGTTGACAACCGAGATGACAAGCGTATGTGGGCCTCTTTGAGTCCCATTATTTGCGGTGTCTGTTGGAACGCTCATGTTGAAACTGCCGTTGTTGGTAGTGGAGAATCCGTTGAGAAGGAGTTCGTCAGGGTATTCAAGCCAAAAGACATTGAGTCGTACAGCTGAAATTAGCGGCCGTGAACTGTTTTCTGCGTCTAGAACTTGCCCAACTACATTGAACGGAGTTCCTGCTGTAATGGTGGTTGGGACATTGTTGAATTGGATGTCACTCGTCACTTGAATGGTGATGTTCAGCAAGGTTGAGTTGCCGAGGTACCGCGTATTTCCTGCAGTTAATGATGAACTGATATCGTCCTGAATGATGACCATGAGGTCGTAGTATCCAGGGGCGATACTGGATGGCGTGAAGCTGAAGGTTGCGTTACCGTCTGCATCGGAGGAGACGGTGCCCAACGAGGTATTGCTAACTCCGTAGTCCCAGATGTACTCAACCGATGCTCCACTGACGTTTGAACCGTCGGCAAGATCAGTAATCTTAGCGATCAAATCAACGGTATTGTTCATTTCAATGATGTAGTTCGGTCGTTCAGCCGTCACGACGACTTCAGATTCAATACCTCCGAGAACAGAGACCAACGTTGGAGGGCTTGGAGGTAAACTCGTGTCGAGGTAGGAGTAGTAAGCCCCACCGAGAGGCGCCTGGGATTCAAAGTCAAATTCGACCACGAAATCGTAGACGCCTGAACCGATTGTAGTCGGCATGGTGATTGGTATGTTGAAAGCCCCTGTGGAATTGTTCAGCGAAGACTGAGCAATGTCAACCGGCCCGTCCTCGAGGTTAATAGTAACACGAATCTGAGTGTTGTTGTTCAGAACAGGTGTGTTGTAAAATGCATCAAAAATGTCACCGGACAAGAAAGTGGAGTTACCGATGTGGGTCCAATCCTGCCCAATGGAGAGGTTGTACCCAATCTCTGCCTGGACTCGGATGCTTCCATTACCGATTGAGGGTTGGTAATAATCTGAGCCGTTGAAAGAGATATCGATTGGATAGTCGTTTGCGACGAGATCTGCCGCAAGTGGCCAAGAAAACTCAACCACGTCGCCGGTTGGGTCCGTAGTCGTATTGTACCATGTTCCGTCAAAGGAGAAGTCGTAATCTCCCAAAAGAACGAGGTCTTGAACAAATCCACGGTGGTCTGTGATCGACACTTCAACGGTTCCGTCAAAACCTCGCATTTGAGCAGACTCACCCACCTGGAACCCGAGGAAACCTCGCAAGAAGTACGGCACGCTCGTGCTCATGTTAGCGTCATCTGTCGCAGGGAGTGAGGCTGGGAAGAAACGCAGACGCACTTCAAGTTCGCCTGAACCGACCATCGTGGAGGATGGAAGGAAATGTTGGATTGAAAACGTCCCTGTGACGCTTGTGTTGAACACTTCAAACCAAACATCTCCGCTGTTGTTGCCTCGAATGGAAAATTGCAGCGTTCCGGTCAAAGGAACTGGAGCAGCTCCAACAGATACTGCCGAGCCGTTCACCCATATGTTGTCATCAAGAAGGAGAATGCTCTTGTTGGTCAGTGGTCCTTCAATGATCGCTGTCAGATTTGGCGCATCGGTTACGTTAAGGACGATTGATGTGGTTGTTGGGTTGAGATGGAAGGCTTCGAGGGGGATGCCTGTAACCGATGTGTCCTGCCATCCGGAATATCCAAGCGTTGCAGAAAGATTTCCTTTGGTTTCAAATTCACTGAGATTCAAGGTGAATGTGAACGCTCCAGCGCTGTCAACAAGACCGGTGAGGTTCTGAGCACCGTCAACAGAAGAGGTATAGGTCAACCAAACGGTCTGATCCGGAAGTTGGAAGAACACGTCGAGAGGTTGATTTTCAAATTCGAGCAATCCTTCAATGACGGTAGTTGCACCTGCACCCGCAACGGGGGCATTGATCACGGCAGGTGCCGTGTGGAACAAGGTTGAATTCTCAGTCATGTTAACGTAGCTATCGTAAATTGCCCCTCCGTTTGGAACGTACCCAAACTGACGGTATTCAACGACGATGTTATGCATTCCTGGCGCAGTTGGTGCATCGGGAACGCCTGTGAAATTGAACGTTCCATTTGCGTCGGTTCGTCCCTCACTGATCAAGCGCTCCATAGGACCGCCCGGGCCCGGTACGAGATTAGCCTCAGAGACCGGGACGAGATAAGCAAAGACTGGGACTTCGGACGCAGGTGTTCCGTTTTCTGCATATCGGAGTTGACCTGTGACGTTGATATCTTGGGTACTGTCACGAGACCAGGTCAAGGTGGAAATGGTCTGGTTAACGACTTCCATTTCTTCCGCTGGTGGGCAGGGGTCGAAGGCAATCCATCCGAGGTCAGTATTTCCGTTAGCATTGTTTTGTTGCAGGCGGACTTCTGACCAAGTCGTTGCATCCGCTGCATATACGGCGTAGCCTTCACCGGTCCACGTACCTCCGGAGTAGCCGGTCACTTGGCGTGCAGGTAGACCTGCAAGGCGAGCCATGGTCACGAACAGAGTGTTGAATTCACGGCAAGAACCTTCTTTTCTTGTTTCAAGAATGTTAAGGGTTGTATCAAGAATGGACGGTGTGCCTGAGCCGTTGTAATTACGCTTGAATTCCGTAGAACTGTTTCCGTTGGTGAGGAACTCCTCGAGGGCTAGGGCAACGCTGTAAGCATCCGTTGCACCGGAATCGGTCACGACACCGTTGGTGACGTTGAATACATAGGAATGAACGTCGCTCGTGTTGATAAAGATCTCATCTGTGAGGAGCTCATACGGGAAGCCTTGCCCGGGAACAGTAGTGGATGCAAGCGTTGCCCAATCGAAGTAATATTCGGGTTCTTGGAACCAAAGTTCGTTGATGGGGCCTTGGTCAACCGTCACGGTATGCGTATCATTGTTTCTGGAGAACGTGGCTATCGCTTCAAACACATACGAGATGTTCGAATAAAACGATGGAACAGGAACCTGCCCTACATTGATTGGATTGTTGTAGTTAATGGTCCATTCAATGGTATCGTTGGCGAACGAGAGTGGAGCAAGATGCGTGAGGTTGCTGTAAGGAATGGACACTGCTTCTTTGGGATGGACGCTGTCAAGTTGTGCATAGGTAGAACCTGTGTAAAAATCGTTGGTATTCACTCGCCAACGATGAACACTGTTGACGTCAACAACGCCTGAGGAGTTGTTGGCCCAGAAAAGTACATCGTTGTTGAGGATGTCATCAGTAGGGTCGAACGGGTCAAACGGTGAACCTGCGCAGTTAGCAACCCAATAAAGGTCAGGGCACTCAATTCCATCGAGTAATCCACCGCCGTCCGTATCTGGATTGGTCCAATCCGTTCCGGTCTGATTTTCAATCGCATCAGGGACTCCGTCGCCGTCAAAGTCGTCCGGTTGGACGTCATCACTCGGGTCGTTTTGAGGGTTGGTTCCGTCGTAGTATTCCGTTCGGTCGTTAACGCCACCCTGGTCCGTATCAAATGATGCATAATCCGTGACCCATATGTCTTGTGAGCCGTTGGTGATTCCAATGAAGTTCAGATCGCAACCTGTATTGTTTTCGAAATAGTTGTTGAGGCCGTCGCCATCCGTGTCCAACAGATTCGCACAAGGTTCGTTTGGATCGGTATTGTCCGAAACCTCACCAAAGTCGTCTACGCCATCAGCGTCTGAATCAGCAATGTTTGGATTGGAGAACCATCCAAATGTGCCCAACAACTCCTGCCAGTCAGCAAGACCATCTTGGTCACTGTCTGTGTAATCGTCGTCACAATATTGTTGGGTGGAGCCGATGGTTCCTGCAGCGACCGCATCGGTGTGGCAGAACGAGCCATTTCGATTAGCAACTTGGCTGGGCGTAGCGCTTGGCCCGTTTGATACGCCTTGAAGCACGGTGTTCACTATCGTTGCATAAGCGAAGGACTCCCAAGACCCCGAAACGTTGTACCATCCTACGCCCCCGCCGGGATTAAATCCGCTACCGCTTCCGAGGGTGACTTGGTTTGAAGAGGAATCGTAACTTACGAATGTCGTTTCAAAGTTCACGAGTGAATCACAAGGATCGGTTCCGTGACTGATGTTTCGTTCGTCCCCATCACTCACGCCACCAAAGTCCGTATCCGCTACGTTCCAAAGGGTACAAGAGAGGTTTTCTTCCCAGTTCTGAATCCCGTCATTGTCTTCATCGCCGGCATCTTCTCTGCGAGTTGGGTCGGTTTCGCCTTCGTCCACCAGTCCGTTGAAATTTGTGTCTTCTTCACCATCGTCGAAGGCGTCGTCATCGGTATTGTTGTCACGAGGGTCGCTTGCTTGAGCAGGATTACCGTAGGCTCCGTTAACTTCGACACCGTCACGGATACCGTCACCATCGGTATCTGCAGCAGTAGGGTCGGTAAGAAGCGTAAGAGCTTCATATGAATCGTTGAGGCCGTCACCATCGGTGTCGGCAATCTGAGGATTGGTCGAAGTGATTCCGTCCACCTCGGCCGTGTAGGTTGCACAAGCACCGGGGCCAACGCCTTGAACAGGGTCGCAAGGAGATGTGGTTTCAGTGACTGCACCATCTGGGCCGTTTCTGAAACACGGGGATGACCCACACATTGTGGTCCAAGTCGGGTTAACGTATTCCATGAGGTTGGTCAACCCGTCGCCGTCAGGGTCGCCATTTGGACCGTCTGCATTGGACGGAGAAGTTGCGTTGAGGTTGTTGGCTGCCTCCCATCCATCGTTCATTCCGTCTCCATCGGTATCCCATCCCGCTGGGTCTTCGTCAATGAGTCCGTCCCCGTCGTCATCGTCGCTCAAACAATCTGCATCTCCGTCGTTGTCTGGGTCTGCAGCATCAACAAAGCCGTCTTTGTCGTCGTCAAACCCGTTTGTACAGATGTTCCCCACAGGGTCTTCGTCGCACAAAATGATGCTGCCAGTTCCGTCTGAACCAGCTGCGCCGCAAGCAGGTTGATTGTACTGCATCGAGTTTTCTTCATTCCAATCGTTGACAGGAATGGTGCCGTTCCACCAAACGCCGTTGTCGAGAACAGAGCCCGTACTGGGGTTGTCCCAGCCATTGGGCATGAGGTAAGTGTATTCTTGCAGATTTGACATTCCGTCGCCATCAGGGTCGGCAACTGCACCGTCTGCTCCACTTGATGAAAGCGGGTCAAGTCCATACTTCCACTCCCAACCGTCAGGAAGACCGTCATTGTCGGAATCAGGGTCGTTAGGTTGTGTGTTCATCAGGTATTCCAAACCGTATGTAAGCCCGTCCCCGTCTTGATCGGAGGCTGCTTGCACATCAATGGCTAAATATTCGATGGATGCAAGCGATGAGAGCACCATCAAAAGGGTCAAAAACACTGATTTTACAGCATTTTTACGCTCTGACAGGCGCAATTGAGGAGTCGCGGCGGTAAGGTTCGAGCCTGTCAGCATGGTTCTCACAATGGACGGTGGGTTTTATGCCTCATAAGGGAAATGGTACGATGTTCATACAACCCTAAGAAAAAGAGGTTGTTTTTGACTCAAATATCGTCAAGTTCTTCGAGCAATTCAAGGTCGTCGTCGTCGGCTTGGGCAACCACCGGTTCAGGAATTGACTCATCCAGTTCAGCCAACTCCTCTTGGAACAAACTCTCAGTTTCTTTATCCGGCACAATTGCTTCAAAGTGTTGTGCTGGCTGTTGCTTGCCACGCCGAGCAGCATAGAGCAAGAGAACGCCCAGAATCACATAGAACACCATGGTCTGAGGTTCAGGGTTGGTCAATTCACCAAACAAGCAAGAGGCTCCGCTGCATTCTGTGACGTACTGGAAGGCAAAGGTTTGTTCAAACTCTTCCGCATAGGGAGTTTCGTTATTCATCGGAGTCACTTTGAATTCAAAAGCCACTGATGCACTGTCCTTGAGTGATTCTGGGGCAGTCATCTTGAGACTGAAGTCCTTGCTTTCGTAAGCTGAGAGTTTCAGGATGAGGAAATCACTTCCAAGTTGATTGGACGTTGCACGGATTGCACCATCCCACCCGAGAGGTTCATCCAACAAAATAACCACGTCAAGCTCAACGTTGTTTTGATTGGTGATCTTGAATTCCAAGTTTTTCTCTTCCCCTGAGGAGAAACGAGAGGCTTCGGTCTTTGCGGTGATTTCTATCCTACCGGGTACGACGTCTTCCTTGATGATGATCTTAACCGGGAGGTCAAAATACCTCGGTTCATTCTCCTCCTCAACACCTTCTTCAATGATTCGAGTGTAAACGATGTGTTCTCCCGCTTCCACCTGTCCGTTCAGTTGCACACCGAGACGAATGTCAACGTATCCATCAGCAGGGAGGGACACTACCACGATGTTATCGTTGGTGTCGTTGGAAATGGAGTATTCCCACGCCGTATATTTAGGATTGTTATCTGCATTCCTCGACAAGTCCCTTGGGTTGATGATCCGCCAAGTTGTTTCGGTTGTACTTGTGCTCGAGGAGTCCGAGATACGTACGTTGTACCATACATCTTGATTTGGACTAACTGGGCCCACTTGGCCGAGCAAATTTTCATCACCCACTCCGTCACTATCGGCGATGACCTCTGCGAGAATGCCAAAGGTTCGGTGGACAGTAAACGCCACATCTGTTCTTAGCTCTGAATCTTCTGTACTTGAGAAGGCGAGTGAGAAGAGACCAATATCAAGGCTTTCTCGGTCCTCTGGCGGAAACACTTGCATGCGCACCGTCAACAATTGAGTGGACCCAATATCGCTGGTCAGGTGATAGATGCCATCCTCAGTAAGTTCTGCTCCAGTTTGATTGGAATAAAAGCGGTACTGCCAGTCATCGGGTTGCTCAAGGATTTTGATTTTGAACGAGTCCGTATCGAATCCGGAATTGAACACATCGATGTAGAAGTTTTCACTGCCGTTGAACGCATCGACATAATGCGATAGGCCTTCGTCGTAAGCCTCGGGTCGAGTGGAATCTGCTATTTGCTTTTGATGCTCTTGATCTTCGTAGACGGAGATACGAGGTGGAGCAAACACGTCGATCTTTTCAAAGTCTATTCTTAGGCTCTTGATAGCAACCTCTTCACTTTGGCCTTGATCGTTTGTTGCGTAAACCCTTGCCTCGATTTGAAGATAGTCAGGAGCATCGGACAAATCTCCTTCAGGGACGTCAATTAGCAACTCAGGGATAGCGGAATCGCCACCACCGGTAAGGGTGTAAGAGCCGCTGGCCTGACTCCACAAAGGTTCAGCCCATTCCATGGGGAGATTATCAGCGATGTCAAAGACGACGTCCAAACTTGATGATGCCGACCCCGTATGCTCAATGAGGAAATTGACTTTGCTGGTTTGACCTGGAGCATAGAGGACAACGTCCGGTTGGTTTTGGGGGACGGTAAGGTAAACATCATGTTCTAAAAATTCCAATCCGGGGTGTTCGAAAAGAAGCGAATGCCCTTGTACATCATTGATTTCCAAACGTACGGGGTACTCGCCAGAGGCCAAACCCGAAGCGGTGTGATTGTAAATCCCCACCAAACCATTGTTGTCAAGTTTTAAATTGTCGTCATCAAATTCCACCTCAAAAACTGAGGTGGCTTCGTTGGGTGTGCTCATGATAAGCGTAACGTCTTCAATATCTTCACGGCCAAAAGCATCTTGGATTTCAACCGAAAAACGCATTTCACGGAATTTCAAACGGTGGTTGGGAGCCCATTCAAGTTTTTCTTCGTCGTTCCAATTGCAACCAAAGTCACCGTAGCAACTGTGAACACGTACCGATGAACCGGAAAGCGCATTGGTCATGATTTGCAATCGGGAATAGCTGTCTGCACTCCCGACCTTTCCAAATGCAAACTCAACATCGCAGCCGTTGGCTGATGGGAGGCCACCTTGACCGTCCGCACACTGGGCATCAGCATCAATTCGAATCTTGAGTTGTTTCCCCTGAGGGACTGTGAAGCCGTTACTGCCGAGCACGAATTCAACTTCGATGATGGCCCAAGTACAAGCATTTTGAGAGAGCGGGTTGGTTGAGCACGGGTCTGACAATTCCTTGCTCTCTGAAACAATTTGTGAATCTCCAGATTTGAGAGCAAATGTCGCGGTGGCAGTAGACCCGGTCGGTCCACTGAATTGATAGTAAATGGACAAGCGAGCAATGTTAGAGGCGCCCGTGCCGTTAACGTACAAGTCGCTGATCAATTCTGCACTCCTGAATTCAAGTCCATCCACTGCGCTTTTTTCTTCTTGACCATCGTTTGGGGGGAGCGTCGTAATCGTTCCTTGACCACCCACGGTTTCGTTTTGTTTGTCGAGATAGAGGTCGTAGGTTTGTTGGGTGTTTGTGTTTCTAAAGACGACCGGAGCGTCCTCCAATATCGCCTCTTGATTGTTGTCATTGGAAGCGAGAAGAACGGCGCTTGTTGAAAGAACCATCAATGCAGCCAAGAACCAAGCGACTGAGTGCGAATGAGTTGCAGATTTGCTGTACAGCATCTTGTTCACCATGCCTCCGTGGTGCAGGGGGTGTTAAACGGTTTTGCATGGGATGCATCAACTTAACCGATTATGAACGATATAGCAGCGAAGCCGAACAGTGTGATGCAGGGGGTGGGATACGAACCCACGAACCCATACGGGACCGGATCTTAAGCCCGGCGCCTTTGACCACCTCAGCCACCCCTGCATTCTGAGCGGTGGCGCCTTCCTTCTTCAATGAAACTCAGGCGTCTTCAATAGACCAGCCACCGTCAACATGGAGCACCTGGCCTGAAAGATGGGATGCTTCGAGCAGGTGAAGAACTGCCGAGGCAATATCTGAGGCTTGGCCCGAACGACCCATCGGGACTTTCTCGAGAACTTTGGTGAAATGTTCGGTTTCCCAATCCGCAGCCATAATCGCACCTGGCGCAACGCAATTAACATTCACATCCGGGCTTAATTCACCCGCCAGATTCAACATGAGTTGGCGCAACCCTGCTTTGCTTGAAGTATAATGAGACAGGCCTTCCCAAGCCTTGCCCCACGACGTGTCAACAATCCCAACTACAGAGCCTCGAGAACTTCGCAGTTCTGGAAGCAATTGCTGGGTCAAATAATAGGGCGCCTCCATGTGTAAACGGTTCAGGTTTCTGAAGGTTTCAAACGATGTCTCCTCAAATATAGATTGGCTATAGAACGAAGCGTTGTGAACCAGTCCAGAAAGCCCATTCTCCTTGACGAGGGCGTGGTTCTTGACTTCATCAACCAGGTGTTTTAGTTGATCATCAACGGTCAAATCTGCCTGAAGAATCGCCCCGCATTTGCGGTTGTTTTGAGCCTCCGCTTGTTCGAGCAGTTCTTGTGCTGCTTGGCGGGAGGAACGGACATGGATCAACACAAACCATCCCGCATTCATGAGCCTGTTCGCAGTGGCTGCACCTAGCCGGTGGCCAGCCCCTGTAATCAGCGCAACTTTGGTGCTCATGGTACGAATGGCGAGGACTCAATTCATGAAACCTCGTATGAATTCACGATTCACACAACACCTTGACCAGCATGGCCTTGAATCACACACCTTTTTGATGGCCTCCTGCTGCCCCTTACTGAGGAGGGAGTAGCGTAGAAGGAAAACCCCTCCCAATGGCCACCCCCAAAGGTGACTCCGAAGCATCCTCAAAACGGCAAGGACGGCTCCCCAAGTGGTTCAAAACCCGACTGCCAAGCGGAGAACAACAAGCCATCTTCAACGCCACGAAAACTGCTGTTAAGGACAACAAACTCAACACAGTATGCGAAGAGGCGCGCTGCCCGAACATTCACGATTGCTGGGCTTCAGGCGATGCAACATTCATGATCGCTGGCCAGGAATGCACCAGAGGATGCCGTTTTTGTGCCGTTGGTACCATCAAGAGACCTCCTGCGCTTGACCCGGAGGAGCCTGCGCACCTCGCTCAGGCCGTATCTTCGATGAATTTGCGTCATGCCGTCATCACGGTGGTCAACAGAGACGACCTGCCCGATAGCGGAGCTGACCATTACAAACAATGCATTGATGCCGTTCACGCACATGCACCGGAGGTCACACTCGAACTCCTTTGTTCCGACCTTGCGGGAGATCACGTGGCGCTCAAACACTTATTGAACAACAGCCCGCTCGCAGTATTTGCACATAACGTAGAGTGCGTACCCAGGCTTGATGCAACGGTCAGAGACGCACGTGCATCGTTCAACCAGTCTTTGGAAATCCTCAGGCAGGCCAAAGTGTTGCGTCCGGATATCCTCACCAAGTCATCCCTGATGGTCGGCGTTGGTGAAACCGATGAAGAAATTCTTGAAGCGTTGGAGTTGCTTAGAGAAGCGGGTGTTGACCTCATCACCATAGGTCAATATCTCGCTCCTTCTGCAAGCCATCTTACCGTTGACCGATTCCCTGAACCTGAAATGTACGATCTTTGGGCCATTCATGCCATCGACATCGGATTCTCTGGCATTGCAAGCGGCCCACTGGTCCGTTCATCCTTCAAAGCAGGCCTCTTGTACAGGAAAACAAAGGATGCAGCCAACACAGAAACAATGCCGGGTGCATACGTCCGTGTTGCTAACCACCAAACCAACTCACCGACACCCCTTAAGGTGGACCGGTCCTGAGGTGAAACGATGACGGAGAGAAGTACGGCTACAACCTCGCCCTACACGATTGGGGTTGCGCCATTCCGTCCCGGAGACACACCGTCGTTTGGCGACAAATTTGTTGAACAACCGGGTGATTTGAACCGTCCCGACCCGGCGACATGTTCTGCAGAAGACACCGCGCCTCATGCATCAGGTTTGGTCCGTGTACTCACCGATGATGGAGTCGCTGTTGGCGAATGGGACCCTGGCCTCGACGCTGCATCCCTTATTCAGGGTCTTGAATACATGATGCGACTTCGAATCTTTGACGATCGAATGATCAAAATGCAACGCACTGGAAAACTCTCCTTTTACATGCGATCGCTTGGTGAAGAAGCCGTGGCTATTGCTCAAACAATGGCGCTTGAAGACAACGATTGGATATTTCCATCGTACCGGCAACCCGGTGCGCAATTCGTACGAGGCAGGGACATGGTCAGTATGATCTGCCACTGCATCGGAAATACAGAAGATAACGTTCGTGGGCGACAAATGCCGGTTCACTACACGTGGAAAGAAGGACGGTTCATCTCCATCTCTTCCCCTGTAGGCACTCAGTTTTCACAAGCGGTTGGCGTGGCGATGGCCAGCGCTTACAAAGGCCTCGATGAAGCTTGTATCACGTGGCTTGGAGACGGTACCTCAGCCCAGGGAGATTACCATTATGCACTCAACTTTGCATCAACATTCAAACCCCCAGTCATCCTCAATGTGGTCAACAATCAATGGGCCATCTCCACACATGTTTCACTGGCCACCGGTGGACGAACATTTGCCGAGCGTGGACTCGCCTACGACATTCCCTCATTCCGTGTAGATGGAAACGACTTCCTCGCACTCTACAGCGTCACAAAGTGGGCTCGTGAACGGGTCTCTGCAGGACTCGGACCAACCCACATAGAAGTCTACACCTACAGGTCTGGCGCCCATTCCTCTTCGGATGACCCGTCAGCCTACCGGCCTCATAATGAAGCAGAATCTTGGCCAGGTGGCGACCCTGTAGAACGACTGCGAGCCCACCTCGTTAAAATTGGCGAATGGGATGATGAAAAGAACGCTGCACTGGCGGACAAAATTGATGCTGAAGTCATGACGGCTTACAAAGAAGCATGCGAATTCGGGGACCTTGCTACCGGACCTTACCCTCCTGCATCAACCATTTTTACAGAAGTTTACGAGACGGTCCCCTGGCACATTCAAGAACAACGAGAGGAACTGGGAAAGTGAGGTGTTAGCATGGCAAAAATGAACATGATTGCAGCCCTAAATTCTGCCCTGAAGCACCAGCTGCAAAGCAACCCCAACGTCGTCATCTTTGGTGAAGATGTGGGCTACTTTGGAGGCGTGTTCAGAGTTACGGCCGGACTCCAAGAAGAATTTGGCCACCACCGAGTCTTTGATTCACCTCTTGCAGAAGGTGGTATTGCCGCCATCGCAATGGGAATGGGTTTGAACGGACTACGACCGGTTGCTGAAATCCAATTCGCAGACTACATTTTCCCTGCCTATGACCAAATTGTCAACGAAATCGCCAAACTGAGGCACCGGTCTGGCGGAGAATTCACCAGCCCTGTGACGTTTCGAACACCAGCTGGTGGAGGAATCAAAGGAGGACACCATCATTCACAGTCCCCCGAAGCACAATTCACGCATACACCTGGCCTCAAAGTCGTGTACTGCTCTAATCCAAGAAATGCAAAAGGGCTGTTAACAAGTGCTATCGAATGCAACGACCCGGTTATTTTCTTCGAACCAAAGCGATGCTACCGTGGCCCGTTCTACGGAGACCCGCACAATGTCCCAACTTGGAACGACCATCCTGAGGGCGAAGTTCCCGAAGAGTACTACTCCATTCCACTTGAACAAGCTAATATCGTCCGAGAGGGCACCGCTTGCACCGTGATCGCATGGGGCGCAATGGTCCATGTGAGCGAACAGGCCATCAAGAATTCCGGTATTGATTGTGAACTCATTGACTTGCAAACCTTGGTCCCTTGGGACCGTGATACCGTGGTCAATTCAGTGAAGAAGACCGGGCGCTGTGTCATCGTCCATGAAGCGCCGAAGACCAGCGGTTTCGGGGCGGAAATGAGCGCTTCAATTCAAGAACGATGCTTCTACCACCTTGAAGCACCAATTCAACGAGTGACTGGCTGGGACACACCGTTCCCGCACACCACCGAGTGGGATTATCTTCCGAGTCCGTCAAGGATTGCAGAAGCCATACAGAAAACACAGGAGGAATAAACATGGGAACATTTGAATTTAAGCTACCGGATATTGGAGAAGGCGTTGTTGAAGGAGAAGTCGTAGAATGGCTGGTCGCCGTTGGTGACAGCATCAAAGAAGACGACCCTATTCTCTCCGTGATGACCGATAAAGCAACCGTTGAGATTCCCGCCCCTTGCGAAGGAACCGTCAAGAGCATGGTTGGCGAAGCAGGAGATATTCTTCCAGTAGGTGCTGTATGCATCGTTTTCGAAGTGGATGGAGACGGTAATGCCGGCGAAGAGAAAACCGAGACACCTGCCCCAGCCAAAGAAGAAAAGCCAGCAAAGAAAGTCGAAGCCGCTACCCCAGCAGCACCAACGCTTCCTCCCGTTGAAGCCGCTCCTGCCGCAGCACCCGTTTCTCGTGCAGCAGGTACGAAAGCACTCGCTTCACCTGCAGTCCGCCAACGAGCTCGCTCTGCAAACGTAGACTTGCAACATGTTGCGGGCTCTGGCCCTGCAGGACGCATCAGTCATGCCGACTTGGACCGACACATTGCAGGCGGCGCATCTGGAGCCTCATCTGCGCGCCCAATGGGTGGCTCGGCGAAAGTAGAACGAAACGGCACTGAGGAAATCAAGGTCATCGGACTTCGTCGAAAGATCGCTGACGGCATGATGTCATCCTACAGCACCATTCCTCACTTCTCTTACTTTGAAGAAGTGGACGTCACGGCCCTGGAAGAACTGCGCCAACACCTCAACGCAACACGTCCAGAGGGTGCTCCAAAACTCACCTACCTGCCCTTTATCATGCAAGCATTGGTAAAGGCACTGGAACAGCGGCCAGAATGCAATGCATTGTACGATGACGATGCTAACGTCGTCACTCGCCATGAAGCCATCAACCTTGGAATTGCAACTCAAACCGACCGAGGACTCTACGTTCCCGTGGTCAAGCATGTTGAAGCCATGGATATTTGGAGCGCAGCAACAGAAATGGTGCGTGTTACCTCCGCAACTCGAGATGGAAAAGCAGGTGTTGAGGACCTCAGCGGTTCAACCTTTACCATCACCAGCCTAGGACGCCTTGGTGGGCTTGGAGCAACGCCGATCATCAACAAACCCGAAGTTGGAATTCTTGGAGTCCATAATGCAAAGGATCGTGCTGTTGTTCGTAACGGCCACGTTGTTGTTCGCCGGATGATGAACCTCTCTTCTTCATGGGACCACCGTGTTGTCGATGGACATGATGGGGCCACACTCGTACAGTTGGTTAAAACTTACTTAGAGAATCCCGCTACAATTTTCATGTGAGGTGATGGTGTGAAAACAAAACAATGTCAAGTGCTCGTCATCGGAGCTGGCCCCGGAGGCTACGTTTCTGCCATCCGTTCGGCTCAACTCGGAATGAAAACCATCATCGTTGAGGGAGAACGTGCTGGAGGCACCTGCCTCATTCGCGGATGCATACCATCAAAGGCACTCATTCATGCCGCACACACCTTCCACAACCTTGCAAAGCACGCAAAAAAGGACGGCCACATGGGAATTTCAATTCCAAGCCCGGCTGAACTCAACATGGCCAACCTGGTCGGTTGGAAAGAAGGCATCGTAGACCGCCTCAACAAAGGGGTCGAGGCTCTTTTGAAGAATGCAGGAGCAGAACTGATCACTGGATGGGCTACCTTTGAAGACGCAAAGACTGTGAAAATCGGAGAAGGAAAGGATGCGACTTTGATTCAAGCCGAACACGTCATCATGGCGCAAGGCTCAGTACCAATTGAACTCCCATTCATGCCCTACGACGATCACGTGCTGTCCTCAAGAGAAGCACTCTCTCTCGAGAAGCTCCCAGACCACGTTGTCGTGGTCGGTGGCGGCTACATCGGTCTCGAACTCGGCATCACCTTCCGTATGCTCGGATCAGAAGTGACCGTGGTTGAAGCCATGGACTCGGTCTTGCCCTTGTTCGACAAAGAATTGCGCCGACCTCTCGAACTCTTTCTCAAGAAAAATAAGATCAAGGTTCACACAGGTGTCTTTGCCAAAGGTGCCGAAAAGCAAAAAGGCGGTAAAGTCAAACTCAACTTCATCGATAAAAACGAGAAGGATGAGAAGAAGATGCAGCACATCGTAGCCGACAAAGTATTGGTGACCGTGGGTCGGAAGCCCGCTTCATCAGGACTTGAAAGCACTGGCGTTGCACTCGACGACCGTGGCTTCGTCAAAGTCAACGAGCGTTGTGAAACCAATATGAAAGGCGTTTACGCCATTGGAGACCTTTGTGACTTGGGCGAGATGCTGGCACACGTTGCTTCCTTCCAAGGTGAAATGGTAGCGGAACTCATCGCTGGCCACCGCAGAGCCTACGACCCAGTCGCAGTCCCTGCCATTGTATTCACAGAACCAGAAATCGTCTCCGTTGGTCTCTCTCCCGACCAAGCCAAGGAACAAGGCCATCCCGTGATCATTGGAAAATTCCCAATGGCCGCAAACGGACGCTCACTCACACAAGAAGCTGAAAAGACCGGTGGATTCGTCCGCGTCGTCGCTCGAGAAGACGATCATCGCATCCTGGGCATCCAAGGTGTTGGAACCCATATCAGCGAACTGGTTGGAGAATGGACGCTTGCTCTTGAGATGGGAGCTGTCCTCGAAGACATTGCACATACCATTCATGCTCACCCGACCATGACGGAAATGACCCATGAAGGAGTACTGGACACTCTAGGTCATGCGATTCACAAGATGTGATTTGGGTCGGCGGCGAAACAAAGCAACATGATGAGGACGTTGACCTCAAAGAGAAGCGAAAGAACGAGAGGGATGCAAATTTGGACACCCATAAGGCAGTGGATGTAAGCTTCTTTCAATCCCGAGGTCTTCTCAATCTCTGTATTTCGATGACACCACCAGTCAAGCATTCCGGCAATTCCCCAGAGCGGTAGAAGGACGTACAAAATAACATTGAGTACCAAAGTTGCTTCATCCATTGTTATGCCTCAACCGTCCTATGAAGATTCCACAGTTAAAGGAATCTCCGGCGCGAGGCACCTCAACCAAGGATTTAATCAAACATCAAGAGCCACACATCAAGCAGTCATCTGGAGTGTCGAGACTGCATGCAATTGCTTCAAGGCTGTCAACATCTTCTGCACGCTCAGCAAGTCCACCGACGGTTTGGTCGTCTTTGGACTTGGATTCAAGGGTGAACTGAATGGCGTCGGCAGCTGCCTTTGTTCGCAGATAGTACATTCCGGTCTTCAGACCTTGCTTCCATCCGTAGAAGTGCATTGAGGTGACCTTTGCAGGATTAGCATCAACCATGTGGATGTTCAACGATTGGCTTTGGTCAATGTATGCGCCGCGGTCGGCAGCCATGTCCAAGACGTGGCGTTGACTGATTTCCCACGTGGTTTTGTAGAGGTTACGGATCTTTTCAGGGATGTTTGCAATCGCTTGTATGGATCCCTTATGTCGCAAAATTTCATTCTTCATCTCAATACTCCAAAGGTCTTCCTTGATGAGGTCTCGAACCAAATGTCGGTTGAGGACAACGAACTCTCCGGAAAGAGTGCGACGGACGTAAAGGTTGGAGGTGAATGCCTCAAAGCATTCGTTGTTCCCGAGGATTTGTGAGGTTGACGCTGTGGGCATAGGAGCAACCAGCAGAGAATTACGCATTCCATGTTCCACGATTTCTTCCTTGAGTGAACTCCAATCCCAGCGGCCGCTGTGTTCGTTCATGCCCCACAAGTCAAATTGCAGGACACCTTTGCTGGCGGGTGAGCCTTTGAAGGTTGAATAAGGGCCTTCTGCGATTGCTGCATCTTTCGAAGCGGTGCAAGCAGCGTAGTAAATTGTTTCAAAAATTTCTTTGTTCAAGGAGCGAGCTTCCGCCCCATCAAAGTTCATTTCTAGCATAGCGAAGGTGTCTGCAAGTCCTTGAACGCCCAGTCCAATCGGACGGTGACGCATGTTAGAATTACGTGCTTCTTCCACCGGATAGTAGTTGACATCAATGACACGGTTCAGATTGCCCGTAGCGTGATACGTAACATCGAAGAGTTTCTGGTGGTCAAACTCTCCAGTGCTCATGTTCACGAACTTGGGCAGTGCAATCGATGCGAGGTTGCAGACAGCAACTTCGTCCTTTGCGGTGTATTCCATGATTTCAGTGCACAGGTTTGAGGAGCGGATGGTTCCCAAGTTCTTTTGATTCGACTTGTTGTTTGCCGCATCCTTGTAAAGCATGTAAGGCGTACCGGTTTCAATTTGGGATTCAACGATTTTGTCCCAAATGGTTCGTGCAGGAACCGTTTCACGGGCGAGACCTCTTCGCTCAAAGTCTTCGAACATTGTCTTGAATTCATCACCATAGACATCTTGCAAACCGGGGCATTCATTCGGGCAGAAGAATGACCAGTCGGCGTTCTGCTCAACACGTTCCATGAACAAGTCTGGAGTCCACATTGCGTAGAACAGGTCACGTGCTCGGAGTTCTTCCTTTCCGTGGTTCTTCTTGAGGTCCAAGAATTGAAGAATATCTGGGTGCCATGGTTCAAGGTAAACTGCGATTGAACCCTTACGCTTACCGCCGCCTTGGTCGACGTAGCGGGCCGTATCGTTGAAGACTCGCAGCATTGGTACGATTCCGTTGGAGGTTCCGTTTGTGCCCTTGATGTACGAACCTTTTGAACGCACATGATGGATGGACAACCCAATTCCTCCAGCAGACTTGGAGATCAAAGCGCACTGCTTGAGAGTGTCATAGATTCCGTCCAATGAATCGTCTTGCATGGTGAGCAAAAAGCAAGAGGACATTTGAGGCATCGGTGTTCCGGAATTGAACAACGTTGGTGTTGCGTGAGTGAAGTAGCCTTGACTCATGAGGTCGTATGTTTCGAGGGCCCTTGGGATGTTGTTGTAGTGGATTCCAACAGAAACCCGCATCAACATGTGTTGAGGGCGTTCTGCAATTTCACCGTTTAAGCGAAGGAGGTAGGAGCGTTCCAGGGTCTTGAAACCAAAGTAGTCGTAATTGTTGTCTCGAGAATAGTCTATGTGGTTGTTCAATACGTCTGCATGTTCCATAATTACATCAAACACTTCTTCTGAGATCAACGGTGCGTGCTTTCCGGATTCTGGGTCGATGTACTCGCGCAGGTCAGTAATTACATCGGTGAAACTGTCCTTTGTTGCACGGTGCAAATCATCCACACAAATACGGGCTGCTAGGCGACTGTATTCAGGGTGTTGAGAAGCCAATGATGCGGCTGTTTCAGCTGCAAGTTGGTCGAGTTCACGGGTGGTCACGCCATCGTACAGGCCTTCGATGGTGAGCTTGGTAACATGTCCTGGGTCAACCCATTTTGAGTTCAATCCTTCAGAGAGTGTTGTTAATTTCTCAAGGATAGCATCAAAGCGCACATCCTCTCTTTCGCCTTTCCTATTTACTACTTGCATGGCCATGTATATTTCCTCCAGATTCGGTGAGTGTGATTGCGTGGTAAGTTCCTTTGTTCGCGTACGGTTCAAAAGTCTTCGTCAACAGAGAACCGCTGTTGAACGCTTCCAAGAGACGAGCCATCCATAACACCAGCCTTCTGGTATTCTGCAACTCTCTTCTCGAAGAAATTGGTTTTTCCTTGCATGGAAATCATTTCCATCCACGGGAACGGGTTTGATGTTTCGTAGATCTTGGAACAGTTCAGCGAAACAAGCAGACGGTCTGCGACAAATTTGACGTATTGTTCCATCAAGTCAGCATTCATGCCGATGAGGTTTACCGGCAATGCCTTGGTGATGAATTCGATTTCGATTTCAACCGCTTCAGCAATGATGCGACGAATGACGTTTTCACCAGCACCGCGCAACAACTTGTTGTGAAGCAGGCAAGCGAAGTCACAGTGAAGGCCTTCATCGCGAGAAATCAATTCGTTAGAAAAGGTAAGCCCGGGCATAAGTCCTCGCTTCTTGAGCCAGAAAATTGCACAGAATGAACCTGAAAAGAAAATACCCTCAACTGCAGCAAACGCAACCAAACGCTCAGCAAAGGAGCCTCGCTTTCGAGAAAGCCAGCGCATGGCCCATTCCCCTTTCTTTTGAACGGAGGGGACGGTCTCCAGTGCCTTGAACAAGTGGTTCTTTTCTTGGTCATCGTTGATGTAGGTGTCAATGAGAAGCGAATAGGTTTCAGCATGGATGTTTTCCATCATGATCTGGAAACCGTAGAAGGCTCGAGCTTCGGGCCAGCATACTTCATTGGAGAAGTTCATCACCAAGTTTTCGTTAACGATGCCATCACTTGCAGCAAAGAACGCAAGAATATGCTTGAGGAAGTGTTGTTCGCCTTCGTTGAGATTCTTCCAATCTTTGAGGTCTTCAGCAAGGTCGATTTCCTCCGCAGTCCAAAACGATGCTTGTTCCATTTTGTACATTTCCCAAATATCGTCATGTTGAATGGGGAACAGCACGAAGCGGTCCAGGTTTTCTTGGAGCATGGGCTCAATATGTTCTTTCGTGAAATCGACGTCAACTCCGTCGTCTTTGTTGTGTTCTATGACCATGACATATTCCCCCCGCCTATTTGCGTCGCGCTGGATTTTGTTTGCCCTCCTATAACGCCTATAATGATACCCCCCGCGAAGGCATAGAGCACATGCGTTTCGCGACCCTTTACCCCCCCCTCGTACAATTGAGCAGTGTACCGTTTGGCGTATTTAGCCGCGAATGATATAAAACGCAT
>DAVD01000027.1:1126-4990 GCA_002505405.1 Candidatus Poseidonia alphae | reverse complement strand
GTACAATTCGCCCGACTCGATGAAGGCGCCATCTTGCCGACCCAAGGCTCAGCCTTGGCCGCAGGATGGGACATGTATGCGCTGGAAGACACTGTCGTCCCCAAAGGTTCGTCAGTCCTCATCCGTACTGGCTGGGCTGCGGCAATCCCCGAGGGATGGGAAGGGCAATTGCGCTGCCGCTCGTCATTGGGTAAGAAAGGAATGATTATGCCCAATGGAATCGGTACCATAGACGCTGACTACCGTGGTGAATTGATGGTCCTCGCCACATGGATTGGCCAAGGCGAATCATTCTCAATTGCAGCGGGAGAACGTGTTGCTCAGATGCTTTTTGCTCAAGTCCCAAAGGTCACGTTGGTTGAAACAACCATGGACCATTTAACGGATACCGAACGAGGAGAGGGCGGTTTTGGCTCTTCGGGTCAGTTCTAAGACAGTCGATGAGAGGCGGCGTGCATGGTAGTCATTCAGGAACTCGGTGTTGTCCCGTACGAGGACGGACTGAAACTGATGAAATCGTTACAAGCACAACGTATCAACGACGAAATCCCAGATACATTGCTCATCCTTGAGCATCAAGAAGTTGTCACTGTAGGTCCACGCGCCCGCAACGACGGCATTCGACCACCTGAGGACTACCCCACCCAAGCCGTAGACCGTGGCGGTGGCCTAACATGGCACGGGCCAGGACAGATCGTCTGCTATCCCGTATTCAAATGGGGCCTTCGCAAGGAAGAAGCATCGGTCGCTGAAATCATCACCAAGATTGAGCAGTGGGTTATCGACGCCCTTAGGTTGCTGAACATCAACGGCGTGCGTGACCAGCGGATGCAGGGAGTATGGGTGGATGGACACAAGATTTGCAGCATTGGACTGTCATTCCTACGCTGGGTCAGCCGACATGGATTTACCGTCAATGTCAACACACCTCCGGGAAGGGTGGAATCTGTGGCTGGATGTGGCCTTACCAAAGACACAACAACTTCCCTAGCGAATCTCGGATACGAAGTCGATGGTCAAGCCGTGAAACAAGCCTTGCTCGATGCAATGCAATTTGGGCCCGTCATTGGTTCTTGAGGTAATCCTCACCGTACCACGCCCATTGGTCAAGCGTCCAACCGGCTGGCAATCCTTCAGCAGGCACGGGTGGGCCGGCAGGAGCCACCGTTGGGACAACTGGGGCTGCAAGTGGAACAACTGGTTCCATCATCATGGATTGAGGGGTGTGAGGTTGTAAGTTGATGGACGGTTGGTCTTGGTTGCGTCGCTGAACCGCATAGCCAAGAACAACTACAGCCATGACACAAAGGATTCCTACGACGAGGAACAACTGATTGTTTGAAGAGGAATCTTCAGCAGATGCAAACCGAGATGCATCTTTAGGATAAGAATCTCCAGAATCGGACCAGCCGTCTCCATCACCATCGACGCAGCCAACACGGTCTTCTGTAGATGTCCCTGGAACCTCCGGACAATCGTCGGAAAGGTTCGTACCTTCTTGGTCGGGGAATCCATCGCCATCGGCGTCCGACCAGAAGCGTTGGTCATCGGGGAAAGCGTCAAGGAATCCAGCCCATCCGTCACCGTCTGGGTCAGGGCAGCCGAAACGTTCCATGTCAGAAGTACCGTAAATTTCAGGACAGCTGTCCGGAGTTGTACCTGTTGCCGAGTCGCCAAAACCATCTCCATCTGCATCGGAATGTTGTGTTGCATCTTCAGGGAGGGCATCGTTGGCATCCGACCATCCGTCGCCATCCGAATCAAGACAACCCAATCGGTCTTCTGTAGATGTTCCAGCGTTCAAGGGACAAGCGTCGCTTTGGAATCCATCCGAAGCATCACCGTAGCCGTCTCCGTCTTGGTCAGAATGTTGCGTTGAGTCACCAAGGAAGGCATCTGCCCCATCTGCTACCGTCCACCCTTCATCTGGATCTGACCACCCATCTCCGTCTGAATCAATGCATCCGTTGCGATCTTGATTGGAGGTACCCTGGACCAAAACGCATTGATCGCCTTGCTCGGCGTTGGAGTTGTCTCCGAAACCATCGGCGTCGCTGTCAAGCCACTGGGCTCCATCGACCGGGAAGACGTCCACAGCATCACCGTAGCCGTCACCATCGTAATCGGAACAGCCAATGCTTGCTCCAAGTGAACTCGAACCTGCTTCGTTAGGACAGTCATCAACGTCGTCTGAAAAACCATCGTTATCGTCGTCGGTATCTTCACCTGCATCTTCACATCCATCACGGTCAACGTCATTTCCTACAAAGGAAATGAACGATGGTGAACTTTGAGGGCAGAGGTCGGTTCCAGCGGATGAAAGAGAACAAACCCAATCGCTGCTTGAATTATCTGCATCACAGATTCGGTCATTATCATCGTCCAAATCTTCCCCTGCATCTCTGCAGCCATCTCCGTCGTAATCTGTCGCGGTCAATGAATTCCAGTCGAGGTCACCTGTCGGACAAAAGTCCGAAGAGTCGTAAATCCCGTCGTTATCATCATCGGAATCTTCTGTCAAATCTGCACAACCATCAGAATCGTGATCCGTCAAGGCTGAGGAAACCCATGACACATTGCCAAGGGCGCATTGGTCATCAACGTCCAGAAGTCCATCACCATCATCATCGTCATCGCATGCATCCCCGAGCAGATCCCCATCGTGGTTGGCTTGGTTGGCATTCGGAATCATTGGACAATTGTCAACCTGGTCGCCCACGCCGTCTCCATCTTCGTCCATGTAAGGGTCGATGCGAACAACTTCATTTTGTCCGAAGTCAACGTAATACAAGTGGCCGTTTGGACCGATCTCGAGACCCATAATGGATGTGGCTGAAGTTTGGATGGAGTCGGTCTCTGTGGCCGACTTACCATTTGAACTCAAATCGTATGCGACAATTTGACCGTTGCCGTATTCAGAGACAAAGAGTTGGTCGTCGTCAAGAACAATCCCCGACGGCATGTTGAGACCCGTTGCGAGAACGCCCCATTCCATGCCGGTAATGGACGAGTACTCCTGCAGAGGCTCCATACGAGAGGAATCGCTCATGATGTTTTGAGTATTGGTTGAAGAATCATCGGTGTTCACCCACAAAACCCTGTTTGCCCCAGGGTCTGCAATGTAAAGGAGTCCTGAATCGTCATCAAGAATCATGTGGCCGGGAACGCCCATGATGTGCGTGAGTTGTATCTCGGAGTACCGACGTACAATAGCATCGGAGTGGTCGTCACGACCGGTGTCGTGGTCGTCTTGGAAATCATAGTACACCAATTCACCGTAGTAGCCGTCGTTGTACCAATAGGCATTATCAGAATCGTGAGCAATTCCAACGCCATAGGGTGATTCATGATTCATGTCAATGTGACTGCCGAGAAGGCCGTTTCCGTTGTTTTGGTTTTCAACTGCAAAGTGGCTCAGTGAGGACGGCCACAGGGTTGGGCCCATGAAATTGTTTGGAGAGGCCTGGCCGCAGAATGTATTGGCGGTTTCTTGGGCGGAGCCCCACTGCCAGTCAAATTCTGGGTGATAAGCGCCAAATGCAATGGCGCTGACTTCTTCCAAGAAGTGATTTCGATTGGAATCTTGGCGATTCTGAGAGGTTTGGTTGTCAAGCCCTGTATTTTCCACGATGGTGATGCTGTCTGTGTACTGATTTGCAATCCACAATTCATTGGCTCGACCAGGATGAAATTCAAGATCTCTTGGATTAGAAAGCGCATCCGAGGAATCGGCAATCACGGTTTCGTCAAAGCCCATTCCGAATTGTTCCACCATCACAGCGTCTTTAGCCGCCGTAGCGAATGAAGGAATTGAAAACAAGAGAATACCGAGCATGAAAAGCGCTACTTGCTTCTTGGCCATAC
>DAVD01000027.1:0-1044 GCA_002505405.1 Candidatus Poseidonia alphae | reverse complement strand
AAAATCAGAGAAAACGGCCCGAGACCCAGTGTTTAGGGACATAATGTTTCGTTTTTTTCCAATGCATGACTGACCCATTCAAAGGCCAATTGATCTTTCTCCTTCTCTTCTTCGCTCCGACGTTTGAGGTTGTTCATTGCCATCTTCATTCGGTAATTTCCTTCAAAAGCAGGGGCATGACGAGCGAGGTATGCCCAATAGAGCCGTGTCATTGGGCAGGTTTTCTTAGGATGGAAATCACAGGATTTGCAATGGTCGCTCATCCTGTTGATGTAAGCGGAACCGGCCACATAGGGTTTCGTCATCATGGCGTCCCCAAGTGCAAACGTACCCATTCCGAGCACATTCGGTTCAACGACCCAATCATAGGCGTCAACGAAGGCAGCGTGAAACCAATCGGTTAACTCACGGGGATTGACGTCCAATAAGTTCCCGATATTGCTCAGTACCATCAACCGAGGTATATGGTGGGTCCATCCCTCTTCCATCACGGACTGAACCGACGAGTCCAGACATTGCATCCCACTGTCGCCGTTCCAATAGACTTCTGGAAGTGGCCGCATTTGATTGAGATGGTTCGGATGTTCCTCCTCATCGGGTATGGCTTCAGCCATCCATGAAAAGGTTCGATTTGATGACGTTCGTTGAACGTTGAGCGTACGGAAACCATCGGTGACTTCGTGAATATGATGAACGTATTCCCTCCATATCAACTGCCGCAAGAATCCTTCTTTACTGTTCAATGGAGCCTCGGTTTCTAACACTGCTTGGACCAATTCACTCGGCATCATCCTGTGAAGGTTCAGGAGGCCTGCAAGGCGTGAGTGGAAGAGTCCACGGCTTTTATCCGTCATAGCATCTTCATAGCGTCCGAACCAAGGCATGCATTTCATTGCAAAAGCGAGTGCAGTGGCGACATCAGCCTCGGATGTCGGCAACTGTGTCATGTCTAAAACACCAGGGTGTGAGGAAAACTCAGCATTGACAAGTTGTTCTACTTCAAGGTCGATTTCATCGGGTTCATACCGTGGAGGCTCTGGAGGA
>DAVD01000015.1 GCA_002505405.1 Candidatus Poseidonia alphae | reverse complement strand
GGCCTCTATTGCATCGCAATGGCAGCAATGGGCATGCTTGCTACAGTTGGTGTGACCATGACCGTCGATGCTTACGGACCGGTTGCTGACAACGCAGGTGGAATTGCCGAGATGAGCGGACTTGGTTCCGATGTTCGAGCAATTACCGATGAACTTGATTCAATCGGAAACACGACTGCAGCAGTCGGAAAAGGATTCGCTATTGGTTCAGCAGCATTGACTGCACTTGCACTGTTCGCCGCATACACTGCGGCAGTGGGCACAGACAATCTCGACCTTACCTTAACCAATCCAATGGTTGTCATTGGACTTCTCATTGGTGGCGGTCTACCCTTCGTGGTTGCTGCTATGACCATGACTTCAGTCGGTAAGGCTGCGGGCGCCATGGTTGTCGAGATCCGACGCCAGTTCGCTATCATGAGAGAAAGTTTGTCCAACGACAAATCGTTTGAAGGCGACATCGAGGATGCGACAACATGGCCAGAAAAGGTCGTTTCAGGCAACATGACTTACCCAGATTCACAAACTTGTGTTGATATCTCAACAAAGGCAGCTCTCCGAGAAATGGTAGGTCCTGGTGTTGTTGCGGTTCTCGCACCCGTCATCGTTGGATTGGCCCTTGGAGCAGATGCGCTTGGCGGGCTTCTTGCTGGTTCTCTGGTTACCGGTGTTCTCATGGCTTTGTTCATGGCCAATGCTGGTGGCGCTTGGGATAACGCCAAGAAAGCCATCGAGCAAGGTCACATTGAAGGTGCTAAGAAAGGCGACGATGCCCACGAAGCAGCCGTCATTGGTGACACCATCGGTGACCCGTTCAAGGACACATCCGGTCCATCACTCAACATTCTCATCAAGTTGATGTCCATTGTTGCCGTTGTTTTGGCTGGCATTGACGGACTACTTGTCTGAGACCCTTAGAAGCGTTACCCTTTCAAGAGGGGCCGTGAACGGATGGCCATGCGAAGCGCATGTGCACTTGCCTTGATGATGGTCTCCTTGTGTTTGGCTGGATGCCTCGATGGCCCCACTGTGAATTCAGGGATGGGCGACACCACTGAAGAGGAACTTGCTCTTCCCGACTGGAATATTGGGGACCAGTGGCTCTACACCTTCGTAACACCTCAATTCGGAGAAGACAGTGCTCGTTTGGTTGTTGCTGAAAAAGACAACGAGTCTGGAAACTACCGACTCGGTATTTCCTCTAAAGAAGAAGCACAACGGCACGCTGTCATCAATCACAATCCCTTCCTCGGTCGAGTGACCATGGACGGCCTATCGGTCTATGAGCAAGGTGACCCACAACCGGTTTTCAACTTCCCATGGAACGTTGGCGACTCGTGGGACTTTACCTTGTTCGGTCAAGAATGGACGGCTGAAACCGATTCCATCTACAACGGGGCCGTTGAAGTAAGTGCAACTTCCAGCGACGGCCACTCACTAGCCTATTCGTTCAGCGGTAGGGACGGTTTTGTTGACTCATTGATCTGGTCCGATGATGAAGGTACTGAGCAACTCATGATGCAGCTCACACAGACAAAAACAGATTATGAAGGCGATGTGTACTTCTATCAAGCCCGTGATTTATTGGATTCGGTTTACGAGAACAACGAAAACGACATTTCTGATTCTTTCCTTGACAGCGGACATCCCGATGGAACAGACTGGGACGTCCTTGTTTGGTACATTGACCTTGATATCTCCGGAGGGGGTTCAGGAACTCTGTCCCTTAAAGACCACCAAGGGGCTTCTCCACTGGTTCGTACATGGGGTTCTGGAGCAACTGAAAAAGGCTCAATTGGTACAATTCCTTCTCTTTCAGGAGACTATTCACTCACCGTGACGCTAAGGGGAGGAGATTCAACGCTTCACTTCAAAGTCGCCGGCGGCATTTTTTCACAGTGGACGTTGTGAGGGGCAACCATGCCTACGCTCATTATGATGCACGGCATGACAGGCGACGCCTCAATGATGCGACCCTTTGCGGAAAAAATACTTCCAATGGGGTGGACGCTCTTGGTGCCCCAAGCACGATACAAACACCCAACTCGGGGTTTTACCTGGTGGAGATATGAGAATTTTGACGCCGATGTGACGCGTCGAATGAACCTCTCACGAAAGGAACTTATCGACGTCGATGCTAGTCTTTCTCAGTTGGAGCATCTCATTGGAGCCGAAGCACCCCTTGGGCCGTTGGTTGTCGGTGGTTTTTCTCAAGGAGGTGCAATGGCACAGGAACTCCTTCATTTGCCGATTGCAGACCGCATCCAAGGAATTGTTTGTATTGGTACGCGGCTGGTTCGGCCGATGGAACTGAGAATACGACTTTCGGAGTTGGATTCAAAGCGTCTTTTTTGGATGCACGGTGAAAAGGATGTCCGAGTCCCGATTGAAGACGGATGGGCTGTTGCCCACCAGTTTGAATCCGCAGATTGGGCAGTGGAACTGATTGAGCACAAGAAGGGCCACATGATTCCAATCGAACATCATGATGCCCTCAAAGAATGGCTTGAGACCTTCATTTGAGATACCTGTTGGTCTCGTCGAATCCGCCAATAAAGCGCGGTTCATCTTCCCGTATGTCAAAGACGACGGGAACCGTGCGGTGGCCAGTTGCAGCCACGATCTGCTTTCGTAAGCCCGTGTGTTCATCAAAATTATATTCGGTGAAGCTGTAAGAACGTCCGTCCAAAAGACGCTTTAGCGCTTTGCAGTAACCACAGAAGTTTCCAGTGTAGACGAGGAAGTCCGTGTCTGCTTCTTCAGCATGCTCTAGAATCAGTTCTGCGGCCATGATGGCTCACTCGCAGCGTCTGCTTTAACCCTCTCGCGAGGGTGCCCACTGTTCAGATGATATTTCGGAACTGAACTCACCAGTCGAATCCAGACATAAGGCAGTCCATCCGTCGAGGTCGGGGATTCTTGGATTGTGAAAGGAAGCGAGAGCACCTTCCGAATGAATAAGGGCATGCGTCAAATGCAGGTTGACTTCTCGCTCAGACGCATGTCCAACGCGAATTAAAACAACTTCCATACCTTTCAAAGCCGCACTTCGAGCCAATACTTCAACGATGAGTTGCCCCATGCCGTGAATTGAATTGATGCTTGCTCCCATGGATGAGGACCATGTCTCGTCTTGGGTTTTCCAACGTCGCCCCTCAAGACTGCTCGTGTCACCTAGAACGATCACTCGTTGCAAACCGTTAGCGGTTGCAATTCCAAGCGATTCGTGCATGACCTGGACGCTGTCTTCCAATGCTAATATGCCTTCATGGCCGTTTCTTTTTGTCACGAGAAGAAGCGTGTCACAGCCGTTAACCGTTGAATGAAAGGTGACCCCGTTGATGCCGAGAAGTCTTGGGTCGTCAAGGGTAATGCCCACACACCATACATTGCCCATGGACATCGGATGAGGATGGAGGACATTTGTCTTCCCGTTGAGGTTGCTAGGATGAAACCACCCCCTCCATATACCTCGGCATCCTGAGAAAACCATGGCCCACCTGGTTTTTGTTTTGGCTTCAATGGGAAACAACAAAACACTTGCCAAAAGCGTTAGCATTCGTGCTCAAGAACTTGGTCACACCGTTGACATCCTTTCGCTCAACGATTATGAATTTCCGCTCTATTCTACCAAAATGGAAGAAGAAACTGACGATTTACCCGGTCTAGGGGACTTGATAGGTCGCTTGATTCAAGCCGATGCTTGGATGGTGTTCGCACCGGAATACAACGGATCTTATCCTCCGGTTCTCAACAATATCATCGCATGGTTGAGTCGGCAGGGTGACGACTTTCGTCGGCTCTTTCGAGATCGAACGGTTGCCCTCGCAACACACTCTGGCGGAGGTGGCTCCCATGTCATCATGGCGATGCGGATGCAATTTTCCTACTTGGGGTGCAACGTGATAGGCCGTTCTCTGATGACGAACAGCAAAAAACCAGCCAACCCAGATACCGTCACCGCGATAATTAACAGCATGACAATGAAGTGATCTTATGAACCGAAAACTTGCAAGTATTGTACCGACTCATACCGTTCTCGAAGGGGGTGGATTCAAAGTCCGCAGGCCAGCCGCCATGGGTCGATTGATGAGCCCTTTTCTTCTTCTTGATGAGATGGGTCCTGTTGATTACGCTCCAGGTGACGCAGTCGGCGCTCCGTCCCATCCGCATCGGGGTTTTGAAACCGTGACCTACCTCCTTGACGGAGGTATGCGTCACGAGGATTCTGCCGGTAACAGCGGTGACCTCAATCCGGGGGACGTCCAATGGATGACTGCCGGCCGAGGGGTCATTCACTCTGAAATGCCTCAGGAGCACATGATGCGGGACGGTGGGCGGATGCATGGATTCCAAATTTGGGTCAACTTGCCCGCCAAGGATAAGATGATGCAGCCGCGTTACCAAGACATCCCCTCCAAGGACATCCCCGAAGCTACCAATGAAGATGGAACGGTTTGGGCTAAGATTGTCGCAGGAGAAGCCCTCGGAACCACTGCGGTCATTGATACGGTCATACCCATCACCTACATTCACATGAAAATGAAGGCAGGGTCATCCTATATTCACCAATGCGACCCCGATCATAATGTCATGATCTATGCGTTTGGAGGGTCAGTTGACATCGAAGGTCGTTCACTCCATGATGGTGGACTCGGTTTGCTCGATAAGGGAGACGAGTTGGTGCTCACGGCTGAGGACGATGGCGCTGAATTCTTGATCTTAGGAGGCCCGGAACTCGGAGAGCCGATTTCACGGTACGGTCCGTTCGTCATGAATACCAGAGAAGAGATCTATCAAGCGATTGAAGATTTTAACAATGGAACCCTCGCTTGAAATGAATAAAGCGGCTGCTGCGCTCTGTTGTTGAGTAAGATGCTCGTGCCGGGATTCGAACCCGGGTCGGCGGGATGAAAACCCACTATGATGGACCTGGCTACACCACACGAGCGCCATTTGCGTCCACCGACCACCTCTTCATAACCGTTCCCGTTGCAACGCATGCCTCATGGAGGGATTCACTGCGATGGTACTGTGGCTTCTGAATCCAGATTCGACCACCACAGCCAAGCATACCAGGTCAGTGCTAAACCGGTCAAAAGAAGAATTGCAAGCAGTATTTCATTGTCAAGAAACCAATTCATGACGTCCAATGCTTGGCTTCCATAAATACCGATGAGCACAGCCTCCAGGCCAAATCGAAGCCCTCGTCCCAAGAAACCTGCCGCAATAAACGGTTTCCGCTCCATGTGGCCCATTCCAGCCATCCACCCAAGGACTTTGTACGGGATTGGCGAAAATGCAGCAATGAATATTCCCCAAGAGCCGTATCGCTTTGTCAACTGTTCCAGTTTGGATAAATGTCGCTCTTGTCCAAAACGAATCATGAGTGACGTTCCCCATTTTTTACCGATGAAATAGCCCACGAGTGAGCCCAACACTGAGGCGACTGTCACCACAAGCCAAAGCCAAACAACAAGCGGGGTGTCTCCCATAGCATTCGCCAACATCGGTAGGTAGAGCACGTCTGGAGGCACGGGTTGGATGATCGCTTCCGTAAACGAAACCACCCCAAGCGTGGCTGGTCCAAAGATTTCGAACGCTTCGAGCGTTTGTTCTTTCCAACCCATGATGGACGCAGCAAGGCTTCTTTGATGAAGATAGGGGTGAACGGTGTCTTCATCATGGTGATTCTCATGACCGTTGCATGAACCGGGTGCTTGACACTGCAGCATTGCTCCACTGGCCGGTTCCTGAGTTGACCGGGGGCATCTGCGCATACTCTCAACTGGATGAACTCGCTTCCGTCAGTGAAACGCGCTCTCTTCTTTTGGAATCTGCACCAATTGAGTGGAGGGCAATCCCTCCTCAGTGGCTTGAGGACGCAAAAGCCGTTGCATCAGCAAGCGGAGATCTACCACGGCTCTCCGATGTTGACATGGACGTTCTCGCTCTTGCAGTGGGCCTTTCGCTTGAATTGGTAACCGATGATTATCGGCTTCAAAACGCGTTCAAACATCACGGTGGAACGGTTCGTTCGGTCAATACAAAAGGAGCCAAGCAGGTATGGAAGTGGGAACTGAGATGCACGGGTTGCCGAGCAACGTTCCCCGTTCCAAAAGACGCAAAGCGGTCAAAACGAGGTGCTGTTGGTGAATGCGAACGGTGTGGCTCACCAACGGAAATCAAGCGAATGAAGAAGCGATGAAGAAATTCACTCGTCGCCTTCGAGGGCTTCAAGAGCTGCGACTTTCTTTTCGAGGTCTTCAATGGCCATGCCGGCGGGGTCAATCCCTACTGCTTTAGCACGGTCCATCAGGATTTGCTCGGGGGTCCGGCCACCTGCTTCAAGGTCAGTGACGGTCTTCACTGGGTCGCCAATTTGAGTTGTTTCCGCCAATCCTTTTTGGAATTCGCCTTTAGAACGGCCCAGAGCATTTGCAACTTCTGGGAGGCGTTGGGCCCCAAACAAAAGAAAAAACAAGCCCAAAAGGATGACGAGTTCAAGAGGTCCTGGTGTGAATGCCATGTTGCTTCCTCATGCTAACGGTGGTGCTCCCCGTTGTTGAAGGCTTTCCTTCAAATCTCACCGATGAGGGATTATCCGCCACTCACTGGAGGCAAGAGGGCGACTTCATCCCCGTTGCTCAACGTCGTATCGACATCACAACGTTCGCCGTTGATAGCAACGGCAAGACCGAAGGAGATCCATTCGGACAATTCAACTTGCTCGATCAATTCCCGTACGGTGGTTCCATCTGGGAGTTCGTATGCATGCTCCCTTCCACCCAGCCGTTCGGAGAGTGGGCCGAATGCAAGCACGTTCACCATGATGTGCTGCGTGGAACCAGTCATGCTCATGCCTGCGGGCAGGACTTTATCAACGCAGTTCTCTTTGGAGCAGTTATGACCCATGCACTTGAGGCCACTGCGCTGTGGAAACTCTACCAAGCTGGTGAATCAACGGTCCAAGCCGTTCGAGGTGTTGAGTTGTCTGTACGCAACGGAGATATGGTCGCTGTAATGGGTCCTTCTGGCTGCGGAAAAACAACGCTCCTCAACATTCTTTCCGGAATTGACGAGCCCTCGTCAGGAAACGTGTCCGTTAACGGTTCCCCGCTATATGGAATCAGTGACAATGCCCGTACCGATTTACGGGCAGAGCATTTTGGATTTATTTTTCAAGATTTCAACCTCCTTCCTGTTCTTTCAGCAGTTGAAAATGTTGAACTCCCGCTGCTTCTCTTGGGACTGCAACCCTCTGATGCCCGCCGAGAAGCCCTTGAGGCCCTTGGGCGGGTTGGTTTGTCGGATCGAGCAGAGCACAGGCCTGCTGAACTTTCAGGTGGTCAGCAACAACGGGTGGCGGTTGCTCGTGCAATCGTACACAAACCTTCCATTATCCTCTGTGATGAGCCGACAGGAAACTTGGATACCTCTACCTCAAACGAGGTCATGACGCTTCTTAAAACCATGAACAGAGAACTCAACACGACGTTTCTTATCGTGACTCATGACCGAGAAATCGCCAAGCAATGTCAACGAATTATCACGATGAGTGATGGATTGGTTGTTCAGGACCAGCGGAAACCTGGTGGCGAGGAGGAATAATCCTGCTTTTTACAGCCGTACTTCTCATCGTGTTGGTCACGACACTGAGTGCGGTTGCTTTGCTTGCAGCGGGACGAATTTCTACCATCCCATGGCCTTCGAAAATGGTTTTGATTTTTGGCCCATCCGTGGACGCTTTTCTGATTCTATGGTTTCTTCTCTGGCTTGGTTTGTCCACTGTTAATGCCTTCATGGGCGGCTTGCTCGTCGGAATCATCTCCCTCACCTTGCTACAACCGTTGTTAATTCCTCAGCGCCTTGTGGTCTGGCGATTGGCTTGGGAAAACATCCGACGACGTCGCAGGCAATCTGTTCTGATGGTCGCAGGTCTCGTGATTGCCTCATCGATCATCACCTCTTCATTGGTGGTCGGGGATTCTTTGGATGCTACCGTCGGATACGAGGTTGAAGCCGCTTGGGGAGAAACCGATGTGCTTCTTTCCGGACTCAACCCTCAAACCGGCGTTTCGGTTCTCTTTGATGAACAGACGGCAGAACGTGCATGGAGCAATATGGAACGCGATGCATCTCTCAGCCCCCTGCTCAAGGGGCGGCAATACGGTTGGGCTACCTCGGTAAGTTTGAGCGGGACCGATGGGGTATCGGAACCTTCAGTCTCCTGGTTTGCTCGTAATTCAACGGTCGATGCGTTAGGTGTTTGGTCGCCGCTTGGCGGAGTTGACGGTCTGCGTTTTTCAGAACTTGCGGCAGCAAATGATGGAGCCACTCAACCTCATATTGCCATCAATTTAGCCGCAAGTGAAGAACTTGGTCTTGAGGTTGGCGACCGTACAGATATGGGTTGGTACATCACCGATGAAGACCAACAGCGTGTTCGGCGAGTACAAGAGGTTATGATTGCCGCCATTGTAGCCAACGAAGGGCAAGGAGCAATGGCTGGGTCACAATCACCAGCCGTCTTCACGGACCTTGTTACTGCACAATCGTTGGCCGAACTTGAGAACAGGATCAGTCGTCTCTCAATTGCCCTTGACGATGATTTGAGCGACGAAGATGTGGAGCAGGTGGGTTTGCAGATTCAGGAACACTTGGACGCTGCTTTTACTGCCTCGGATGCGGGGCTCAACATTTCACTTGACTCGGGAACAGGGGCCGTGACAATTTCATCCACTTCGAACTTGGGCCGGGTCAATGGAGATGATGTTCGTGGGCTGCGTGAAAACCAGACTTCCCTTTATCCAACTGGAGTGATGATGGAGGTCTTGCAAGCCCCTCTTATCGATGCTGTCGTCGCCGGTGAACCTCTACTCACGCTTGCAGACAGTGATGTCACGGTACTCAAGGACAGTACCACTGCGCTATGGCACGCCAGTCCTTCGGGGGCTGGCTTCCAACTCCATGACACAAATGAGGCATGGATTTGGCAAGTGGACGCCGGTGATACGCTTAATGACATAGCTTTCACTGATGCAGGAACCTCTGCATCAATAGCACACGGTGAAGGGATTGTTTTGGCGGATGAACTTGAGTTGGACGAACCATCGGTGGCGACCTATGATACGAACCATCCCGTGGAGGCAGTGGCGTATGGCTCAGACAAATGGTGGGCAATTGAAGCAGGAGACGGTGCGTTGAACCTTCACGTGCTATCTGAAGGTTACAACGATTTTGAAATGCATAACCTCAGTATCATCCCTCCGTCCTCCGTACTCTCATACGACCTCTTTGTTGACGAGAATGTCCACCTTCGTATTGAGGGTCTCCTTTCTACATCGTATTACATCAGCAACGGAATGGATGATTTGTCCTTCGTTGCCTCCAACGCATCAGCATGGACCAACGATGACTCTCCTGATGGCCTCGAACTTCACTCGCAATGCAATGGAGTCGCTTGGGCTTCAGTCGGGAACAACAGTGCTTGGTGTACACAAGAACATGGATTGTTACGATGGAATACCTCGACGGGTGTCATTGAATCGGTAAGGCTGCCAGTCATGTCCGATGCACCAGGTTTTGGACGGTTCCCTCAGATGTTCCTCGCATTTGGGGGAGAGAATTCAACTCTTGATGTTCCTGTCGGTCATGTTGCAGTTTCCAATCGTCTTCAAGGCCTACCGCTTAACGATACCAATTTGACCGTTTCAGTCAAAGGTGTGATTCCATATGCATACGGTAACGATACGGCCATACTTCTGCAAAACGATGGCGTGTACGCTACACTACCAGGCTTTGAACAACTCACTGACCTTGAAGCCGTTGTCCTCGGATTAATCCATCTGGAAGATGCAGAACGATTGTCGCTTGCTGACGATGATGAACGCTCACTGCTGCTCATTTCAGATGGATCATTTGCTGGAAACAGTTCTGCATCCGCTGTGGCGAACCTTACCGTCTGGCTTGACGAGCAAAGTACAATTGACGATGTATTTCTAGGCGTTCGGGCCGTTAAGGTAGAGGCGGCACGTCAAGCAGCAGAATCATCTGGGTTGCTTTCGGCCATGTTCCTCGTGTTTGGAACGTTCACGATCGCAGCAGGGGTTTTGCTCGTCCTTACGATCATCATGCTCCTTGCCGATGTTCGCAGAAGCGAATTGGCCATCGCACGAGCTTTGGGCTTGAGGTCAAGCGATGCTCGGGCCTTCTTCGTTCAGGAAGGCCTGGTACTTTCCGTGGTGGCGGGTGGTCTCGGCTCCCTTCTCGGGTTGGGACTGGCATGGGTCATATCAGTCGGGTTTTCCTCGATATTTGCTTCAGTGGGTGCTCAATCCTTCCGGTTTGATTGGACGCTTGATTCGTTTTTATCAGGATGGATCTGGGGTTCACTTCTCGCTATTGGCTTACTGTGGGCCACAGCTTTTTGGAATGCTCAATTGAACATCGTTAAAGCTCTCCGTGGCGGGCGTTTGGTGCTTTCAAAAGGAATCCCATGGGGCGTCTATTTGATTCAAATCATTGGACTAGGCGGCCTCGTCATGTGCCTTGGCGGGCTCTTCTTCATCGGGACTTCAAGCGGCTTATCCTACGCCGCATACGTTCTCAGTGGCGTATTTGCGATGCTCATCTTTGTCCCATTGGTCACCTGGGAACTTCCAGTATGGCTCTCGTCTCGGCCGAGATGGAGTCGATGGAGCCGACATGGTCCGAGAAACACGCTTGGAGCTCTCGGAAGCTTGTGGCTGGTTTGGACGCTTCTTTTGGGACCGTTTGACCCGATTCGCTCCTCAATGAAGGCCGATGAATTGACCTTCATCGTCCTCGGTCTCCTTCAGGTGTTCTCAGGGGTCATGGTTCTCACCAGTATTGCTCCACTCGCAGTCAAGCGGCTCACCAAATCGCGGATGTTCACTCGTAAATTTGGTGTCGTTGGTCCGGTCTCATTGGCTCATCCTCTCGCACATCCTGTGCGGACTGCAGTCGTCATGGGGATGTTTTCCATCACTATGTTTTCTGTTGTTGTGCTTTCAGGCTATACGGCGCAATTTGATACCTATTCCTCGACTTTTGTAGAGGATGCAGAAGGGGAATTTGAACTGCTCCTCACATCGTCTCGCTCCCGCCCGATTGAATTGGACAGCGACCCCGAGTCATGGGGTATTGATCACGAAGCCATGGACAACATCGATGCCGTTGGGAGAATTCATCGAGCACCGGTCCATCTTGAGGACGCTTCCGGTGAGCGAATGCCCTACCTGCTCAGAGGTTTTGATGAGGGCTTCTCTTCCCATGGCGGGCTGCCTCTCTACGCGTGGGATGATGGATTGGGTGAGACTGAAGAAGAGGCATGGGAATCGATTGAGAACTTTGAAAATATTGTCTTTTTAGATGCGTCCTTTGGACTCGAATCAACAACGGATGGGGCCACCATTGTGCCCTTGCAATTTTCAATTGGAGATTCAATTACCCTAATTGATTTTTCAAATCCCAAAAACACCCGAATTGTCATGGTTGGAGGCTTCCTTCAGCAGTCCTCCTACATCTTTTCGCCAGGAGTCTGGATGAACGGGGAAATCGTTGATGAACAATTTGGAGGTGAAGTCACTCGGATGTACGTGAGTGTTTCAGATTCAGCCCAGCCGATCATTCAACCAGAGGCATCAGGTGAGGTCGCTGCTCAAGGGAAATCGGAACACGTTCGTCTAGCGGCTCTCGAACTCGATTCCATTCTTGCTCAATCGCTAGCGGAACAAAGCGTATCGGTTCAAACCGTTTCAGAAGAAGTCATGGTTATTCAGTCGCTCGTCCTTGCAATTTTATCTCTTTTCCAGGGGTATTTGGCCCTCGGCCTCATCGTTGGAGTTGCAGGAATCGCAGTGGTAACGGTGCGCAATGTGAGCGAGCGAAGAACCACCATCGGTATGTTACGCGCCATTGGATTTCGGCAAAGTCATGTTTTGGCCATCTTCATTATTGAAGTTTCTTGGATTGCAGCCTTGGGCATGTTGAACGGGCTGTTGATCGGTTACGGCTTCCATCTTGTTCTTTACAAAGCGATTTGGGAGGCTGAAGGGGCAGCCTTTGTGTTCCCGTGGGCCTCCACGCTGATGTTATTTATCTGCGGCTGGTTGATAGCGTTAATAGCGACCTATGGGCCGACGAAACGGGCATCAAGGATACCTCCCTCGGCAGCATTGCGGAACATATGATGATTCCAAGTTATCTAACTTGGGTGGAAAATTACAAAATTTATGCACTACTTCCGTCCAGTACGGGGTGCTGCGGCTTATTTTATGACGGCCATGGGCTTGAATTTCACGATATTCTCTATCCGCATCTTCGCGTTAGTATAAATACGACAGATGGCGTGGGAAGGGATACCGAACCTTCGGGGGTATAGACATGAAGAATATGACACCTATGATTCTCGGATTGCTAATGTTAACCAGTTTATTCGCTGGCATTGACTTTACCGAGCTGGAAGAAACCGTGGTGATTGAGGACACAGGAGCACGCTCAGGCGCTGACCCATCCGTTCTTGCCATTACGACACCTAAAGAAACAGTTTGCGACACCACAGGGTGCCGTAACGAACTAAAAGTTGGTGAAGCCACCAACTTTGCCGCATACATCCAGAACATCGGTGATGCGTCGGTTGATGAATTAGCATACACGGTTACCGTATATCTTACAGATCCATCCGGTGCAGTCGGCATGATCGCCAACGACTCTACTGGAAATCCATTGCAGTGGGAAAACCTCGATGCAATTTGTGACGATGGTAGCGTTTGTGACTTTGATTCATCCGTTACGCCCCACCCGTTCACAGCAAATTCTTACTTGGGTGGCGGAAAATATACGCTACAATATGCGGGTCAAGACATTGAATGGACGCCTACTGCAGGTATCTACCTCATTGAAATCGCAGTTGATTCTCCGACAGATGCTGACATTGCCAACAATGCTCAACAAATTGAAGTGACCGTTACTGACTGGTACGATATCCAAGTTGAATTGGAATGGGACGACGGAACAACATCTGTCACAGGAACCGACCCTGTTGGTTTCACCCTCACGGTGCTAGCTGACGGTTCCTCTTCTTTTTCCCCTCGTGAGGTAGAGATCCGACTTGCCCTTACCGGCCTCACTGCATCGGCAACCGGTGGTGTAAACAACGACGATCTGAAAAACAACAGTGGGATTACTACGTTCATGGCTGGAACTTCAACCCCAAACACACTAACCTACCAAAACGAGTCAGATGTTAACGATACAACCTCGGCAACAAGGACGATTTTGGATTACCAATCTGCTTGGACCTACACCGGACTCATTACTCCGGATGCAGCGCAAACCTCAAGCAAGTTCGTTTTGGAAGCATCGGTTCTCGGATACGTTACCTACGGTCAATTCCCTGATTGCCTTGAAACCTTTGAAGACGATGGTAACGTCACAACATGGGCCCACTTCTGTGAAGTTACACAAACAGGTGATGACCGCCCAGCTACAGACTACGCCGAAATTACCGGTGCGGTTGAGAACTATCACGACATCCGAATTTCCCGAATGGGCGTGTACCAAGGATACAATTCTGACGGAACCGGTCAATCATCTAACTTCGTGGAAGACACTGCAGGAGGCGACCTCAACGTGGGCGCATCTCGAATTTATGCAGAAGTTCAACATCGGGGTGCCAATCCTACGGTTGGATACGACTGGAACGTTAGTTACACCGTATCTC
>DAVD01000010.1:19352-77314 GCA_002505405.1 Candidatus Poseidonia alphae | reverse complement strand
ATTCCGGTTCTGTGGTGACTTAACATCTGAAACTTTACATTTGAAGAAAGAACTCAAACCTCGGTGTTGAGCGTCCGGTCGGTCTCCTCTGGATCGATGAACAAGGCGGCGAGGATCACAAATGTTTCGAGCACGGCAGCGATGTAAAAGATGGTCTGATAGTCGTACTGGGCGGCAAAGATGGGCGCCAACTGGTAGCCGATGATGGCGGAGAGGTTCATCATCGCCATGTAGCCAGTGAATTGTGTACCACCCACTTCTGCCCATGTGACCCGCATCATCAGAGAATAGGCACAGATAGAAACGATGGCCCAGAGGAAGGTGTGAATAATCCACACCAACATCATGAACCAACCTTCGCCCCACATGGAATTGAGCATACCCCAAGTCAAGGTTGTCAATGAAGCACTGAGGGCCGCAAACATCAGCACGGATTTCCCCCCAAAACGACGACCAAGTTCGCCACCGGCCATGGCTCCCAACATCGTCACCACAAGGATGATTCCTCCCTTAGTGGCGTTGAACTGTTCTTGGGTCCAACCCAATTCTTGGAGGAAGAGCAAAGGAAGAATGGGAATGAGTATGAAGGCAAGGGAAATAACGAGACTGACGATGATCCCGAGTTGGGCTGAATGAACCGAAAAGGCCGTTCGGATGTTGCCTAAAATGACGCTAAAGTCTCGAACTTCCTTGGCGCCTTCCTCGGCATCGTTGACCTTCTCAACAACGTCAATCTCGTCCCACGGGAAGCGCTTCTCACCAGGACGTTCACGCATGAAGAGCGGCACCATCATGATGATCACCAAAATCGGAATCTGAATCAAAAATGCGCCGCGGATGCCAACAACACCGATGATGGTGCCGAGCCCTGCGCCACCGATGATACCACCCAAAGACTTGGCCGTGAACATGTAACTGTTGACACGCTCAAATTCGTGAGATTGGAGTACATCAACAGCAAGGGCGTCGGTTGAAACATCTTGCAAGGCAGTGAACACGTTGTAGACAAAGAACAGCGCACCGAGAAGCGAGATGTTATCGGTCAAATCGGGAACCATCAGCATGGTCACGAGCAACGCCACCATGCCCGTTTGGGCGAGGATGATCCAGGGACGACGACGGCCAAAAGCCGGTACTTGGAAGCGGTCAATGATGGGCCCCCAAAGGAACTTGAATGACCATGGCAGGGTACCGAGTGTCAACAGGTAGGCGAGATCGCCAGCATCAGCACCCTCTGCAGCGAGGAAGGTGACCATCGTCACGGTGATGAAGCCCCATGGAACGCCTTGGGCCACGTACAAGGCAGAAAGGGTGATGACACGAGCACGGTAGCTTTCGACGAGGGTTTCACCGTCCGAGGTGGATTCGCCCTCAACAACCTCGGTTTCCGGTTCGCTAAAATCAAGGTCAAGATGGAATCGATCTCGCTGCTTGGCGGAGACATAACCGACGAGGAACACAACGGGGAAGATCCATCCTGCAAACAAGAAGACTGGGAGAGAACCGTCGCCGACTGCCATGCCCGTCAACGCTTCACCGTCCTCATCGAGAATGGTGAAGTCCAACACGAGCAGACTGACTTCAGTGGCGACCTCCTCGCCATCGTCGTTATGTGAACAGAGGGCACTGTTGAAGGCCTCCGCATCAACCGTTACAGCAAGATTGTAGGCCCCCAATGCCTCTTCACCAAAGGCCAACTGGTCTTCGATTTCACTCTTGGTCAATCCTTCGATCACACCGGAAAGAAGAGAAGCGTTGTGCCAAGTTAAGTTCACCTCATGGGACCCCGGATTTTCTCCAGACCCCGAAAGGGTCCATTCACCCTTGGAAGCAGTTCCTGTAATCGTATCGGGTGCATTGTCTTCGCCGCCCGTACAGAGCGGACCTCCTGAGGTCTCATCTTCACCATAGGTAAGCGATAAGAGAACACCGACAACATGGCCACCAGCCGCCTCAATGTCTTCGACGATGGTTGAGGAATCAAGGCTCCACTCAACGGTTGCTTCGTCTTGATAGTCAGCGGATTTTGTCTCCAATTCAATTGACGTTATGGTCGACTCAACCGTGTAGGTGCCTGTCGTTTCTGAGCCACCTCCACCACCGCCGAGGCATCCGGTAACCGGTGCGAGAACGACCAGCATCAACAAAAGATGAACCAGTCGCATGGATGGTGGGTGGCTCGGTTCATCTTCAAGATTGTTCACACCTGCTTTGCAGATTCCAACACGTAGGGGCGGTTCAAGCACGGCCACTTATCCATTTGAGCCGCTACTTAGGCCGTCGCCTCACCTCGTAATCGAGGATGTTGAGGCGAGTTGTTGCATTTTTCTTATTGTGAAATGATGGGTTGGTGTTGCCGTCCATTTGGCGACATTACGGGGTCAGTACCCCTTTGATTCCGCATCTACCTCTGACTGAAAGCAAAATAATTAACAAGATGATGATGCTAGAAAGTGCGTTAGCAATGGATTCTACTCGTCAAGATGTCCGATTAACAACAATGGTTGTCGCTTCAACGTTTGTCATTGTTTTTTTAGTGGTTCGTGCAGTTGAACATAACTCGGTCATCCTGAACGGATACTCCGCTGTGCTGTATTGTGCAGTGATGAGTATCGCCATACAATGGGTAGCGTGGATACCAGCATCCATCGGAAAAACCGAACGCTTCTACGATTTAACAGGTGGCTTAACCTACCTCATCGTGGTAGGATTCAGCCTTTGGGCAGGATCACAGTCCGAACCTCCAAGTTTGAGAGAACTAATCGTCAGTTTACTTGTTGTCATCTGGTCTCTGCGTCTGTCCAGTTTTCTTTATCGTCGTATTCATCGAACTGGAAAAGACGGACGCTTCGATCAACTCAAAACATCGCCGATCCGGTTTCTCGTACCATGGACGCTTCAAGGCCTGTGGATTTTCCTGACAATGATTGTCGTTATAGTCATCAACAGTCAAGCCGATTCAGCACCAGCATTTGGGATATGGGACGGTATGGGATTGTCAATATGGATAGTCGGATTTGGTTTTGAAGTTATAGCAGATAGGCAAAAGACAGTATTCAATGCAGAACCTAAGAACCAAGGCAAATGGATCGACAGTGGTTTGTGGTCGTACTCGAGGCATCCAAACTACTTCGGGGAAATCCTTCTCTGGACTGGAATCGCCTTCTTTGGAGTTTCCTGCTTTACTGGTTTAGAACGGGTTGCTTGGATCTCGCCCGTATTCATTTATGTTCTCTTAACAAAAGTCAGTGGAATCCCCATACTGGATAAACGAGCGTTAGAGAAGTGGGGAGATTCTCCAGAATACAAGGAATACAGAGACAATACTCCTGCTCTTATCCCTCGGTTAAGTAGAAAATCGTGATGTACAAGCAAGAAATATTTGTCTTAAACCACAGCAGAGCTGGAACGCATGGAGTCTCCAGCATTGGAACCGAACCCTCGTTTCCGTTCAAACCAATTTCATTTGTACGGAGTAGGATGCAGGTTGTTTGGAAACACTTTTCTGCCACAAATGCTCACTGAGATTCCAAACCGCAGTTTCGAGTTCCGAACGATGTCTGTCATTGCGCTGACCGTGAGGGGGAAAATGGAGTTGGCACAACAAAGAGCCGTTATCGTACTCCAAAACAGATTGCAGAGAAGAGGGTATTGAGGAGTCGTCAACCGTCGCAATGCATTCAATCAATTGTTGATGACCGTTGAGAACCAACGCTGGTCTTACCAATGGTTCATCGACTGATATGTGTACCTCGCCAGTATCCAATATCGGTATCCCCGATGCTAGAAAAGAGGTGACTTCTTGTATGGCTGAAGTCCCAATTTGAGCATAAATAGATTCCAAATAGTCGCCAAGCCATTTCGATTCACCGTCTGCTTGCGAGGTATATTCAGGTTGATGTTGCTCCGGTTTTACAACGTAAACATTGAACCCTTTGTCGTAGAGCATTCGTGCGATAAGGCATTCCAATATACCATAACCCACAACAAGGTATACACCTTCCACATCGATTTGATGTCGGTTGACATGAGATTCATATCGTTCAACATCGAGTCTGGATTTGTGAGTAAGAATATCCCTTTTACGGACGACGCCCATCACCGGCATTGATGGGAAAAACGGACGGTCAAACAATCCATGACACCACTGAACTCCAACAACGGATGAAGGGTCTCGGCCATCGAGTGCATATTTGTCGTTTAATTTCTGACCCAGTTCAAGCGAGGTTTCCAAATCATTTGTCCATATCGGCAGGGCTTTTCCCCATGTCATTCTCAGGTTGTTGTGAAGTTCACCATGATGGATCAACGAACGCTGACATAGATTCCACAGTTCAGACGGAGACTTTGCATGCTCCAACTCAACCGGATGGGGTAAGAATGTCCGAGGGTCATCAGCGGTACTGCGCCATGATTCCTGGGCCCATGAAGGTAAATTTGAGGGCGAGTAGGGCTCACCAACGCTGTAAATATGATGCCATGCATGTTCACGAAAAATGAGGAGTTCATCCAAGTATTTGTCAGCAGACTTTGTCCCAATTGCGGCGGCTTCCCTTGCGACTCTCATCGGAGAAAGAAAGCCGTAGTGAAACGCATAGGAAAGACGAGAAACGCCTGTTGGGTCTGCAGCGTTATTTCTTCGGCGAGCGTATCCATTCAATCCGTTGGATAGGAACTCCTGCCATTTGCTAAGGGCAGCATGCTCTCCACCCCGCTCTTGCCAGACTGGATGAACCGTGGGGTCAATGTTACAGGTTCGCAGCAAAGCAAAACGTTCCATTGGATTCTTGAGTACCGATTGAACGTCAACGGGCTCAAAAGGCAAGGGGCCTTCATACGGGCGTGCATCTGCCCTACATGTCGGCCAAGAAGATTGAACCCTACGCTTTCTCATCTTCTTGGTAGCATTGCGGAATTTGAACGGTCGGTCAACGGATTTGCCGTACAACGGCATCGGAATGACACAGTGGCAGTCCACATCAACAACTGGACAAGAAGCACTTCTCGCAATGGTTTCAACCCATGCAGTCCACGGAGGGAGAGGAAACATGTCCGTGACAATACAACTTGCATCTTCAGCGAAGGAACGCATAACTGAGGGTCGATGACCTTCACGAGCCAGATGGAAGACGTAACGTAAACCAAGTTTCATACAACCTTCATTCATGTCAACCGCAGCATCAAGAATCATGTTGTGATGACGAAGGGATGCGAAAGGGTATCGCTCATCAAGGCCGTGATAAATGACCAAAGGGAGATTGTACTTTGTTGCGATATGCCGACCTACATCGATTGCGGGATTTTCATGAGTACGGAAGGAAGATTTGAGCCAAACCACGACTGGTCCGTCTCCTCGAGGATGTTCCAAACCATTGAGCGGTCGCACCCGGTCCCTCAAATGCTCTGGTAGATGACCTATCATGGTTGCAACAGAATTCTATAGGATATATATCGGTGTTTTCAAACGGAGGATTCTTTCTTGTGAGGATTCTAAATCACTGACATCGTCAATTGTAACGAAAAAACAGCATGTACTGCTGGCAGACTGTCACAACGCATATCATATGACCCAGATCTTGCTGAATGTTACAAAATAGATCAAATAAATATTCAGATGGGCTGACTTCAACGGTGCAATTTCAACATGGATTCTTGATGAAAGGTCATCAAGGTTGAAGGGGTTGATTCATTCCTGTTCTGAATTGGTGAAAAGGCCGAAAAATTCGTCAATGTCGATTACCCCGTTCTCATCCTCATCCGATTGATGGAAAATTGCCCTCGACTCGTCAACAGAATATGTGAACCCGAGTGCTCGAAGTGCATTTTGGAATTCACTCACATTGAGGTGTCCTTTACCTCCAAAATCAGCTGCATGGAAAGCCGTCATCCTAAGCTGATGTTCAGACGATGATGCTAGGCCAAATTGTTCCCTAAACGTTGCAATGGGTGTTTGGTCTGAAGCGATGTAGTGTTGGCGGCCGTAGAGATAGTAGGTAGCCAAGCCTGCTACGACTGCAGCACCTCCTCCAATGAAGGCCTTCGATCCCATGAGAACAATCAAGCAGCCTCCGGCAATAATTCCCCAGAGTTGCATCAACGGGTACATGGGTCCTTTGTAAGCGGGATTCCAATCGTGCCGGTCACTTGTTTGGCGAAGAACGATGACACAAGAATTGATCATCATGAAAATCATAATTTTGAATCCAGACGCTAATTTTACGACATCTTTGAGAGGGACAAACAAGATTGCAAGGCACATGGCCAATCCTGTGATGATAATCGGGATGTGTGGTGTTTCGTACTTTACATTTACATTTTCAAGTGGCTGAGGCAGGAGGTTGTCTCGAGCCATTGCAAACAGGAATCGAGATGAGGCAAGAATTCCTGCTAAGGCCATTGAAATCATGGTGAGCACCGAGAGCACTGCAGCAAAGATTCCGAACTTTGTATTCACAACATGCTCTGCAAAGACATAAATTGGGTCTTCAACAACTTCTCCGTCGGTTCCAATCCACCATTCCCCCGGAATGCTGGCCATCATCAGGAAAGCAATGACCGAGTAAAGGATGGTTGCGATGAGCAGAGACAGCATGATACCTGCTGGTAGGTTCTTTTCAGGATCCTTGACTTCTCCACCAATTGCGGCTACTTTTGTCACTCCTGCATAGGCGACAAAGACAAATGCAGCGGTCTCGGCTAACGTCCAAACATCGGTGTTGAATGCGCCCTCAAGAGGTATGCTAGCATCAAAGTCCGCTGAGAATAAGGCTGCTATACAAATGACGAGCAAGAGGATGACCGTCATAATCACAATCGGTGTTTGAACCGCTTTTACCTTGTTAACTCCCATGATATTGACTACGGTAATTAACAACAATGCCGATAGGGAGAGCGTCTTGATATTGATTTCTAAATCAAAATAGGTTGTGACGGCAAGGAAGTATGCGGAAAAGCCAATCAGGGCAAAGGCCGATTTTAGCAGAAATGAAGCCCATAGACCCAGGCCGCTTATCGTTCCAATCATTGGCCCGTAGGTTCGTTCCAAAAATACGTATGAACCTCCACTGGTAGGCATTCCCGAAGACAGTTCGGATTTAGACAACGCACCAGGCAAGACCACCGATGCAGCAAGAAGAAAAGCCAGCCAAATACCTGGGCCCATGATCTGGGCTGCAAAGGTTGGTGTGACGAAAATCCCCGGCAGCATTGCAGACAGGGAAATAATCACAACACCTGCTAGGCCGATGGTACGAGCAAGTGTTCCCTTGATTTCTTCTGAAACGCTTTCCATATCGCCTTTGACGACACCAGAAATTATTTTTTCAACAGTACTTTTAGCCATCTCACTCCCCCGATATCCGACATAAACTAACTGAGTATTTGGTGTTAATAAGTAATACAATATATTCTATTGCCTAAAATGTGAATGAATAATTCCGGAATCCGGGGATTCATTAATCATCAAATAATACCTCTTTGGGAAAATGAGTGAAAAGAGCTCCAATCAGTACCTTACCTTCTTTCGTGTGATGGTTCTCCAGATTCGTTGAAGCGGGTCGTAATAACGGTCGACAACACGTTCCTTGAGTTGAATAATGGCGTCATCAGTGATCTGAATGCCGGCTGGACAAACTTCGGTACAGCAACGGGTAATGTTGCAGTATTCAACCCCGAATTCCTTTTTGATTTCTGGAATCCTATCTTCTGTGTCGAGAGGGTGCATTTCATATTGAGCCAAACGGACCAGGTTGCGCGGTCCTGCGAATCCATCAAACAGAGCGTGGTCTCGCAACACGTGACATGTGTTCACACAAAGGAAGCATTCAATGCACTCTCGGAATTGTTGGACACGGTCTGCTTCCATTTGATTGAATTCCCAGTTCATTTCATCTGGCCCGTTAATGGGTTTGATGCGCTGAGCAACTTCGTAATTCCAACTTACATCAGTCACCAAATCTTTGACGTGAGGGAAGGCTTTCATTGGACGTACTTCTATCGGCTGTCCTTCTGGAGTTTCAGCGACGACATCGCTCATACGAGTCATGCACATTAAACGAGGTCGCCCGTTAATTTCAGCCGAACATGAGCCGCATTTTCCAGCCTTACAGTTCCAACGAACTGAAAGGTCAGGTTCTTGTTCGTGTTGAATTCTATGAAGACAATCCAGAACAACCATTCCTTCGTCGAGTTCAACATCATAGGATTCGAGACTCGCTTCCTCGCCTTCTCCTCGTAGAATCTTGAACGCCTGCTTCTTTCCTTTGAGCGACATCACTTTTCACCTCCTGCTTCGGCGGCTCTCTCAGCAATCATCACTTTGACCTCATTGAGGGCCTCCTCAAGGTCGTCGCGTATGGCTTCAACCGGTTCCTGCCGAATCTTCATCTCCCCATCTTCCATCCAAATGATGTTGAGGGTTTTCCCCCAGTAATCATCCTCAGGCGTTGGGAAGTCATCTCTTGTGTGACCTCCACGGCTTTCTTCCCGTGTCACTGCTGCGAGGGTCGCTGCGTGAGAGACATCAACCATATTGATCAGGTCGAGTGCTTGATGCCATCCAGAGTTGTATTTACGTGATGTTCCGGAGGAACAAGCCATGGCTCGCGCCTTATAGGATTTCAAATCTTCAAGTGCTTCATCAAGTTCTGCCTTGGTGCGTATGATGCCGACCTTGGCCTGCATCATGTCGCGCATTTCGTCGTAAATCGCCCCTGGGTTTTCTCCGCCTTCCCGCATGAGCGGCGCAAGCATATCGTCAATGGCTGCGCCAACCTGTTCGTCATCAATGGTCGGCTGGGCCAAATCTTTGGCTCGTTTTGCAGCAAATTCACCTGCACGCTTCCCAAACACGATGAGGTCTGAAAGCGAGTTGCCCCCGAGACGGTTTGCACCGTGCAATCCAGATGCGACTTCCCCACAAGCAAAGAGGCCGGAAACGGTCGTTTCTTGGGTTTCGGCATTAACACGAACGCCGCCCATGACATAGTGAGCCGTTGGTCCAACTTCCATTGGTTCCTTTGAAATATCAACACCAGCCAATTCTTTGAATTGATGGTGCATGCTGGGAAGTTTCTTCAAGATGGCTTCTTCACCACGGTGAGAAATATCGAGGAATGCCCCGCCGTGAGGTGAACCTCGCCCTGCCTTTACTTCCGAATTGATGGCCTTAGCAACAACGTCACGGGTGAGAAGTTCAGGCGGTCGGCGAACTGTGGCGAGTTTCCCACTCACGACTTCTTCGACCCATTGATCCGACTCTTCGATGGTGTCGGCGTGGTCACCTGCAAACATCTCAGGAACATAGTCGAACATGAATCGCTTTCCTTCAGAGTTCGTCAATCGTCCACCTTCACCACGAACACCTTCGGTCACCAGAATACCTCGGACCGATGGCGGCCAAACCATGCCGGTGGGGTGGAATTGAACGAATTCCATGTCGCGGAGTTCTGCACCAGCCCAGAGAGCGAGAGCATGCCCGTCTCCAGTGTACTCCCAAGAGCCTGAACACACGGACCAGCATCGGGTGATGCCGCCAGTGGCCAAGACAACTGATTTTCCGGAGAACGCATGAACGTCTCCGTCAACACGAGTGTAAGCAACGCATCCAGTGACGCGGTCTCCTTCCTTCAACAGGGTTCGGACGGTGTATTCCATGAAGATGTCTATGCCTTCGTGAATGCCTCGCTCTTGGAGGGTGCGAATTAATTCGAGCCCGGTTGCATCGCCGACGTGTGCGAGACGGGGGAAGGTGTGTCCGCCAAAGTTTCGTTGATTGATCAAATTGTTTGGCGTTCGGTCAAAGACTGCTCCCCATTGCTCCAGTTCCCGAACTCGATCGGGTGCTTCTTTCGCATGGAACTCAGCCATTCGCCAGTTTGCAAGCCACTTGCTTCCTTTCATCGTGTCGTGGAAGTGAACCTTCCATCCGTCACGTGGGTCGGCGTTTTGGAGTGCAGCAGCACATCCACCTTCGGCCATGACCGTGTGGGCCTTACCGAGGAGAGACTTGGTAATGATGGCCGTTTTTGCACCGCTTCGGGCAGCCTCAATAGCTGCTCGTAAGCCAGCCCCACCGGCGCCAATTACAATAACATCGTATTCGTGGTTGGTTATTTTTTCAGTCATCATCTCACCTCAAATTACAAACAATACGACGTCGTTAACGTAATCTTCACAAACAGCCAGCACCCAAAGGTCTCCTAAAAACACGAAGGTCAAGGATGTCCAAAACCAAAACCCGTGGGAGCGGTTTAAGATACTGATTTTTCCAAAGAGTTTACCTCGGATTTGACTTAGACCCGTTGTCCAGCGGTCCAGCATGCCACCGGCGAGATGGCGGAGTGCGTGACAAGAAGTGACGTACATGGTGAGCAAGAAGGCCTCAATGCCCATGACGAGGGTTCCTAGGGAAAGCCCGATGCCGTCATCAAACGTCATGGCGTGGGTCACGTCCCACCATTTTATGAGGAGAATGACCATTGCTGCGTAGAGGAAATATCGGTGCAAATTGTTGAAGATGAACAAGCGCTTTTCTCCCTGATAACCAAGTTTTTTGTTGATTTCAGGTTCGTCGACCCAACAAGCAACGGGGCTCGCGAAGAAGGTACGGTAGTAGACTCGGCGCATGTAGTAGCAAGTTCCACGGAATCCAAATGGAATCCAAAGAATCAACACCGCAGCATTGACCCAGGTCGGATGGTTCCACGAAGAAAGGCCAAACAAGTCCCACTCCAACACGTTCGGCGAGAAGATCGGTGACATCACCGTAGAGCCCTCTAGGCTGTAGGAAATTGTCCCTTCAGTGGTGTAGATGAACAAACGCCAGAAGGTGTAAATCATGGCTGCAGTCAAGCCTATACCCATGGTGAGCGGCTGGCTCCACCAGTTGTCTATTCGGTTCGTTCGACCCAAGCCGTTGATGACTGGGAGTTTGATGCCGTCGCCCATGGTTACACCCTCACGTCCCCTAAGGGAACATGCTACCCAATGCCGCAGGGTCTTTGAGGTTCACCATTGGCCCACAGGAATTTAGAAGGTCAATTTCAAGCCAATTGAGTCCAGTCAACATCGGCTTCAGCCATCTCAACTTCTTCAACATCCATCTGCGCAAGTTGGAGTTTTCCTGACAATTCATCGTTGACTGCATGCCAGTATGAATAGGCTTCAATAACCCAAATTCCGGATTCACGGGTTCCGTTTCCTGAGCCTTTCACTCCGCCGAACGGAAGGTGAGCTTCTGCCCCGGTGGTGGAATTGTTGATCCCTGTCATTCCAGCCTTGATGCCGGTCTTGTAGCGGTATGCTTCCAAACGGTCGTTGGTGTAGATGGCCGAAGACAAACCATAGGGGCTTGCGTTGGCCAAGTGAAGGGCATGGTCGAAATCGTCAGCCTTGCAGATGGTCACGGCTGGCCCGAATACTTCCTCGTGGAAGCACTCCATGTCTTCGGTGACTTCGGTGAAAACGTGAGGCCACATGAACACCCCGTCTTCAGCCGTACCGAGGAAATTAGCAGGTTGATTGTCGCTGGTAATTCGACCTTTTCCGAACATGTGGTTGGCGCCCGATGCCTTGCACATTTCAACTCCGGTGAGGAAGTCCTTGGCGTACTTTTCGGACAACATGGGACCGTACAATACACCATCATGGGCTAAGGAGTCTCCAATGGTTGTTGACTCAACTTTGGCCATGAACTTGGTCATGAATTCATCGTAAATGTCCTTGTGGAGGATCAAGTTACCCAGTGAGGTACATCGCTGACCCGCAGTTCCAAATGCGCCCCAGTATGCTCCTTCAACAGCATTGTCAAGGTTAGCACTGGGCATGACGACCAGTGGATTCTTGCCACCGAGTTCAAGCGAACATGACACCAAATTGCGACCGCATACTTCTCCGATCATCTTACCGACTTCTGTAGAGCCTGTGAAAGAAATTTTGTTGACGCGCCCTTCATCGACAGCGTCGACAAGGTATTGTCCAGCGCCGCTTCCTTTCCCGTGAACCAAGTTGATCACACCGTTTGGTAGTCCTGCTTCGTGCATGATACGTGCAAGAGCGAAGGAGAGGAGAGGAGCGTCTTGTGGGCTCTTCCACACGCACGTGTTTCCACACATGATGGCTGGAATCATCTTCCAAAAAGGAACGGCTGCAGGAAAATTGCAGGCGTTGATGATACCACAGACACCGAGAGGGCGGCGGTAGGTGAACAATTCTTTATCGGGCAATTCCGAGTTGACTGTTTGGCCGTACAAGCGACGTCCTTCGGACTGGAAAAAGAGACAGGTGTCGATGGCCTCTTGAACCGAGCCAGCAGACTCTTTGAGAGTCTTGCCGATTTCACGGGTTTCAAGGGCAACGATGGCGTCTTTGTGTTCCATCAGCAATCGTCCCATGTTTCCGATGATCTGACCACGGGTTGGAGCCGGGGTTGCAGCCCATCCTGGAAAAGCTGCGTGTGCAGCGTCCAATGCAGTGTGGACATCCTTCCTGGTTGAAAGGGGGAATTCGCCGAGTGTGTCGTTGAGGATAGCGGGGTTGACGGAGGTAAAAGAGGCGCCATCGCTCGCCAGTGATAACTGACCGTTGATGATGTTGTACCCCTTGACGCTGGGCTTACCATTCGGGTTGTTTGAAGTCATAAATTCGAGGCCGGTTTCTAGGACGTGAACCATAAGCAAAGCGAACAACACTCGTCTCTTGAATGTGATGGAACGAATGACATGACCAATATAAGGCGTGGATTTAAGTGAGTCCTGCTGTTTTGCAGTCTGTTAACTGACCTGAACGGCGTGGTGGAGTCTTCATATACCGTCGTACGCCAATAGGAAATGTTGAGGAGCGAGTGTTATGTCTGACAAAGAGGAATCTGTATCATTGCGAGTATCAAAAGCCATACCGTCAGACGTAGGACACGGGCGTGCCCGTATCTCAGCGGACATGGGTCTGGACTTGAAGCCCGGCGACATCGTTGAAATCAGCGGTGACAATCGCTCAACGGCTGCTATCTACTGGCGAAGTCGCCCTGAAGATGCAAAGATGGACATTATTCGCGTGGACGGAATCATACGAAAAAATGCAGGAGTCAGCCTCGGAGACCGAGTCACGGTGACTAAAGTCGAGGCAAAGGATTGCACAAAACTTACCATTTCGCCGGTCATGGCCAACAAACAAAAGGTGAAGTTTGGCCCTGGAATCGAGGGATTTGCTCGCAGAGGCCTTGCAAAGCGCCCGGTTGTAGCGGGAGACCGTATTTTCATTCCAGGAATGACGTTGTTTGCAGAAGCACTTCCGTTTGCAGTTGTACAAACAACTCCGAAAGGTATCGTCAAAGTCACAACCGATACAGAAATCGTCATCAAAGACGAAGCTGTTGCAGAAGAGGACGTTGGTCAATCGGAAGGAATCACCTACGAAGACGTCGGTGGGATCGGGCAACAGTTGCTCAAGGTTCGAGAAATGATTGAACTGCCTCTCAAGCACCCTGAGTTATTCCGAAGGCTCGGCATTGACCCGCCAAAGGGCGTATTGCTCCACGGACCCCCAGGTACCGGAAAAACAATGATTGCAAAGGCTGTTGCTACCGAAGTTAACGCTCACTTCAAGAGCATTAACGGGCCTGAGATTATTTCCAAATACTACGGAGAATCCGAAAAACAATTGCGTGAAATTTTTGACGAAGCCGCCGAGAATGCCCCTGCAATTATCTTCATCGACGAAATCGATTCAATCTGTCCCAAGCGTGAAGACGTTTCCGGTGAAGTTGAGCGACGCGTCGTTGCTCAAATGCTTACCTTGATGGATGGAATGCAGGGCCGTGACAACGTTGTGGTGATTGGCGCTACCAATCGCCGTGATGCACTTGACCCAGCGCTCCGTCGCCCTGGTCGCTTTGACCGTGAAATTGAAATCGGCGTCCCTGACCGTGATGGCCGAAGTGAAATCATGGACGTTCACACACGACAAATGCCGATTGCAGAGGATTTTGACATCTCGTGGGTCCTTGACAACACCTACGGGTTTGTCGGTGCTGACCTCGCTGCACTTGTTCGTGAAGCAGCCATGCGGGCCCTGCGACGATACCTTCCTGAAATCGACTTGGAGGAAGAAACCATCCCTCCCGAAGTCCTTGAAAAAATGGAAGTTTGCATGGACGACTTCAAGGAAGCAATCCGTGACATTGAACCCTCTGCATTGCGAGAAATTTACGTCGAAGTGCCTGAAGTCTCGTGGGAAGAGGTCGGTGGACTCAATGAAGTCAAAGACCGACTCAAGGAATCAGTGGAATGGCCGCTTACCAAACCTGAACTCTTTGAGCACTTTGGCATCAAACCTCCTCGAGGAATTGTGCTCTTCGGGGCACCGGGAACTGGAAAGACCCTCCTTGCTAAAGCCATCGCTAATGAGGCCCAAGCAAATTTCATCAGCATCAAAGGACCTGAACTGATTTCGAAGTGGGTCGGAGAATCCGAACGAGCAATCCGTGAGATTTTCAAGAAGGCAAAGCAATCTGCACCGTCCATCATCTTCCTTGATGAGTTCGAATCCATCGCCTCCATGAGAAGCGGTGGTTCTGCTTCAGAAGGCAGCGATGTTTCTAACCGAGTCGTGAACCAACTCCTGGCCAGCATGGATGGAGTGGAATCGCTTGACGGCGTTATCATCGTTGCCGCAACCAACCGTCCAGAAATGATTGACCCTGCCCTTCTTAGAAGTGGCCGCTTCGAACGTGTTCTTCACGTGCCTCCGCCCGACTCAGGAGCCCGAGAGGTCATCTTCAACATCCACAGTGAAGGAATGCCTTTGAGCAAGTTCTCTTTCAAGGATATCCTCACCGGCATGGATGGGTTCACAGGAGCTGACATTGAGGCTGTGTGCCGAGAAGCAGCCCTCATCTGCATGCGTGCAGGAAAGAAACGCGTCACAAAAACCCACTTTGAAGAAGCCATATCTCGAGTGCGCCCTACGGTCACCCCAGACATGTTGGACTACTACCAAAAGATGGAAACTCGTTTGACGTCAGGATTGAGCAACATCAAGCGAAATCGTGACTTCAGTCGTGGCATGGAAACCATGTGATTTCGCATCACCGCACCGACGCATTCATTTGGCCTCGCCGAGACGGTCATTCTACAGAGGAAGATGTGATGGCAATCTTTGGTAGGGAAGTCATAGGCCGTTTGGTCGTTGATCGCACGGGAACTGACCTGGGCAATTTAACGGACATTCATTTTGACCTCAAAACGGGGGCTATCAGCGAACTCATTGTCACCGTTGAAGCAACGGTCAACGCCGCAGCACTCCCTTTTGAAAGCCGTGAAAACACCGTTATGATTCCAGTCGATGCAGTCTCAAGAGTGGCGACAAAAATTCATCTCAACCAATGAAACACTCCTCTTTTTTGTGATGGAACCCATGAGCATTTTATGTCCTTGTGTGGACAACCTTCTAAAGATAAGCGAAACCGTGGAAGAGTGGGTAGTTTCTCCCAAGTGATGTCCATGGTCGGCCTGCCTGCTAATTTCAACGCCAGAAGGGTTGCCCTTCAAGCGTCATTTTGGCTTGTTATGCTTGTACTTTTGATGACAATCTTGCTTAATTTCATCAATTTAAGCGCCACAAACCAACTTTCTGCTTACGATGATGACTGGAACGACATGTCTGCATTTCGAGAAGACATCAAAGAGATGGGGATTCAAACCAACTCCCTGGTGAGCAGCCCCCTCCTCCTTGGCGATATTGAAGACCCCCGTAACACAACCTATATCCTCGCCGGTGTCGAACGGGACACCCTTACCCTACCACAATTTGACGAGGACGGTTTCATTACCATCGCTTCTGACAGTGGATACTCCCCTTCGGAAATCAACGCCATTGTTGAGTTTGTAGAAGCCGGTGGAACTGCGCTTGTTTTGGAAGATTACGGCTATGGAAGTTCTGTTGCAGAAGCATTCGGCGTGAGTTATACGGGCGAGCAAGTTTACGACACCAACTACGTCGCTGAACTCGATAAAAATTACATTTGGATGTGCATTCAAGAGAATCCATGTGGCATGAACGGCACAGAGATTGACCCGAAAACCCTCTCATCCCACGAACGTTGGAGCAATGTTGGTGAACAAGGTGAACATCCTTGCTCACTATTGGACGGCGAAAGCATGACACAAGCAGAAGCCGGCCTCTGCGTTCAGCACTGGGACAGTGGCGCCATCGATTACAATGGCACCTACCAGATGCTTCTCAACAACGTTACGGGACTCGAAATTATTCCCGGAGTTCGAGGGCCACTGAGCGAAGTTGCGGTTCGCGCCATGACCAGCAACGAAGCAACCGTTGACGTTAACGGAGATGGAGATATACAGGTTGGTAGTGAGATCACTCCTGCAACACCAGACAGGTGGGGTCAGTTCAATCTCAGCATTGAGGCCTGTGCTCGAACCAGTTGTGAACCCTCGGATGGTGGTCGAATCGTCTTCATGGCCGACGGGTCTGCGCTGATCAACGCCATGTACGATTACGAAGGGTTCAATGATGGAAAATACGGTAAAACCGCAACATTCGTGCCCGCAAACGACAATCGAAAGTGGGCCATGGATTTCATCGCTGAAGCCTTGATGAGTCAACTGGAGGGTGAAGAAGGCGAACCTGCTGAAAATGCAATGGTCATTTTTGATGAATCCCGTCACCCTCAAAGTGCTCTTGCAGCTGATTCTTACAACACCGTTTACTTCCTCCTCGTCTACTTCACAGGAGAAGGGTTGGCCATGCTCCTTCTTTTCCTGATTCTGTTCGTCACCTTTGAAGCAGTTCTCATCAAGAAACGGGACCCTGAACCATGGCGTCACGTGTTTAGCATCATCTACTACGGTTTTGGTGATGCGAACAGATATGCTTACTACTCCAAAGTGGAGAAGATCCGTCAAGTGTTCCTGTCCAAGGTCCGAAATCAAAACGGCCTCAACCGCGAAGAATTCCAAGGTATGCAAGCCAATGAGTTGGTTTCAATGATTAACGACCCTGTTCTTGCTAAATTTGCAGTTGAATCAAACAACCGATACACGCTTGAACAGACGGTCGCTCTGGTCAAACGAATTAAGGCGTGGGGACGTCAGTGAGTTGAGATGAATGTGGACACGTAAAGCTGCTTTCACCTTCACTGGAGGAATTGCCTTGGTGTTGATTGGGATGATGATTTCCAATCAACAAATGATGATTCTTGGCCTCAGTTTGGTCGCCTTCATTGTGGTCAATTCATGGATCGCTGGCCATGGCGACGTTGAAGTCCAACGGACCCTCTCAGCCGACAATCTGTACAAAGGCGACGATTTGTATGTGGAACTCCTTGTAACGAACCGCAGCAACCGGAAAACTCAGATGCTGGACATTTACGATAACATACCGCACGAAATGAAGTTGCGTAGTGGTTTGAATCAAATGCAACTCAACCTCAAACCTGGTGAGAGTGCTCGAATTCGCTATGTGCTCCGTTGCCCATTGAGAGGCCATTACTCCATCGGACCTGTATCCTTACGGGCTCGCAACACCTTCAATTTGGGAGTTGAAGACATGTACGTGGACCACCACAGCGACATCGTCATCTTTCCACAAATCAAGGACATTGAAGAAGCATTCTTGCGAAGCCGCACCCCAAAGATGTACACTGGAGCGACGACGCTACGGACACCTGGGCAAGGGTCGGAATTTTATTCGCTCCGAGAGTATGTCCCGGGAGACCCGTTCAAGAACATCAATTGGAAGGCGTTTGCCCGAACCGGCGAACTGATGGTGAACGAAAAATGCCGAGATGCCGTTACCGACCTCTACCTCCTGCTCGACAGCCGTGACCTTGCCCGAATCGGAACCGTCCTCAAAAATCCCCTTGAGATGGGAACCGTGTCCGCTGCAAGTCTTGCAGCCTTCTTTTTGAAACGTCGGGATTCAGTTGCTCTTGCAATTTACGACGAGAAACTATCCTATCTTCCTCCGGACACCGGAGACAAGCAGTACTTCAAACTGCTAAGCGCCCTTGCTGGAGTGACGCCTAAGGGGACCATGCCGCTTCAAGCAGTAACCAACTCCCTCAGTGGAAGATTCAGCCGAGGAAGCCCCGTATTCATCATCTCATCCTGCGAAGGCGACGGGACCGTTCCAGCTGCGGTCCGCGACCTCGTTGGACGTGGACACGAAGTGACCGTCCTGTCCCCATCAAGTGTGGACTTTGAACGTCTGGTGAGTAGAATTCCACGTATGTCATACGAAGTTCTCAAACTTGAACGACAGAATCGCCTCACCACGCTGGCTGGTTCAGGAGCTCAAGTCATTGATTGGATGCCCGACATGGATTTGTCACAGGCATTAATGCAGGTCAGGGGGTACTGAAAATGGCAGGTGAAGTAGGTCTCCAATCAGATGTTCTCTTGGAAGGCACTGCGCGCCCAAGAACCCTTCATCTCAAGAATTTGAGGCGCCAATGGCAGATTCTTTCTCTCCAAATCGTTGCGACCGTCGCCCTCATCACGATGTACGTCCAAGTGGTCCAAACCTACGTAGTTGGCTCGATCGACCACACCATCCTGTTTGACTCCATCGAATTGCTTATTTCAGACCAACTCCCTCTTGGCGACTGGCTCACTGGAGAGGGAAGAGAAGGCCTTTCGAGATTCTTTGTCCCCATGATCATGGGACTCTCCTTGGGAGGAGCCATGGCTTTTATCGCGTTCCAAAGTCCGAAGGTTCAACAGCGCATCAAACTTGGATTCATTATTGGTTTGATCGTTCTTCTCGTTGGACGCCTGCTCCTTTCATGGTTTGCTGGAATGCTGTTTGAATTTAATCTCCGATTGCCCGATGAAAGTGAATTGGAAACCCTTCAGTGGCCACTTCTCATGATTTTGTCACTCATCATTCTCTTCATCTATCTGCTACCTGTTATTATGGGCACCCGTGGAATCTGGGGCCTATCACGCCGTTCAATTGGTTGGGCCATTGGTTTCACGCTCCTTTTCCTTGGAATTCACGCTATCTTGACGTTCCCCCTCATCAAAGGCCAACTTGGGTCCTATGGTGGGGCTTTAGCCACTCTTGAGAGTCAAACATCAGACCCCACGATAGGCCTGTTTGGTTTGAATTTGGTCACAAAGGAACAGTTTGACCTCATTCTCATAGCGGTACTCATCATGGTGTTCCAAGAAGCGAGTTATGGCGTGATCAGGAACCTTGAGTACGCATTCCGCCTCCCTGAATCGTGCAAGCGCGACCCAGAATATGTTCGCCAAATGGATAACGTTCTGAACACTCATTTACGTCATACCTTCTTTTTCTTAGGCTTAACGGGCCTTGCGACGATGGTTGCATTAGGATTCCACAAAGTTCTCCTTACCATCGTGTCCGATACAACGGGGAGCCAGTGGGCGGGACAGGTCTCTGAATCGATTGAATTGACCCTCACGTATGGACTGGTCATTTCGGCTTTACTGTTCCTTAGCATCATGGCTGTGCTGAGGTTCTTCATCCCATGGCAGAGGGTCATCGGACTCATTCAATCGCGTGGAACTAAAGACGATACAAAACCAGCGACGAAGGATTTTACTCAACTTTAATCATTGCTTGGACTGAATCATTCGCCCAATCATCTCACTCGCAGCGAGCAAGAGCAATGGAAAGGCTACAAAACCAATCCCAAATCCAAGCCAATTGGTGTTGAACTGGTCGCTAATGTTGCCTCCGTAAACTACGGTCATAACAATAACTGCCACCAACATCAGGCGTTCAAGAAACAGTGGATAAGGTCGCCCTTTCCCTTCTTCTCGTCCCAGCAGGGTAGTTGGCTCGTTGGACACTTCAATCGCCTCAGAACTCAATGTTTGATAGGCGTGATTCAAGGTCAGCAAGTGCCGCATCGGGAGGGGAACTCGTAGCGGTAGGTGTTGCATCTCTATGACCCCATTCAGCATCGATTCGGGCCAACTCAGCTTCTAGTTGGGCCCGTTCATCGTCCAAGTCAACCTTGGTTTGTTGTGGTGCCTCTTGAACTACAGCCGCCGTTGGTAAAGAATCGCTTGGGGCCGGCAAATCTGCCCAGCCGTCATGGTCTGCAACTGCGGTTTCATTTTGACCCATATCAATGTCTTCTTCATGAAGGAGAGCTGGTTCAAGGTCAACCAGCATGTCTGCATCGACCGGAAGACGCTGGTTTGAAGGAATGGATTCACGCTCAAAGGGAAGAAGACCATCACGTTGGAATTCCCATAGCATACCTCTTGGTACGCCATCCGTGAGACCGGATGCATCGAGTTGAGTGATTAATTCTTCAAGAACACGGGCTGTTTCTTCTAACCCAATTGCTTCGCCAGCATCTCTTTGGTCTGCTTCGAGGTAAATATCGTCCAAGGCAACTTGAATCAATTTTCGAGTACCTTGAGCCAGGCTTGGAAGTGCCTCTGGGCGTTGGCAGTTGGTCAGGAGAGCATGGACTTCATGACTTGGCGCACCCAAGCGCTCAATTTGCTCAAGAACGTTCCTGATTCTCCTTAGCATGGTGATGGAACGGTCATAATCTTCTAGCAGATGTTCCAAATCCAGAACCACATGATTGACCGTCTCTCCAAGTTGATGTTCCAATCGCTGTTGAACCGACCAGCGAGCGAGTCCACGAACCGCTCCTGCTGTTTGTGGGACCTGACGTTCAAGCAACGTCATCACCTCGGATGAGAGAAGGTGACGAGGCGTCGCAGCGACGTGGTCAACCGTAGATTGGATCACTTGAAGGGCTCGCTCAACGGCACGGTCGAGCATGGTCACAGAATAACCAAGACCACGAGCATGTTCAAGTCGATCGAGAACTGGACCCAATCCTTCGAAGGTGTTGTTGTCATCGAGAAGGGCCTGTGCGAGTGGTTCTTCTGCAAGACGGGCACGTAGGCGTTCGGCTTCCTGAATATCCGCAAGGGCTTCTTCATGGGCTTGAGAAAGCGTGGTTGCCTTCTCAACAAGAGACGAAAGTTCAGCTTCTGCATGACCCCGTCGAGCACCCATGTCCCCAAGTTCACGGAGAAGGGTACGGCGTTCGTCCATCAATTCCCGAAGTTCAGCCTGAACGTTTGAGCGACGAGCCTCATCCTCTGCACGGCGCAAACGGTCTTCTTCCATGCGGTTTTTCGACATGGACTCCTCGGTCTTGATGGCGTCCAATTCGAGTTGATGGACGTGAACTTGTTCCTGAAGAGTGAGTACGTCGGATTGGCTTCTTGCATGGCGCTCTCTGGTCGTACTCACTTGCTCAGTAAGGACACGCAAGCGACGCTCCTCGTCCTCGCTTTGTTGGCGTATTGTATTCAACCGCTTGCTTCCTTCTGTCAAGTTAGCTTGCAATTCTGCTTCTTTGAGTGCAAGTGTTTCAATCATCGCTTGAAGTTCACTGCTCGCATCTGCGTCACCCAAAGCCTTAGCCAATTCTGCAGCGCGTTCACTGACTTGATGTTCCAGTTCATTCACTCGACGGACAAGACGTTCAGCACGGTGTTCAGCGTCTTCTGACTGATTACGGGATTCAGCAAGGTCCACTTGTAGACTGTTCAAACGAGCATGGGCATCCTCGAGGGCAACGGTATGTTCTTGGCGTGTTTCACTTGCTTCCCGAGCAACAATTTGAGCGGCTGTTTTCTTTGTTTCCAGTTCCTTGTTCTTGCCTTCAAGGATGGCTTGGGCTTTGGTGAGTTCATCCAGTGATTGCTGGGCAGCCTCAAGTTTTCGGCGTAAGCCTGCATCAACGGCAGCAACTGCTTGCTGTTGCATAACCGGCAATCCATCTCCCACTTCCATGCCCGCAGTTGAGAAATTTACTTTTCCTCGCTGAAGACGTAATTCCTCCAAACCTGCTTCGAAACCAAGCATTTCTTCAAGAGAAGCCCGGATTGAAGCCTGTCGCGCTTCTGAACGAGTTCGTACGGTTGACAACTGATCGCAGAACGATTTGAGTTTGAAACTTTCAAATGAACCAGAATTTGACGAAACGACTGTTCCTGCTGCGAACCGGATCAATTGCAACTTTCGCTTCGGCTCGGTGAGCATGGTCATGGCTGCGCTCTCATCCTCGGCATTAGGAGCCCAAAGAGCCACAGGAACTCCCCGTGAAAGTATGAGTGAGACGGATTTGGACGAGGCTCCTGACTGGATGTGTCCGGTGACTTCCTCCTCCATACCCGCTTTGAGCATCGAAAGAATGGCATCCGGTCCTCCTCGCCCTTCCCGGAGAGGGAAGCCATCCGGCAAGCTTGTTCCATGCTCTCCAATTGACGCAACATCTCCTTCGAGCATCAGCGATGCTGAAGAAAGAAGGCGAGAATGATTGGCGTCTCGTTCGGTCCAAATGGCCAGAGCAATTTCTCCACTTTGAGCCAACAACAAGGCTCCGCCCGATGTGTGAAGTGTCCAATGTCCGGATGGTCCCAATCCCAACCCTAAGTTGACATCTTCTACTCGAATGTCCGAGAGAATACTGTGTATTTGAGATGCGAGTGCTTCTGCCTCTCGAGGCAGATCTCCTGATTCATCAATAAGCATGCCTGAATCAATAGCAATGGCCCCTCGAACCGTTTCATCCTCGACCAGATAAGCCAGTACTTTTGACAAATCACGAGCGAGGAGGCGCTCGACGAAATTCGTCATTGAGCGAAGTCCTTGTCGGTCGGCTTGATGAACAAATGCTTCGGGGACAAGATCGGCAACATCTCCAAGTCCGGAGATGGTGTATTCCGATGCGGTGAAACGGACCTTTTGCTCAGATTCAATCGCAAGCAAGGCCTCTTGGGCTTCTTTACCAGCAAGTAAATCTCGTTTCTGAGTGTATTTGCTCCCTTCAGCCAACCAGCCTACAATACGACCTGCTCGTACAAGTCGATGTCCTGCTGGAGTTTTTCGTCGCCCGACCCAGGTTGAAATGACACCATGGGCGAACGGTTGCAACGTTCCCTCGGTCAAATCTATTTCTTCATCAACTGGTATTCCAAAGGGCATTTCAAACATGTTGGTTCACCTACATTTCAGGGGTTGTTGCAAGGGACTTGCGATTGAGGTCGATGCTATGCCTCCACCTCGCAAGTTTACCGCCTTTTCCGTGCAGCATCAAAATGCGGTACGGAGTAACGATGTCGATCATGGTCCGGGTCTCACTCTCTTCCCAAATCTCATAGAGTTCACCCAGACCAAGGTTTTGAGTTGCTTCAAGACCGTTTGCGGCCATCAAGACCGTTCGCTCAACTTCAGGAAAAGACCCGGATTGACCAACACTGGCCATAAGACGCCCTCTATCGTCGATCATCAAGGCTTGTTCGACCCCATTTTGGGTCGCCAAGGCAGATAATAACCGTTGCAGCATGGTCGCTCAACCTCAGTGACACCGCTGTAGCCTTCAAGAAGTTTTGCGCTCAAGAAGGGTTTTCAGTGGATTTGAGGACCCTATTGGAATTTCCAACTGGAAAATATATTTGAACCTGAGAAAAACAGTACGATATGCATTGATTGGCATTGACCTGACCTCTCGCCAGCCATCATGGCTTCGAAAAAATTTGGACCGCTACCGCCTCACCGCATCAAGAAGATTCAATTAGAAAATCAAATATTCAATTGGAAAATTTTACCTGTTTTTTTAACCTCGGTCGGTCATTGCTGAAGCCGTTGATTTGAAACACTCCAGCGGCGCCCCACGCATTATGGCCGAGGCAGCACCGGAGGGACCTTTTCAAATCCCTTCATGTGATTCGTGCAACAAGCCTGCTGTTGTTGAACAGGCGTACTCAGGCCGGGTTTTGTGTGGAAAACATCTCGCAAAATCAGTACGAAAGAAAATCGGAAAGGAACTTCGCCTGCAACTTCCATTGAAACGTGGGGAACACACAACGATTTTGGTGGCCGTATCGGGTGGAAAGGATTCTGCCGTTTTGCTCCACTCTCTTGTTGATTTGCTTGGAGAACGAAGGGATGTGACCATCGTTGCTGGCACCGTTGATGAAGGCATTGAAGGGTACCGCCCTCCATCGATAGTATGTGCAAAAGACCTGTGCGACCAGTTAGAGATTCGGCACGAGACCGTATCCTACCCTGAACTTTCGTTCATTGAAATGGATGAAGTAGTCCGCAGATTACCAATGGCGATGGAGAAAGACAACAATGCACCGCGAATGCCTTGTGCTTATTGTGGAGTTTTCCGAAGGCAGGGGATCAACCATTTGGCGGAACGTATCGGAGCTGACTACATCGCCCTGGGGCATAATTTAGACGACATGGCTCAAACTGTGCTGATGAATGTTTCCAACGGGGACATGGAACGTACGCTAAGGCTTGCACCCCACACCACCAATCGGGTTGATGGTTTAGCACCACGAATTGTCCCTTTGCGCTGGGTCCCCGAACAAGAAATTCACCTGTATGCGACGCACAAAAATCTGCCCCTCCACCATGAAGAATGCCCCAACGCCAGAGGAGCCCTCCGATGGCGACATCGGGATTTGGTAGCAACAATGGAAGCCGATGTACCGGGCACCCGACATGGACTCGTGCGTATGGCTGACCAAGTCAAAGCGCTAAGAGACCAAGTTGTTGAATTGGGAGGCGGTTCCACTCGACCGGCCCCCCCTCACCCATGCGAACGCTGCGGTAGCATGACATCTGGCTTGCAATGCAAAGCCTGTGATATGCGAGACTTGTTATCAATTGATGAAGAATGATCACAACAAATTGCTGATCAACTTCTCTAAGTCCTGAGGCCGGCCACAGTAATGGCAGCGTAGAACAAGAGGCTCTCTACCCATAACACGCAGGCGGTGAGCCAACGGTTCACGGGGGTTGGTCGTGATGCAGTTTGAAAACGTGCAGCGGACAACATTCGTTACTTCTTCTCCAATTTGAATCGTCATCTTTTGGGCGACGCTGTAAGCACGGATAATCGCCACATGAGCCTCCGGGGCGACAAGAGCAAGACGATTGAGTTCATCTTGAGTTAATTCACGGTCTTCAACTTTGATGATATCCTTAGTCCCCATCTTCTTTGAAGGAACATTCATGACCATGGAAACCGGAACGGATGTTGTTTTGTTCATGTTAAGCATCTCGAGCACACGCATTGCTTGCCCCGAAGGAATATGGTCGATAACGGTCCCGTTACGGATGGCAGTGACACGTCGCATGTTGTGTTCCTGAGCCATCACAAATCACCTCCCGCAGTAGAGATGTCGTCCGGGACAGTGACGCCCAGCAACCGGCATAAAAGAGCCATCCTTGCTACAACGCCGTTAAACGCTTGCTGGAAATACCGTGCATGCCGGGTTTTGTCAACAGAGGGATGGATTTCGTCGACCCGTGGAAGTGGATGCATGATGATCATGTCCTCCTTAGTACCCTCTAAATTCGAAGCGTGCAATTTGTATGCGCCAGCTACTTTCGTATACTCATCCTCATCAGCGAAGCGCTCTTTTTGAATTCGCGTCATGTAAACAACATCTGCCTCAGCCAACGATGAGAGAAGGTCTTCGGTTTCGACCACATGACCCCCATGCGTTGTCAAATCCTCTACGATTTCTGCAGGCATACGGAGGAGTTTAGGACTTGCAAAAATCAACTCGCATCCAAAACGAGTCAGAGCGTGACTGAGTGAATGTACGGTTCGGCCATAGCGCAAGTCTCCAGCAAGAACGACCTTCAAGCCGTCAAGCCGTCCATGGGCCTGCTTGATGGTAAACAAGTCAAGCATGGTTTGGGTTGGGTGATGACCCGCCCCATCGCCACCGTTCAGGATGGGAACTCTGGCTGCATCTTGAGCGTATTGAGCCGCTCCTTGACGAGGATGGCGCATGGCGATGATATCCGTATACCCGTCAACCATCTGAATCGTATCAAATAGTGTTTCACCTTTGACAACTGAAGATGTTTTGACGTCTCCAAGGTTGACAACATCTCCGCCTAAACGCTTCATTGCAGTTTCAAACGACATTCGTGTTCGTGTACTGGGTTCGAAGAACAAGTTTCCAAGAATCTTCCCTTGAAGTAACGGCAGGTATATCTTGCCTTCTGCAACTGGAAGAAGGCGTTCTGCATCCTCTAGAATGCTGTGAATTTCGTCATTGGATAAATCATCCATCGTAATGAGACCGGCCATAATACTCCCTCGCTTTTCGACAACGGGTGAAAGACACCCATGAACATTCCCGACAACACCAATGAGAGGTCTAGGGTTATTTCCGACCATTGAAGCGGAGTGATTATGGGTAAAACTGCTGTCGGAACCTCATGGTCACTTGGGCTGATGTGGATTCGGCAATTGAGTCCGAGCGTCAACGTAGGGCCAAACGCGTTGATTCTGTAACCATGGCTACCGCACTTCTGATTCTTATTTGTGCGATTTGGCTCGCCTGGCCGACATTAAGTGACTTATTTAGCGATAAAGGAGTCTCTTTGGCTGGCTTTGGCGCCCCAATGCTCCTGTTGTTCTGGGGGATTATTCTCCAAGACCTGGCGCTGGATGACCCAGCAGCCCGGAGTCGTATTGGAGCATCAACAACGGTAGCTTGGCCTGTTCTCATGGTCATTGGAGCCCTCGGCTTAGAGGCTGAATTGAACGGAACCACCGTCGGAAGTGTTCTTGTTATGGCCGTTGGGTGGTTTTGCCGCCTGCAATCCAGGACGCTCCTAAGAGGTGGCTTTGACGTTCTTCGCTTCCGCTCAATCCTGACCGGCATCGGGAGCGCATCGGCAACAATTCTACTCTTTTCCCAAGCAGCAGACTATACACAGGTTCTTTCATTCATCGCCCCCCTCGTCGTGCTTTTATCCGTTGTCGATACAACTTACGCTTGGATGGTCGGAGACGACCAAAAAATACTGCGCAAAGCCTTCAAGAAGCGCCTGGATGCACTTGAATTGCGCCTCTTAGAACTCAAATCACAAGGAGCAGCCGTCGATCAGGCAGCAAGTCTCCTTACCACCGCACGGGAAGAAGGACATTTGGACCCAAAATACGGCATGAGACTTTTGGATGAGGGCGAAGAAGATATGGAGCGTTCGCTTTCTCTTGCAGACGATGTGGAAATCATCCGCAACGATGCACTGGCAGCTGTGAAACAAGCCTCAGATATTGCCCCCACCGCTAAGCGCCCACAAAAAGCGTTCGATATGGGTGAACGCGAAGTCCAACTCGGTTCACTCCGGGAGGGCGAACTTCTCTTCCGAGAAGCAAAAAAGCGAGCAGCAGAAATTATTGAATGGTGGGGCCAAGCGGAGCAAGCCATCACAGAAGGATCTCGTCTTCTTGACGGGAAGAAAGGTGATGGCATCAAGCGCTTGTATGAGATGTTAAACGAAGCCAAGGAATTCCTTGCTTCTGAAAAGCCACATGAAGCATATGAATATGCTTCGGTAATCCCTGCACAAATGCTAGCCGATGGAGACGCTCAAGATCGCGCCCTCATCTCTCTCAAAGAGGCCCATAGGCAACTTAAGCAGGCTGATGGGCTTGATACTTCCCAATTGAAAGAACGGCTTGATCAGGCAGAAGAAGCGGTAGACCAAGGTCATGCCAGTCAAGCGATCGGATTAGCAGACGGAGTGGTTCGTACCATCGAAAAAGAACGAGCTGCAATGGATGATGTTCTTCGGGCCCTTAAACAGCGTAAGAAACTCGTTCAGCGCTATGAGGGACGTGATGATGAAAAGTCATGGGAGAAGGCATTGGAAGAGATTGACAGTGCAGCACAGGCCAAATCATGGTCACATGCCGGGATGTTGCTCGAGCGAATGACTGCTGAGTTGGATAAAGAAGGAAAAGCCAGCGATGATGCCTTGGAGCTTTACGACTTCGTAATCGACGAATGGCGAACCTTACGAAATCAATGCGATGCTTCTCAAATCACCATTGAAGACGATGACCGAAGGGAATGTGAACGAGCCATTGCCCTTGCGGAGGAAATGCTTGGAGTCAGTCGCATTGAGGACTGTTTGAATCACTTATCACAGGCAGATGCTGCAATGGAACGCCTGCGAAGACGGATTTGAACCGTTCATAAGGCATTAAATTCGCACCCTCTCACGGGTCCAATACGGTTTAAAGCAGTCTTTTGTTGACAAATAATGCTGTCTGAAAAACGCTGCTGCCCTTTCATCTTCATTCACTATTGGTCCGTCTTCCAAAGAAATGAACGTATTTTAGTGACGATTCCCGCAATAAGTATGAGGTATGTTAAGGTTAACATCATCCACTTGACCGCGTTAATCCCTGACCCTACCGAAACGAGGGTTCCAGAGATTGTGTCTGAATCAAGGTAACCGTTTATCATTAAGATTTCAGTAATGTTTTCTATCCAGTCTGCAACCATTGCAAGGAGAGGTGCAATCAAAAATACACGGCGATTATTGAAGAAGTACATGATCCAGAAACCATACATTGATGCATAGATGACTGCGAAAATTACATCCCAAAGTTGTAGGAACTCCCTGTAGCATTCGAGTTGGTTTTGGCTTCTCAATTCGAAAAAATCTTCCACCATTTGCAACGTGTAAGTGAAGGTAAGCCCTAATGAATTCGAACTCTCCTCTAGCCTGAAACATTTACCAACAGGATCCAGGACGAGTGTTGAATAGAGAATAAATGCCAAAGTTGAGGCAAAAGCAAAATACAGAGTTCTTTTTTGTTCGGGGTGCTGATCATCTAAGGTTGTGCCTTGTTCCACCTCTAAAATTGCTTCTTCCATGGTGCCGTGGTCTTTCAAATTTGGAATATGCGTTGTGGTTGAGAAGCAGCGTACCGTACGGTTTGGTACCCTTCGAAGCATCCCCTAAGTGCTGGCCGGCGTTGAACACCGTTTCCTGCGAATTGATTTCTCATGATGCATGAACCTAAATGAGGCAACTCTAACGGAAAACCATGGGCAGAGAACGGTTGGTGGTGCTGCTCATGGTTGCTGTCTCATCAATGACCTCAGGTTGTATCAGTGAACAACAAAAGTTCTACTACTCTATCGAAGATTCTATTGACGAGGCTAATTCTGAATCATCCTCTGACGTACTCTTCGCCATCACACTCGATGAGAAGGGCGGTTCAAACATGGATTTCTCGGACCTTGAGATCATTATCACACAGGACGGGACCGCTCATAATTGCTCGACTGCAACCTCAGGCGGAGGCTGTCTAGTCGTTCAGATAGACGGCAAGGACAATTCATCTTGGGAACTCGGTGAAACCTTGAATGTGAACGAAAACGGAGTGGATATCTGTTCACAAAGTTGCATCATAACATTCACAATAAGTGGTCCTGAGGGGGCGAAAATTGTTGGTCCGACGATACTCAATACAACCTAAAAAAGATGCAATGGTGCGTAAAATCATTGAATAATCATCTCAAACAGTGTTTTATATGGTAAGTCGTCAAATGTTTATTTAGTGAACAACGATGAATCTTGGCTTTAATGACCGCATAATTCGCCTCTTCGCCGGTTTCGGGATGGTCACCGTTGAGTATTTGTCCGGTATTGATTGGGACGTCATTCTCCTTGCTCTGGGAGCATGGGGCCTCCTCACGTCCGCAATGGGATTTTGTCCGTTTTACAAATTGCTGGGTCACTCAACATGTCCTATCTGAAGGTCAAGTACCATCGGATAAGATCCTACGACAAGGTCAAGAGTCCTTTTCCGTCAACTGAATTCAAGTCAAAAGTACCTGGCAGCCCCAAATCCACAGGCATTCCACCGATGGTCACAAGAAGACCCGACAGATGTGTATAGAGGGCAAGCGGAAGCTCATCGGGCAACTCGTTGTGAGGCGACCTCCTGGACTTTTGTAACGCCTCCAATCCTTTCTCGCTTGCAAGGCCAACCCAGGCATTTGCGGCCCAAGCGTGTTGGCGCAGAAGATCTGACTCAAGCACTGGAGCCGGCGCAACGGTGTGCTTTGGCCATGTAATTCTCCAATCGCTTCCTAATTCAAAGAGCCACTCTATCTTGGTATGTTCGGATGAAGGCATGGTCGTATGACCCAATGCCGCATACTGAATGATGATCGAACGCACATGGGGATTTCGAGGGTGTTCCTTTGAGATCCGTTCAGCGAGGTCCACTGCAGTCATCACACGCCCAACATCAAAGTTGAGAAGACTTTGAGTGATTCTACCGTGCACCCAGTCAATGTCCCGAACAACCTCGATGGCTTCTTCAAGCAGATTGAGAGCGTATTCGCTCTTGCCGACCATTCGCATACGAGCAATTTCAGAAAGGAACGTTCTACGGTCGATGGCCGTTTTGACCTTACTTGGACGTGGTGTTGAGATTTCGGCTGCTCCATATTGACGCAGCATTTCGATATTTTTAGTTGTCAAGGGGTCAATACTTAGCATGGATTTCGTCTGTTGATTCAAGGTTCCTTTTTTATTGAGAACGGTTGAAATCCACTTTAAACGAACGGCTTCGATGTCATCATCGGGCAGAAGGTCAAGTCGGGGACGTGCTTCTTTCATATCCCTCTGAGCCAGACTTGCAGCACAAAGAACCATTCTGGAGATTTGGGCATCTCGCCCACCTTTGAGGGCAAGAAGATCAATGGCTGTTTCTTCGGCTTCGTCCCACCGGCCTAGGGCCGCAAACAGGAGCATGGTGGCCTTGGTTTTCCGAACCATGTCCAATCCAACGAGCGTCACCTCCTTGGTCTCTGATAATGTTTCATATCGTTTGAGCGCTGTATCCCAGTCTTCGGCTGCAACGAGTTCGTTAACCGAGCGTTGTTTAACATAAATCATATCGCTCATTCCCCTGAGACGAGTACGGTCCTCATCCATGGAAGCATCAAAGGAAATATCGTACAGTTCTCCCGATCGACGCAGCGAGATGCTCCAAACCGCTAAGAAAGCGACCTGGCCGCCCGAAGCGAGCATCCATGTCAATTCTTCCAACATGTTCTTTTCTAAAATTGAACAAACACTGGATTCCCATGCACCGCAAGCAGCACCCTGTGGAAGAAAACTAGAATCCCAAAACGTAATCATTGCAAGGGCTAACAACAACATCGATTGACCTGCAAAACCCGTGAAACAGAAATTAAGAAGACTGGCTTGTTGAACGGGCTCTGCACGGAGCAATCTGCTGTCTGCAAGGCGGATCCCTCCAACTCCAGAAACATCTTGAATATCAAGGAATAGAATGCGAGCGACCTCATAAACAAACAAAAACCCAACGGCAGCAACGTTGAGCAAAAGGAATAGCAGCAGGGAGGTCACGATTGGAACGCGAATTCCAGCTTGTGGAATGTGAGAAAAGAGTTCAATTAAACCAAAGCCAAGCAAACCACCCTCTTCCATATAGGTGGATTGGAGCCTGTATTCAGGAAGATTTAGCACTCGGTCTGAATGGGTAAACATCGTTGGATCATACAGCAAAATCAACAAAGAAACGAGGGTATTGATTGCAACAAATGGCATCGCGACCAAGTTCAAATGAACCACTTGAGCAATGAATTGTTGACGCGCATTGGGCAAATGGTTGTGGAAAGGAGATGATTTACCCTTTGAAATTTGTTGGGAAGATTGTTTCAAGGCGTGCCATGACGAGCCAAGAATACGACCGTAAGCAAGAATCGCCGGACTGAAAGCAACAAGCGCTGCAATACTAAGTTGATGGGTCTGTGAGACGCCTCGACTATTGAGAACCAGCCCTACTGCAGTTGCAAGAAGAAGCCAAGAAATGGTGAGAGCAACATAACCAGCATTTCGTGCACGGGTGTTGTTTTGCATGGTCGCCCTAACGGTCCCCAACGGACGAATGACCTGTGCACCCAATGAGGTTCCACTTGAGAGAATTGCTGGCAGTATAATGAGCATCAAGGCGAGGGCTACAGAGGGGGCGTGGAATCCTTGGGAAAGTTCCATTCGAACCGCTAAGAATTCAAACAGGAACAGTAAACTTCCCGTGAGGGCCATGAGGTATGAAAGCACTCCAAAGCGCATACCACGAAGGGAAAGAAGATGCTTAACGTCATCAATCGATTCAGTTACTTGATGGACTTCATACCGTTTATCTCCAGTCTTGAAGGCCACTTGTAATCCTTTGAGTTGACGCGGAACGACTCGGTCCCAAAACAACCAAGCCGCAAGGAATGCAAGAAATAGCGAGGGAATCATGCTCAATGAAAACCCTTGGATGATTTCCAGATTAACCATGTCGTTCATCTCACTCAGGTGGGGCTACAAGCGAGGGTTGACTCGTCTTTTCATCAATTTCATGGCGAAGGAGTTTGATGAAATCATCAAGGGGCAAATCAGCCACTTGGTCACCATTTCTTGCTCTTAAACTAACCGTATTGCTTTCCATCTCGCCGTCTCCGAGAATCACCATATAAGCGGGCTGAAGTTTCCTGTACGTCTTAATTTTCTTTTTGATGTGAGCGTCTGTTGCATCCACTTCAACGCGAATGTCGTGTTCCCTCAAGGCATCAGCAACCTTGGTCGCATATGCTTCATGTCGCTCTCCAAGAGTGATGATGTGACATTGAGTCGGGGTGAGCCAGGTTGGAAACTTGCCTGCAAAGTGTTCAATGAGTACCCCACAAAAGCGTTCCATGGAACCAAATGGAGCTCTGTGAATCATGACTGGACGGTGGTGTTCTCCATCGCTACCCATGTAAGTCAAGTCAAAACGCTCGGGTAAATTGTAATCAACTTGGACTGTACCAAGTTGCCATTCTCTCCCAATAACGTCTTTGACAACGAAGTCGATCTTAGGCCCGTAGAACGCTGCTTCGCCCTCTTCCTCAGCCCAGGGGACTCCAAGTGAGGCCGCAGCCGCACGGCATGCCTCTTCCGCCTTATCCCATCGTGCTGGGTCTCCAACGTATTTGTCTGAATCCGGGTCGCGAAGCCCCACCCTTACACGATAATCCGCCATTCCGAGTTTATCAAAGATGATTTGAACCAGCTCGATGCAACCGAGCACTTCCTCAGCAATTTGGTCCTCTGTTACGAATAAATGTGCATCATCTTGTGTAAATCCACGGACGCGGGTCATTCCGGATATTTCTCCAGATTGTTCCCACCGATAGACGGTTCCAAATTCTGCCAGACGGAGTGGGAGGTTTCGATAGGAACGTGATTGGCTCGCATAAATCTTGATGTGATGAGGGCAATTCATTGGCTTCAGCATATACCCTTCAATTTCACCGGTTTTCATGAGATTCGACAATTCACCGCACGTGCACCCTTCATCGGCTAATTTTTTCATCAAGTCACGTTCAACGAGAGGGGGGTACTGTGACTCTTGATAATATGGAAAGTGACCCGAGGTGCGGTAGAGGTCGAGTTTCCCGATGTGTGGAGTAAAAACCTGCTTGTAGCCTTGACGACGCAGATGATGAGATATGAAATCTTGCAGTTCTTGCCGTATCACGGCTCCTCTGGGCGTCCACAAAATCAAACCTTGACCGACTTCTTCGTCAATGTGGAACAACTGCAGGTCTTTGCCGAGTTTACGGTGGTCTCGCTTTTTGGCTTCTTCCATTCTGTGAAGGGTTTCGCGAAGAGCATCTTTTGTAGGCTCAACTAAACCGTATATTCGAACGAGTTGTTCTCTATCTTGGTCGCCACGCCAGTAAGCTGGAGAGACTGAGGTGAGTTTGATGAACATCAATCGGGAGGTGTTTGGAACGTGAGGTCCAAGGCAGAGATCGTACCATTCTCCTTGCTTGTAAATGGTCGAACCGTCACCGTCTTCCAATTTATCATCAATGATTTCAATCTTGTAGGGATTGTTAATGAAGTGTTCTCGAAGGTCTTCTTCTGATAACTCAAGACGTTCAACAGTGAAATTTCGTCGAGCCAATTCCTTCATTTTCTTCTCGATGGTTTTCAAATCGCTTTCTGCGATCGGCTCCATTGCAAAATCATAGTAGAACCCTCGGTCAATCGCAGGACCAATGGTCGGTAGGGCGCCAGGATAAAGTTCCATCACCGCCTGAGCAAGAAGATGTGCTGCTGAGTGACGAAGGATGTGAAGACCTTCCTCGGAGTCTGAACGGATTCCTTCAACGGAACAATTTTTGTCCAAAACATGGGACATGTCGTAATCGTCTCCGTTTACTTTGGCTGCGAGGCACCCGTGTTTCTTACCCATTGCATCCGTAATGACTTCTGCACAGGTAATGCCTGCAGCGTATTCGTTCACCGTTCCATCCGGCAAAGTGACGTGAATCATGCTCATCTATGGTTCCTCCGACAACCCCTATGGGGTTGCACCATCGCTATGAATCCCGCGCATCACCTTGACGCCCTTTTGGCGAATCATAGTTTTACCATTCGACGTCAAAATCATCTCCAAGTTGTGCGGTTGGAGTCTTCAGGATATCCTGTTTCGTTTCAGCGGATTGATGATGCTTTTCCTTTTCTGCAGATAATTCGATCGCAGGGGCTGCCACAACAAACGATTCACGGTCCTCCTTTGCTTGGATTTTCTTACCGTATTCAATAGGCTTTGAAACACTTGAAGATTCGCCTACCACCGGCTCATCTGAATTCTTGGTCACGATGTTTTCTTCACCAACTTTCAATTCTGAAAACCCTTTTGAAAGAACATCATCAAGGTTGGGTCCTCCTTTTGCATAGCGTTTCATGTTGCTTCCTTAACCCTCGTATGTAATCAATGCTCGGGTGATTTACCATCTGAAATGCGAGATTGGAGGAAGCAGGGCTATTTGAGGGACGAGTTTTAGGGCACATCATGCGCATCGGTATCGTAGTCAACCCTGATGCTGGCCTGGGCGGTCGTTTGGGCTTCAAAGGAAGCGATGGACGGGCTGCAGAGGCCCGTGCGGCTGGGGCAGAGGACCGAGCAGGACCCCGAATGCAATTGTGCTTAGAGCATCTCGATCAACTGTTGGGGTCCTCGCTCAATCGAACGAAAACAAGCCTTACACTTGTTGGATTAAGCGGCCGAATGGGTGAAACATGGTATTATTCAAAGTCAATAGGTAATTATTCAGAGTGCATAGGATTGACTCCTCCCGAGACAAAACAGCAAGATACACTTGAACTCGTTCGCGAGTTGGTTGATGCAAATGTCGACGCCATTCTCTACGCCGGAGGCGATGGAACCACCCGAGATATTGTCACTGCACTTGAGCAGAAAGGTGAGGCGGCGCAAAAAATCCCTCTTATCGGCGTCCCAGGTGGCGTAAAAATGCACTCCGGATGTTTTGCAACGACTCCAAAGGCAGCGGCTGAAGTCACCTTGGCCTTCGCAATGGGCGATCTAAGAACAGCAATTACTGAGGTCATGGACCTTGATGAGGTGGTTTACCAGGAGGGGGTTTGGAAGGTTCGCATGTACGGCGAGGCTTGGACACCATCGTCCCCACGCTTCATGCAAGGGGCGAAAGAGCAAGTGGAGAGGGCCAGCGAAGAAGAGACCATTGAGGGACTTGCCCATCATGTTCAAGTCCTGCTCGAAGACGACCCCGATCTCATGGTCATCTGGGGGAGTGGAGGGACACTGCGCCGCATGGGCGAGCATGTTGGTCAAAATCTAACGCTTCTTGGAATTGACATTTACCACGGTGAAACCCTACACAACGACCTCAATGAATCACAACTGCTTGAAATTATTTCAGCACACAAGGAATCAAACGGGGATGCGAGAGCCTTGCTCTTGCTCCTCTCACCAATGGGAGGGCAAGGGTTCCTTATCGGCCGGGGCAACCTTCAACTCTCCCCCGATGTATTGCGGATGGTCGGCCATGACAACATCCTCGGCGTTGCTACCCCCTCGAAATTGATTGGGCTTGATGCTGTTCGAATTGATACAGGGGATTCCAATCTTGACGATGCCTTTCAGGACAAGCGATTCATCAAAATTCTTCAGGGATTTAGAACTACACGGCTCATTCGTGTTGCTGAAATGTGAGTTGACACCGAGATACTCTCCGCTTGAAATTTTATTTCTCAACAGAGTTAATATCCATTCAAAGGTTGAGTGAATCATGAACCAGCCAAGAATCGTTGTGCTGACAGGGGCTGGAATTTCGGCAGAATCTGGCGTACGAACGTTTCGCGACAACGGTGGATTATGGGAAGAGCATCGTGTTGAAGATGTCGCAACCCCTGAAGCGTGGGCGTTTGACCCCGAAATGGTTTGGAGGTTTTACCAAGCGAGGAGGCGTCAACTGTCGGAAGTTCAACCAAACAATGCACATTTTGCCCTTGCACAACTGCAAAAGAGCATGATGCAGTTTACCCTCATTACTCAGAACGTTGATGATTTGCATGAGAGGGGAGGGAGTAGCGATGTCATACACATGCACGGTGAACTCAGAACATTACGATGCGAGGCAAGTCAACGTGCAGAAGTCCGGATGGATGCATCGGATTTAACCGATGATGTCTCGCTCTGCTCCTGCTGTGCAAACCCGGTACGAATGCGCCCTGACATTGTTTGGTTCGGAGAGATACCCATGCATATGGAAGCGATCATGAATGCAGTAAATACGTGTGACATTTTCCTTGTTGTTGGAAGTTCGGGTCATGTGTATCCAGCTGCGGGCCTTGTTGACCAGGCAAATAACGCCGGCGCTCGCACCATTTTAGTGAATCTTGAGGCCCCAGTAAATGCATCAGCATTTGATGAAATTCATCTCGGTCCTGCGGGAGAATTGCTCCCTGGACTCGTAACCAAGCTGCTCAACAACAGCGGTTAAGGTTTCAAGTCCGTTTTGCTGCTGCTTGGAGAAGCCCCAAGAACGGTGGACTGGGACGGTTAGGTCGGGACTTGAATTCCGGATGGTACTGAACACCGACGTAATATGGATGACCCGTGAGTTCAAAGATTTCACAACGTTGACCGGATTCATCTTTTCCAACAAAGACCAAGCCTGCGGCTTCAATTCGCTCAATTAAGTCAGGGTTGACCTCATACCGGTGACGATGTCGTTCATCAACAGCATCTCCTGGGCCATAGAGGCTTCGAATGGCGCATTCCTCGACCTGCCAGAGTGTAGGGCGGCTTCCTAACCTCATGGTACCCCCGAGGTGTGTTTTCGAAATCTCCGGCATAAAAACTACAGCGGCATGCTCGGGGTTGTCTTCAAACTCCGTTGAGTTGGCCCCTTCCAATGAAAGGACATTGCGACAAAATTCAATGGTTGCAACCTGCAGACCAAGGCAAATTCCAAGATAGGGTATCTCTTTGGTACGAGCGTGATGAGCAGCGAGGATTTTGCCTTCTACACCTCGGTCACCAAACCCACCGGGTACAAGAATGCCGTGAGCACCCTGGAGCAAATCCCATGCTGCACTGTGTTCTTCTGAGGATTCTTTGGCCCATGAAGGTTCAAGATGACTCGCTTCGATCCAATCAATGACCAATTTACGGTTAACCGCCATTGAAGCATGTTGCAGACTCTTGATTACGGAGAGATAAGCATCTGAGAGGTCGGTGTATTTCCCAACCATTGCAATGTGTACTTCTTCTGAAAGGGTGTCAACATGATGAGCCATTTGGCTCCATTCACTCAACAGATTTGTTTTCTTGCAATCAACACCGAGGATTTCGCAAAGTCCCTGCTCTTGAAGCATGAGCGGAACGTGGTAGATGTTGGGGACATCATGAGTCGACATGACTGCTTCAGGCTTCACATGGCAGAAGGCAGCAAGTTTGTTACGGGTTTCGTCGTTCAAGGGTTGTGAAGAACGGCACACCAAGATGTCGGGGGTGATCCCGAGGCCACGAAGCTCCTTCACCGTGTGTTGTGTAGGTTTTGTCTTTTGTTCGCCAACAGGGCCGAGAACGGGAACCAACGAAACGTGGACGAAACTAACGTTTTCTCGACCGACACGAAATTGGAATTGGCGCAGAGCCTCTACGTATGGGGCTGATTCAATGTCGCCAACGGTTCCGCCCAATTCGATAATGCAAGCATCTGGAACGTCCCCACTACCGTCTGAAGGGCGTGATGCAACGTCCTCGATCCAGTCTTGTACAGCATCGGTCACATGGGGAATGACTTGGACTGTTTTGCCGAGGTAATCTCCGCGCCGTTCGGCTTCGATGACCTTGGAATAGATTTTTCCAGTGGTGAGGTTGTTATCTTTTGAGAGGTTGATGTCAAGGAACCGTTCATAATTCCCGAGGTCCAGGTCCACTTCGCCGCCATCATTGAGGACGAAAACTTCGCCGTGTTCAAACGGTGACATGGTGCCAGCATCGCTGTTGAGATAGGGGTCAATCTTGATGGAAGTGACCTTGAGGCCTGCGCTTTTGAGCAGAACACCGATGCTGCTTGCGGTAACGCCCTTTCCTAATCCAGAAAGCACACCTCCGCTAACAACTACGTATTTCATGCACCATCAACGGGCTTTTAGGCCGTCGCGCCTCCCTAATCAACATACCTCTACATCGGCGTTGTTTTGCAATCCGGGTGAAGATTTGTGGAAAACCGTTTGAGCGAAGGATGAAAAGGTGTCCGATGTGAACAGAAACGAGGGCGAGACATGAATCTTCTACCGGATACCATGGCCGCCTGGACAAAAACTCAAGATGAGGTCGGTGGATTTTCCCTTGAAGAGCACCCTGTGCCCGCTCCCGCAGTGGGGGAAGTTTTGGTGAAGACCTTGTCGACCTCAGTTTGTGGAACCGACCTCCACATCTGGAAATGGGATGCTTGGAGCAGGGACAACGTCCCTCTAGGAACGGTAACAGGCCATGAGACGAGTGGAACCGTCGTTGCTTTGGGTGAAGGCGTGACAACACATGCTCTAGGTGACAATGTAGCCATTGAATGCCATCTGGCCTGCTGGAATTGCCCCCGTTGTGATGAAGGGAATGCTCATATTTGTGAAAACGGCTCAATTTTCGGCGTCCATGGGAATGGGGCATTTGCACCGTATTTCACCGTACCAGCGGTCAATGCACGTCATGTTCCTGCTGGACTTGACCCGGGCCACGCATCCATCCAAGACCCTTTGGGAAATGCCATTCACACACTCACAGGAGGACCTATCGAGGGTGCGACGGTTGCGGTTCACGGCCTTGGTCCGATTGGGCTCTTTGCAGTTAATGCAGCCAAAGCAATGGGGGCAGCCATGGTCATTGGTATTGATTGGGACAACCAATACCGCATGAATCTCGCAAAGGAACTGGGGGCAGATTTGGTGCTTGGTAAGGACGACGATGTAGTAAAAACGATTCTTGCCGCCACGGATGGCCGAGGTGTGGACAACTCATGCGAATTTTCAGGCTCGCCTGCTGCTTTATCCAATGCCATTCATTCAACCAGAATGGGTGGGTACGTGAACATCCTCTCCGTTTACGGGCACACAATGACAGAGATTCCAATGAATGAAGTCGTCTTCCGCTACCTCCACTTAAAGGGAATCAACGGCAGAAAAATGTGGTCTACCTGGGACAAAATGCATGCTCTTCTGGAACAGGGCAGCATCGATGTTGACCGAATCCTTACTCATCGCATGCCTGTTTCCGATTTTAAGCAGGGAATTGAACTGGCCCTTTCGGGAGAATGCGGCAAAGTGGTATTGGATTTTGATTAAGCCCCGATCCACCGGTATCTTCGGACGCCTTCATCAATACCTTCGTCCCCGATTTCAACCAAAGCGAATTCACCCTGAGGTTCAACAACGCTGTTGTCTTGAACGCCTTTGTGGAGGTTTTCATAGGTCGTATGGTCGATGGCAATTCTGCCAGCAAGACGTTCAAAAAGATGCCAGCGTGATACAACTTCCCTCCATCTTTGATGGACGGTTCCTCCAAATACCTTGGCTTTAGCACCAGAACCGTAACCACACAAACCAAATTTGGTATTGTCCAAGTTACAGTTTTCTTCCAAGTCGGATTCAAAGGTTGACATCAAAGCAAGGAAAATTGAACCCGTATATTGATTCCCAATCAAACTGCTCGCACGTTGACCCTTTTCGATTCTACTCGCATGGAATTCAATGTATTCCGGTGTTTTGGAGATTGCACGACGGTAAGCGTCCATTTCTTGCTCCCAATTCGCAACGAGGGCCTCGTCGTCAGACTGGGGCAATTCGGGGGTGAGTCCAATCTTTTCTGTAATATTAGCCCACATCTCGCTGTCTTGGCGGTCATGGCGGAAGACATCTGGGAACATTCGCTTAGCTTGGAAAGCATAGGGGAGATGCATGATAATCCGCGACCACTGTTCGGTCAGTTTTTCGTCCTTTTCAGGGTCAAAGTCTCCTTGACGGGTTGCTTTCTTGGCATAATCATGGAAGGCTTGTCGAACGGCAGTTTGGTAGCATCGATTGGAGAACTGGCCATCAAAGATCGGGTCGTCTCGATGGACGCGAACGGATTCCTCACCGTGAGCAAAGATACCCAGTTTTCTTACGGTGGATTCCGGAAGATGACGAATCATGCGTTCAATGAGCCCTTTCTTCACGGATTGACCGGTTTCTTGAGCCAATTGAAGGACGTTTGTGATCACCGAACGAAGGGTTACCTTGCGACGAGGCTTGAAGAAATCGTGTACGGGAGTGGTAGAAACACCGATGCAATCAGGAATCTCCAGCAAGCGAGGGTTTCTGCGAATCAAGAGAGCGCCGCCTCCAGCACCTTGCGTGTACTCACCTGAAGATTCCAAAGCATACTTGGCATTGTCAGAAAAGATGACGACGCCCAAACGCTCATCGCTTTCATTGGAGCGAGCGACCCAATCAAGTGTGGTATACATCGCATCAACGGCACCAATGCATGCAAACGTCATATCAACGACGTCACAGGTTTGAAAACAATCTTTTCCAAATCGTTCCGAATACCGTTGAGTCAGCATGTCGAGGATGTATGTAGCCGTTGGTTTGGCTCCATCAAGAGCGGATTCAGTTCCAAGATACATCCGACCGATGTCCCTTGGATTAATCCCGTTACGGTCGATCAATTGCATTACAGCCATGCTCCCATTGTAGCGGTATCTTCGTGAGCATCAGGTATGGCCATGGCCTCAAGTCCGAGTCCTTTACTCAATTTGCCATAATCGGCACCTCGTAAAGTTGCGAAGTCCTTCATGTCCATGTACAGACGAGGAAAGTGAATGGCAATGTCATCAATGCCAACCGGTGGCTCACTGCTGTGTTCCATGTTGTTCCGGCTTCAGTAGGCTATTTGAAAGGGTGGACTGTATACCCAAACAACGGCTCTATTTGTTCATTCACCGTCCAAACCATCTGGGATGGTTGGATCTTGTTTTGCCCAAAGTACATCGTCAATACGGAGGACGGAGAGCGCCGCCTCTGTTGCTCCAGCAAGCACCTGTCGTGTAATTCGTAAAGGCTCAACAACACCTGCTTCTTTCATGTTTGCAGGGCCACGGGCAATCACGTCTAAGCCAATACAATGAGCCTCTTTTGATGTCGAAGTGCTTTGCTCCGCTACGACTCGTAGCAAGGTATCAAGCGGGTCTAAACCAGCGTTTTCGGCAAGAACTCGGGGGATGACTTCCAGTGCATCTGCAAAGGCTTCGACCGCAAGTTGTTCTCGACCAGGGATGGTCTCAGCGTGGCGGCGAAGGAAACGAGCGAGAGCAATTTGCGTTGCCCCACCACCGGCAAGAAGTTCGGGCTCCTCAAGAAGTTGACAGGCGACGCCCAAAGCGTCTGCAAAACAGCGTTCTACTTCGCCAACAGCTTCGTTAGTCGAGCCTTTTGCAATGAAGGTAGCACCGCCTTCTTCGGTGTCAACAATCCAGTGCATTACGCCGTTCCATCGCTCGTTTCGGCTCTCGATAAAAACACCTAAATCGTTCTTTTGCAAGCCCTTGATATTGTAACCCAAAACGGCACCTGTCCCACGAGCGAGCAAATCCAAATCCGAACTTGACACTCTGCGATATGCTTGGATTCCTGCATCACTTAGCGCTTGATGCATGTCGTCGTCAATTCCTTCCTTGCAGGCGAGTAGGGTCACGCCAAGGTCAACAAGCAGGTCAACTTGGGCGTCCAGCATTTCCTTTTCTTTAGCCCTAAACGATTCAAGAACGCCTGGACCACTGACTTTCAAACTGACATCACTCATCATGTTTCGGCGTTCCAATCCGCCATCAACAAGGGCGACCTTTCCCGCCTTGAGCAATTTCGGCATGCTGTCAATTGCTCTCTTCTTCGCCAAAACCAAGCCAGTTACGAGGTGAGAGTCGGTCATGCTGCCTCCTGTTTTGGTCAAAATCTTCACACGGGTTGGGTCGGCAATCACGCCGTCTGAACCCGTTGATACAATCGCTTTTGCCGCCTCTATGGCTAAGCCTGCAAGATGGACCTGCATGGCTTCGTGAACTTTTCCGGCGAGCGAGGTAACAGCAGCTTGGTGCTGCATGGCCTCGGTCGCATGCAGTGTTAACGACGAAAAATGACCTCGGCAAGCATCTTCTGCAAACCGATAGCCACGCGCAATGGCGGAGGGGTGTACTCCTTGCAGCACGAGCTCCCATGCGTTCTGAAGCAACTCTGCTGAAAAGAGAACTGCACTCGTGGTACCGTCCCGAGCGATGCGGTCTTGCGTTGTTGATGCGTTGATCAGCATCTTTGCAACCGGATGCTCAACCTTAGCCGATTCAAGAACAGTCACTCCGTCATTGGTAACCATTGTACGACCTTCGTCGTCGATAAGGAGCTTGTCTTGACCCCGAGGGCCTAACGTGGTGCGGACTGCGCCCGCAAGAGCCAAGGCTGCCGTGATGTTGTTCCTGAGGGCTTCACGGCCAGTAGTGCGAGTCGTTTCCTGAAGGATAGGAACTTCGCTCATGCACTGGCCACCTGCCTCTTACCCATAAGCCAAACGCATGGTGCGAGGTTCAGTAGGTTTCAGTCTTCGTCTTCAACGACTTCGAAGTCGGCGTCAACAACACCGTCGTCAACGCTGATGTCTCCATCTTCACCGCTCTCTTGTTGGGCCATCTCTGCGGCTGCTGCTTCGTAAAGTTTGGTTGAAACAGCATGCATGGCTTCTTCAATTTCCTTGACCTTGGCCTGAATTGCTGCATCGTCCATTGCGTCGATGTCAATGGGTTTCCCATCTTCATCCTGAACCATGGTTTCCAACTCATCCAAGTGAGCCTTCACGGGATCGACCTCGCTGTCGTCCAACTTGTCGGCAGACTCGTCAAGGGTACGGCGTGTTTGGTAAACGACTTGGTCAGCCATGTTACGCAACTCAACCTTGCCCTTTCGGCGTTGATCTTCTTCAGCGAATTTTTCTGCTTCAGCAATCTTGCCTTGGATTTCGTCTTCGGTTAGAGATGTTGCTGATTCAATCTTGATGGACTGTTCTTTTCCAGTCCCCATGTCCTTTGCACTGACGTTGACAATTCCATTTGCGTCAATGTCGAAGGTGACTTCAATCTGGGGGATGCCTCGTGGTGCTGGAGGAATTCCAACCAATTGGAACTGTCCAAGGGTCACGTTGTCTTTAGCAAACTCACGCTCACCCTGCAACACATGGATTTCAACCGCTGGTTGATTGTCGGTCGCCGTGGAGTAGATTTCTGAGCGTCGGGATGGAATGGTGGTGTTTCGTTCAATCATTGTCGTCATGACGCCACCGAGGGTTTCAATTCCCAAGGTAAGAGGCGTAACATCGAGAAGAAGGATGTCTGAAACACCTTCGTCTCCGGCAATAATTCCTGCTTGAAGTGCAGCGCCGAGAGCAACTGCCTCATCGGGGTTAATCCCCTTGTAGGGAGGCTTTCCTGCTTCTTTTTCCACAGCGTCCTGAACTGCAGGAACTCGGGTTGAACCACCAACAAGAATCACCTTGTCAACATCGCCCTTCTTGATGCCGGCATCCTTCATGGCTTGGCGGGTAGGGACCATTGTTTTCTCAACGAGTTTTGCAATGAGGTCTTCGAACTTTGCCCGGCTCATGGACATGTCCATGTGCACGGGTTGACCGTCTGCCATTGAGATGAAAGGAAGATTGATCTGTGTTTGTTGTGTTCCAGAAAGTTCAATCTTAGCCTTCTCAGCCGCTTCTTTCAATCGGGACATGGCTTGTTTGTCTTTGGACAAATCAATACCGGTCTCTTTCTTGAACTCGGCGACCATCCATGCGATGATTTTCTCGTCAAAGTCGTCTCCACCAAGCTTGTTGTTTCCGGCTGTGGCCTTGACTTCAATCTGAGGTTGACCGTCAACTTCGTAAATTTCAAGGATGGACACGTCGAATGTTCCTCCACCCAAATCGTAAACCAGGATGGTTTGGTCTTGGGTCTTATCAACACCGTAGGCTAGAGCCGCAGCGGTTGGTTCGTTGATGATTCGGAGAACTTCAAGCCCTGCGATTCGGCCAGCATCCTTGGTGGCTTTTCGCTGTGCATCGGTGAAGTATGCGGGGCAAGTAATGACCGCTTGGGTGACTTCGTGCCCGAGGTATGCTTCTGCTTCTGCCTTGAGCTTTTGGAGAATGAAGGCTGAAACTTCTTGAGGGGTATATTCAGTTCCATCGACTTCTGTTTTCCAGGAAGTGCCCATGTGTCGCTTCACTGAAATCATGGTTCGGTCGGTGTTGGTCACAGCTTGTCGCTTTGCAGTAACACCGATGAGGCGTTCTCCACCGTCTTTGGCAAAAGCCACGACGGAAGGTGTTGTTCGGGCGCCTTCTGCGTTCGGGATGACAACGGGTTCTCCGTTTTCGATTGTTGCTACACAGCTGTTTGTTGTTCCTAGGTCAATTCCAATTACTTTACTCATGTTTTTTCACTTCCTTTTTTCAAAAGATGGGGATCCCACCATCATCCTCGTCGTCATCATCGCTGTTGTCTCCAACGTCAATGTTGACTTCGCTTACAGTGGGAATATCATCGTCATCCAAGGATGACTCAAGGGCTTTCCCTTGGGGGGTAAGTTTGAGCGTGATGTCAAGAATACCGTTGTTTAACGTCCAATCCACAACATCATCACAAGGGTGGGGCAACTGGACCAAAGCCAATGGGGCCGGTTGTGTTGAGCGCATGATTTCAATTTGAGAGCCCTCTTTGATGAGTTCAATTTCCAACTGCTCGGTTTCAAGGTCGCCCTTGAGTGTGAAGTCAATGGTTACGGACATGTTCCATCCGTCGAGGTAAATGTCTTCAGTAGGGAGTTTGAGCGTTTCTTCCGTACTCTCAAGAGCGCTTGGGTCGAGTTCAACCGGCGTTGCATCCACTCGGACATCAACACCAAAATTCTTGAGCATGTCTTCCAATGAGCCTCCGGAAGTAAACAGTTTTGCGATATCAGACATGTCGAGATTGAAATTTGCATCACCTTTGGCGAGCTGTTCAGGGTCCAAGCCAAGAGCCTCAACCTGGTCACGAATTTGGTTCAAAAGACCTCGCAGTTGGTCTCGCTTGAAGGGTATCCCCATGCTTGAAAGCATCTCCTCGAGTTTGTTGAGCAAGTCTTCTTCCCACTTGTCGTCTGCCATTCACTTCACCACTACTTAACCATCGGTTGTATAGTGTCCACTTTGGCACTCCATATAAATCTAATGAAAACAAAATCCTTCAAAACAGCCAGGCTCAAGCCCATATCCATTCAATTTAGAACCCGTTATCAGGGATTCTTTAACCAAGTCCGTTCATTCGCCAGTGATGAATTTCACCAGTGTTCGCACGTGAACTCCGGTAGCGCCGTGGTTGACCATCTTGTTGGTCTTAGCACCCCAATACGTACCTGCAATGTCCATGTGAGCCCATGGAATGTCCTCTGCGTCGTCGCCTTCGCCACGTTGAGGGACGAATTGCTTGAGGAATGCCGCAGCAGTGTTTGCGCCCCCGTAGCGTCCTGCTCCGAGGTTACGAGTATCGGCAATCTTAGAATTGGTCATTTCCTTTTCAAACGCAGGTAGAAGAGGCATGGGCCAAGCAAGTTCGCCAACTTCCTTACTGGTTTCGTGGATCCGAGTTCGGAAGTCATCATCGTTTGACCATAGGCCGGTCGCTTCATGTCCAAGCGCAACGACACATGCCCCTGTGAGGGTTGCAAAGTCGATGATGTATTCAGCATCGAAGTCCGTCCCTGCCTTCCAAAGTCCATCTGAAAGAACAAGACGGCCTTCGGCATCGGTGTTGAGAATTTCAATGGTTTTCCCCGATAGCGTTTTGATGACGTCTCCTGGGCGTTGAGCATTGGCGGCAGGCATGTTTTCAGCCATGCAAGTGATTCCAACGACCTTCTTGTCGTACGCTATGGCTGCAAGGGCTTGCATGGTTCCAAATACGGTTGCGGAGCCGCCCATATCGTACTTCATTTCGTCCATGTTTGCACCAGGCTTGAGGGAGATTCCTCCGGTGTCAAAGGTAATTCCCTTTCCAACCAACACGGGGTGCCGACCTTTCTGGTCCCCATTGAGAGTGAAGATGACCATGCACGGTTTACGGGACGAACCCATACCAACGGCAACAAGTCCACCCATTCCGTGGCGCTTTGCCGTTTCGTAATCAATGACTTCGACCTTGACATTATCGTATTCATCAGCCCACTTCTCCGCCATTTCAGCGAAGGCCATAGGATACATATCGTTTGGAGGGCAGTTTCCTAAGTCACGGGAAAGGTGAACTCCGGACACGACAGCGCTAGCACGATCAATGGCGAGAGAGAGTGCGGATGCGTCCCCTTCATTGCAGTTAATTCGGGCAGTCAAAGGTGTTTTTCCGTCATCTTCATCGGTCTTCTTGTACACGTCGTACTTGTAATCCCTCATCATCATTCCTTCTGAGAAGGCGATGATTTCGGTTGCATCAGAGGCATGAAACACAACAGTCAGCTCCGAATCGTGAGATTTCTTGTGCTGTGCAACGACGGTAGCGCCGGCGTCTCTGTAGGTTTGAGATGTGCTCTTATCTTCCTTTCCTAGGCCAACGAGAATGGCTTTTCCGCCTTCGGTACCGTACAACGACATGAGGCTGTTTGCTTTACCTTTGAAATCGCCTTGGCTCAGCACGCGGTTGATTTGGCTCTTGAGGTCTGCTGGGACGCCTTCTGCGTTATCCGTAATCGTTTCTGCGCCCTCAAAAAGAGGAAGAACAAGGGTGCCGTTGATGTTGTTTCCTGAACTCACTGTTACTTGCATGGTGTTCACCTAAAACTCCGACTCTCTTTTCCCTCTTGAAACCTCGTCCTCAATTCAATGAAGATTCCGTCGCAAGAGCAGGCCTTCAATGGGTGAAAACAGAGGACATCAACCGATTTCATTCGTTTCGGTTTTCTTATGGGACTCCGATGGGCGTTGATTGAGAACATTCGCCACGGCAATGAATCCGACGATGATGCTGAGCGGATGGAAGATCCCGTATCCAATCAAGAAGGAGCCTTCCTCTTCCCCTGGGAGAAGAAGTGAGTTCGGAGTAATGGTTTCATTCACCCATTGAGATGATTCAATGATTCGTTTTTGATAATTGAAATTCCATTTCCCGTCCTTGGAGAAATCAATGCCTTTCACATCAAAGGTCTGGACGGTACTGTTGGTTGCATTGACGCTGAATAATGGAGAAGCCCATACCATGTCCCCATTACTGTCTAAATATTGCAAACTTGCATTGTTGGTAGTGGCGTGGCCATGATTCTGAACATCGACGGTCAGTTGACTATCAGACACATCAATACTACGAACATCCAGTCGCGCCCTCCAATACCATACGTTCGAGATGAGATATTCCATAACGTCCAGTTCTTCTCCAAGACGGCTGGAAAGTTGTTCTACTGTGCCGAGAAGCCATTGTTCATCGTCGGTTTCAAAGGTAAAGGTTGGGAATCCCATGATTCCATAGCCGTAATCTCGGCTGGTACCCGAGTTTGGATACAATCCCTGATTTGCATTACGAATGGGAATTTCAGAAATGTTGGTATTGACATCCTCACGGATGTGATGAAACAATTCCCAGTCGATGGGTTGGTCAGGAATATAGCCCCATGGATAGAGCATAATCCACACACCTGTGTGCATCGTCACATAGAGGTCTGCGTCAGGGACAACGGTGTTCATGTAAATCGAATTAGCAAGTGTTTCGGCTTCACTGAACGGGCCACTTCCAGGTTGTGTCTCATCCTGTTCGTTCCAGTGATGGTCATAATTACGGTTCAAGTCAACTTGGTTAATGTTCCAACGCGTGTCCAAATCGTTACCGTCGGCATTGAGCATGATGAGAATATGAAGTTCAGTATTGGTGAGGACATTCACAACTTCTTCGTCGCCTTCAACCCAGCCCTCAATGTAGTGTTCAGCCGTCAAAAAGGCTAATTCTGTTCCGAGATGTTCGTTCCCGTGATGACCACCGTCAATGTATACCACTTCTTTCGCAGAGCCATCGGGTTTGGTTTCGTTACTCCAGTCCGAAATTCGTACGACCCAGAGGTTCTTGCCCAATTCGGTTTGACCAGCAACGGTCAAGTCAACAATTTCGGGATGGTCGTCCGCCCATGCATTGACGTCGACGGTGAGCGTTGCATAGGAGTGGTACCAGTGCTCTTGAACAAGGTCAGGTTGCTGTGCAGCCGCCAACGGAACGAAACTTCCTGCAAGGAAAAGGACACAAAGACCCCACACTCGCATAGCCTACCCTCGTCCCCGTGATTCAAGTAGTTAACCAAAATTATCAATCGGATGTGAATGCGTTGGGATTTGAAATCCTCTCCGCCTCACGAGTCCAGATGCTCGGTCCGTCGGTACTGTAAATATCAGCGAATGGATCGATGTCTTCTTCCTGAAGATTGCGTTGCATGTAAGCTTCCACACGCTCTCGAAGGTCGGGTTTGAACTTCCAGTAGTGAATCCTCCATTCTCGGCCATCCCACAGGGTTGTTTCTTCGGATTCGGTAGTGAGTAGGTCGTAGTCTTGGAACATGTAAAACAGGTTACGGTCGGTAGGCTCAAGGGCATTGTCGATGATACGATTGTAGAAGCCAAAGAAGCCGAGAGCATGTTCTGCCATACCTTGGGCAACCTCTGTGTCCATATCCAAATCGATATGTTGTTGAATTGCTTTCGTTAATTCTGGTAATGTCATTCCCATATATTCACCCCGCCGAGGAGCCTTAAGCGGCCCACACAGTACTCCCCGTTGCTATTTAATATTGTACTCCGACCCATATTAAATGTTCTACTCATATTCATGAAAACTGGATTCTCTAAACCGAATCCATTGGGTGAGTGTGTATCGGCAAAATCATAAAGGTGTCAGCACCCGCACCGGTTCAATGGATGAGTTCTTTGTGGAGGGGCAATTCCTTGGTTTACCTCCAACCGAAGGGAATGCGGATGTGGTCATTCTGCCATTGGCATTTGAACTTACCACTTCGTATGGAACCGGCACCGCAGAAGGGCCGTTAGCGTGTATAGAAGCAAGCGGGCAGGTGGAATTGTACGACCCCTTGCTTTCCACTGATTTACCGGCAGGCGTCATCATCCGCACAGAGGATGCATGGGAAGGAACTGCTGGGAACTTGATGGGCCAGTTGGACGAATTGGTCGACCATGCAAAACCATGGTACTCGGGGCACCAATTTCCGCTGTTTTTAGGCGGAGAACACGGCATTTTACCCCCTATCATTCAAGCTGCAAGCCATCATCCATTGGTGAATGGGGACCTAAGCAAACTAACCATCGTTCAAATCGACGCTCATGCCGACCTCCGGGAATCGCTTGATGACGAACCTTTTTCCCATGCATGTGCGGCCTCTCGCAGCCTAGACCTTGGCGTCGGCGCACTATTACAGGCCGGAATTCGGGCCTGCTCCCGTCAAGAAATCGCCCTCATCAATTCCGACGACCGCATCACGACCTTTTTTGCCAAAGACACTCAACATCCTCACACAGGTGCCGCATCTTGGAAGAAATGGCTTGATTCCCTGAACGACCTCTCGGGGCCGGTTCACCTCACTTTGGACATTGATGGATTGGATGGATCACTGGTCCCTGCAACAGGAACTCCCGTCCCAGGTGGGCTTTCATTCTGGCAGGTTATCGAAACGATCGAGGCGGTTTTTGCAGCACCAAACGCCACGGTCATCAGTGCTGACGTCAACGAAATCGTTGCTCAAGAGGACACTCCCCTAACCCAATTTACCGCTGCCTGTTTGGCTACCAAAGCGGTTGCAAGCCACATTCTCGCACGGCAAGAAGGACGCTGGACGCCATCAAATGGTGAACCACAAGAGCATTTTAAATCTACATTTTTCAAGGAATGGAGCAAAACCACTCCCTCATCAAATTGAAGAACGGAAGGCCTGAGCACGCACAAGGTGGGAATGATGGAAGAGCACGAGTCCCATGGAACCCATGTCTTTCTCGACTACACGGGCTATGCATATGATGAGCAGGAACAAGGAAAATGGATGCTCAATCTGTTACAAGACGCTGTTAAGAAAGCCAACGCAAGAGAAGTTCACGCTCATGTTGCTCCATTTGACGGAAGCGTATCTCCCCTCGGGTTTGCAGCAGTTGTACTCATTGACGAAAGCCATGTGACTGCGCACTGTTACTCTGACCGTGGTTGGCTCGCCATTGATTGTTTCACCTGTGGTGAAAGTGACCCGAATGTCGTGGCTGATTACATTCATGAGCGATTGGCTGAAGCCATGCCCGAGCTTGAACTCATGCAGCGAAATGAAGTTCGGCGATTTTTACACGGAGCCTGATGTTATGTCAGTCCGAGCATTTGTTGACGAACATTTTCACCATTTTAACGCAGGTATTTTACAACGAACATCCCATTCACTCACCCAATTCCTGCATCAGGGCGGCAGCATGTTCCTCACGCTCGCCGGAGCCATGAGTACCGCTGAAATTGGACGGAGCCTGGCTCAGATGATCCGTCAAGGGAACGTGGCTGCAATCTCGTGTACGGGGGCCAACTTGGAGGAAGATGTCTTCCATCTCGTTGCACGTTCACACTACGAGCGCATTGAAAACGTTGACAATTTGGGCCCCGAGGATGAAGTTAACCTTCACGAGCGCCACTTGAACCGCGTTACTGACACGTGCATACCTGAAGAACAAGCGATTCGAAACATCGAGCACCATGTCCTCGCCTTGTGGAAGGAAGCAAGTCAGGAGGGGACTTCTCGACTTCCCCATGAATACCTCTATGAATTGCTCAACAGCGGTTGCTTGGAGGAAGTTTACGACGCAAACCCAAGCCATTCTTGGCTGCTAGCTGCTGCAGAGGTCAACTTGCCACTCTTCGTACCCGGTTGGGAGGATTCAACGCTTGGAAACATCTTCGCTGCACGATGCACCGAAGGAATCGTCAAGGCTTCGGCCGTGCAAAGCGGCATTGAATACATGACCAAACTGATTGAATTCTACCGCTCCACAGCAACCCCGCTGGCCTTCCTACAAGTTGGCGGAGGAATCGCTGGTGACTTCCCCATTTGTGTCGTACCCCTCTTGAATCAAGATTTACAAGAGGCTGTGCCACTGTGGTCTTGGTTTGCACAAATTACCGATGCGTCTCCTTCCTATGGAGGATACTCGGGCGCCCCCCCAAATGAGAAGATTACTTGGGGCAAACTCGGGCCGGAAACTCCCCGCTTCAACATCAAGAGCGATGCTACAATCGTACTTCCATTGATTTTTGGATACGTCTTGGACCTTTGACCAAACAAAGGTCCCAAAGTTTTGAAGAGGAGCAGCACTCCGTTTTGACCATGAACCGGAATCGGCGCAGCCTCTCCATTGGTATGTTGCTTCTGTTTTTATTCTCAACGGTGCCCATACAAGCTCAGGCTCCAATGGCGCCTTCGGTCACCATCGCAACCCATTGGATAGAGGGGGGGTCGGGAGCAAACGACCATGCGTATTTGTTGACATTTTCCGACAACGGCTCGTATGACTTCCAACTCGATATCGAGCATGAGCGAAACGATTCTCTCTTGGAGGTTAGTTGGTCACTTGAGTGGGGGTATGAGAGCGATCAACGAACAGCCTTGGTCGAATTGAATACGTCGGTTGAATGGGCTGATATCATCGGTTTGACAGTGAGCATCACCGAACACAACGGCCAAACGCTCGTCCAGCCAATTTCTGTAGAACGGCAGTTTGAGGTCGGTATTTGGAACCAACCGATGGACGACCATGAAATCATGCTGTCTACAACGTGGGGTCTCGATCAAGCCTACGAAAACGATGAGGGTGAACAACGCTTCATCCTCACGTTTGATGGACAAGGATGGCAGGAGCGCTCTGGCCAGCAACTTGAATCCTGGGAACTTGGTAACGGAACCTTCAGAACCTTGGAATCTTCAAATGGGACTCAAACGGACCTTGACCTTGTTTTCACCCAATTGTGGAAGAATGAAACCGTTGTTGGAGGCATATTGACGCACCAACTTTTCGATGCGCAGGGATACGGGAAACTAAACATTACAACCGAGGACGATGGAACCGTTACCCAAGTTCGTGCTAACGTGTCGAAAGCCCACCTCAACCGTTCCCTAACGATGGGAATTGTCGAAGAAATTCTCTCTGTGGAGGCTACCGGGTCCCTTGACATCATGGAAGAAGACGATGAGAATTCATCGCTTGACATCACCGGTGAACTTTCTGTATTCTTCTTTGAATACCACGATGTTGATGGAATTCGAGTCTTACAACATAACCAACTGGAAGCCATGGCTGATTTTGTATTGATTGATGAAGGCACTCGCATGGATGTATCCTTGGACGGGTTCGTCCAAGTTGAGCGATGGGAAGAAGGCATCCGTGTTCTGCAAAAAGAAGAGTTGTGGGGCTCGGGTACGTTCGGGTTTGATGATGCTGAAGAAAATTCAACGCTTGTTGTCAACGGTACCATTCTTGAAATTCGCTCAAAGGTAGTCAACGGAACAACACTGACCGATAACCTCCACGTGGACGGAACCCTCTCTGGTGATGTCCAAGGAACATTCGGTATCGTCCGAGGCATTGAAGAAACGGGAGAACAAGCCAATGCAAGTGGACAACTTTTCCCTGTGAATGTCATTCATCAGGATTCCTGGTTCAACATCACCGGCGTCAACGGTGGTAATTTCTTTGACGGTGCCGGCGTTGGAGCAACTCATAACGAGACTTGGGATTATCAAGTCGTCCACTCCGAATGGGACAACAAGACCGTTCGTTTTGTCTGGAGAGAGACCGGCCCTGACCCTTCTGAAGGGGATGAACGACCCGAACGTAGCCCTCAACAGGTCAATGCGACCGCTCCCGTTGCAGAAAGTGGCCTTGGTGACTTAACCGTAGGGAGAGAAACCGGGTTCATGCCGATTCCACTTCAACCAGGGGACGTGCTGCGCTTGAACGGCCAAGAGGGGCTGCCGATGATCCTGACAGCAGGATCGACCAGGATAGATGCCCGGGACGGGCACAATTTGACCGTCATCGATTGGACGGGAGTCTACGGCGATGATGGGTCGTTGGGAACTGCTCAGGGAGCACTCGTTTCGGTCGGCCCCTTGCAAGGTTTGGTTTCCAGCGTGTCTCGCTCCCTCGCCATTCCATTTGGAGAATCGGGAGAAGTGGCGTTCATGAACGAAACGCAATATCTCGAGCGTGTTCTCTCTCCTGAAATCGTCAGTGAAGACGACAACACTCCCCCCAACATCGGCACACTGGAGCTCCGAGAAGGCCTGGTTTTAGGCGAAGGTGGAAGCACTGCCCACATTGAAATTCCAGTCCCAGATGCAGAATGGAACGTCATCTCAGTTCATGTTGACCTAACGCCTCTTGGAGGCGCCATTACAGAACTCAACGACCGTGGACTCAACGGAGATTCTAACATTGGTGATGATGTTTACACCGCTTCGTTCAATGTTCCAGGATTGGAAACGGGGTTGCATGAAGTGAACATCACCGCTGAAGACAGCTTTGGAGCCGTGAGTCAAGCGACGGGACAGATCATGGTCGCTAATCAAGCACCTCGGCTTACCCAAGTCGAAATTGCCCCATCCAGCCTTCAACGAGGGCAATCGGTTGTGATCAATGTCCAAGCCTACGACGGACATGGAGTTACCTCAGTGCAACTGGACCTCCGGGAATACGGAGGGGAACTCACTCTTCTCACGCTCTCTGAACCTGCTCAATCAGGAAGTTGGGCTGGGATGTTCGTTATGCCAGATGGAATGACGCCAGGGGAACGATCCCTCCTCTTCCGATCAAATGATACCTTGGGGGCAATCGCTCAACACCGTGTTTGGACCCCTGTTGATGGCTCTGTCGGCCATCCCGTATTTGGCCCGCACTACGTTCAATCAACCTCATCCATACCCATTGCCGTTACGATTCAAAACGATCGGCCAACCATAACAACTCAGTCAGCAATAATCGAGAAGAACGGCGTGGAGCAAATTCCCTATTCCGTTCAAATTTACGACCCAGACGGCATTGAGAGGGTCCAAATTGACATGGGGGTGTTTTCTCCGGTGGGCGAAACTTCTTGGATACGGATGTACGATGACGGAACCAACGGTGGCGATGAGGTTGCAAACGACGGGGTGTTCACAGCCCTTCTATCGGTTCGCACAGGAACGCCTCTCGGAACCCATGAAGTCCAACTTCGTGCCATTGACCAATTCGGAGAATTGAACACAACATCGTCAGCGATCGTCCTCAATGAGGCCAACGCTGGAACAGACGCCTCAGAAGGACTGAGTACAACGGTACTCACGGCTCTTGGCGCGACACTCTTACTCGGCGCAGGACTGGTTCTGTTCTTCATGACGAAAAATCAAGGGAAAGACGGTGACAAAGAAGACCGATTCGGCATGCAATAACAACCTAAGAAATAAGTCTCTGTAACTAATTACTTTCATTTAATATCAAATTCGTGGAACAGAGGCAGAGTGCTTATACCTTTCACAAAATAGGGCTCATCATGTCACTTGCACCAACCGATTATGACTTCGGCGACGCGTCGAATTATTTCTTTGCAACAACCATTACCTGCGCCAATGAAGAAGCACGGGCCATGTACGTCCGAGGTCATGGGCACATGCTCAATTACAACCATGAACAAGCGATTGCATGCTTCATGAACGTTACCGAACTCGACCCGACCTGCGCTATGGGATGGTGGGGAATTGCCTACTGCCTGTCTTCCAGTTACAATTGGAGCCCCGGGCTTGGGTCCGGCCACGACCCAATTCAACAAGCAGTCGCCCTCAAAGGAAACTGTACTGAACTTGAGCAAGACCTCATTGATGCATTGGCCCAGCGCCACTCAGCCGAAGCTCGTGATGCTGCAGATCCAACCGTCCTCAACATGGGCAACAGCCCTGAACTCAATGCTGCCTTTGCAGAAGCAATGGAGCCCCTGTACCGAAAGTACAACGGGAATTTGGACGTCGCTTCAGTTTACGTTGAAGCCCTCATGAATTTGAAGGCGTGGCAGCTGTGGGACAAGAACACCACCACGGGAGAAATCACTCCTGCTGACGACAACACACTGCTGTTGATCAAGGTCATGGAAGATTCGTTTGAAAACATAGAAGGAGCCAAACAACACATTGCTTTGTGCCACCTCTACTGCCACGCATTGGAACTCTCTCCATTCCCAGAGCGCGCCCTCCCTGCAGCAGATGTATTGCGCACCGCCATGCCTGGAATGGGCCATCTCGTCCACATGCCCTCTCACATCGATGCTTGGGTCGGACAGTGGAAAGAGGCTGTAGAATGCAACATTGCAGCGGTTGAAGCCGATGACCGTTATGTTGAACTGAGTGGAAATGAATCTCAATTCTACAAGTTCTACCGAATGCACAACCACCACTTTGTGGTTTGGTGTGCCATGTTTGAGGGGCAATACGAAGTGGCCATGAAATATGCACGTAAGGCAGTGGATACGCTACCTGCTGGCGATGAGAACTCTGGCGTGCAGTTCATGCTCGCTGGCGTCATTCCAATGGGCGCCATATTCCTCGAGTCCTATGTCACCATGCCTTGGCACGTGATGATTCGCTTCGGAAAGTGGGACGAAATCCTTGCTGAACCAATGTACAGCGACAAGGGTGTTTTCCCAGCCACTATTGCAACCCAGCATTATGCAAGAGGCGTTGCCTATGCATCCAAAGGAATGGTTCCCGAGGCAGAAGCAGAACAGGTCCTCTTTGATGAGGCTCTTCAGAACCCTGCCCTTGCTGGACGTGTACTTCACAACAATTTGATGTACCAAGATCCAAGCGATGGGCCTTGTATTCTGCTTGTAAATGCAGCTGTATTGGCTGGTGAAATCGAATACCGCAAACAATTCCTCGCAAAAGAACGTGGAGAAGATTCCGACTTTACCGTAGCCTTTGACCACCTTCGCCGTGGCGTTGACCTTTCACTCAACCTTGCCTACAACGAACCTTGGGGCCAAATGCAACCTGTGCGACATATTCTTGGTGCACTCCTGCACGAACAAGGTGAGTTTGAAGAAGCTGAAGCGGTTTATCGTGCTGACATTAAACTCTGGAAAGACAACATGTGGGGCCTCTTGGGCCTCAAACTCTGTCTGGAAGCACGCGGCGATGCTCCCGAAGAACTCGCTGAGGTCACTGCATTGTTCAACGAACGCAGTTCTCGTGCTGACATCGTTCCTGCAAAGACCTGTTTCTGCGCCCAAAACAGCATCGAAAAGAGCTGCTGTGACTGAACCAACATTCGTTGTTTACAAAACGAACCGTGTCAGCATATGCTTGGCTGGTTGACGATTAAGCACGTGGGTCTTGAGGTCCTTCTGTTCGTTGGATGACGACGCCATGGTCTTCCAGATACCCGACCCCGTTCTCACCCATGAAACCGCCATCGACAATAACGACCTGAGAAATTCCTGCATGATGGATCAGTTTTGCGCACATCATACAAGGTTCACCTGTTACGATAAGCCATGCCTTGTTGGTTGAAACACCGTTAGCAGCAGCATTGCAAATCAAATTCATTTCAGCATGATGGCATCCAATCTCAACCCGAGTACCCGATGTGATGTTCATGGTGTCGCGTAAACATTCTTCGCCACCGCACAAGCGCCCACCGCCACGAGGGCCGCCGTTGTACCCGTCCATGAGAACGACGTTGCGCTCAGGGTCAACCAACAGAGCACCAAAGGTACGCCGAGGGCAATTTGAGGCTTCAGCAAGGGCAAGACATTGTTGAATTCTAATAGCTAGATGCTTGTCCTTCATTGGCTCACCAACTCCTCACACCAGCCGCACTTCTATCAGTGCTTCGCTACAAAACTCAAGTCCTCGTTTGTGTCCACACCCAAGGAGGTCAAGACGTTCCCTTGCATGTAAAGCGACCCAATCGAAACCACCAGAATCGATTGATCATATACCGCTTGAGCATGCTCTACCGCATCCTTGGGCATCGGATGCAACGACGGTTGAATTCCAAGGGAAGAAAACAAACTGTTGAGTTCAATCACCGGAACTGCAGGGTAGCGTCCCCCTTGAGGTTCGCTTAGAATAATGCCTGAAGGTGGATTTGATGTGCAAAGTTGAATGATGTGTGATACTGCCTCTTCCAAATCAACCTGTGGAGAGGTGCCAAACAAAAGAACCCAATCTCCCCTTTGAATTTCAGGCCGGTGATGGAGTTCTTCTACAGCTCGCTCCAGACCGCTTGGATTATGCGCTCCATCAAGGAGAAAATGGGGTTCAAAGGAACGTTGTGATTCAACAAACTGCATTCGAGCAGGCCAAATGCAATTGCTGGTATCCGGCTCCAACTGGGTGTTGACGCCGGCGAGGTAGGGCCAAACGGCATTGACCAGTAGTTTTGCTTCCTCACGATACGTCGTCCCTGTTGGAATGTTGACCATAACGAGGTCGGCAGGGCCGACTTCTTCGCCAAGAAGTTTCATTCCAGCATTTGACGCTGTTTCCTCTATGGCTTCCAAAACCTCTTGATCGTCTGGGGCGCGAACAACCAAGGGTCGGAAGGCCCGAGCGATTGCAGCCTTTTCACGAGCAATCTTGGTTGGTTGGCTTCCGAGAAT